>JBBISF010000001.1:0-173520 GCA_037441425.1 Verrucomicrobiia bacterium
CGCGACGACTGCGCCTCGGTCAGCAATCCGCGCAAATCTCACGATGGAGCCGCCTCAAGCTCGCTGGAATCGCGACGACTGCGCCCTCTGCCCCACAACGCCCGCATTACCATTGATTTCCATTGGTAGAAGCGAGCGCTGAGGAGAAACTTCCCCTTGTCCATAGGGCAACGCGCGGCAGCATGCAGTAAACCTCATAGCCTTACCCGGAGCGGCGCGTACGCGACCGGGGTCGCCACGCTGGAAACCGTCCGGCAACCGAGTCTGCTGCACGATGTGCTGGTCATGGCCCGGGTGACGATCCTGACGAATCAATTGCCCTGCAACGGCATCGTGGACGCCTTGACCGACGCCAACAATCCGCCGACGACCATCCGCGGCCGGTTCCGGGTGGACCTCAGTGCCGGGTACGCCACGCACGGCCAGACGTTGACGTTCGTCGTTCGCAAGGGCGAGTACTACAAGCTCCACTTCAGCGGGTCCGGTGTCACGGCCACCTTAGATGCCGTCGCCGAGTTCCCGATCAATCTGTGATCCGGCAAACGACGACGGAGGATGGAACCACCCGCTTCGCTACCTCCTGTGAAAATCCGTTTGGGGGCTGTTCTCCGTCCTTCCCGGTCTTCCTGTGAACCCCCCGGGGCGTTCATTTCTGCTTGCCGGCAGGTGCGGCTCCGGTTACCTTCGGTGAAGGCGTTGATTTCCTGCGAGCGGTCGCCCGGGAAATCGTGAACCAGTAGGAGAACCAGATCATGACGGAGCAGAAGAAAGCCATTTCCACCGATTCCCTAATGACTGAAACCCGGAAGTTCCCGCCGTCGGCCGAGGTCGTCCGCCGCGCCCACGTCAACGCCGCCCAGTATGCCCAGATGTACGCGCGGTCGGTCAAAGATTCCGACGCGTTCTGGCTGGAGCAGGCCGGCACGCTGGAGTGGTTCAAGCCGCCGACCGTGGCCCGCAAGTTCACCTGGAACACCGATAACCGCGTGATCAAGCACACGTGGTTCGAGGATGGGCAACTCAATCTCACGGTCAACTGTCTCGACCGGCACCTGAAAACCGCGACGGCCGACAAGGTCGCCCTCCTCTGGCAGGGCGAACCGGAAAACGAAGTCAAAAAGATCACCTACAGACAGTTGCACGCCGAGGTGTGCCAGTTCGCCAACGTGCTCAAGTCGCACGGCGTGAAGAAGGGCGACCGGGTGGCGATCTACATGGGCATGGTGCCGGAATTGCCGGTCGTGATGCTCGCCTGCGCCCGCATCGGGGCGATTCATTCGATCATCTTCGGCGGGTTCAGCGCGGATTCGTTGGCGGACCGGATCAATGATTCGGCGTGCAAGATGTTGATCACCTGCAACGTGTCATTGCGGGCCGGCAAGCAGATCAAACTGAAGGAGATTTGCGACGAGGCCTGCGCCAAAACCAAGTCCATCGAGACGATGGTGGTGTACCGGCGCACGGCTGATCCGTGCGCGATGCAGCCGGGGCGCGATGTTTGGTATCACGAGGAAATGGCGAAGGCCGCGCCGGATTGTCCGCCGGAAAAACTCGACGCGGAAGATTCTCTGTTCATCCTCTACACGTCCGGCTCGACCGGCAAACCGAAAGGCGTGGTCCATTCCACCGCCGGCTATCTCCTGCACGCGGCGTTGACGCACAAGTACGTCTTCGACATCCACGATGACGACATTTACTGGTGCACGGCGGACATCGGGTGGGTGACCGGCCACAGTTACATCGTCTATGGCCCGCTGTGCAACGGCGCGACCAGCGTGATGTTCGAGGGTGTGCCGACGTTCCCGGATGCCGGGCGGTTCTGGCACATCGTCCAGAAATTCAAGTGCACCGTGTTCTACACCGCGCCGACGGCGATCCGCGCGCTCATCCGGTTGGGCGACGAATGGCCGAACAAGTACGACCTGAGTTCACTGCGCGTGCTCGGCACGGTGGGCGAACCGATCAACCCGGAAGCGTGGATGTGGTATTACAAAGTCATCGGCAAGGAACGCATCCCGATTGTGGACACGTGGTGGCAGACGGAGACCGGCGGGATTCTCATCACGGCGTTGCCGGGGGCGACGACGTTGAAACCCGGCAGCGCCACCAAACCGTTCTTTGGCGTCGAGCCGGTCATCCTGCGCGACGACGGCAGCGAGTGCCGTCCCAACGAAGGCGGCAAACTCTGCATCCAGAAACCGTGGCCCGGCATGATGCGCACCACGTGGGGCGACCACAACCGGTTCATCAGCACGTATTTCACCATGTACAAGAACATCTACTTCACCGGCGACGGTTGCCGGAAAGATGAAGATGGGGATTTCTGGTTGATGGGCCGGATTGACGACGTGGTCAATGTGTCCGGCCACCGCATCGGCACCGCCGAGGTGGAAAGCGCGCTGGTCAGCCATCCGAAAGTGGCCGAGGCCGCCGTGGCCCCGATGCCACATGAGATCAAAGGCCAGGCGCTCTACGCCTTTGTCACGCTGCGGGACGGCGTCCATGAAAGCGAGGAACTGAAGAAGGAACTCGCCGCCCACGTCCGCAAAGAGATTGGGTCCATTGCCGTGCCGGACAAACTCCAGTTTGCGCCGGCACTGCCCAAAACCCGGTCCGGCAAGATCATGCGCCGGATCCTGCGCAAGATCGCGGAGAATCAAATTGAACAGATCGGCGACACCACCACCCTGGCCGACCCGCACGTCGTGGAAGTGCTCGTCCAGAACCGGCAGTAGACCGGTGATGGACGCGGCGGCTTGTCTTTCCGCAACGGCTCCCGTAAAAGAGACCAGAGGCGGGCAATGAACTATTGCCATACGCAGAAGGCGCCGTTGTACCTGACCTTGCTCGGCTTGGCGGCAATCCTCGCCATCGTGGCCGCGCGCCAACCGCCGCGATCACCGGACCGTACGGGACTGTTGCTCGGTGCGGTGATTGTGACGTTGCTGGCGGCGTGTTTCGGCACGCTGACCGTGCGCGATGCCGGCGAGAAACTGGCCGTCAAGTTTGGCCCGGTTCCGCTGTTCCACAAGAACATCCGGTACACGGACATGCGCGGTGTGGAAGCCGCCCGGTCCAGCTTCCTGGATGGTTGGGGTATCCACTATCGCCCCGGCGGCGGCTGGCTTTGGAATCTCTGGGGCTACGATTGTGTCCGCATCCAGCTCCAGAAAACCGCCATCCGCATCGGCACCGACGACCCGCTGGGGTTGACCGCGTTCCTGAAGACCAAACTCTCGGCGGACGATTCGCGCACCTGCTAGAACTTGTAGATCACCGACAACTGCTCACGGAGGCTGTTGCCGCCGGCTTGCGCCTTATAACCCGTGCGCAAGCAGCTGATTTCGGCGCCGAGTGTCAGGCTGGCGTTGAGGGCGTACTGCGCGTTGCCGAAGACGAGTTCGTTGTAGGTCCGGCCCCCGGTGGCCAGCTCGTCATCGTTGGGGTCGTCACACCCGGCGCCGACGTTGAACTGCCACCTGGCATCCGGGGTCAGCGTGAGTGCGGCCCAGCCGCCACGGGCGCGAATGCCCCGGTAATCCGTGGCGCTGACCACGCGCACTCCCTGGCCGACGCCGCCGAGGTAGGCATCGAGGTTTTGCCCGACAAACCCTTCGGCTTGGAGCGCAAGCCAAGTGGTGACCGGCAACGTCAGGTCCACGTTCAACGACCAAGTGTCCACTTTCCGGTGGGCGTTGTATTCCTGCTGGCCCCAGTGGCCGGAAACACCGACCGTGGTTGGTTTCTTCGTCAACAGGGGGAGACTGACGCTGGCCCGACCCTGAACCGTGGGGAATCCGACCTCCTGCCCCGTGTCGTAGTTGGCCCCGGTCCAGGAATTCGTGCAACCAATCGTGCGCGACGCCGCCAGTTCCAACTTGACGGTCAGATTGTCCGTCACCGGAAGCGATTCGGTCAGGCGGATCTGCGGGCGCCGGTAACCAATGTCGCCCTGCCACCAGCCGACGGTGTAATTGAGCGTGGGCGTCACCAGCGGCGAGATCACGTCGGCGGTCTGACCGGCCAAGGCGGTCAGATGCCATTGCGGCCACGTGGCCGTGACGTACGCCTGACGCAGCATCGGGTTGGGTTTGTTCTCCGCGCCACCTCCATAGAAGTCAATCTCGACGAGACCGGCGGTGGTCAGATCCGGACTGGAGGGACCTTTGAGTATGGCCCCCAACCGGGTTTGGTTGGCCGTTAGGTTGAACAGATCGCTGTGCCGGCCCCCTTCCTCGGATTCCACCCACCGCGCGTAATCGCCACTGGACGTGCGGGCGGAATCAAATGCCGCGTCGAGCTTGATGTAGCCGTAGAGTTGGAGATCCAGACCGGAATGAACCGGTTGGCCTTTGATGGCCGCCAGCGTCTTGAGTTTGCCCACCTCTTCCTGAGTCAACGCCGGAATCGGCGCGGAAGCGCGTTGGTGGAGCAGTTGTTTGATTTCGCCCAACTCGCCCTCGACTTTCTCCAGGCGCTGACGGAGTTCGGCGTTCTCCTGTTTCAGCGCCTCCACCTCCGCAGGCGCGGAGTCACCCAACGCCTGCCGACCTGCGAGCAGTGCGAGAACGGACAAAACACGGAAGATATTTTTCATGGAATCACCCAGTCCATCACCGATATTCAGGCGCAGTCAGAGCGCCTCTCCGAGGCGCCGAACAGGTTAGCACCGGGAATACCAACGAGACACAACATGGACAACAAACGCGAACCGAAGGCCTTGCGCACAACCGGTCGCGCGCACGAGGCGACGCGCGGTGACAAAGTGTCGACTCCAACCGCAATTGCTGACACTTTGTCCCGCCGCGCGCTGCATGTCGCGGAACGGCCGGTTGCTGCCCTGCCACACTGCCGGGTCGCTGCCACTGTGCTGAATGTGAACGCTGACGTACCCGGGACTCGCCCAGAACCGGTCCAGATACTCATAGCCTTCCCGGGAGCCACCCAGTCCATGCGAAAAGATGATCACCGGAAACGGACCGGCGCCATCCTGCGGATAATAGATGCGTGCCGGCACGGGCCGGTGCCGGGCTTGATCCACCCAATCCAAGTTGATGACGCCCACCCTGTGCGGTCCCGGTTGCTGATTTGTCCGTACACATCGGCCACCACCAACGCCGACATCATCCATTGAAGAATCGGTTTCATCTCGGTCAGCCTCCGTGGTATAAGATTGCGGGGGAAAAGTAATGGTTACAGGCCGCATCTCACCTGTAACTTTCGGCAGGCCGGCGGCTCAGTATGGGCGACATGATTGCCAAACTTGTCATCGGAATCGTCATCGGCGGGGCGCTCGGTTATGCCAACTACCGGTTCATCGGTTGCTCGACCGGCACGTGCCCGCTTTCCAGCAATCCGTGGATCAGCACCGTGTACGGCATGGTGATCGGCGGACTGATCGGCGGGAGTTTTCGTTAATCGGAGGAAACAACATCATGACCATTGAACGCTACATCCGTATCATTGCCGGCACATTCATCCTGATCAGTCTCGCGCTGGCGCATTGGGTAAGCCCGTACTGGCTGTGGTTCACGGCCTTTGTCGGTGCCAACCTCTTCCAATCCGGCATTACCAAGTGGTGCCTGATGGAGGACATCCTCAAGAAATTCGGCGTTGGCAGCAGTGGCGGCAGTTGCTGCGGAAAATGAAATGGGCCGTCGCCATTCTTGTCGTTGCTCTGACCGCGAGCGTTCACGCCCAAGACGCACCCCGCGTTTTGACGCTGGATGAAGCCATCCGGCTCGCGCTGGCGAAGAACCCGGACCTGGCCACCGCCCAGCAACGCATTGCCGCCGCGCGCGCCGGACTGCGCCAAGCCGACGCCGCATTCTGGCCACAGGTGCGGGTCAGTGAAAGCTACGCCGCCAGCGACAATCCAGTGCAGGCGTTCATGATGACGCTCAACCAACGGGCGTTCAACTTCGGCGCGAACTTCAACCACCCGGAAACCACCGACAATCTCAACACCAAGATCCTCGCCCAATGGTCGCTGTACGACGGCGGGCGCAATGTCGCCACCCGGCAAGCCGCGCGCCTCGGCGCGGAAGCCACCGAACAATCGCTCGCCGCGGTCCGCAACGACCTTGTCTTTGAAGTCACCCGCGCGTTCCACACCATCGGCAAAGCCCGGCAATTCATCGCGGCCGCCGCCGCCGCCGTGAACAGCATGGCATCCAACGTCAACGTGGCCAGCAACCGGTTCAGCCAGGGCGCGGTATTGAAGAGCGACCTGCTTGACGCCGAAGTCCGGCTCGCGGAAGCCCGCGAGAATCTCGTTCGCGCCCGCAACGCGCTGGCCCTTTCGGAAACGGTCTTCCGCAACGTGCTCGGCGTGGGGGAAGATGAAAATGTGACGGCGGGCGACGGTGGGTTTGGCTCCGACCAAGCCGTTCCGCCGGGCGGCGCGGCGGGACGCGCGCCCGCCAATGAATTGGTTGCCCGCCCCGAACTGCTCGCCGCGCAAAAAGCGGTCGCGGCGGTGGAGAAACAAGTGCGGATTGCGGCCAGCGGCAATCGGCCGCATCTCCATGCGTTTGCGAGTTACGACCTCGACAGCGGTGATGCCCGGCATTATGCCAATAGCTGGGTCGGGGGCGTGAGTGTGGAGTTGAATGTGTTCGACGGTTTCCTCACGCGCGGCCAAGTGGCCGAAGCCCGCGCCCATCTCGCCGCCACCCGGGAACAATTGCGCAAACTGGAGTTGGCGATTCAATTCGAAGTCAAACAAGCGCGGTTGAATCTCGACGAGGCTCAAGCCCGGTTGGAAACCACCACCCATGTCGTGGCCCAAGCCGAAGAAAGCCGGCAGATTACGAAGGACCGATACGCCAACGGCCTCGCACTGCTCACCCAGTTGCTCGATGCCGAAACGGCGGTAACCTCCGCCCGGCAACGCCGCGCCGCGGCGAAAGCGGATTATTTGATCGCCCTAGCCGCCCTCGACCGGGCCTTGGGCAAATCGTGGAAGGAATGATGGATGAAACGGACCTCTTGGATTTTTCCGGCGATCGCCCTCCCGTTGCTGTTCGGCTGCGGGCCGAAACAGGAACGTGCTGAAGACAACCGCCCGGCGGTCAAAGTGCAGACACTCACTGCCGCACTGAAAAGCGTGCCGGACATTCATGAGGTGGTCGGCACGGTGCGGCCCAAGCTTGCCGCGACGGTTTCCGCCAAGGTCATGGCGTCCATCGAACAAATTCCCGTCACCGCCGGGGACACTGTCACCGCGGGTCAGTTGTTGGCGAAGCTCGACGACCGGGACCTGCGCGCGGAATTCGAACGCGCCCAAGCCGACTACAACCGCTTCAAGGCGTTGCTCGACAAACAAGCCGCAACCCGCGCGGAGTTCGACGCCGTGCAATCGCGTTACCGGGTGGCCGAAACCGCACTGAGTTATGCGACGCTCACCGCCCCGTTCACCGGAGTTGTCGCGCAAAAGTTGTGCGATGCCGGTGATATGGCGGCTCCCGGCAAGCCGTTGTTCGTCATCGAGCAAGCAGGCGCGTTCCGGCTTGAAGCGCAGGTGCCGGACCGGTTTGCCGAAGCGGTGGTGGTCGGCAAGAGCGCGAACGTCGTGGTGGATGCTACCGGGGAGAAATGCGCTGGCCCGATCGCGGAAGTCGTTCCGGCGGCGGATCCCGCCACCCGCAGCTTTCTCGTCAAAATTGATTTGGACTGCCGGCAACCGTTGCGGTCCGGCATGTTTGGCCGCGCGCAACTGCTCATCGGTGAACGCACGGCCATATTCGTTCCGAAGTCGGCGCTGCACGAGCGGGGGCAGTTGACCTATCTGTTCGTGGTCACGGACGGCCAGGCGCAGATGCGGCTGGTGAAACCCGGCAAAGAATATCTCGACGCCGTCGAGATTTTATCCGGCTTGGAACCCGGCGAGAAAGTGGTCGTGCGTGCCGAAGCGGAACTGAATGACGGAGCGCGGGTGGATGAGCACTGAACATCACGCGCATCAATTTGGTTTCACGTCGAAGATTGTCCGGTTCTTCATTGATTCGAAGCTGACGCCGTTGATCGTGGTGGCGTCGGTGTTACTCGGTGTGGGGGCGGTGTTGTTGCTGCCGCGCGAGGAAGAGCCGCAGATCATCGTGCCGATGATCGACATCTTCGTGAAGGCGCCGGGCATGAACGCGAAGGAAGTCGAGGAACGCGTCACCCGACCAATGGAGCAGTTGCTCTGGGAGATTCCCGGCGTCGAATATATCTACTCCACCTCCAGTCCCGGCATGTCGATGGTGATCGTGCGGTTTCTCGTCGGCGAGAACGAGGAAGCGGCCATCGTCCGGCTCAACCAGAAGATGTTCGCCAATTTCGACAAGATCCCGCCCGGCGTGTCGCAGCCATTGATCAAGCCGCGCCGGATTGATGACGTGCCGGTGCTGGCGCTGACGTTGTGGAGCAAGCGCTATGACCATTACGAGTTGCGCCGGGTCGCCGCGCAACTCGACGCGCAGATTGCGCAAGTGCAGAACGTGTCCACGACGACGTTGATCGGCGGCGACCGCCGGCAAGTCCGCGTGCTGCTGGATTCGGCAAAGCTGGCGGCGTACCACCTCGATCCGCTCCGGGTGACGCAGATGTTGCAGGCGGCCAACCAGCAGTTGAAGGAAGGCAGTTTCGCCGCGGAGAACCGGGAGTTGACCGTGGACACCGGCGGATTCCTCAAGGACGCCGAGGATGTGAAGTCGGTCGTGCTGGGCGTGTTCAACGGCAAGCCGGTGTATGTCCGCGACGTCGCGACAGTGGTGGACGGGCCGGAAGAGCCGAATCAGTACGTGCTGTTCGGTCAAGGCGCGGCGACATCCAAGCGCGATACCGGCGAGTATCCGGCGGTGACGATTTCCATCGCGAAACGCAAAGGCGCGAACGCGATTGGGGTCGTGGACGACGTGCTGAAGAAGGTCGCTCTGCTCAAGGGCCGGATCATTCCGAGCGACGTGAACATCGCCATCACGCGCAACTATGGGCAGACGGCCGAGGAAAAATCCAACGAGCTGCTCTTCCACATGGGCATCGCGGTCATCGGCGTGAGCCTGCTCATCGCGCTCGTGCTCGGCTGGCGCGAGTCGGGTGTGGTCGCGGTGGCGATTCCGGTGACCTTGGCGCTGACGTTGGCGACGTTTTATTTCCTTGGCTTCACGCTCAACCGGATCACGTTGTTCGCGCTGATCTTTTCCATCGGCATCTTGGTGGACGACCCGATTGTCGGCGTCGAGAACATCGTCCGGCATTTCCATCTGCCGCAAAACAAGGGCCGGCCGTTCCTTGAGGTGACGACGGAAGCCGTGGTGGAAGTCGGCAGCCCGCTGATTCTGGCGACGTTGACCGTCATCGCGGCGATTCTGCCGATGGCGTTCGTCAGTGGGTTGATGGGACCGTACATGCGCCCGATTCCGATTGGGTCGAGCGCGGCGATGGTGTTTTCGATGATCGTGTCGTTTGCGGTGACGCCGTGGGCGGCCTGCCGGATTCTGCGGCACCGGGCCGCTGAGGAGAAAGCCGCCGGTGCGGCGAAATCGAGTGAATTGACGGCGCCGGTTGCCGATGAGTCGAGCGAAGGCAGTTGGGAGATGGCGGAAGCGCGGGCGCACCTCGAACCCGTGAAAGAAGATTGGGCGACGCGGTTGTACCGGCACGTGATGGGACCGCTGATCCATCATCCGTTGTGGCAAGGCGGGTTCCTCGTGACGATGGTCGTGCTGCTGCTCGGCGCGATGTCGATGGTCTATTTCAAACTGGTCCGCGTGAAGATGTTGCCATTCGACAACAAGAGCGAGTTCGAGGTCGTCGTGGACATGGATCAAGGCGCGACGCTGGAGCAAACGGCCCGGGTCGCGCAGGAATTGGCGGAGGTCGTGCGTCAGGAGCCGGAGGTCACGAACTATCAGATTTACGTCGGCACCGCCGCGCCGTACACGTTCAACGGGTTGGTGCGGCATTATTTCCTCCGGCAAGGGCCGACCGTCGCGGAGATTCAGGTCAACCTCGTCGGCAAGAGCGAGCGCAAAGCGCAGAGCCACGACATCGCCAAGCGGGTCCGGGTGAAGCTCGAGCCGATTGCCGCGAAGTTGGGCGCGCGCATGAAAGTCGTCGAAGTGCCGCCGGGCCCGCCAGTGTTGGAGACGCTCGTCGCCGAAATCTATGGGCCGGACTACAAACAACAGATCGCGACGGCCCGCCAAATGCAGGACATCTTTCGCAAGACGGCCGGCGTGGTGGATGTGGACTGGTACATGGAAGGCGGCGGACCGAAGTACGTGTTCCAAGTTGATCACGAAAAGGCCGCGCTCAACGGCATCAGCGCCGCGCAAGTGGCGGAGGCATTGCGGATCGCGCTGGACGGCGCGCAGGTTGGGCTGCTGCACACGCCGCGCGAAAAGGAGGATGTCGGCATTGTCGTACGGTTGCCGGTTGACCAACGATCCAGCGTCAACGATCTGCTTGCGGTGCGCGTTGCCTCGCCGAACGGCACGCTGGTGCCGTTGGGTGAACTCGTGAAGGCGCAACCGACGACGGAAGACACGAGCATTTATGAGAAGAACATGAAACGGGTCGTGTACGTGCTGGGCGACGTAGCCGGCGCGGAGGAAAGCCCCGCCTACGCGATCTTCAACATGAACGACCCGATCCGCAAGCTCGGCCTCAAGATTTACAACATGGAGCAGCCGTTCTCGACAGAGAAGCTGGCAATGAAATGGGACGGCGAATGGCATATCACGCTGGAAGTGTTCCGGGACCTCGGTGTGGCGTTCGCGGTGGTGCTGGTGCTGATCTACGTGCTGGTGGTGGGCTGGTTCCGGTCGTTCAAGACGCCCCTCATCATCATGGCGGCGATTCCGTTCTCGCTGGTCGGCATCCTGCCGGCGCACTGGGCGATGGGCGCGTTCTTCACCGCGACCTCGATGATCGGCTTCATCGCCGGGGCCGGTATCGTCGTCCGCAACTCGATCATCCTCGTCGATTTCATCGAACTGCGCCTTGCCCAAGGCATGCCGCTGGCCGAAGCGGTCATTGATGCCGGGGCCGTGCGGTTCCGGCCGATGATGCTCACGGCGGCGGCCGTCGTGGTCGGCGCCAGTGTCATCTTGTTCGACCCGATTTTCCAAGGGCTCGCCATCTCGTTGATGGCAGGGGAGATCGCTTCGTTACTGCTTTCCCGGATGGCCGTTCCGGTGATCTATTATCTGGCCGCACGCCGCCAGAAAACAGAAGTTTCCACAAGCGTTTGACAAGGTGTCAGTCTCCTTTTAGTCTGAGCCGATATGGCGGGTTCGGAACGCGAGCAACGACTGGAATTCCTCAGCATCAAAGTGCGCGACACAGAGTTGTTGCGCGCATTGCGTCCGTTCTTTGAGCAGCAGGCACCGCTGGTGGTCGACGAGTTTTACGAGCACCTGAAGTTTTTCCCGGAAACGGCGCAGTTGCTCCACGACCGTACGACCGTGGAGCGGCTCAAGAAGTTGCAGTACGACTATCTGCTGCGCATTACTGCCGGCAACTTCGATGACGCTTATTTTGCGGAGCGGTTGCGGATCGGGCAGGCGCACGAGCGGGTGGGCTTGTCGCCGCGCTGGTATCTGGCGGCATACAGCCATTACCTGAACTTGTTCACCCCGTTGCTCCAGCGGCGCTTCGCGAACGATCCGGAGCGGGCCGCGGCCAGCGTGCAGGCGTTGACCAAAGTGTTCATGCTCGACGCTTCGCTGGCCATGGACGCGTACATCGCCAGCGACCGGTACCGGCAACTGCAACAACTCCAGAGTATCGTCAATGACTCCGCCGATGTGATCTTCATGCTCGACAATGAGAAATGCTTTCGGACCTGGAATCGCGCCGCCGCCCATATCTTTGGTTGGAAGGCGGATGAGATCATCGGCAAACATGTGAACCTCATCATCCCGCCGGACCGCATCAAAGCCGGCGAGCTGGCGTATATTGACCAGAAGATTGCGCAGCACGGATTCTGTCAACTCGAGACGACCCGGCTGGCCCGGGAGGGCCGGGAAGTGCCGGTGGAACTCACGTTGTCCATGCTCCGCGATCCGCAGGGCGCGCCGCTGGGGCGCTCCGTCATCCTGCGCGACATCACCGACCGCAAACGCCTCGAAGAAGCGAAGCTGCAATCCGAACGGCTCGCCACCATCGGGGCGATGGCCGCGCGGTTGGCCCATGAAATCCGCAATCCGCTCAGCTCGATCACGTTAAACATCGAGTTGGTGCGCGACGAGGTGGAAACGTTGACCGCCCCCAGTCCGCCCGCCGGCCGCGAGGCGCGGACGTTGTTGAGTTCGATTGATTCCGAGGTGCGGCGCATCCAGCGCGTGACGGAAGATTATCTCCAGTTTGCCCGGCTGCCGAAGTTGCGGCGCGAACAGGTCTTGCTGCAGGATTTGCTGACCCAAGGATTGTCCTTTATGGGCTCACTGTTTGAGGCCGCCGCGATCAAGGTCGAGACGACGTTGCCGGCGGATCTGCCCCCCATGCACGTGGACGAGAGCCAGCTCTGGCAGGCGTTGTTGAATCTGATCCGCAACGCCATCGAAGCGATGCCGCAAGGCGGCACGTTGCGCATCGAAGCCGCCATGGCGGATCGCGAAGTGCTCCTGCGCGTCGCGGATACCGGCAAGGGGATGACGCCCGAGGAGCGCTCGAAAATTTTCAAACCCTTCTTCAGCACCAAAGCGGGCGGGACCGGTCTGGGGTTGCCGCTCACGCAACAGATCGTTGACGAGCATGGCGGCCGGATCGAATGCACGAGCACGGCCGGCAAAGGCACGGTGTTCACCATTCATCTGCCGCTGACAAAGGAATCCTGACATGGCCAAACGCGCTGATATTTTGTTGGTGGACGACGAAGAAGCGTTGTGCACCGCCGCGGAGAAGATTCTCGCCAAAGAGGGCTACCACGTGACGTGCGTCCACACGGCGGCGGCCGGGTTGGAGACGTTCGTGAGCCAAGGCGCGGACCTGATGATCACCGATTTGATGTTGCCGGATCGCGACGGCGTGGAGGTGCTGCGCCGCGCAAAGGAAGCCCGCCCGGATGTGGAGGTCATCATCATTACCGGCCACGGCACGGTGGAGAAGGCCGTCGAGGCGATGCGGCTCGGCGCGTACGACTTCATCGAGAAACCACTGGACCGCGCGCAACTGCTGCGGGCCGTCTCGCGGGCCGTCGAAAAACAGCGGTTGGCCTCCGAGAACCGGCAACTCCGTGAGAAACTCCAACTGCAACTCAATGAGGCGGCCTTTGTCGGCAACAGCCCGTCGATGGTGGCCGTCAAAAAACTCGTCAGACAAATCGCGCCCACCGATGTCAGTGTGTTGATTCAGGGCGAGAGCGGCACCGGCAAGGAAGTCGTGGCCGATCTGATTCACAGTCTGAGCATGCGCCGCGAGAACGCGATCGTGAAGATCAGTTGCGCGGCCATTCCGGAGACACTGCTGGAAAGCGAATTGTTCGGTTACGAACGCGGCGCGTTCACGGGCGCATCCACTTCCAAGCCTGGCAAGTTCGAGCTGGCGCATGGCGGCACCTTGTTCCTCGACGAAATTGCCGAGATGACGCCGACGTTGCAGGCCAAGTTGCTGCGAGTGTTGCAGGATGGCCGGTTGCAACGGCTGGGGAGCACCAAGGATATTCAGATTGATGTCCGGGTGATCAGCGCCACGCACGTGGACATTCACAAGGCGATTGCGGATAATAAGTTTCGTGACGACCTGTATTTCCGGCTCAACGTCGTGCAGGTGTTGCTGCCGCCGTTGCGGGAACGCAAGGAAGATATCCCGTTGCTGGCCGATCATTTTCTGAAAAAGTATGCGGCCCGGATGCGCAAAGAGGTGCGTTCCATCGCGCCCGAAGGCCTTGACCAACTTCTGGCGCATTCCTGGCCCGGCAATGTTCGCGAACTCGAAAACACCCTGCAACGCGCGCTGGCCGTCGCGACCGAAGACACGATCAAACGCTTCCAGCTCATTCACTCGCCGGGCGCAGGCCGGGCCACGGGACCGTCCGTAACCATTCCCATCGGCACGCCGTTGGCCAAGGCGGAAGATCAACTCATTCAGGAGACGCTCAACATTTGCGGTGGCGACAAGGAACGCGCGGCGCGGATGCTCGGCATCTCGTCGCGCACGCTCTACCGGCGCTCCTCGCGAGAACCGAGTTGCTGACCTGCCAATTTGTCGGTCGAAACGGACTTCGCTGACATTGTGACCGACACACCGCCGCGGCCGGCTTCCGCTTAAGTTGTGATACGCCAAGGCGTTGCCGCGCTGGACCCCTCCGTGGCACCGGCAGTGCTCCCCTGCCGGCTGGTGATAACCACGGGGAAAGTCTCAACCATTTTGCTCGTTGACGACGACGTCGAGTTGTTGAAGGCCCTGACCAAGGTGTTGGAGAAAGAAGGGTTCACTGTGCTCGCCCACCCGGACGCCGTCAGCGCGATGGACTACATCAACGCGACACATGCGCCGTTCGATCTGGTCGTCACGGATGTTTCCATGCCGCGGATGCAGGGGGTGACGTTCCTTCAGACCTTGAAAGCGGCGTTCCCCAAAATCCCGGTGATTATCATCACGGCGTTTGGCGATTGGGGGCAGTACATGGAAGCTGTCCGCGAAGGCGTGTACGAGTACCTGAGCAAACCGCTAGATAAGGCCCAATTGCTCCACACGATCCGCCGCGCCCTGGCCAACGGCGCGGCGGTGACCCAGTAATCCCCCACCGGCTTACTGGCCGTAGCGTTGCTGGTACATCTTCCGGAGCGCTTCGGCTTCTTCAGGTTTCAATCCCTTGATCCAGATGTGTTCGTCGCGCGTCAGCAACGCGGCGACCTGTTTCCGGTATTTCTCACCCAGTTCCGGGCTTTTCTCCGCGGCGGCCTTGACCACCGCCGGCAGAAATGCGGTGTAGAAATGTTTGCCGACCTCGTACATGCCGTGCCAGTGCGTGTAGTCGGGCCCCATCATGCTCGCGCCGTGCCGGGCGCGCCGGCCTTCGTGATGCCACAACTCCCAGAACACCCATTGCACCTCATGCGCGAACGGCGCTTTCGGGTTGAGCACACCGTCCTGGGTCAACTCATCCATCATGGCCTGCGCCGGTTTGGCGAACTTGTTGTTGTACAACTCGACCAACTCGTCGAACTGGACGTAAAAATTGTCCACGTAGGTATGGTCGTGGCAATTGAGACACACGCCTTTCATCTTCGCGCGGCGTTGCTCCCACGTCGTGACGCTTCGCACCTTGCGCGGGACGATCCTGGCCACCAGCTTTTCATTTTCGACCACTTTCTCCGTGGTGTTCACCGTTTCACCGACTTTCGGCAACGGCTTGTTTTCCGGGTAGTCTTCCTTGTACCCGTCCTCGTATGTGACCAGGTTCAGCTTGGTGCTGATGACCGGCCGCAATGTCCACGAGATGCGTTCGCCGACATCGTGACTGTTGCCTTGCGCCACCCCTTGCGGCGTCATGTAACTGCCAAGGTGACACGTCGCGCAGGTTGGCGCGGCGGAATAATCTTTGCCGAGCACCCAATCGCCTTCCTTGTCGAGCGCCATCAAGTTGCGGTTGGCATAAAACGCGATGCCGTGTTTGCTCTCGTTGTAGATTTCGATCTGCGGATGATCCGGCCCCATGTGACATTTGCCGCAGTTTTCCGGCGACCGTGACAACTTCGCCTCGAAGGAATGCCGGGAATGACAGGCGTGACATGATCCTTTCGAACCGTCCGGGTTCAACCGCCCCATCCCGCTGTTGGGCCAGGTGTTCGGATCGAGCAACGGTTCGCCTTCCTTGCCATGGAGAATGTTCCCCTGCGCGTCCCGTTGAAATTTGACGATCGTGCCGTGGCACTGCCAGCAGCCATTCACGGCGTCGGCGATGTTGCCCGGCATCCCGGCCATCTTTTCCGCCAGCACATTGTCGAGACTGGCCAGGATTTCACCCGCTTTCGCGTGATGACTTGCTTCAAACTCGTTGTACTCCGTGTCGTGGCACTGCGCGCAATCCTTGGGCGTCACTAATGTTGACACCCACACGCCTGCGTGTTTCCACACGCCCGGTTTGCTCTCCTTCGCGCCGTGGCAATCCCGGCAACCCACGCCTACCCCTGCGTGTCGCGAACGTTCCCACTCCATGACCAAAGCCGGCGAGTTCTTCCGGTGACAATCCACACAGGCTTTGTTCTCATCCGTGATGACCGGTTCCGGCTTTTCCGCCGCCCGTAATCCGGTCGTCAATCCCAATAAGAATAATCCGCAAACTACGGTACGCTTCATAATTCAGCCTCCGTTACGCCTCAGCCGAGGCGAATGCCCACAATCAGCCCTGCGGCGTATACCAGCGAGTACGCCACCTCCATCCAACCCAGTCGCTTAATCCGCAAGACCGGCGACAATCGCACCGCGCCCACCACCGCCCGCGTTACCACCGGCACGAACGCCAACACCACCCACCATGAAAAACCCGCCACCCCCATCAGCGCCAGCAAAAAAACTGTCAGGCAACCGTGATACAGCAGATTGGCGCGCACCGCCTCTGTGCGACCGCGTTTCATGGCCGCGGCAATGTGCATCTTCACATAGAACACGCCGCCGGCAAAATAGAGCGCGTTCAATAACCACAGCCAGAAGGCCCACCGATTCAGTTGTCCGGTCGCCGCGTACCACGCCGCCGGGGCCGTCAGCGTCAATCCGGCTACCGCCAGCAACTGCATCGGCACCGCGCGCTCGGTTTTTCGAAACGCCAACGGCGCCGCCACCACGCCAACCGCAGCTAACCACCACAAGTTCCATACCACCAGCAGCGGCAGGACCGTCGCCCCGCTCAGCGCTAACAACAGAACCATCCACTGCGTGGCGCCCTTCAAATAACTCGTCCGCGCCAGATAAAAACAGAGGAGGCTCGCCAGCAGCAGCGTCACCGGCAAGTTCCACACTCCGGCCACGCCGACGGCAGTTGCAAAGGGAATCAGCAAAATGCCCCACGCCCCGTGTTCCCGGGGCAGCGGCGGCTTGCGGGCTTGAGGAGTCGTCAGCACATCAGTCTGTCTTCACCGACCAACCGGTCTTCAAGCCGATCACGAACCAACCGAGCGCCAGCGCGCCGACGGCAAAGATGCTGTCACCGATCACCCGTAACCAGCGCAACCGTTCCATCAGACCGGTCTGCAAAAACTCCGCCGACCGGGCGTACCACATGCCGTGTTCGACACTGGCCAGAGTTTGCAGGAAACCGATGGGCAGCAGACTCAGCAATACCATCAGCGCCAACCCGCCGTTGATCGCCCAGAACGAGAACCGTAACGCCCCCGTGCGCCAAGCCTGGTGCGTCGCCAGCCCGCGCAGACAGAACAGCATCAACCCGATCCCCAACATGCCGTACACGCCGAACAACGCCGTGTGCGCGTGGACCGGCGTCGTATTCAATCCCTGCATGTAGTACAGCGCGATGGGCGGATTGATGAAGAAGCCGAACAGTCCGGCGCCCACCAGATTCCAAAACCCGACAGCCACGAAAAAGTAAATCGGCCACCGGTAGGTCGCCACCCAATCCCGCGCCCGGCTCAGGGTCAGATTGCCGTACGCCTCAAACCCGATCAGCACTAGCGGCACCACCTCCAGCGCGCTGAACGTCGCGCCCAACGCCAAAATCGCCGTCGGCGTGCCGGTGAAATACAAGTGATGGAACGTCCCGATGATGCCGCCCGACAGGAAAATCACCGTCGAAAACAACACCGCGCTCGTGGCGCCGGTCACGCGCAGCAGTCCCATCCGCACGAATAAAAACGCCATCACCACCGTGGCGAACACTTCAAAAAATCCTTCCACCCACAAGTGCACCACCCACCACCGCCAGTATTCCGCCAGCGCGAGATGGGTTTGCCGATGCCACATCAACCCGGCGCCGTAGAATCCCGCAATCGCCAACGACGCGATCAGAAACAGGGCCAGCAAATGCCGGCTCTCACTCGGTTTCTTCAGGACCGGCCACAACGCCCGCCCCATCAACCCCAGCCAGACGAACAACCCCACGAATAGGAACAACTGCCAGAACCGGCCGAGATCCACGTACTCGTAGCCCTGCTCGCCAAACCAGAAATTCGTCACCAACCCGAGCTTCTGCTCGATGCCGAGCCATTCGCCGAACAGCGACCCGGCCACGATGATCAACAGACAGACGAACAGGAAATTTACTCCGGCCCGCTGAAACTTCGGCTCGTACCCCGACACGGCGGGCGCGACGAACAACCCGGTCGCCAGCCACGCTGTCGCGATCCAGAAAATCCCCAACTGCGTGTGCCACGTCCGCGTCACGGCATACGGCAACCATTTTGCGAGTGGAATGCCGTAGAACCCGCCGCCTTCCACGCCGTAATGCGCCGTGATGGCCCCCATGCCGACCTGCACCAGCAGCAACAACATGACCACCCAGAAATACTTCAACGTTGCGCGCATCGAAGGCGTGGGCGTCAACGCCCGCAACGGATCCGTCGCCGGGATCGCATCGCCATTCCCGTTACCGTGTTTCTTTTCCGCCGCCGAATACCATGCCAGCGCACCCACGCCGGCCAGCAACAACACAAAACTGATCACCGACCACACCACCAACGAACCGGCCGGCCGGTTATCAATCAACTCTTCCGACGGCCAGTTTTGCGTGTACGTGATCGCCTGTCCGGGGCGGTCGGTGGCGCACGCCCAGGCCGCCCACCAGAAAAACGCGTTCATCTTCCGCTGTCGTTCCGGGTCCTTGATCGTATCGGCGGGAACGGCATACGCATCGCGCAGTTTGGCCAGCGCCGGATCATGGCCAAACAATCCCGCATAATGTTGCCCCACCGCCGCGATGGCCGCGGCGCGCAATGGGGACACCACCAAGTCGCCGGTATCGCCGTGATAAGTGTTGGCGCGAATCTCGTCTTTGAGCCGCGCTTTCAACTGCGCCCGGGTTTCATCGTCGAGCTGCGCGAAGGATTTTCCATGCTCCGTCTGCGCCCAGTGATCGAGCATCCAGGTCAATTCCCGGTGCAATTCGTCTGCCGTCCAATCCGGCGCCACATAGGCGCCGTGGCCCCAGATCGTGCCGACCTCCTGTCCGCCCATGGATTGCCAGACGTTCTGGCCGTCGCGGATGTCCTGGCCGGTAAACAACACCTGCCCGTCGGTGGTCATCACCCGTCGCGGAATCGGCGGGGCCATCCGGTAAATCTCGTGGCCGAAAAATCCGAGCACGCTGAAGGAGCAGACAATCACCAACCCAAATGCAACCCAAAGCCGCCGATAGTTCATGCCGGCCTCCCCGTCGCGATCTTCTTCCGGATGGTTTTGATAAGGCTCATCTTGTCGCTCTCCTTTGGATGTCTTCGATCACCACCGCGCGCCACGATACGCGGTCGCCGCGCCGGGCGAATTGACGCAGGTCAACTCCGTCGCGATGAGACACCGCCGGCATCAGCCGGGGATTACGACTGGACCAAAGGGGCTACTCGCCGCCCTTGCCGCGGATGCCGGGCTCGGTGAGTTGCCGGAGATTGAAGATTGCGTCGAGCTGCTTTGCGCTGAGACCGGACTTTTCGCGGGCGACTTCCCGGACGGTCTTACCTTCTTTGTAGGCCGTCTTGGCGATTTCAGCCGCTTTGTCGTAGCCGATCACCGGAGCGAGCGGCGTGCACATCGCGAGGCTTTGTTCAACGAGCGACCCGCAGCGTTCCCGGTCCGCCTCGATGCCCTTCACACAAGCGTCGGCAAAGTTCCGCGCGCCGGCAGCGAGGAGCTGAACGCTCTCCAGCATCTGCGCGCCGATGAGCGGCATGCCGACGTTCAACTCAAAGAAACTCTGCAACCCGCCCAGCGTGACCGACAAGTCAGCGCCGATGACCCAGAGACACACTTGGATCAGACTTTCCGCAATGACCGGGTTCACCTTGCCGGGCATAATCGAGCTGCCGGGTTGGACGGCCGGGATCTTGAGTTCGCCGAGGCCGCACCGCGGGCCGCTGCCGAGCAACCGGATATCGTTGGCGATTTTGGCGAGGCTGACCGCGACAGTTTTCAGGCTGCCGTTCGCCTCGACGCAGGCGTCGCGGGTGGCCGCGGCTTCGAAGTGATTGCCGGCTTCGGTCAGCTTCATGCCGAGTTCCTTGCCGAGCTTGGCGATGGTTTGCTTCGGAAACTCCGGGTGCGCGTTCAGACCGGAACCGACGGCGGTGCCGCCGAGCGGCAATTCGCTGAGAATGGCGATGGCGCGTTTGGCGCGCGTGATGCCTTGCTCGACCTGCGCCGCATAGCCGCCAAATTCCTGGCCGAGCCTTACAGGCGTCGCGTCCTGCAAGTGGGTTCGGCCAATTTTGATGATGCCGTCGAAGGCTGTGGCTTTCTTCGCGAGTTCGCCGTGGAGATGTTGCAGCGCCGGCAACAGCTCATCCTGAATCGCCTGGATGACGCCGAGATGGATCGCCGTCGGGAACACATCGTTGCTGGACTGGCAGAGATTGACGTGGTCGTTGGGATGGACCGGTGACTTGTCACCACGTTTACCGCCCAGGATTTCATTGGCCCGGCTGGCGATCACCTCGTTGGTGTTCATGTTGGTCGAGGTGCCGGAGCCGGTTTGGAAGATGTCCACCGGAAACTGCGCGTCGAGCTTGCCGTCCACCACTTCGGTCGCCGCGGCGATAATGGCTTCCGCGACCTTCTTCTCCGTCAATCCGAGTTCGAGATTCGTTTTGGCCGCGGCGCGTTTGATGCGGCCCATGGCGTGAATCAAACGCGGGGGCAACGGCCACCCGCTGATGGGGAAGTTGGTGACGGCGCGCTGGGTCTGCACGCCATAGTACGCGTCCACCGGTACTTCCAGCGGACCCATCGAATCTTTTTCAGTGCGTGTTTTCATCGTAGTCCAAAGATGCTGGCGGCGTCCACGGCGGCGTCCACGAGCGGGCGCTGGAAAATCCCGATCCCGATCATGGCGATCATGCAAATGTAGAGCGCCACGCGCATCGCCGGGCTGACCGGGATGGGCGTGGTGTCCGTGGCTTCTTGCAGGTAAATGGCGCGGCCGATATTGAAATAGAAATACAGCGAAACCACCACCGCGGCGGCGCCGATGCCGGCCAATGCGTAATACCGGGAATCCCATTGCGCGCGTTCGATCACGGCGGCGAACAACTGGAATTTGCCGAAGAACCCGCTCAGCGGCGGCACGCCCGCGAGTGAGGCCATCGCGAGGAACAGCGCGACGCCCAGAATCGGCGAGCGTTTGCCCAGCCCGGCGAATGCCGGAATGTCGTCGCTGCCGATGACTTTGGTCGCCGCGATGATGGCGAGGAAGGCGCAGAGGTTGGTGAAGGCGTATTGACCGAGATAGAACAGCACCGCGCCCGCGCCCAAGGCGTTCACCGCCGCCAAGCCCATCAGCATGTAACCGGCGTGTCCGATGGAGGAGTAACCGAGCAGGCGTTTGATATTGCGTTGGGGCAATGCGCCGAGGTTGCCGTACACCAACGTGGCCGCGGCCAGCACAAGCACCAGCGTCATCCAGAGGTGATTCACCGGCAAGAGTCCCACCAACATCACGCGCAGCAAGAGCGCGAATCCGGCGGCTTTGCTGCCGGTGGCGAGAAACGCCGTGACCGGCGTCGGCGCGCCCTGGTAAACGTCCGGCGCCCAAATCTGGAACGGCACGCTCGCGATCTTGAAGCCGAGGCCGGTCACCACCAGCAGCATCCCCAGTTTGAACGCAGCGCCCGTCGCGCCGTGTTCAAGAGTCGCCGCCAGCGTGTCGAAGTTCGTCGTGCCGGTCGTGCCGAAGATGTAGGCGATGCCGTAAACAGTGAACCCGCTGGAGAGCGCGCCGAGGATCAAATACTTGGTGCCGGCTTCCAGCGAGGTCAGTTGCCGACGCAGATAGCTCGTCAGGATGTAGAAGGTGATCGTCACCAGCTCCAGCGCGACAAACAGGAGAATGAAGTCGTTGACCGAGGCGATAATCAACATGCCGGTGGCGGCCAACAGCACCAGCGCATAAAATTCCGCCATTCCACCTTCAATCCGGTCCGCAAACTCGGCGCTGGCCACCAAGACCAACGCCGTCACGACGAGAAACAACCGCTTGAAGAAGAGCGCGAAGGCGTCCAGCCGGTAGGTTCCGTGGAAGAACGTGTTCGCCACCGGGTGCATGAGAAAACTGGCGACTAAGGTGAGGCCAACCAACACGGCCAAGAGCAAACCGAGCTTCCGCTTGTCCGCAGTCGGCCGAAAGGCATCAGTCAACAGCGTTCCCAGCGCCAGCACCACCAGCAAACATTCCAATTGGGTCGCGTACAGACTCATCGCTTCTCCATTTGTGCAAATCCGTGTGAATCTGTGGCCACAATTTTGTCCGCCACGGTCTTCTGAATGATGTCGGTCAGCAACCGGGGACAGAACCCCACGGTCAGCAGCACCACAATCAGCAACACATAGGGGAACTTCTTCAATGGACCAACTGCGTCCCTGAGCATGTTCCACTTCTCATCGAATGGGCCGAAGAAACTGATTCGCACGGCCCACAAGAGGTACGTGGCCGTTACCACAATGCCCCAGACGGCGCAGATGGTGGCGATGCGGAACACGGTCGAACCCTGCTTCCAGGCACCGATGAACACCATCACTTCGCTCACAAAATTCGCAAACCCCGGCAGTCCGCTCGAGGCCATCGCCGCCATCACCATGCACACGCCGATGAACGGAATCTTCCGCGCCAGCCCGCTCAGGTCCGGCACGTTACGATTATGCGTCTGGTGATAGAAGAAGCCGATCAACGAAAACGTCAGCGCCGCCATGATGCCGTGGGCGAACATCAGCAGCACCGCGCCGCTCACGCCAATGACGTTCAACGTCGCGATGCCCAATAGCACGTAGCCCATGTGACTGACCGAGCTGTAGCCGATGACAAACTTCCAATCCTTCTGCGTCAACGCCGACCAACCGGCGTACAGAATGTTGAAGC
Organism: Verrucomicrobiia bacterium; assembly: GCA_037441425.1. Classification (GTDB taxonomy): domain Bacteria; phylum Verrucomicrobiota; class Verrucomicrobiia; order Palsa-1439; family Palsa-1439; genus JBBISF01. The sequence goes on from JBBISF010000001.1 coordinate 23,006, forward strand.
ACGCCAGAATGGCGATCAGGTTCGCCCAATGGCGCGCGCCTTCCGGCAACAACGGCAGCGCGAGCCGGATGATCCCGTACGCGCCGAGTTTCTTCAGCACGCCGGCATGCATCATGGACGCCGCCGTCGGCGCCGCGGCGTAACCAAGCGGCGACCAGGTGTGAAACGGCCACATCGACGCGAGGAAACCGAAGCCGAACAGCAGACAGCCGAACACCCACTTCTGCGTATTCGACGCCACCCACACGCTCCGCTGCAACTTCTCGATGTCCATCGTCCCGCCGGTAAAATAAATCGTCAGCAACCCGATCAACGCCAGCACCGCGCCCGCCGTCAGATACAGCGTCAACTTCATCGTGGCGTATTCTTTCGTGCGCCCGTGCTTGCCGGGCGGCAGCGACCCGTACATCCCGATCAGTAAGTACATCGGGATCACCGCCATCTCGTAGAAGAAATAGAAGAAGAACAAATCCATCGTGCAGAACGTCCCGCTGATCCCGGTCGTCAACGCGAGAAACAGGATGTAGTACTCCTTTTGCCGCTCGTGGATCTCGCTGCTGACCAGCGTGCCGGCAAACGACACGAACCCGACCAACAGCAAGAGCGTCATCGAAATCCCGTCCACGCCAAACTTCAGCGAACACCCGAAACTCGGCAGCCATTCGATGCTGTAGACGAACTGATAGCCGCTTTGCGACCGGTCAAACTGCGAAAAGATATAAAGGATCAGCAGCAAGGACACACCGGTTGCGGTGATCGCCAGCGCCCGGATCGCCCCTGGTTTGTTGGCCGGAAACAAGAACGTCAAAAACGCCGCCGCCAGCGGCAGTAGAATCGCTATGGTTAACAGGTTTTCCATCTCTCTAAATTGTCATTCCTTCCGGTCTGTCGTTCTTCGCCACCGCCTCTTGAAACCAACCTTCACTCAAATCTCTCCAGCACTGATTTTTCTCTTCAATAGGCGCGGCTGCGGCATGGTCGCTTCCCCTTCTTGCCGGGTTTCTTAGCGGAGTCCGCTTGCGCCAATTCATAAAACTCATGGAGCTTCTGCTGCAAGAGCTTCTTCGCCGGCAGGCAGGTCTGGTATTCGGCAATGAGCGCGGGCGAGACCGACCGGCTTAGGGCATACTCCACGACCTCGTTGTCCTTGGAGGCGCACAGCAGCACGCCGATGGAGGGACGTTCGTGGGGCTTCTTCACGTCCCGGTCGAGCGCCTCCAAGTAGAACTCCAGCTTGCCGAGGTATTCCGGTTTGAAGTCGTCAATCTTGAGTTCGAAATCCACGAGGCACTGGAGACCGCGATGGTATAAGAGCAGGTCGGGATAGAAATCCTGCCCGCCCACCTGCAACTGGTATTGCTCGCCAACAAAACAGAAATCACGGCCCAATTCCAAAAGAAACGTCTTCAGATTGGCCACCAACGCCCTCTGCAAATCCGCTTCCGAATGGCCTGCCGGCAGATTCAGAAAATCTAGCAGGTAAGAATCCTTAAATACCGTTTCAGCAGTGGGATGTAATTGTCTCAGCAGTGCCGAGACTTTTGGCGGAGAAAGAACCGCCCGGGCGAACAACGCACCGGCAAGCTGCCGCTCCAACTCGCGGCTCGACCACTTCTCCTGCACCGCCATGCGCAAATAGAACTCGCGTTCCTCGGCGCGCTTGCAGCCCGCAAGAATTAACACGTTATGCGTCCACGGCAATTGTCTCAGCAGTGCCGAGATTTTTTCATCCTGCCGGTAAGCCAAATAAAACTGTCGCATCCGAAACAGATTCGGGCGGGCAAATCCGCGAAGATCGGGGTGATGTTGTCTGAGATACCGGGCCAATTCGTCCACCACGCCTTCGCCCCATTCTGCCGTCTCAAGCTTGCGGCTGATGTACTCGCCGACTCGCCAGTACAGATTGATCAACTCCGTGTTGACGGCTTGCAGCGCCCGCGAGCGAGCGGACTGAATCAGCGTAACCACTTCACGAAACGCTGGCTCGTGATCCGCCTTCCGCTTCACAATCCTGCGCTCTGCCTTCATTATTGCCATTACCTCACCACCACGTAATAAATGATCACCGTCACGCCGAGGCCGAAAAAGAACGCATAGCTCTGGATGTTACCGGTCTGCAAAAGCCGCAGCGTCTTACCGGCGATGCTCGTCGTGCTGGCCAGACCGCCAATGCCGAGGCGCTGGAGAATCCAGCGGTCGAACAATTCGCACGTCGCGGCGATCGTGCCTTGCACGTACTTCACAATCCACAGGTACAACTCATCGAAGTAGTACTTGTTCTCGACCCACGTCCAAACCTTGCCCAACGCGGCCTTGACCGGAGCGTCGCTGGGCTCGGCTTTCCAGTAAATCTTGGCGGCGAACGCGAACCCGGCCAGCGGCACCAGCAGCAGTACGTAACCCAAATTGCTGTGCTCGATTTCCGTCGCTGGGTCGAGGAAATGCGGGACCGCGGAATGCCAGCCGCCAATCACCGAGAGAATCGCCAGAAATACCAACGGCAGGGTCATCACCCACGGCGATTCATGGGCGTGCTCGTAGGCATGATGATCGCGGGGCTTGCCGAAGAACACCACGAAGACCTCCCGGCCCATGTAATAGGCCGTCAGAAACGCCGTGGCCGTGCCGAGGATGAACAGCGGCAGGCTATGCGCCTTGGCCAGCAACAGGATTTCGTCTTTGCTGTAAAACCCGGCAAACGGAAACACCCCGGCCAGCGCCAGCGTGCCGATCATGAAAGTCGCGAACGTGATCGGCGTCTTCTTCCACAGTCCGCCCATCTTCCAGATGTCCTGTTCGTGATGCAACGCGAGGATCACGCTGCCAGCTCCGAGGAACAACAACGCCTTGAAGAACGCATGCGTCGTCAGGTGGAACATCGCCGCCGTCGTGCCGCCCAATCCGACCGCCATTACCATGTAACCAAGTTGCGAAAGTGTGGAGTAGGCGAGGATGCGTTTGATGTCGTTTTGGGCAATGGCAATCGTTGCCGCCATCACCGCCGTAATGCCGCCAATCCACGCAATGAGTGTCAACGCCGTATGGCTCGGAAGAATCAGAAACGACACCCGGCAAAGCATGTAAACACCGGCCGCCACCATCGTCGCCGCGTGGATGAGCGCGGAAACCGGCGTCGGCCCCTCCATCGCATCCGGCAACCAGACATGCAGCGGGAACTGCGCGCTTTTGCCCACCGCCCCGCAGAAAATCAACGCGCCAATCAACCCCAGCGTCCCGGCAGGAATCGCGGCAATCTTGCCGGGAAGCTCCGCGAAGTTGAACGTCCCGGTCTGCGTCCACAGCAACAACACGCCGAGCATCATCCCGAAGTCGCCGATGCGGTTGACGAGAAACGCTTTCTTGCCGGCTTCCGCCGCGCTGGGTTTCTCGAACCAGAACCCGATGAGCAAGTAGCTGCTGACGCCGACCAGTTCCCAGAAGATGAAAATCTGGATGAAATTGTTCGCGAGCACGATGCCGAGCATCGAAAAGGTAAACAGCGACAGGCAGGCGAAGAATCGCGAGAATCCCGGGTCGCCCTTCATATATCCAACTGAGTAAATGTGAATCGCGGAGCCGACGCCGGTCACCACGAGCAGCATCAGGATGCTGAGCCGGTCCATCGTCGCACCAAACTCGATCTTCACGAGGTCGCCGATCACCAACCACTGGAAGGGCCGGGGTTGGATGAGTTCCAGATTGCCGCCCGTTGCCAAAAACTTGAAAATGGAGAGCGAGAACGCGAACCCAATCAGGATGGCCGCGATCGAGATCAGCGCGCTGAGCATCTGGAAACGCCGGGTGAACACCGTGATCACCACGGCGGCAACAAGCGGGGAAAACAGAATGATCCAAGGGAGGTTCATAGGCGCATCGAATTCAATTCATCCACGCTCACCGTTTGTTTCCGGCGGTACAACGCCACGATGATCGCGAGGCCGACCGCCACCTCGGCGGCGGCGATGGCGATGATGAAAAACACGAACACCTGGCCGTCCACGAGCCGGTTGAACTTCGAGAACGCCACGAGGGCGAGGTTGGCGGCGTTGAGCATCATCTCCAGCGCCATGTAGATGACCAACGCGTTGCGGCGCAGCACCACGCCGCCCATCCCCAATGCGAACAGGACGCCGCTAACGATCAAGTAATGGTTGAGCGTGATGGTGCTGGTCATTTCAGTTCTTTCTTGGAGAGCAGAATCACGCCGATCATCGCCACCAGCAGCAGCAACGCGGTCACCTCGAACGGGAGCATGTAATTCGCGAACAATGGCTTCACCACGTCTTTCAGTCCGGCTTGGAAGCCGGCGGGGCCGGTCGCCAGCGGTTGAATGGGTTGGATGAGGATGAACGCGAGTTCCCACACCAGCGCGGCAACTATGACAAGTCCACCAATGATCCCCAGCCACCGGAACTTGCGGCGTTCGCTGGCTTTGATGTCGAGCAGCATGATGACAAACAGGAACAACACCATGACCGCGCCCGCGTACACCAAAATCTGGATCGCCGCGAGAAAGAACGCCTCCAGCAGCACGAACAATCCGGCCAGAAAGACGAACAACAGCACCAGCGACAGCGCGCTGGCGACAGGATTGTGGTTCACAATCACCAGCACGCCGCACAGCAGCATCGCAATGCTGAAAAACCAAAACAATGTATCGTGAACAATCATCGTCTAGTGCCCACCGGCCTTCGGTTCGACTGGCGTGCCGTCGCGGACCGGCGCGATTGGCGTGCCGGGCGGCGGCGCGCCCTTGTACTTCCACTTCCAAATCGAGTCCGGCTGCACGCCGCCGAGTTCCAGCAGCTTCGGCTTGTTGAACCGCATCTCCTCGCGCTTGTAGCCGGTGATCGCGAAAACGTTCTTCAGGAAGATCGCCTCCTCCGGGCAGACTTCCTCGCAGTAACCGCAGTAAATGCACCGCAGCATGTCGATGACAAATTCCTTCGGCTCTTTCTCGACGTTCGCGTCAAACGCCTGTTCCGCGCGAAAGCCCGGTGTGATGCGAATCGCCTTCGGCGGGCACACGAACTCGCAAAGCTGGCACGACACGCATTTCACCCGGCCGTCCGGGTCTTTCACCAACGTCGGCGCGCCCCGGTAATCCCCGAACAGCACCGGCTTTTCTTCCGGGTACATGCGCGTGAACTTCCGCCGTGGGATGTGCCGCAACGTCAGCCACAGCCCGTGCACGATCTGCGGGATGTATGACTTTTCCCAGAACGTCAATTTTGGCCGTTTAACTTGCATTACTTGGTCACCACCGCCAGCACCACGCCGGTGATCAAAATGTTCAGGATCGTCAATGGGATGAAAATCTTCCAACCCAGCGCCATCAGTTGGTCATACCGGAACCGCGGCAACGTCCACCGCACCCAGATGAAGAAGAACAGGAAACAGAGTACTTTCGCCAGGAAAATTCCGATTTGCGCCAGCCCGACGCCCAGCGTCTGCGCGGGCGCATTGAACGGCGCGAACGGCAACGACCACCCGCCGCAGAACAACGTCACCATCACCGCTGATGCCACAAACATGTTGGCGTATTCGCCGAGGAAAAACATCGCGAACTTCATCGAACTGTACTCAGTGTGATACCCGCCCACCAGTTCCTGCTCCGCTTCCGGGAAATCGAACGGCAGCCGGTTGGTTTCCGCAAACGCGCTCACGAGGAAAATGAAGAACGACAGTGCGAGATACGGATAGCAGACGAAGGGCAGATGCCGTCCTTGGTACTCCACCACCTTCATCAGATTCAACGTGCCGGCCTGCATGAAGACCGGAACCACGCTTAAGCCGAGGCACACCTCGTAGGAAATCATCTGCGCGCTGGAGCGAATTCCGCCTAGGAATGGATACTTCGAATTGCTCGACCAGCCGGCCAAGACAATGCCGTACACGCCCAACGATGCGACGGCAAAAATAAACAGGATGCCCACGTTCAAATCCGCGATGACGCCGGTGATCGCGTGTCCGGCAATCGGCAGATTACTACCCCACGGAATAACCGCAATCGTGATCAAGGCCGGCACCATCGTCAGCGCCGGCGCCAGCGTGAAGTAGAACTTGTGCACGTGCCACGGCAACACGTCTTCCTTGAAAATGAACTTCAGCCCATCCGCCAACGGCTGCAACACGCCGAACGGCCCGACCCGATTCGGCCCGATCCGGTCCTGCATCCACGCGCAAATCCAGCGCTCGGCCATCACCGTGTACGCCACAATCCCCAGCATCACGCCGATCACGCAAACGATCTTAATCAAATGGATGATGAGCTCGTTCATTTCTTATCAGCCACTAATCCACACGAATCTTTAAGAATTGGTGTTTCATTCGTGTCTATTTGTGGCTTCAATTCGATTCCTTGATCGCCAATCTTCGAAAGATTTAATCCCGCCAAGGCCGGCAACGACCGCGCCATGTCGGCAAAGACGTCTTCGATGGCGGCGTAGTTTGCGCCAAGCAGTGCGGTCAATGTCTGCCATTCCGGCCGCGCGATGCCCACCGGCTGGATTGCCGCTTGGAAACGCTGCAACCGGTTCTTCGCATTGATAAACGTACCGCGTTTCTCGGCAAAGGTCGCGCCCGGCAATACGTAGTGCGCGTGCTCAGTCACCTTCGTCGGCAAGGTGTCGATGACGACGAGCAGATCGAGTTTCTTCGCCAGCTCTTCATCCAAATCCTCGCCGAGCACGACGAGCGTCTTGATCTTGCCGGCTTTGATGCCTTCGAGAATCTCCGGCAACTTGCCGGTCGCACAACCGGTAAGTTTCGCGCCAGCAGTATTCGAATTCCGGTCGGCTTGTAACAGCTTGCCGTCGGCTTCGCCGGTATGGGGGACGATGTCCACTATGTCGCCGACGAGTTTCTTGAACAGGAAAAGTTCTTCGGTCGTGGCCCGGGCACTCGCGATGCCGGCGATGTTGCCGGCGGCTTTGAGCTTACCGGTGATTTGCCGGGTGGCTTCGAGCCAGGTGAGATTGACGCGCTCGCCGTAGACGGCGCTTTTGACGCTCGGCGAGGTGATGCGGCGCGGGTCGTTGATGAATTTGTAGTTGAGCCGGCCGTAGTCGCACATCCAGCATTGGTTGACGGCGTCGTTGTCGCGCGGCGTTTGCCGGTAGACGACGCCTTCGCGCGACCAGAGGACGGTGTTGCAGCCGGTCGCGCAGTTCGGGCAGACCGACTTCGTCTCCTTCAAGAACCAGACGCGTTGCTCAAATCGAAAATCCGTCTGCGTCAGCGCGCCGACGGGACAGATGTCGACGATGTTGAGATCGTAATTCGTTTTTGGCTCTTGGCCGGGGTAGCAGGTGAGCGTCGAGTAGCTGCCGCGGTTGACGAAGCCGAGGCAATCCTGCCCGGCCACTTCTTTCATGAAGCGGATGCAACGCGAGCAGAGGATGCAGCGTTCGTCGTCAAGCGTGATTTTCGCGTTGAGCTTGGTCTGTTTCGGCTTGTGCACTTTTTCTTCGACGAACCGGCTCTGGCCTTTGCCGTAGTCGACGCTGAACTCTTGTAACCGGCATTCCCCTGCTTGGTCGCAGATTGGGCAATCGAGCGGGTGATTGATGAGGAGAAATTCCATCACGCCTTCGCGCGCTTTGACGACTTTCGGCGAACGCGTGTGCACCACCATGCCGTCGGCGACCGGTTTGTTGCAGCCGATTTCCAACTTCGGCGCGAACATGATCACCGGCTTGCCGCCTGGCCCGATTTCCGGTTTCTTATCTTTATCGAGCTTCGGCATGCCGACATCGCACAAGCACATGCGGCAATTGCCGGCGATGGTCAGCTTCGGGTGATAGCAATAATGCGGCACTTCGATGCCGGCGATTTTCGCCGCCTCGATGAGGTTCATCCCCTTCGGCGCGACGACTTCCTTGCCATCAATTGTCAGTTTTACAGTATCAGCCATGTTTTCTTAGCCACGAATTACACGAATAGCCGAGTCCGACGAGACGCCGTCCTCGGCAAACACGAATCCACACAACCCAGCCTTGTCATTCTGAGCGAAGCGAAGAATCTCTGTTGTCCGGTCTGCCGTTTCATTCAACTCGCCTTGTACTCCTCAACAGCTTTTTCAACCAGTTCGGCGAGGAGCTTGTGGCACGGGTTGCAATGTTTTTGTTCGACCGCTACCCACAATCTCTCGTCATAGATCCCGGCTTCGATACCAGCCTCTTCAAATCGACCAACCCACTTCGCGCCGTCCGAAATATCAACGCGTAGCTCCAGCCATTTCTTCTTCGGTTTGAAGTCGATGAAGTTGCGGGCACGCAATCCGTCGTGCAACCCGATGTAATACCGGTTGAACTTCAACTGAAGCTTTGGATCGGCCGTTTGGTTGATGAGATCGAGGAATGTATCAGCCAACTTGACAGTCTCAGGCGTCGCTCTTGTGTTCCAGTAGTCTCGACCAACCGGCTTGTTCCCCTCGCCTTCATCGTCCTGCCTCAGAGCAACACGGTCGAGGACGCGTACGAAGTCCAACACGATTTGGTCGCCAACCTTGAGAGCATTCAGTTGTATCGCGATGAACGGAATCGTCCCGGAGAAGAGAGCAAGGATGTTCAGAAACCGGGTAGTGATGTCTTCGGCGACTAATACCGCGCAGTGGTCGTAGCCGGGGTATCTACGCCTTTCGATGTCCCAGTACTCAATGCACCGAATGATGTGGCTCTCGTCAGTCTGCCCAAGCATCAACTCAACTTCGTACCGGCAATTTTCTTCACGACTAAACAACAGTAGATCTAGCCGCCCAGCTTTGTCCTGCTTGCGCTCTTGATCAATGACCTCAACGTCTCCCAAACCGAGAATGGTAGGGTCTTCATAGATGCGGTCCTGAAGCCATCGCTCGGTGAACTCGCCGTGATTCTTCAACTCAATCGGTTCAGGCTTGGTGTATCGGAGAGCAGCCATGTCTTACCTCCTTGTTCCTTTCCTGCGACTGGTACGACAGAGATTCTTCGCTTCGCTCAGAATGACAGGGCGAGGGAGGAGGGGCGGCACGATAGCGTATCCGCTGACGTAGCTGCCGTTCGTCGTGTGCGTCCACGTCCATTGCACGTCTTCGTTCGGCGCGAGCATGACGCCTTGAACCGCTGGCGCCCCCGGCAGGGCTGATTGCGGTGCTAAGACCCAACGAATGCCGGCTTTCCTAGCCACTGATTCACACAGATGGGACACGGATCGGCGCTTCGCAGAAGCGCCGCTACACCGTCTGTGTTTATCTGTGTTCATCTGTGGCTTCAATGCCGGCCATTCGTGTTTATTCGTGTTCATTCGTGGCTACTGCCGTTGCCGTTCTTCTTGCAGGCCGCCTCGAATTCGCTGCGGTAATTTTTTAGGAACGCTTTGACCGGCCACGCGGCGGCTTCGCCGAGGGGGCAGATCGTTTTGCCGTCGATATTGTCGGCGACTTCGAAGAGGAGATCGACGTCCTCCGGGCGGCCGTGGCCGTCTTTGATGCGGTGGAGCATTTTCTCCATCCAGAGCGTGCCTTCCCGGCACGGCGTGCATTGACCGCAACTTTCGTGGGCGTAAAATTGGGAGACGTTGAGCGTGGTGTCGACGATGTTGACATCTTCGGTGAGGACGACGATGCCGCCGCTACCGGCCATCGTGCCGGCTTTGCGGAGGCTTTCGAAATCGAGGGGGACGTCGAGATTATTCGCAGGCATTACCGGCATTGAACTCCCACCGGGAATGACGCCTTTGATTTTCTTGCCGTCTTTGACGCCGCCGCAAACGTCTTCGATGAGTTGGCGCATCGTGAGTTTGCCCATCTCGAATTCGTAGTAGCCGGGGCGTTTGACTGGACCGCTGACGCAGACGAGTCGCGTGCCGGTCGAGCCGGGGACACCCATCGCTTTGAACCACGCCGCGCCGTTTTTGACGATGTGCGGGATGTTTGAAAGAGTCTCGACGTTGTTGACGACGGTCGGGCAGCCGAACAAACCGACGATGGCCGGGAACGGCGGTTTGATGCGCGGGTAAGCGCGTTTGCCTTCGAGCGATTCGATGAGGCCGGTCTCTTCGCCGCAAATGTACGCGCCCGCGCCGCGGTGGACGTAGATCTCGGCGGTCTTGCCGACGTAACCTTTGGCGCGCGCTTCTTCTATGGCTCCCAGAAGAATCTGCGCGCCGACCGGCATCTCACCGCGAATATATATGTAGGCCACCTTCGCGCCGGTCGCGTAACAGGAGATGAGGATGCCTTCGATGAGCTGGTGCGGATCGTAATTGATCAGTTGCCGGTCCTTGAAAGTTCCCGGCTCAGACTCGTCGGCGTTGCAAACGAGGTACGTCGGCTTGCCGGTATTCTTCGCGAGGAAACTCCATTTGAGACCGCATGGAAAACCGGCGCCGCCGCGTCCGCGAATCTCGCTGTTTTTGACTTCGTTGACGATGTCCTCGGGCTTCATCGTCAGCGCTTTCGCCAACGCCTGATAGCCGCCTTCCTTCTCGTAATCGGTCAGCGAGCCCGTGTAGCCGGGTTTGGTGATGTTCGCGAGCAGGATGCGTTTTTCGAGCGGATGCGCCGGTAACGGCTTGGCGACCGGCTCTTTCGCGAGCGTGCCGGTGCGCTTGATGTCGGCGATGATCTGGTCGAGGCGTTCCGGCGTCATCCTGTCGTAATGCTCGTCATTGATCATCATCGCCGGGCCGGTGCCGCACGAGGCGAGACATTCAACGGTCGAGACTTCGAAGTCCGGGCCGAGATTTTTCAGGCGTTCCAACAGTTTCGCGCTCCCGGCCAGTTGACAGGAGAGTGTCCGGCAAATCTTGATGTGAAACCTGGCGCGCGGCTTCTGCGTGAACATCGGGTAGAACGTGACCACTTCCCAGACATTGATCGGCTGGAGGCCGAGTTTGCCGGCAATCCATTCGACTTGTTCCGCGCCGAGACAGCCGCAGTGATCCTGAATCAAATGACAGAGCCACAACACCGCCGCCCGTTTCGTCGGGTAATGCGTGATGATCTCGTCGATGTGACGTTCGAGGTCGGCAGGGATGATTAAGTTAGCCACGAATGCACACGAATGTTCACGAATCGGCTGGTCATTACATGACCAGCCGTTTGAATTCGCACTTCGTCCTTCCGAAGTTGGTCAACACGCCGACCTTCAGCCCGGTTGCCTTCAAATAGTTTAGCAACTGCGCTTCGTGCTGTTTGTTGTATGTTTGCTCGGCTTTCAATTCTACGATCACTTTGTCATCAACTATCAAATCGGCCACGTAGTCACCCACGATGGCTTCTTTGTACTTCACTTTCAGCGCGTGCTGCGCTTCCACTTTCACGCCGCGTTTGGCCAACTCGATCAACAGTGCGTTCTCATACACCTTCTCTAAAAATCCGTATCCCAAAACATTGTGCACCTCGAACGCCGCTCCCACAATTTGACCGACCAAATCGCCATGAATCAGTTCCTTATTCGTGTCCATTCGTGTGGATTCGTGGCTACCGGTCGCACTCTCCCATCACGAAATCGATGCTCGACAAGATTGCCACCATATCGCTGACCATGTGGCCGCGGGAAACAACCGGGAGCATCTGCAGATTGACAAACGACGGCGCGCGGATCTTCAACCGGTGCGGGGTGCCGCCACCTTTGCTGATAATGTAAAAACCGAGTTCGCCTTTCGGGTTTTCCGCAGAGAAATAAACTTCGCCGGGGGGGGCGTTGATGCCTTGGGTGACCGCGATGAAGTGGTGGATGAGTTCCTCCATCTTCGTCAGGACGGCTTTCTTTTCCGGCAACACAATCTTCGCTTCGGGCGCGTTGACCGGGCCGTCCGGCAGCTTGTCCAACGCCTGCTGGAGGATCCGAACGCTCTGACGCATTTCTTCCATCCGCACCAAATACCGATCGTAGCAATCACCCACGGCGCCGACCGGCACATCAAAATCAAAATTCTCGTACCCGCCGTAGGGATGCGTTTTCCGAAGGTCCCAATCCACACCCGACCCGCGCAAGCATGGGCCCGTTACACCGAGATCAATGGCGTCTTCTTTGCTGAGGACGCCGATCTCCTGGGTGCGCTCAATGAAAATCTTGTTGCGGCTCAGCAGCTTGTCCACCTCGTCAATCGTGGCCGGAAACTCTTTCAAGAATTGCCGCACCATCGGCAGAAATGTTGCCGGCATGTCGTTGGCGAGACCACCGATGCGCGTGTAGCTCGTCGTGAACCGCGCGCCGCTGATGCACTCGGCGAGGTCGTAAATCTTCTCGCGTTCCCGGAACGTGTAGAGGAACACCGTCATTGCCCCCACGTCCATGCCGAAGCAGCCAATGCCGAGCAGATGCGAGCTGATGCGCGCCAGCTCCGAGCAAATCACGCGGATATATTTGCAGCGTGGCGGCACGTCAATGCCCAGGAGTTTTTCGACGGCGTAGGCGTAGGCGACATTGTTGGCGAGCGGGGCGATGTAGTCCAACCGGTCGGTGTAGGGAATGAACTGCGTGTACGTCATGTTCTCGGCGATTTTCTCGTCGCCGCGATGCAGATAACCGACATCCGGCCATGCGTTGAGAATCTCCTCGCCGTCCAACTCCAGCACCACGCGCAACACCCCGTGCGTGCTGGGATGCTGCGGCCCCATGTTGATGATCATCTTCTCGCCGTGCAATTCTTCTTCCATCATCTGCTGCGCGCGCGCGGCGGAATCAATCAATTCCATTTCTTGCGTGGTCGCCATCGCTTAAACCGACTCCTTCTTCGTCGGCGTCTTCAACTTGTCCTGCTGCTCCGCAATCGTGTCGTATTGCCGGGGTTCTTTGCGTAATGAACTGCGTGTGCCGGAGCCCGCCACGAACGGCCCGCCCAACATCGGTGCCGTTTCGACTATTCCGGCATTGACTGCTGTTTCCGGTAACTCCGTCGGCACGCCGGCCAACGGGAAATCTTTGCGCAACGGGTGATGGGGATACCCGTCCCACATCAGAATCCGCTTCAAATTCGGATGCTGGCGGAAGCGGATGCCGTACATGTCGAACGCCTCGCGCTCCTGCCAGTCCGCGCCGCGCCACACGGCCGTCACGGAGTCCACAACCAAATCGTCTTCCGGCACGGTGATCTTCAATCGCAACCAGCACCGGTGCGTGAACGAATACAGCAGGTAATCCACCTCGTAACGCGGGTCTTCACCGTAGTTATCCACACCGGCCAGATCGGTCAGCATGTCGAATCCGCATTCCTTTTTCAGAAACTGGCAGACCGGCGCGATTTGCTCGCGCGTCACACTGACCGTGACTTCGCCGCGAAATTCGCTCGGCTCGCCAATGGCGGCGGCGAATTGGGCTTTCAGTTTCCCGACGGCTTCCTGCGGCGTCATACCTTCCAACCCTCAAACTTCCCGGCATACTCCCCGCGGACGATGACCGGGCCTTGGACCGGTTGCGCTGTCGGCGCCTGATGCGCGCCGCTTTTCATACCCGCCAGGGCACTTTCCGCTTGGATCTTCCGTTGAATCGCCATCAATCCTTCAAGCAACGCTTCCGGCCGCGGCGGGCAACCGGAGATGTACACGTCCACCGGCAGAAAATGATCCACGCCTTGCACCACCGCGTAACTGCGATACATCCCACCCGAACTGGCGCACGCGCCCATCGCGATGCACCATTTCGGATTTGGCATCTGGTCCCACACGCGTTTGACCGTCCCGGCCATCTTGTACACGCATGTGCCGGCCACGATCATCAAATCGGCTTGCCGGGGCGAGAACCGCATCACTTCCGCGCCGAATCGGGCAATATCAAACCGGCTCGCGCCCACCGCCATCAACTCGATCGCGCAACACGCCAACCCCATCGGCATCGGCCAACAGGAATTCTTGCGCACCCAGTCAATCGCCGCGTCCACGCGCGTCACCATCACATCGGCGGTTTCAACCTTCATGATGGTCGCCTCGGTTTCTTGGGGGACCAGTCGAGCGCGCCCTTCTTCCAAGCGTAGATGTGGCCGACTTCCAAAATCAGCAGAAACACCGCCGCGCCGGCCAGAATTTTCCAGCCCATTTCATGGAGCAAGTCGCGATACACCGCCGCCCACCCGAGGAAGAACACGACTTCGATGTCGAACAAGATGAAGAGCATCGCGATCAGGTAGAACTTCACGCTGAACCGCGTGTGCGCCTCGGTCATGGCCGGCATGCCGCACTCGTACGCGCTGTCCTTGACCGGATCGTGGACGCGTTTCTTGCCGATCACATACGGCAACACCAAGTTGGTTCCGGCGAACCCGATGGCCACCAGCAACAACAATCCAACCGGCACATATTGATAAAGTTGCTCGCTCATACCTGCGGACCCGCCCTGCGACTTCGGCGGGGCTTTGTGACAAAATTCACTTGAAAACTACCGGGATTGCCCGTGCCATGCAAGAGCTATTTCGCTATCCTAGGGCCGTGACCGGCAACCCAGTTTTGATCGAGGAAATCCGCCGTGCAATCCGCGCAGCGGGCGGGCGCATCACCTTTGAGAGGTTCATGGAGTTGGCATTGTATCACCCGCAGCACGGCTACTACACGACCGGGAGCCAACGCATTGGGAAAGCCGGTGATTTTTTCACCAGTGTCAGCGTCGGGCCGTTGTTCGGACGGATTCTGGCCCGGCAATTTCAGCGGTGGGGTGTGAAAGAAGTGGTGGAATTCGGCGGGCACCGCGGCCAGTTGCGGGACGACGTGCTGGCGGTCGCGTCCGATCTCGCGTATCGCGTCGTGGAGGTGGGTGATCCATTACCGGAGCGCATCACCGGCTGCGTATTTTCCAACGAGTTTCTCGACGCGTTGCCGGTGCATCGGCTTTGCGGTGACCGTGAAGTGTATGTCAACGCACGCCTTGAGGAAGAACTGAGGCCGTTGTCGGATCACCGATTGCCCCGGTTGCCGCAAGGCTACCGGTCGGAAATCAATCTGCGCGCGTTGGACTGGCTGACGAACATCGCCGGCCGACTCACCGGGTCGGCCTACATCCTGACGATTGATTATGGGTTTGAACGCGCCGCGTATTTCGCGCCGCATCACCAGGACGGTCATTTGCAGTGCTACTACCGGCACACGAAGAACACCAACCCGTACCAGCATATCGGCGAACAGGACATCACGGCGCACGTGGAATTCACTTCGCTCATCGAACATGGCCGGCAGCTCGGGTTGGAGCCGGTGTTGTTCACTGACCAAGCGCACTTTCTCCTGCAAGCCGGTGAGGCGGAGATTACCGAGATCGTGGCCCGCACCGCCGGTCAACTCAGCCGGGACCGCGCCGCGCTTCATCAACTCCTGCATTCCTCGATGGGCCACGCGTTCAGGGTTTTGGTCCAACAAAAGCCGCCGGCGGCTGGTAACCCACAATAATCATGACTGCTTGTTGCGCACGGGGGCATCTTGTGCTATCAAAATGGCGAGAAGCGTCGGGGTTGATTGGCGCAGCGAGAATTGGCGAGGAGGCGTTTTCCATGATCGCCAAGGGGCATGGCAGCGACGCTTCCGTTAGGCGGACAACATGAGCAACCATGAAAGGAGACCCACATGGGCATGGTGAAGGAGTTCAAGGAGTTCGCGATGCGCGGCAATGTCGTGGATATGGCCGTGGGCATCATCATCGGCGGGGCGTTTGGCAAGATCGTCAGTTCGTTGGTCAACGATGTGCTGATGCCGCCGATCGGCGCGCTGCTGGGAGGCATGGACTTCAGCAGTCTGGCAGTCACGGTCAGGGAGGCGTCTTTTGGCAAAACCGCCGTCGTGATCAGTTATGGCAAGTTCATTAACACGGTGATTGATTTCATCATCGTGGCGTTCTGCATCTTCATGGTAATCAAGGCCATGAATGCGTTGAAAAAGAAGGAAGCGCCGGCCCCGGCCCCTGCGCCGACTACCAAGAATTGCTCGTTCTGTCTTTCGGCAATTCCGTTGAAGGCCACGCGCTGCCCGTGTTGTACGTCCGAAGTCAAATAACCAAAACCAAACAGGAGGAAATCCAATGAGAAACAAGATGCACCTACTGGCCGCGACCGCGTGTGCGGCGGCAGTCGTCGTTACGTGGAGCGGTTGCTCCACCCAGTCGTACGAAGAAGGACGCCCGCGGATTTACGGCGAGCAAGAGTATAACACGCTGGACACCGCCGGTCGCGCGGGCCGCACCGACGTGCCCCGCTATACCCAGCGCGAAGAAGCCCCGCCAGCACCGGCACCCGCGCCGGCGCCGGTTGCAACGCCGCGCGCCAAGCCCACTTCATGTGGCGTCAATGAGTTCACGTTGAAGTCTGACCTATTACAGTTGGTCAAGCGCGTGCCCGCGGAAGCGACCCTCGGCCAAACGGTGGAGAACGACATTGTGGTGACGCCACTCGCCGACTGCGCCAACGTGGCGATTACCGACACCGTTCCCGACAATGCGACGTATGTGAAGAGCGAGCCGGCCGCCCAGGTCAATGGCAAGAAGCTGACTTGGACGATGGATACGCTTGATAAGGGCAGCCCGGTCACCATCAAGGTCTGGTTGAAACCCGATCACGAAGGTTGCCTGGTCACCTGCGCCACCATGACCGCTATCCCGCGCGGTTGTGCCGCCACCCTGATTGGCGTCGCCAAACTCGCGATCTCCTGCTCGATGCCGGCGGCGGCCAACGTCGGCGCGCAGCTTAACAAGGTCATCGAGGTCCGCAATACCGGCAGCGCCGTGGCCAAGAATGTGGTGATCACTGACACTCTGCCAGCCGGCCTGAGCGCGGCGGGCGCCACGACGTTCACCATCGGCGACCTCGCGCCCGGCCAAGCCAAGCAGGTGACCGTGCCGTTGAAAGCGGCCGCCCGCGGCTTGCAGACCAACTCCGCGACCGCCGAGTCGGCCAACGCGGGTGAAGCCAAAACGGAATGCGCGACCATGGTTAATCAGCCCGGCCTTGCGATTAGCAAGGACGGCACCAAGCAGCAGTTCTTGGGGCGCAACGCCACCTATAACATTGTCGTCAGCAATACCGGCGACACGGACCTGCAAAACGTGGTGGTTACGGATAAAGCCCCGGCTGAGACCAAGATTGTCAGCGCCGAAGGCGCCAGCGTTAGCGGCAATACCGCCGCTTGGACACTCGCCAGCTTGGCCAAAGGCGCCAAGCAATCACTCGGCATCGTGTTGACCAGCGGCACCGCCGGCGAGCACTGCAACGTGGTCGGCGTCAAGAGTGCCGAGGGCCTCACGGCCGATGCGCAAGCGTGCACGTTGTGGAAGGGTGTGCCGGCCATCCTGCTCGAAACACGGGATGACCCCGATCCAGTGAGCATTGGCGATACGGTCACCTACACGATTCGCGTGACCAATCAAGGCACGGCCAACGACACCAACATCAAGGTTGTGGCCCACTTCGCCAAGGAAGTTGATCCAATCAGCGCCTCGAACGGCGTGGTTGATGGTAAGACGGTCACGTTTACGACCGTCCCAGTACTCGGGCCCAAGCAGGTCGTGACGTACACGATCACGGCCAAAGGCGTCGCCGCGGGCGACCATCGCCTGAAGGTTGACCTGACCTCGGATATGTTGACCGAGCCGGTCACCCACGAAGAAAGCACGCACGTTTACTAAACGTGCGTAATGGGTTGCAGGGGCTGACGGCCTGGCGCCGTCAGCCCCTGTCCGGGCCAAGTCCACGGAAAGGATCCATATGAAACGTCTGCTCGGTTTTCTAGTTCTCGTTGTGCCCCTGACCGTCGTCTATGCCGGTCTCTTCGATTGGATTACCAAGCCCACCGCGCCTACGAACACTTCCGCCGCCGCCTCCACCGCTGGTTTGACGCAAACCGAAATCACCGGCGGGCTTAAAGAGGCGCTGGCCAACGGCATCCAGCACGCCATCGCCCAACTGGGCAAGGAGGGCGGTTTTCTTAACAATCTCGACGTCAAAATCCCCATGCCGGACAATCTGCAAAGGATTGACAAGACCCTGCGCACCCTCGGCCAAGGAAAGATCGCCGACGAATTCATCGCCACAATGAACCATGCCGCCGAGCAAGCCGTACCGGAAGCCGCACAGGTTTTCGGCGACGCCATCAAAACGATGACTGTTGACGACGCCCGCGCCATTCTGACCGGCCCCAATGACGCCGCGACGCAGTATTTCCGCAAGACCAGTGAAGACCAACTCCGGCAGAAGTTTCTCCCCATCGTCAAGGCGACGACCGCAAAAGTCGGTGTCACCAGCGCCTACAAAAATCTCATGGCTAAAGCCGGTCCCGCCGCCGCCTTCCTCGGCCCGGATGCCGGCGACCTCGACGGTTACGTCACCCAAAAATCGCTCGATGGTCTGTTCAAAATGATCGCCGTTGAGGAAGCGCGCATCCGCCAGAACCCGGTCGCCCGCAGCACTGAGTTGCTCAAAAAAGTTTTCGGGGCCGTCCAACCGAAATAGACACGCGCCGGCTTGCCGGTCTGCGCGGGCTGCGCTACCTTCGCAGCCGGTATGCAAACTCTGGTCTTGTGGCTCTTGGCGGCAACGCTGGCCGCGGCCGAGCCCCCCAACAATTTCGCGCGCGCCATCCGCCAATTGGGCGCCGCGGACTTCAAAGCCCGCGAGGCGGCGACGCAACAACTCTGGGCCGCCGGCCCGGCGG
This sequence comes from Verrucomicrobiia bacterium, assembly GCA_037441425.1. Classification (GTDB taxonomy): domain Bacteria; phylum Verrucomicrobiota; class Verrucomicrobiia; order Palsa-1439; family Palsa-1439; genus JBBISF01. Next base: position 41,610 of record JBBISF010000001.1, read on the forward strand.
CTGAACCAGCTTTGGAGCAAGCCAGCCAAAGCCACGATCCGGAAGTGGCGATCCGCGCGCGACGGGTGTTGGCCGATTTGCGCATGGGGATCCGCCCGGACACGCCGCCGGCAATCCGGGATCTGTTGCGGAATTACCGGGACGGCTCGCTCGACGAAAAACAAGCCATGGTGAGCGAGTTGGTCGACGCCACCGAGCCGAATGACGCTTTGTTGGGCCAGCTTTCGGCCACGGAAACTAATCCGGCGCAGCGCGCCCTGATTTTCGGCACCGCGCTGCAACCGGTGGCGTTGGCCATCACCGACCTAGCCGGACAGGACGAACCGGATGACGTGTCGTTCAACAAATTGATGAAAGCGGTGCGGTTGTGGCAGGTGGTGATGCCGGAAGACCTCAGCGTGCCGGTTCTCTTGCTGCCGCCGTTGGACAAATGGGGCAAGAAAGAGCAGGCCGACGCGTTGTTCGCCAAAGCGTTTGCCGCGCAAAAGAAGCTCTGCGCGCAAACACCACTCAGTGCCGATGCGGACAACAATCTCGCCTGGCTTTGTGCGGTCGCGCGCCGGGAACTGGAGGCCGCATTACTCTACGCGCAAAAGGCGGTGGAGCTGGCGCCCAAAAGTGCGGCGTATTGGGACACCGCGGCGGAAATCGAATTTCAGTTGGGGCATCAGGCCCGGGCGTTGGAACTGATCAAGAAGGCGGTCGAGTTGGAGCCGCAGTTTCATTACTTCCGGCAACAGCAGGAGCGGATGCAGAAAGGCGACCGGAAATCGCTTCCGCCGGAATTGAACGACGAAGACGCGGAACAACTTCCGACGCAGTAAGGTCTAAGCCTTGGCCGTTTCTGGTCCGACCCCGGGCGGCGGCAGCACCGGCTCCACACCGGTTGTGTCGGAAGTCGCCGCGGGCGCGGCGGCAGCCGGCGGTTGTTTGTTGCTGGAACGCGTGGGCGGTTTGGCCAGCTTGCCGGTTTCGAACAATTCTTCGATCTCCTGCGCATCGAGCGTCTCGTACTCGATCAGCGCTTCGGCCAGCGCCACCAGTTTATCGCGATTCTGCGTGATGATCTCGCGGGCGCGGGCGTAACAATGGTCAATGAGGCTGCGGACTTCCTCGTCCACTTCGCGCGAGGTCTGTTCGCTGACCTCGCGGCCCTTGAAGAGATCCCGGCCGAGGAACATGTGCTCCTCGTGGTCGCTGACGTTGACCATCCCGATCTTCTCGCTCATGCCCCATTCGGTGACCATCTTGCGGGCGATGTGCGTGGCTTGTTTGATGTCACCCGCCGCGCCGCTGGTGTAATCGCTGAAGGTTAACTCCTCCGCGATCCGGCCACCCATGATACCCGTAATCTCATCAAGCAACTGGTTCTTGCTCTCGTGGTATTTGTCCTTCTCCGGCAATGAGAACGTCGCGCCCAGATACATGCCGCGCGGAATGATCGTGACCTTGTGCAGCGGCTCGGTGTGCTCCAGCTTGTACATCACCAGCGCGTGACCGGCCTCGTGATAAGCGGTGATCTTCTTGTCTTTCTCATCGAGCGCGCGGCTACGGCGTTCGCGGCCCCAACGGACCTTGTCGCGGGCTTCTTCCAGTTCTTCCATGCCGACCGCTTTTTTCTCCCGGCGCGCCGCCAGCAAGGCGGCTTCGTTGATCAAGTTCGCGAGGTCGGCCCCGGAAAAACCGGGTGTGCCGCGCGCAATCACCTTCATATCCACGTCTTTGCCTAGCTTCACGGCGCGGGCGTGGACTTTGAGGATTTCCTCGCGCCCCACGAGGTCCGGCATATCAATGACAATCTGCCGGTCGAACCGGCCCGGCCGCAGCAGCGCGGCATCGAGCACGTCGGGCCGGTTGGTGGCCGCGATGATAATGACGCCTTCCTGCGTGTCGAAACCGTCCATTTCGACGAGCAACGCGTTCAACGTCTGCTCGCGTTCATCATGGCCGCCGCCGATGCCGCTGAACCGGGACCGGCCGACCGCATCAATTTCATCAATAAAGATCAGGCACGGCGCGCTGCGTTTGCCTTGCTCGAACATGTCACGCACGCGGCTGGCCCCGACGCCGACGAACATCTCGACGAAATCGGAACCGCTAATCGAGAAGAACGGCACGTTCGCCTCGCCGGCAATCGCCTTGGCCAGCAGCGTCTTGCCGGTGCCCGGCGGGCCGATCATCAACACGCCTTTGGGAATCCGGCCGCCCAAGCGCTGGAACTTCTTCGGGTCCTTGAGAAACTCGATGATCTCTTCGACTTCTTCCTTCGCCTCCTGCATGCCGGCGACTTCCTTGAAGGTGACCTTGTTCTTGTCGCGGCTCAACATCCGGGCGCGGGACTTGCCGAAACTCATCGCGCCTTTGCCGGCCATCTTGATCTGCCGGACAAAGAAGAAATAGAGCAGCCCGAACAACAACAGGATCGGCAGCGCGCCCCAGAAAAATTGCGTCAGCAACGTGCTGGCCTCGTCGAAGTCCAACGCCACGTTGTGTTGGCTGAAATACTTCTGCATTTCGTCGCCCCACGCGAGCTTCGAGGTGAACTTAACCGGGGTGTGCGTGGTGGGATCGGGGTACTCGCCTTTGACGGTCGCCAGCAAGCCCTGCCCGGTCACGACGGTGATGGCCTTCACGTCGCCAGCATTGATTTTCTCCTGAAGCTGGCCAAAGGTGATTTCTTTGACGTCGCTGAGCCGTTTGTCTTTGAGAATGAGCAGGGCCGGCACGATCAGCAAGAGGATGACCCACAAGATGATCATCCGCGGGGAAAACCGCGGGTCGCGTCCCTCGCCGGGCCGTTTCAGTTTTGGCAGCCGTGATTCGTTGTTATCCATTGCTTCCTAATCATATCCAAAAAGACTCGCCCACGGGGAGGGGGGACTTCCCGGAAAATGTTGGCGCAACCTAACACACCCACCCCTACCGGCGCAACCGCTTTAGACAGTCCGGGCGTGCACCGCCGATGGTGGTTCAACCGCTGAATGACCCGCAGCCTGCGCTACAATTTCTTATGCGCGCCGTCGCAGAAGGGCGCGCCGCCGGTATGCTTGCACTGGCACAACGCGACGCGCTTGGGCTGGTCGAGTTTGAATTCGAGGGGCGAAAACTCCGAGCCTTTGTGCGCGCCGTCGCAGAACGGTTGGTTCTTCGACTTGCCGCACCGGCACCACCAGTACGTGCCCGCCTGGAGATCCAACACCGCCGGCTTCTTGTCCGCAATCACAGGTTCGCTCATGGGCGGAAGGATAGCACAGAGCCGCGCCACGCGCCACTTCGACCACTACCGTCGGCCGATGAATACATTATCGCAACCCGGCGTCTGTTGTCGTAGATTATCCCGATGAAAGACGGTGATCATATGAAGACTTATTCAACTTCGCTACACAGTCTGTTGACGGCGCTCGTGGTTCTTGGAATCAGCTTCAATCTGGCCGGTTACGGCGCGACCCCGGCGGACACAGGTGATGATCAGGACGTGGAAGTCCAGACCCGCGGCCCGGTGCATGAGGCGTTCGCGGGGGTCGTCACCTACAATCCCGAGCCGGGCGTCATCGTCCCGAAAGCGCCGCCACCCAACATTCAGGAAGTCCCGCCTGACGAAAAACCCGCGGGCGACAACGTCGCGTGGATTCCCGGCTACTGGGCGTGGGATGATGACCGCCATGATTTCCTCTGGGTCAGCGGCGTGTGGCGCGCCCTGCCGCCGGGCCGGCAATGGGTGCCGGGATACTGGAGCAAGGTGGACACCGGCTATCAGTGGATTTCCGGTTACTGGGCCGATGCCAGGGCGACCGAGACCACCTACTTGCCGGCCCCGCCCGCCACGCTCGAAAACGGTCCCAACATCCCCGCGCCCGCGCCGGACGACTACTGGGTGCCGGGCTGCTGGGTCTGGTCGGACGGTCAATTCGCGTGGCGCCCCGGCTACTGGGTCGGCGGCCAGCCGGACTGGGAATGGGTGCCCGCCTGTTACACTTGGACGCCGCGCGGCTACATCTTCGTGGAAGGCTACTGGGATTATCCCGTCGAACGCCGCGGCGTCCTGTTCGCCCCCGTGTACTACGCCGGCCCCGTGTACGCCCAACCCGGTTACTACTACTCGCCCGTGGTGGTCATTGATCTGACCGTGTTTCCCGACTACCTGTTTATCCGGCCGCGTTGCCACCACTACTACTTCGGCGACTACTATGCCCTCAGCTATTACCACGCGGGCTTCTACGCGTGGTTCTCGTTCCAATCCCGGCATCACGGCTACGATCCAATCTATGCCCATCGCAGCTGGGAACATCGCCGTGACCCCACCTGGCGGCGCGACATCATCAAGACCTACAATTACCGGCGCAACCACGAAGACGCCCGGCCGCCGCGCACCTGGCGGGCCGAGCACAATCTTTCCGCTTCCGCCGTGGCCCAGAATCGCAGCCTCGCGGTCGCCATGACATTCAATCAACTCACCCGACGCCAAGACAGCCCAGTCCGCTTCCAGCCGGTGGCCCAAGACGAGCGCCAACGGATCGTCCAGCGCGAACGGGAAGTCATCCAAACCCGGGAAGAACGACGCACCGTGGAAACCCATGCTGGCCCGGCCAAGTCCGGCAAACAAATCCAGCCGTCCAAGGCTAAGCTGGCTCCATCGCCCATCATCGCGCCGCCCACGGAACAACCGGGCGATTTCCGGTCGCCGCCGCGCGAACGGAAGATTTCCCAACCGGAACGCAAGATCGAGTACAAGAGCACGCCGCCCGCGTCCGGTGAACGCCCGAAGAATCAGTTGATGGAGAAACCGGCCCCGCGCCGTGAGACGCCGACCGTCGTCCAACCGTCGGCCCCGCGCCGCGAATCGGCGCCCAAAGTGCAGCCGGCGCCACAAGGACAATCCGCGCCCAGTCGCCGCGAAGCGCCGCCGCAGACCGAGCAACCATCCCGGCGCGAGCCGCCGCCGCGCGAAACCAAGCCGGACCGGTCTGTTAAGGAGCGCGCGCCGGACAACAGCCGGGGCGGAGACCAGGGCCGCGATCAGAACCGTGACCGCAGCCCACACAAAGGCAACGACAAGGGCAACGATCAATACCAGCAGCCGCCGGACCGGTAGCGGTCCGCGTTCAGTCGTCGGCCAGTCTGGTAGGGCGGGCTGCTGCCACTCGGCGAAGTAGGTCGCTACGTAGCACGAGCTCCAGCCCGCCGCTGTCTACCGGCACTCTGTCCCACCAACCGCGTTACTTCGTGAGGCCGCCGAGGGTGCTGCCCACCTTGTCGGCCGCCGCTTTCGCCGCCGCATCCGCCATCATCTTTTTGATCTGGGTGATGCTGTCGTCGATCAGCTTCTTGGCTTCCGGGTTTGATTGGACCTCGGTCGAGGTCTGCTGCAACAACGCCAACGCCTCGGTGTACTTGCCTTGGTTGGCCAGGGCCATCGCGTCGCTCACGCCGGTCTTGGCGCTCGCCAACAGATCGATGGCCGAAGGCGGGGTGCTCGGTGCTGTCGCCGCCGGAGCCGCGGGAGCTGGTGCCGGTGCGGGGGCGGCCACAGTCGGCTGGGCCGGGGTGGCCGGGGTTTCTTGTTTCTGGCCGCAACCGGTGAGCAACACCGTGCCCGCCAACGCGACCGCAATGAATTGGATGAGTTGTTTCATGGACAGGGCTCCTTTGGTTACTCCCTTGGTATCACAACCTTCCCGGCGGGACAAGGACGACGATGGGGTGAGGCTGAAAGCCAACATCCGCCCGTCGTCTCCTCTACAACAGCGAGGGGAAGAGTTCGTTTTCCTTGGCGGAATGCTTTTCCAAGTGTTTCGCCAGATCCCGCAGTTGTTTGCGCACGGCGGCGACTTCCCGGTCGGTTTGCGGATTGCGCGCGAGCGCGCGGCTCAGGCGGCGGGTTTCGTCCTCGATCACCCGGTGCTCGGCTTCCAATTCCGCCAGCAGCGCGCCGGTGGCGGGCGTGGGGGGCGTGGCCGCCAGGACGGGAAACAGCCGGCGTTCTTCGTAGGCCATGTGACCGCAGAGCTGCTGCGTAAAGGTCTGGGTCGCCTCGACGGCCTTCCGGGGAAGCGGCCCGGGGCCGGCCGCACAGAGTAGATTGCAATGGGCGACAAACTGCGCCAGCAACCGGTGATCTTCCATGGCGACGTGCACCGGGCGCGACATGGAATCCTTCGAGTTCGATTTGCTCGGCACAGTGGCGACCTTTGCCACGGAATATAGTGATGCCCGACCACCTGTCAATGGCTTGGCCGAGGGCTCTCAGCGGTCAGCCGTCAGCCAAACCGTCCGGGCAGAAGCAGATCACCACTGAAGCTTCACCCCGCCCGGGGCGGGGCAAGCGAAGAACACTGAGCGGAGAACGAACCACACCACGCGCAACCTTGCCAGCGCGCCGGTGTTGAACCGGACAGCGGCAAGTCAACCCTTGGACAACCGACAAAGCCCACATGAGCAAAGCCATTCTCTTGATCATCCTCGTGGCGGCATTGGTCAGTCCGGCCAGCGCCGCGGAAAACAATCGCACCCAGACGACCACCAAGACCTCCGACCTCGACGAGTTCGAGGGCACGATTGGTTCCCGACCGTATCCCGCGTCGCGCGGAACAAGCTGGAGGTTCACCCCGCCCGGGGTGGGGCAAGCGAAGGGCACAGAGTTCCCACTCCAACATTCCGGATGACTGGCTTGCCCGCCGTAGCCTCGGCGGAGGTGGGTAGGGCGGGCTGCTGCTAACTGAGAAACGGCAACTCTCGCCGCGCTTCATCGGAGCAATAGAGCCGGTTGTTCCCATCCCAGACCAAGAGAATGTTGCGGTCAGCGCGCAAGAATGGTTCTATCCAAGACAGCGGGCGTGGCAGCGGATTTTCAAGCACCAAGACCAGCTTCGCTGGCTCGATTTTCTGGAGATACCGATACTCGTAGAGTTGCGACAGGCCACGCCGTACTTGGGCTTGTACGTTCGTATCCGTCGTCGATTTCATCTCGAAAAGAAAATTCTCCCCGCTGACTTTCGCCGCGAGATCAATGTAGCGGTTCGCTTTCGGAATCGCGCGGGCGTCGCGCAGCCGCGAGGCAACCAAGTCGATGAGCATCTGATGGCTGTTCGCCGCGCGTTCGCGGCTCGCTTGATCTATGAACACCGTGACCGACTCGCGGCGTTCGCGGAATTCGCGCGCCCGGGCCTCGTACTCGCGAAGCTCGCAGCGCGTCGGAAACAACGGTTCATCGTCAGCGGTGAAATTCACGACCGGCACGGCAGCCGGTAACACTTGTAGAACCAAGTGTCCCTGTCGGATCTTGGCTAGACCAAACTCGCACATCCAGTGGATGTATGACGAGGCCCGGCGATGCGCCATGCTCTGTTGCGTGCCTAGCTCGGTGAAGCCAGCAAGAAAACGTTCAAGCTCTGCGTGCGTTGCGTCGCCGGGAAACCACCCTCAGTTCTTCCTTCCAGAACTCCTCGATGCGCCCGCGATACTCAACGCCGATCATTGGGTCGTCTGGAAATGTCTGACCGCATCCGCAGGCATAGTCGAGGAATGTGACCACGCCGGCACGACCAAGCCACCGCTTGTTACCGGTTTCATCCGTAAGTCTAACCACGCGCACTGGCGTGCCGATCTTAAACGGCGCACCCGGAACATCGCGGAGAATATGCTTCGCGCCTGTCACATTATTCTGAAAGCAGCGGAGCTACGAACCCCACTGGCTGTCGATTGCGGCAACTTCACTTTCTTTGGCGTGCTTATCGGAGACCAACTCGTAGCTCGTGAATCGGGCTCTAGCGGCAATCGTGGCGAATGATGGGTGAGCAACTTTGGACGCAAACTCTTGTTTGCGGGCTGCCGGTGAGACAATCCTGAAGGTGACGTAAAACGCGTCGAGAAGCACAAACTTCAGAAAAGCGCTGTGCATGTCCGTCGTGTTTTCTACCTCGATGAACTCTGTCGGCATTTTCCGGTCGTTGAACCAGATGACATCAACCGTCGCCGCCCGGCGAACGATGTCGTCGTAGGTAAACGGATAGATGTCGTCGACCGTGATCATCTCGCCCAGCGGTTTCCCAAGAAACGATTTTCCACGATCTTGCTTTGGCACAAACGTTCGCTGCTTCTTAAGATTGCCAAGCTCCACAAGCAAACCTTGGTAGTAGGTGTGATCGCTTTCGGGCTTCGGCTTCGACCTAATGTCCGCCGGCAGCTTATCTTTCGCTTCAAGCAGCGCCCATAAGCCCGGACGGATCTTGAAAAAGAATCGCGGGTCTTGCACGATACGATTGATAGATTTGAACGGCGTCTTTGTCTTCCACTCGACGTCCGGGATTTTCAGCGCCTCCCGGTAAAGGTGTCCCAGCGTCGCGAAGCCGCCGTTAACACGCATCACCTCGATCACTGCGTCGTGTTGCTTCTTCTTCACGCTTACCAGCATCTTACTGGACGCTTGCCGGAAGCGCAGCCAAAAAACGGCACGGAATTGGCCGGGGTGTAGCGTTTGAAGTCCGAGTACACCGCGCCACCACCGAGGAACGGCTCGACGTACCGTTCGACTTCAGCCGGGAAGACTTCATCGAGCTTGGGCAGCAATGAGATTTTGCCGCCCGCCCATTTCAGAAACGGCTGCGCTTCGACGCGGGCGACTTCCGGGGCATCGGCAAATTCCATCGCTCGTTGTTCATCGTAGGCATAGAGAAGACCATCCGGCTCGCGGCTTGTCGCCCCGACAAGTTTGTCGGGGCTCCCACGAGACGGAGGAAGTTTGGCGAGTTTACGGGCGAGTTTGGATTTTGGTTTCGGATCGGATCTCTGATCCACCCGTACTTTGTACGCGGTTTTGCTCTCCCTGACGACGGGCCGCGATTTTTTCGCCACATGGCGATCCGATCCATAGATCCACCGCCGGGATCAAGATCTAAATTGGAAGAACAGCAGAGATTCGGTTCCCTGCGCTCAGAATGACAGACTGGGGCGGCGCGGTTTGATGTGAGCCGGTAGCTCAGTTGGTCGAGCAACGGCTCCGCCTTCGCCACGCTTCGGCGCGGCGGGGCTTTTGAGCCGGTGAGGTAGCGCGTAGAATTACCGGCGTGTGCGTTTTCGACGGTGACGTGGCCGCTCGCTGATAAAGATGTCGGGCCACCCGCAGTTGAACAATTTCTTCAGGTAGCAGAGGTGATCGAGGCGGAAGCGCTTGAGGTGTCCCTGCTCCCAGCGGCGTAACTGTTCCGGATGAAAGCCGGTGACCTCGGCAAATTGCCGGAAGGACAGTTCACCCCGTTGCCGGCGTAGGAATTTGGTCACGTCCCGACGGACTCGCTCCACAGCTTTGTCAGCGCCTGTCATGGCGGAGGACACTTTACGGAGTCTTCTTCACGCCGGCAAGGACCGCGTTTTATCCGGGCGAGACTTTTACGGTACCGGCATCGTTGCAGAGTGCGCCGACAACATGCGGGTCGCTGGTGGGCAAACTCGCGCCGAGACCGGCCAGCATGGCGGGATGCCCATAAATCTTCAGGGCATCCCGCCGGACAACCAACTAGCCGCCCACGACCACGGCGACTGCGGCGCTCCATTGGCCGACGCGTTGGTCGCCGACCCGATAGATCGCCCGGTATTGCCATTTGACCGGGGTGGCCGGGATGGGTTCGGTGTCGTTGTAACCGGGCGTGGTGTCGAACGCCAGCAACTGCCAGCCGGCGCCGCCCCCGCGGTCCACTTGAATCTCGATGATGTCGAGGAACGCTTGTTTACCTTGCCAGCCCCAGCCGACGGTGATGCCCGCCGGCGCGCGGGTGATTTTCAGCACGGGGCCGAACGTGGCGAAGTCGGGGGCGCTCTTCTCGCTGCCGATGACGCCGAGGTCGCTGCCGATGGCTTCGGTGTACCCGGCGGCGTTCTTGATGGTCTGCACCAGATCAAAAATCCGGGTCAACGCGCCGGTGTTGGTGGGCACGCCGCCCGCCGGCGGGGTGAACGTGGGCAGGCTCATCAGCGCGGCGCCATCGCCGGTCTGCGCCTCAGTGGCGGCGTCGGTGCCGGCTTCGGCAAACGCGCGGATGGCCGGCAACCAGGTGCCGAGCACGTAGCTCACCCAGTCGCAATCCGCTTCCGCGGCGGTCACCACGCCGGCGGCCAGGCCCAAGGGCGTCGCGTAGCCGGGCAGTTTGTTTTTGAAGTTCCCGAGCCAGGTGACTTGGTCACCGACTTTGAGCGGGAAGTACGTATTGTGTCGCATTCCTTTTCTCCTTTTGGGTTTGGGTTGGTTGATGGGGGCCGGGGGCGGCACGTAACCGGGGTCGCCGGCCTCCAGTTGATAGCTGGGGTTGCCCCAATAACTGTTCGGGTCGTCGAAAGTGAACCCGGAATCGAACTTGATGACCTTCATAGGGGTATTTCTGCGTAAGTGGCTGATTTGGAACGATAAGTGACGCAGCACTTGCGGTAAGTGTTGCATCACCAACGAAAGGTGGCGGGCCATCCGCCGAAAGTGACGCGGCACCAGCCAAAGGTGTTGCGCCACCCATCAGAGGTGGTGCGTCCCCTGCCAAAAGGGATGCGCCACTTGCCGCGCGGGGTGCGCCACCTGTGAGAAGTGTTGCGTCACCAGCCGATGGTGTTGCGCGACCTGCGCCGGGTGGCGCAGCACCCGCCGCAAGTTGGTCGCCACCTGCCGGAAGTGGCGCACCACCTGCCGCAGAAAGTTGACCTCGTGCCTTCATGCCCGCGGTTTCCGGTCGTCCCCGTTGGCGCGGTGGGGGAAGCTGGGCGCGATCTCGTGGATGTCGCAGTTGTACGCGGCGCACAGCAGCCACATGGTTTGCAGCGTGGGCATGTTCCGGGCGTTCAACAGGCGGTGAATTGTCTTCTCGGGAAGATCGGCTTCATCGGCCAACTCGCGGGCTTTTCGCCCATTCAATTTTTGCCGGAGAAATCCGGCGACTTCACTCCGCACTCGAACCATTGCGGGACGCAGGATGCCCGAAATGTTGTCTCATGGGTGAGAAAAATCGAGGGCGCGCAGGTAACCAGTGCGGGGAGCACATAACCGGCTCGGGGGAGGAAGTGATTCCTCTTTTGCGTGTGCGGTTCTTGTATTCCATCGCGGCGACTCCTCGATGTGCTCGGTCGTTAGAGTCTCCGGACGGGCCGGCCTCGACTTTGGCCGGCGGGCGTGCAGAATGCCAAGTATGAGCGATTTCCTTCCCGTCAACGATCTCGACCGGGCCATTCGGGCGGTGCAGAAGAGTCCGGCGGCGATGCCGGACGTGTACCGGCACCTCTGCGAAGGGGAACTCTGGTTCGCCATCAAGTATCACCCGGAACTGGAGGACGGCGGCGGCCTTGAACTCCAGAACGGTGATCCCGTGCCGTTTGCGATGCTCGACGACGGGAAGGGGCACACCTATGTTCCCTTGTTTTCCTCCGACGCGCGGTTCGATGAAAGTTTGGAGCGGGGCAAGGTGCCGGAGAAAACGTTCATCGCCGCCGCGATGCCGGCCAAACAGATTCTGGAAATCCTCAGCAAGCTGAACCTGTAGGCCAACGTCAACATGGGCGGCACCACCGGCAGCATCCTGACCGGGCCGGACTTGATGCGCGATCTGGCCAGCGGCAAAGTGTTCCAGCCCTCCCCGTTGCACAACCAGCCGCCGGTGCCCCCGGCGGAGGAATGTCCGTCATCTTGTCGCCGCGCCGGCAGGAACCGGGCTTGCATCGGGCGCGCGAATTTGTTCCACTGCTACACCAGCGAGGCGTTGATCATGGCGGATATTTTCTTCAAGTGCACGGCCTGCGGGCAGAATCTGTTGATCGAGGAAACCGGGGTGGGGCTGACCTACGATTGTCTGCATTGCGGCCACCAGATGGTGGTACCACCCCCCGGGGACGAAGTGGAATGTGAGAATTGCCGGCAAACGCTCAAGGTGGCCCGCGGGATGGAGGGCGAATCCGTGCGCTGCCCGCACTGCGGCGGCACCGTGACAGTGCCGACCGAGGATCGTCCCCGGGTGAAACTGAAAAGCGAGAGCGCGCCCCCCCCGTTGCCGACCGCGATGCCGGCGGCGACACCATCGGAATGTCCCAGTTGCCACGCCCCGGTGATGGCCGATGCGGTGATCTGCATCCAATGCGGCTTGAATTTGAAAACCGGCCAGAAGCACGCCACGGCGACAGCATCGGCGGGGCGGACCACAAACCGCGCGGCGCAAGAAGCGCGGGCGAAGTTGATCAAGAATCTGGTGTTGGTGGCGGTGGTGGTGGGAATTTTCGCGTTTGCCATTCCACGGCTCTGGGACGTGTTCTTTCCGCCCAGGCCGCAGTACGCGCAACAACCGCTGCCGGTGACCAAGAACAAGCCGGTCACATCACCCGCGAAGCCTCCCACCAAGATGCCGATGCTGCCGCCCATGCCCGGGCCGATGCCGCCGCCAATGGCGCCGAAGCTGCCGGCTCCGTCCACAAACGCCCGGCCGGCTGCGGCCACGCCCGTGGTCGCCCGTCCGCCAATGCCACCGGGACCGCCGCTGCCGATGTTGCCCCCCATGCCACCCCCCAACGTGGCTCCGCCAGCCGCGACAGCGAAAGTTGTCACGCCACCCAAGCCACCGCCGGCTCCGGTCAAACCACCCTCGCCGTTGTTGACCGCCGAGGACCTGCAGAAATTAGGGCCGTTGAAGACGCTGACCGTGGATGGCATCACGTATGAGAACGTGCGGTGGACGCGGGTATCGCCGTGGGAAGCGTTCTTTTTCCATCAAGGCGGCGCGGCGAGTGTGTTGATCACGAAGCTGCTGCCGGCGCTGAAAGAGCAGTACCACTACGCGCCGCCGAAGCACGAATGAGATGGCTTTGTCTGGCGGCAGTGCTGAGCGCGGCGGTCGCGGTGGCCGCTGAACCGGTGACGGTCCGGGTGTTTCGGTTGCCGGACAAAAGCTTGTCCACCGGCGTGTTCCGCGGCCAGGCGGAAGCGCTCGACGTGTTTCGGGCGCAGCATCCCAACATCCGTCTGGAACAAGCCTCCCAGTTGCAGATCGAAGGGCACACGATGGATACAGGGGTGTTGCTGGCGATTGCCGGCGGCGTGTCGCCCGATGTCATCTACGTGAACTTCCGGCAATCCGACAGCTACATCCAACAGGGTTTTCTCGCGCCGCTGGACGACTACATCGCCAAGCTGCCGCCGGGCGCGTTTGAGGAACGGGTGGCGGCCCCGGTACGCCCGGTGATTCGCCGCAAGGGTCCGCCGGACGGCAAGGAACACGTGTACGCGTTGCCGTACACGATGATCGTCTCCACGATGATTTACCGGAAGGATCTGTTTGCCGGGGCGGGACTGGACCCGGAGCGTCCACCGCAAACGTGGGATGAATTGCTGGCGTACGGCCAGAAACTGACGAACCCGGAGAAGGGCGTTTACGGTCTGGGGTTCGCGCAGGGCGCGGGCGAGTTGTATTCGCTGTTTTCCTTTCTGAGTTCGGCGGGAGCCCAAGCCGTAACCCAGCAGCCGGATGGTTCGTGGCGGGCAACATTCGACACCCCGGCAGCCGTGGACGCCTATTACTTCTGTTGGCGGCTGCTGAATTGCCGGTGGAACTTCAAAGGTCGTCCGATGAAGGGCGTGTGCTATTCGGGCACGGATCTCTGGGATAAATGGGCGCAGGGCAAGATCGCGATGTTGACGGTGAATTACCTGAGCGAAAACCAACTCACCGAGGAGAATCCCGAACTCTGCGGTTTTGCCCCCCCGCCGCGCGGGCCGACCGGCCTCAGTAGCGCGGAAATCAATTGTCTGATGATGGGCATTTTTGCCGGCCAGAAAGACAAACGCGTCCGCGATGCCGCGTGGGACTACCTGTGGTTCATTGACAGTCCCGCCGCGCGGCGCATCGTCACGCGGTATCTGGTCGAAAGCGGCAACGCCCAGCTCGTCAACCCGCTCTACCTGCAACGGTACGGTTATCCCGATTTGGTGTCGCAAGTGCCGAAAGGATTGGCCGAGATTTTTGATTTCGCCGTGAAACACGGCACGCCGGAGCCGTACGGCAAGAATTGCCAACTTGTGTATGACTACCTCGCCAAGCCGCTGGAGGAAATTCGCGACCGCGATTTTACAGGTCTGAGCGAACCGCAGATCAAAGCCGCGATTGCCGGGATTCTCAAACGCACCGTTGCGGAAACCAACGAGAAGATGATCGGTTATCTCCCGCCGCAACAGCAGCACCGCCGCAACGCGGTCGCGTGGGCCGTGGTGATTCTGGTGGCGGCGAGTTTTATTCTGATCTTCCGGCGCATCCGGACAACGTTCCGCGCCGGAGTAGCCGGCGGGCAATGGGGTTTCCGCAAATACAAATGGGCGTACATCGTCTTGCTGCCGGCCGCGCTGTTGATTCTAACCTGGCAATACTACCCGCTTGCTCGCGGCTCGTTGATCGCGTTTCAGGATTACATGATCGTCGGCCGGTCGCGCTGGGTCGGACTGGAAAACTTCGCGAATGCGCTGTTTGACGCGGAGTTCCGGCACTCGTTTCTGTGCAGTTTGTATTTCATGATGCTGTGGATGGCGCTGGGTTTTTTCCCGCCAATCTTGCTGGCGGTGCTCCTGCAGGAGGTGCCGCGCGGCAAGGCGTTGTTCCGCACGCTGTACTATTTGCCGGCTGTGGTCACGGGCGTGGTGGTGCTGTTCTTGTGGAAAGAGTTTTATGATCCCTCCGCGCAAGGGTTGTTGAATCAACTGCTCCACTTCTTCCACGTGTCGCCCCAGAACTGGCTGCAAAATCCGCGGTTGGCGATGTTGTGCGTGGTGGTTCCGCTGGCGTGGATGAACCTCGGTCCCGGCTGCATCATCTACCTCGCCGCGCTCAAGTCCGTCCCGGAAGAACTTTACGAAGCCGCGGAAATTGACGGTGCCGGCTTCCGTCGCAAAGTGACCTTGATCGCCCTGCCGTACCTGAAACCGCTGTTGATCATCAATTTCGTCGGCGCGTTCATCGGGGCGTTCAAGTCGGTGGACTTCATTCTCGCGATGACCGGCGGCGGTCCGGCGGGCGCCACCAACGTCGTCGGCATGCAGATCTTCAACCAATCATTCCTCGACCTGAAATTCGGTCTGGCCACGGCGATGGCGTGGATTCTCGGTTCCCTGCTGCTCGGCTTCACGGCACTGCAACTGCGAACGCTGAGCCGGGTGGAGTTTCGGACCGCGAAAGCATGACGCCATGCCGATTCTTTCCCCCATCGGTCGCAAACAACCCAAGACGCGGCTCTTGATCGCGGCAATCTACGTGGTGCTCAGCCTCGGCGCGCTCACGATGGTGTACCCGTTTCTGTTGATGATTTCCGGGTCATTCAAGAGCCACCTCGACCGGCAGGATTGGGACATCATCCCGCGTTACCTGCACGACGACACGTTGCTGTTTCGCAAGTTCGTCGAATCGAAGTACAACGAATCGCTCGCGGCGGCCAACAGCGCTTACCGGACGACCTACTACAGTTTCGAGAACGTCGCGCCGCCCCCCCGGATTCACGAACGCGCCGTGGCGGATTACCGGGAATTCCTGGCCTGCGGGCGATTGCGCGATGATTGGCGGACGTTGGGGTTCATCTTCGCGTATCAGATGGCGCCGCAAAACCTCCGGCTGTTGATCAACGAGCTGCGGTCGCAGTGCGCTGGCGACATCCGAAAGTTCAACGACCGGTACGGCTCGACCTACGAGAGATGGGACGACATCCGCCTCAGTCTCTACGCCGAACGCTGGATTGACCGGCATTATCAGGAGATTCAGTCGCCCCTCGGCCCGTTCTACCGGAAGCTGCGCGACGCGCGCCCACACTACGAGTCAGCGACCATCAGCCTCGACGGTGATTTCCTCGAACGCCGGATTTGCCCGCAGTTCGGCGAGTTCAGCGTCGCGCGCCTGAACGAAGCCTATGGTACGAACCTAGCCACGTTCGCCGACCTGCACCTGCCGGCGCGCGTGCCTGCCAACCCGGCGTTCGCCAAGGATTGGGAAATCTATGTGCGGACGTTATTGCATCCACGGTTCATTCGCTTCGACAAGTCCGCCCGCCCGGCATTTGAGTTGTTCCTGCGCCAGAAATACGAAACGCTGGTGGCATTCAACCACATCCACGGCACGCACTACCGGGAATGGGCGGATTGTCCGTTGCCGGATGAAGTGTCCACTGCCGGCGCGACGCTGGCTGATGCAATGCAGTTCTTGGAATCGGCCGCGCCGCGCGGTGCAATTGAGATTACCGGGCCGGAATTCCAGTTCCGGGCGTTCTTGAAACACAAATACGGCGACCTCGCGGCGCTCCGACAGGCGCACGGAATCGAGTACGCCAGCTTCGATACCGTGCCCTTGCCGGAGCGGGAATACGATTGGGTGGAAATGCAGGCGCATCACCGGGCGGTGGTGCGGGAGTTTGTCGTCCGCAACTACGCCATCGTTCTGGATTACCTGTTTCTGCACGGACGCGCGTTGTGGAACACATTGATCTTCTGTGCGCTCGCCATTGTCACGGCGTTGTTAGTCAACCCGCTCGCCGCGTACGCACTGTCCCGGTATCAGTTGCCGAGCCAGTACAAGCTTCTGTTCTTCCTGATGGCGACGATGGCCTTCCCGGCCGAGGTCACGTTGATTCCCGGTTTCCTGCTGTTGAAACAACTCCACCTGCTCAACACCTTCTGGGCGCTCGTCCTGCCGGCGGCGGCCAACGGTTACGCCATCTTCTTGCTGAAAGGCTTCTTCGACAGCCTGCCGCGCGAACTGTACGAGTCCGCAATGATGGACGGCGCGGGCGAGTGGACGATGTTCTGGCAGGTCACGATGTCGTTGAGCAAACCGATTCTGGTCGTCATCGCGCTCGGCGCGTTCACGGCGGCCTACGGCGCGTTCATGTTTGCGTTGATCGTCTGCCAGAACGAAAAAATGTGGACGATCATGGTGTATCTCTACCAACTCCAACAACGCTACGCCCAACCAGTCGTGTTCGCGTCTTTGCTGGTGGCCGCCATTCCGACGTTGCTGGTCTTCGTCTTCTGCCAGAACATCATCATGCGCGGCATCGTCGTGCCGGTCGAAAAGTGAGCCGCCCGATTGCGGAACCAAGCAAGCGCGCCTCTTCTGCAGGGCTCTGGCGCGCTCCCCTCCGAGCATGTCCAAGGATGGGCATGCATGAATTTTTGACGGAACAGGAACCGGGGGACAAGAAATCTGTCTCACAAGGATGTTGGGTACGCAGTGTCCTACACGAAATCCTGCGCCGGACTCTGCTCGCGATACGCGGTGGGCGACCGGCCGATTGTTTTGCGGAACAGGGCTGTAAAGTAGGTCGGGTCGCGGAAGCCGACCCGGCGGGCGATGACCGCCACTGGCAAGTCGGTGTCACGCAACAACAGTTTGGCCCGACTGAGGCGCTGGGTTTTGACGTAGGCCAACGGCGCGATACCGTACTCTTTGCGAAACACGCGACAGGCGTGCTCATAGCGGCAACCGAGTGAGGCCAGCAGTTCGGTCATCCGCGGCGGGGAATCGCTCGGGATGAACCGCTCGTCCAAGAGTTGCCGGATGCGGCTGGCCAGATCGACTTGTTGCGGCTCGGGACCAGCCACGCGGCGGTCGAAAAGCTCGATTAGCAGCCGCAGCAACACGCCGCGCGCCGCGAGTAGATCGTGGCCGCCGCGCCGGGCCAAGACGGCCAGTTGTTCGTGGAGTTCGTAGACCACGGCCGGCCGTTGGATCACGCCGTGCAGGATGCCGGGCGGGACGAACCGCGGTGCCCGCCGGTACCGCTTCGGTGACGGCACACCCGGATGGAATGTCATTACCGGGGTGTCGCCGATGGAGCCCTGATACACCCAATCAAAATGACACCAGTAACGATACAACGGGACCGGGCCCGCATTGGTGGTGACATGCCATTGCCCCGGCGGGACGATGAAGAACGAGCCGGGCGCGAGGTTGAATTTCTGGTCGGCAATCCGCATCCGCGCGTTGCCCCGACGAAACAGGAGCAGTTCGTGATCGTAGATCACCCGCAATCCTTCGATCCAGCCCGGCGGACTTTCCCCGTGGCTGGTGTGCGTCATCACCGAATCCGTGGCCCGCGCCGGCCGGACACAAGGAGCGATCCGCGATAACCAGATGGCATCGGGGGGATAAGTCAATTTTGTCATGGTTACGTCATAAAATTCACGATTACAAGCACAGCGGATTGTGCGATAAATACATTGCCATTGTCAAAAGCGCAATGGAGAAAGGGACAAGCAAATGAAAGAAACAACCGTTACGAAAGGGACAACTGCAATGAAACAACCACGATTCGCCATCATGGTGGCCGGATTGGCGGCCATCGCCATGCTGTTCACCGCTGTGTCGGACGCGTCCGCCGCAGTCATCTACCAGGACAACTTCACCGGCTCGGGCAGCGCTCCGCTGAACGGAACGACGCCCACCGTTACAACGGGCGCAGCCACATGGTGGGCTGAATCTGGGTGGACCGCTGATGGGGCCGTATCTGGTGGTGGGCAGGCGTATCTACCGCTCACACCGATAGAAAAGGGCACCTATACGTTATCTGCAGACCTGACTGTGACATCGAGTGGGATTGACTGGATTGCTCTTGGCTTCGACAATAACACCGGTGGTGGCTACTTCATTGGTGGCGGCGCGGCTTGGATGCTGAATGACGGAAACGGCAATGTCACTGCGTTTACCAATGGCGTGTCTGCTTCGTTCCCGTTGGGAAATTACGGCACGAATGTCCCCGTATCGGCCAAAATTGTACTCAACACCATGCAGCCGCAATGGACTGCCGCGTGGTACGTGAATGGCACGCAAATGAAAACGGTCACATTTAACACCAATCCCACAATCGACAGGGTGGAACTCTACGGTTTCTCTCCGGTAACCGGTAGCGTCGCTAACTTCCAACTGGACTTCGTGGGGGTTCCTGAACCGTCCACAGGGCTGCTGCTTCTCGTGGGTGGCGGGCTGTTGGCGTGGTGGAAACGGGCCGGTGGCCGGCGGTAAGCCGTTGTCGGGCGCGATGCCGCCGTGGGGTACCGTGCCCAGTAAAAACGTCGTGAACAATGCCGGTGGAGGCAAGCGATTAAAAAGCGGCGGTCAGCGGTTCTAGCCCGAAGCCTGCGGTTTCGCAACGGCTTCACTTTAATCGAACTGTTGGTGGTCATTGCGATCATCGCGCTGCTGGCGGCGATGTTGTTGCCGGCATTGAAACAGGCCCGGGAGAAGGGGCGGCAGGCGGTCTGTCTCAGCAATGAACAGCAGATCGGCCGAGCCTGTGTCATGTACATGGATGATTACGGGGGCTATATCTACAATGGCAACGGCGTGCCCGGAGTGAACATCTTCGGTTGGTCGGTGTACCTGCAACCCTACCTGCCTGTCCATGACGTCAACACGAACCCCACCTGGATGTGTCCCAGTTCCCATCCCCCGAATGATACGTGGGCGGTGTCCGGCTACCCCGTGGGCGTCCCCGGGGATTTGCGGTACGCGTACGGCTACGCTTTCAATTGCGAACTCAGCTACGTGTTTGGCTCCTCGCCCAGCTTGAGCCAGGTCAATTCACCGGCCAACAAGGCACTCCTGCTTGAAGGGGCTGGTCCTGCGCTTTTCGCGACATGGGTCGAGAATGAGAATGACCCTTGGGGGCGGAACCCGATGTACTGGCACTCCGCCGGCATGGACCTGTTGTTTTTCGACGCGCACGTGCAGTGGCTGCCGCGAGCCGTTGTCAAAGGCGACCAAAACAATTTACTGGATCCGCAACTTCCGTAAACAGGCCGCCATCACCCGTGGTGAACTGCGGAAATCAATCATGGAACTCCTGAAACGCAAAATCGTGTCCTACTGCTCCCTGATCGCCCTCCTCGTGCTGGCGGGCTGCCAGGTCGCCGCGCCCCCCCCGCCCGTGGCACAGGTGCCGGCGCCAAAACCGGCCGGCACGCCGGCGGTGTTATTCGCGCCGGGATATTACGGCGGCTGTGACTACGAGTTCGCCCGGTGGCTGGTACGGGACGGGTTCGCGGTGAACTCCCGGAACCAAAGTCTCGGCGACGCGCCGCTGACGTGGGATGAGGTCAAACCGTACAACGTTCTGGTGGTGCCCGGCATCGGCATGGCCAACGCGGATGGCACACTGACGGACAACAACCGGCAGAATCTGGAAGTGATCAACCGGTTTCTCCAAGCCGGCGGCGGCGTGTTGTATTTTCCCTCTTACTCCCAGATGGACCGGCTAATTCCGCCGCAGAAAGCCTTGCTCCAACCCCTGGGGTTGACGCCGCTTTTCGAAGAAATGGTGTTCGACCACGAGACACCGGTCATCGCCACGCCCTGGCAGATTCCCTTCGCCTACAGCGACGCGATCCGGCCTTCGCCAATCACCACCGGCGTGAAGGGTTTGTGGTTGCCGGTGGCGACTCGGGCGGGCTGGGAGGCTCACCTGGTGCCGTTCACGGCCGACCCGTCGTGGGACGTGGTGGTCACCGGCGGGGCCACATCGTACACCATCACCGTGCCCTGGCCGGCGATGGCGGCGACAAAGGAGATGACCAAGGGCCGGTTTGAGTTCCAGGTTCCCTTGGTGGCGCAGCGCGCGGTGGGGCCGGGCCGGCTGGTGGTCTGTGGGATCGATCCACAATGGCTCTGGGGGCAGTGGGCGGGGCTGACCTTGGAGGGTGTGACCCGTGATCGCGGGCTGCGCGGCAAACCCTCGGATGGCTATCCGATGGTCCTCGATTCGTTGCGCTGGTTGAGCGCGCCGTCACTGGCGACCGGGGCACTGGGCGGAGCCCAAACGTCGCCCAGCCAACTCGAGAATCCGTTTGTGATGAAGTTCTGCGCGCCGACCGATTGGACACATCTGGCCCAGGCGCCGTTTCCGCAGGCAGGCAAGGAGTGGGCCGGGGTGATTGGGGCACGCACGTCGTTGTCCGGCGGGAAAGGAACAGTGGCCGAGTGGGTCGCGCAAGCCAAAGCGCTTGGTCTGGGGTATCTGGTGTTCTTGGAGGATTTCGCGCGACTCACCGAAAAAGATTTTGACCAGCTCAAAGCCGACTGCGCGCAGTTCACGACCTCCGAGTTTGCGGCGATTCCCGGATTCCGGATTCAGGACGAAATCGGGAACAACTATTTCTATACTTCACCGAAGCTGTTGTATCCGCCGAAGTATCTCCTCAGCGACAACGGCAAAGTGTTCATCGGGTACGACGCGCAGATTGGGCTGAAAGACCCGCGGACCGCGAAAGGTCAACTCGCCGCCACCACGCTCACCTACACCTACGTGCTCCAAGCGTTCAAGTTGCTGGCTGGAAATTACCTGTTCAACCGCGAGACGGTGCCCGTGGCGAATTGGTTCAGTGATTATGATTCCGTTGGAGTCATCACCCGGCAGGGGGGACGCGAGGTGCAGGACGCCACGGCGGACTACCTGCAGCTCGTGGCCGCCGGGCAAGCCCCGTTGCCCGTGGTGGTGGATCTGCTCGACGACCCGGCGCAACTGGCGCAGACGCCATGGCGGACCGTGTTGCCGATGACGTCCAGCGACACGATCGTGCCTGGCTGTTATGGCGATTCCGGCAAGCTTGACGGGGTGAATCCGGTCGCCGCCTATTTCAGCCAATGGCATTTCTGGCCCGACAATCCCACGCGGATCTACGTGACGGCCGGGCCGCAGATCGACTACTGGTCATTGGTCGGTCCGCGCAACTACGAATTCAACAATCGGGGCGACTTCGTCTGGCAAAACTACCGGTGGCGGGTCGGCGGCAAGGTGCGCAGCACGGCCGGGCTTCGCGCGGTGGCGGTGTACGACGGGGCCCGCCTGGTGCGACGGTTCGCGCCGGGCGGCGCGAAGGAGTTCGCCTTCACGTTGGATCTGACCCACAATCAGCAGCACAACTTGGTGCTGCTCGTCACGGACCAAGCGGGGCATCGCGCCCTGAGTGTCGAGCAGTGTGACTGGAATCACCGGCTCGAAGAGTACAACTGTGCCGACCGTCACAACCAACTGACCTGCGGGTACAACACGCGCACCAAAGACGACACCTCTATCCAGCTCGGTGGCCAGGCGTTTGCGACTCCTGACAAGCGGGTGCCCGGCCAGTGGATGTTTCCGGCGGGAATGTTCAAGAACGATCCGTTCCTAGGCGCCCCCGCCTTCGATGGCGCCGCCTACGGCGACCCATCGGTGGTGACGCCGGTGTTGACGTCGTGCGACACGAAGGATGGACGGAAAATCATTGGCCCGCCCGTGGCCGACTCGCGCCGGCTGATGTGCAGCGGGGATGTTAACATTGGCGAGACCCGTAACGAGTACCGGTTTGCCGACAACGTGGATACGCTCAACGTCTGGCACACCTTGTGGCGACCGGTCGCCTCCTCCGACATTGTCACCTCGCTGCGGTGTTATCTGTTCCAAGTTGACCCGGACAGTCCGCTGGCCGTGACCCTGTGGCACGAGCGCGTGGGTTTACGGGCCGATCTCCCCATCCAGACGGCCACTGTGGGCGCAATCTCTCTGGGGCAATCCCAGTTGTGGGCCGTGTGCGGCAGCGACGGCACGGCATTGTCCGGCACGCGCGAAGAGACGTCACTGTCGCAGCCGCACTCCGAAGAACTGCCCTTCGGTTTCGGGGCGTACGCGGCCGCGCTCGGTTCGCCCATGGGGGGCTGTGCGGTATTCTCACTGACGGATGGACTGAACTTCACCTGGTCCACGCCGAAGACGGACGTGCTCTACCTCCGCCTGCCGGCGGCGATGGCTCCCCAGAAAAAGGATGAGAGTTGGGAGTTCGACCTGCTGGTGCTCGGGATCCCCCGCTCAACCAAGTACACCCAGATGTTTCTACAGCGGACGACCCAGGTCGTCGAACGGTTCCGCCGCGACTTCGGGTTAAGCGCCGCCGGTCCGAGTTACCGCGTGAAGCTGACCGCCGGCACGATCACCAGCCAGCGGTATCTGCTGCGGGTGGACGGCGCCGACGCCCAAGCTTTCTCCGGCGTCATTGACGGCGACCTGATTTCCTCGCTGCCCATCGTGGTGTCCGGGCTGAATGACAAATGGTCGGCGTTCCTCTACGACCGCCACCGCCTGGCGGCGCGACCCATCGGGATGTTCGAGAACCAAGCGTGGGCGACCGTCCGCGTCCATGGTCCGCAAGACCTGTTCGTGGGCCACCCGGTCACGTGCGACAATCCGGCGGTCGGCCTGCAGCTCACCCAGACGGGCGACCACCAGTGGCATCTCGAAGTTCACAACCCGGCGGATGCGCCCGTCACGGTCGCGCTGCGTTTCAACCCGTATTTTGATCCCTGGACCGGCAAGTCCCTGCCGCGCGAACCGGTAACGGTGCCTGGGGGTGGTTCCCGGTTCCTCGACTGGTAACCGTGGCCAGCCAACCAACCGGTGCTGTCAGCGGGACAGGTCAGTTTTGTTATGGACGGATCATAAACTTTACAGTTACGGATGCGGCGGATTCTGCCAGAATAGAAAAAGTACTTTAGCGAAAGGATGTGACCGTGGACGCGACAGCATTGATTACCCACCAGAACCAGACATTTGCCTTGGTGGAGGTGCGCTTGGCGGAGGTGGGGCCGAACGACATTGCCGTGCGGACGGTGTGTTCCGGCGTGAGCATCGGCACCGAGTTTGCCCTGATTCGGAACAAGTTGAGTTGGGGGCCGTATCCCCTGAGCACCGGTTACCAAGCCACCGGCATCGTTGAGCAGGTGGGGACCAACGTGAACCACTTCCAGGTGGGCGACCGGGTGTTTGTCCGCGGCAACAAGAGTTTGACCATGAAAGACGGGACCAAGGTGTCCAGCGTCACCGGAGCTCATGTCTCCCATATTGTCTGTGACGCCAGCGTGGATTCGCTTGAAGGACCGGGGTTGGTACCGGACGGCGTGGACATGGGGGCAGCCGCGCTGTACGTGATGCCCGCCGTGGCGCTGCACGGCATCGACATGGCCCAACCGACCGCGATCGAGCTGGTTGCCGTTTACGGGGCCGGGCAGATCGGCATGGGGGTGATTGCGCTGGCGGCGCTGCGCGGGTGCCGGGTGATCGCCCTTGATATCAACGACCGCGCGCTCCAGTTGGCCCAGGCGATGGGCGCGGAGCATGTCATCAATGTCAGCCAGAATGATTGGCAGGCCCAATTCAAGGCGCTGGCCCCCGATGGCGCCGACACGGTGTTTGAATCGACGGGTCTACCGGCATGTGTCGATATTGCCGTGGGTCTGGCCCGGGAGACGGCGATGAACAAGGTCGACGGCCAGGCCAAGTTTGTCTATCAGGGAAATTACGGCGCGGCGCCGTTGACCCAGAGCTTTCTCGCCGCGCATGGCCGCCAGTTGCGGTGTTTCTACCCCTGCCATGACGGGCAGTTGCCGAATCGCAAACGGATCATGCGCCTGCTGGCCACCGGCGCGCTGAAGTGGGAAAAGACGATCACCCATCGCTTGCCGTACACTGCGGCCCCGGAAGCTTTCGCTGCCATCAACAAGGGCGGCAAAGAATTGCTGGGGGTGGTCCTGAATTGGTCAACGGAGTAAGGAGAGATTGATTATGAGCACAATTCTTGTGACGGGTGCCAGCGGCCTGATCGGCAGCCAGCTGGTCACTGAACTGAAGAACCGTCACCAAGTGCTGGCGCTGAGCCGGCGCCAGCCCCCGGGCGAAGGCTTCACCTATGTTCGCGGCGATTTCGCCTGCTGGGAGGATCTCGCCCAACTCGATCCCTACAAGATCGACGGTGTCGTGCACCTCGCGGCCGTGACGGGCGGCTGTCTGGAACGGGAGGGCATTCTGGTCAACGTCGAGGGGAGCCGTGTCCTGCTTCAGTACCTCGCCTCCCGTGGCTGCCAAAAGATGGTGTTGGCCAGCTCGATCGCCGCGATTGGTTTCCAGCGGGTGGATTTCATTCCGGATCACCTCCCGATCACCGAGGAGCACGGCTGCAGGGACCGGAATGGCTACGGCTTATCGAAGTATCTGATGGAGGAAGTCACCCGCTACCTCAGCCGCCAGAAACCGGAGCTGGATATCCTCAATATCCGCCTTTCCTCGGCGGGCACCAACGAACAGCCGGGGGGCATGATTGATCGTGGCCCTTGGAGCCTCGGCGGCCCGACGTATATGGTCGTTGAGGACGCGGTGACGTTGTTTGCCCTCGCCGTGGAATCGCCGCGCAGGCCTGGATTGCGCATTGTCAACGGCGTGCCCAGCCGGATCTGGTCGACGGTGAAGACTGCCGCACAACTCCGCCACTGGTATGGCGACCGGGTGGATCGGCGTTATTTTGAACAGCGGGGCCATGCGTATGCGGGGCTATTTGACGCGACGCGGGCAAAGGCCGAGTTCGGTTTTGAAGCCACCAAGACGCTGGCCATTCTTGATCGAGTGCAAACATGATCGCCGTGGGTCTGAGTGGCTGCGGTGGTTTGGGTGTGTTGTGCGGCAGACGAGTTTTGAACCAAACGTCGTTTGTCAGATTCACCATGAAATGGATGCCGACGCGTCAGCATATGAAGCGCGGTCACCGCTGACCCATGATCCGAATTGCTCTTAAAGTATGACGACTTCGCTGCTCTCCTGTTTCCCCATCACGCACGCGGAGCTGAAGCCGATCCGCCATCCGCAACTCGGCGTCATCGTGAACAACCAGACGGCGGTGCGGTATCTGCGCTTTGGCCGGCGCGTCCGTCTTGACCGGCTGGAACTGCCGCGCGCGGTGTACGGACGGTGGGTGCCCAACGTGCCCACTCATCCGGCGCATCTCATCATCTCCCAGTTCGATTCACGACAGGGCACATGGCAGGTTGTCCGCGAGGTGGACTTGCCATACGATCCGGTGACCGCCGGCAAGAATCTTTCCCAACGGCTGACAACCGAGCAGATGGATGCACAATTGGCGAAAGTGCTCAAACGTAAACCGCATGTCATTCCGCTGGGCGGTCTGGTGACCGATCACTTACGGGTCGAATGTGACCGCGAACATCCGGTGTGGCCCAGCCACGGTGAGTGTAACGGCGGCACGTTAAATGTCCCCTTTGGCATTCTGAATCCGCTCCAAGCGTTCGGCCAACCGCTGGCGGCGCCACCCGCCGCAACGTATCTGCCCTATCTGCGCGCGGGCAGAATCCATCCCCGCGCGCCGCGCGGCATGACGTTGCAGCAATTGCCGCATCAACTGTTGTTTGCCGGCCGACGGTTTGCGGTGGGGTTCTCGTTGCGGCGCCCGTTGTTGCTGCATTTGGGATGGGACGCGCTGGGGGCGGGCAGGGCGAAGCTGAACCGCTTGCTCGCCAGTCACGTGGGCGGCCGCTCGAAGGCCATCGGCGGTTTGAGTGGACCGACATTACGCACTGCGTTGTTTGACTGCCAGCCCCATAACTGGACCGGTAAAACCTTTGTCGACAGCAATCGGGTGTCGTATCGGAATCTCCACTGTGCTCACCCGGACGTGGAACTGGAGATGACGTTCACCGTTGAACCCGACCGGTTGTTGATGCAGCTCCGGCAGCACCGCCGGACAGCGTTCCACGCGATTGAGGCACAGGCGTGGCGGCTGGTGTGGAATATGGACGCGGCCATGACCGGGGCGGCCGCCGTGCCCACCCTGCGGCCAGGCCGGAATGGTGAAGTCCAACTCCCCATGTTATGGGCCGGGGATGGTGTCGGCTGCCTTTCGTGCCGCACGCTGGCGGGGACCGCGGAAGATTTTCGGATGGAAGTGGAGAGCTATCAGGCTCAGAATTGTGTGGTCGGCGGGTTGGCTTTTGGCGAGCAGCCGGGCGAACACCAGGCAACCGTGGAACTGGCTGTCACGAATCTGGGACCAGCCACCCCGAAGCGGCCAAGTCGCGCCGTGCAGCGCCACTGGGGTTCGATCTACTCCTGTTTTCGCCCTGAATTTGGCGGCTTCTCCAACCACGCCACGTCCTGCAACTGCCACGTCAACCAACACTGTCCGGCGGAACTCGTCGCCTTCACCCGTCCGCCTCAAGTCGGACCCCATCCGCTGGACTTGTACCGGTTCACCATCACCCGCGCCTTGCTCGATGGCGGCGGCTACGGTTACTGGCGCAATCTCTATCTCGACGTCGATCCCATTCTCATCTGCGGTGCGGGCCGGATTCATCAAGCCCAGCCCGATCTCGCATGGTTGCGGCAGATCGAGCGCGGGGTGCTCGCGACCGTGAAGCGCATCCTGGGCACGCTGGGACGGGAGCACCTGGTGATTTGCCGTGCGTTATCCGGCAATGCCGGCTCCTATCGTTGGAGTTCCAACGCCATGGATGTGATCGGCTTCGGCCACATGGACGCTTACGTCAACGCCTGGACCTACCGGGGACTCCGCAACGCCACGGCATTGCTCGACGATCTCGGCCAGCACGGTCTCGCCCAGCAATGCCGGGAACGCGCCGCGAAGCTGCGCACGGCCTTTCCGCAATTCCTGCTGAATCCGAAAACCGGTTGGGTTGCCGGTTGGCGCAGCCGTGATGGGGAACTGCACGACTACGCGTTTACTTGGGTCAACGGCGTCACGGCCGCCTTCGGCTTATTGGACCAGCCCGTGGCGCGCCGGGCACTGCACGGGCTTGAAAAGCTGCGGCGCACACAACGCGTGGACTCCGGCTTCAGCGGTGTGCCGTTCAACCTCTGGCCCATTCGCCGCGACGATCATATGCTGCCCAAAACGTGGGGCGTATTCCCGACCACGCCCACATTTGAGTTCTACACGGACGGCGCGATGGGCGCGATTTTCGCGATCTATTACCTGCGGGCGCTGGCGGATTGCGGGTTGCGGCAATCGGCGCGGAAGTTGGCCAACGAAATGGCGGCCGGCTACGAGGCCGGGTTCTGGACGGGCGGCACCGGCAGCGGCGTCGAATTCCGCTCTTGGGATGGTTTGTGTACCGGCTACGAAGGCACGTTCGTCGGGAACTTTGCTCCGTTGTACGGCATCGCCATTGAACAAGGTCTGATCAAACCTCCCACCCCCGAATGGTGGCCGGCGGGTGGTTGAGGGCGGTCGCGCCTGTCATGAACGTCTGCCGCCATTCGTTCATCCGTTGTGCACGCACCACCGCAGGAGGGCACGATCTACCGGGGCCGCCCGATGATCAATGCGGCAGGCCGAAGACGTAATAGACTAGGCACAGTAAACCCAGCACAACCGAGCCGCCGTTCAGTTCTTGCCCGCGGCCCGTGGCGATCTTCATCACCGGGTACAAGACCAGCCCGGCCGTCAACCCGTTGCCGATGTTGAAGGTGAACACCATCATGACAATCGTCGCGAAGGCCGGCACGAGTTCGGTCAGATCGTCGAAATCAATCCCGCGCACCGAGTTGATCATGAGCACGCCCACCGCGATCAGCGCCGGGCCGTAGGCGTATTTCAATTGCTGGAGCGGCGCGACCAACGGAATGAAAAACAGGGACACGGCAAACAACGCCGCCGTTGTCACCGCCGCCAAGCCGGTGCGCGCCCCTTCGCGGATGCCAGTCGCCGATTCGATGTAGGCGCCGCTGGTGGACGTGCCGAGCACGCCGGCGACAACGCAACTGACGGCGTCCACCATCATGGGGCGTTCGATTTCCGGGAAGTTCCCTTTCTCAT
Source organism: Verrucomicrobiia bacterium (assembly GCA_037441425.1). Classification (GTDB taxonomy): domain Bacteria; phylum Verrucomicrobiota; class Verrucomicrobiia; order Palsa-1439; family Palsa-1439; genus JBBISF01. The sequence continues at coordinate 70,240 of JBBISF010000001.1, forward strand.
CCAACATCCCGCCCGCCGCGCCGACGCCAACCAGTGTGCCCAGCGTGTCGAGGAAACTCATCAGAAACAACGTCAGCAGCACCGGCAAAAAACTCAGTTGCAGCACGCCGCGAATATCGAGTTTCAGCGCGATCGGACTCAAGCTGTATTCACCGGTAAACGGCCAGGCCGCGATGCCGGCGGGCAACTGCGCCACGCCCAGAAACCATCCCAGCACGGCGGTGACGGCAATGCCAATGAGAATTGCACCGGGAATGCGCCGGTACATCAGCACGGCGATGAGCGCAAATCCCAGAATGGCCAACCAGACTTCCGTCTGGCGCAGATTGCCGATCACCACCGGTACGGCTGGCGAGGCTGATCGGGTGACGATGCCGGTTTCAAACAGTCCGATGAACGCCAGAAACAAACCGATCCCGGCAGCGAAACTGTGTTTCAAGCTGACGGAGATGGAGTTGGCCAGCCAGGAACGAATCTTGAGGACAGTGATGACCAGAAACGCCACGCCGCTGATGAACACCGCACCGATGGCTTGCGGCCAAGTGGCCGTGAATCCCATCGCCGCCAAACCAAACGCGATGAAGGCGTTCTCCCCCATGTAGGGCGCGACCGCGATGGGCCGGTTGGCATACAAGCCCATCAGCAGCGAGCCGATGGCCGCCACCAGAATCGTCGCCACCGTGCTCGGACCGGCGGGAATGCCGATGGCCTTCAGGATCGCGGGGTTGACCACGATGATGTAGGCCATCGTGATAAACGTCGTCACCCCACCCAGCACTTCGATGCGCACCGACGTGCCGCGTTCGCGCAAGCGGAAGAGACGCTCGAACATAAATTGTACGCCCCTTCAGAGAAGCGGCCTACATGACCGGCCACTACTCCCCGGCTTCGAACAACTCAAATTGATTGTTGTCCGGGTCCTTGACTGTGATCGTCCGTCCCACCGAATCCGTCACCACGGCGCCGACGAATTCCACGCCGCGCTGCTTGAGCGTGGTAATCGTTCCATCCAAATCCTCCACCGCAAGGCTGACGTACGGATTGCGCGCGCCGCCGTGCGGTTCGGCTTGTTGCAGACCCAGGTGAATTGCGCCGAGATCAATCTCCGCCCATTGCGCCGCGTCATCCCGGTAAGCGACTTTTAATCCCAGTGATTTCTCGTAGAACGCGCACGCCCGGTTCAAATCCGCCACTTTAAACACCACATTTTCAATTCCCGTAATCATGATGGCCTCATTACTAGGCCACCGGTCACGACGGGTCAAGCGCAGCTTTGCCGGAAGGAAGATCAGGATTGGCCGGCCAGTGCGGGAGTGGGCGGCGCGAAGTAGAGGTTGAGGTGCTGAAGGAACGCTTGCGAATCGAGCGGCTTGGGCAGGAGTTCATCCACACCGTCGCGGAACTCGGGCGGCAAAAATTTAGGATCCACACCGGTAATACCGATTACTTTGGCGGCCGGACTAAGTTGCCGGACAAACTGCAACGTCTCCGCGCCATCAAATTGTGGCATGTCGAAATCCAGCAGCACCACTTTGACGTCTTCAGGCGCGTACCGGAGGACGTTCAGCCCTTTCGGGCCGCTGGAGGATTTCAAGACGTTGAACCCCGCCTCGCGGAGCAGCCCTACTGTAACGTCCAAGTAGCTCGCGTCATCATCAATGACCAGCACCGTGTGTCGCTGGCGCTCCTGCTCTTGTTCCGCTTCCGCGCGCTCCCTGGCAGAATTGTCATCAATGAATAATGCGCCCAAAGAAGCAAAGAGTCCCATATGTCTGTCCCCTCATCAGTTAGCGGAACCACCCGGCCCGACGGTTTCCCACGTTCATCCGTGATAATTTGATAATTCCGGTGCGAACGTTTTTGGCCCACGCCGTGCAGCCGCCAAGTACGGGCAGGCACATCACGACACTCTTCTCGCATTTGTCTGTGGGTTGCGTTCTCACCACCACCTCTAAAAAGCCGATTGCGTGCCAGCGACGGGCGCCTGCTCAATGGTGATCAGGCGGGACGCTGCCGGGGTATTCCGAACCGGCTTGACGCCGGGAGGCTGATTGATAAACTTTATCAAAACTTCCATTTGAGCAAGATCGCCTCCATCTTGGTTGCCGGTTGTTGTCTATTGGGTGGCCCAGCTTGGGCCGCCGAGCCAACCGTCCTGGCGCATTACATGCCGTGGTTCAAGGCGGAGAAGCAACCGGATGGCACGATGGTTTGGGATCATTGGCAGTGGTACGGCAAGGGACCGAAACATGATCCCGACGACATCCTGCCGAACGGTCACCGCGACATCTGCTCGATCTACTATCCGCTCATCGGCCCGTACGACGGACGCGATCCCGATGTGCTGGAGTACCACATGTTGACGGCCAAAGTGGCCGGGATTGACGGCTTCGTCGCCGATTGGTACGGGCCGCATAGTTTCGCCGATCAAGTCTTTGGCGCGATGGTGGCGGCTGCCGAGCGCTGCCGGATGCGCCTCGCCATCTGTTTGGAGGAGAAATCATTCTTCCCGCCGTACAGCCAAGCCAAAACCCGCGCGGAAGCGATGGACGTGATGACGGCGCAGGTGGAATACGTCCTCGCGCGATACGCGCGATCGTCCGCGTACCTGCGGCGGAACGGATTGCCGGTTCTGTTTGTCTTTGCTGGTTGGGAACAAACCGGCCTCGGCCCGAACACATTTTCACCCGAGGAATTGACGGCGATCATGCGCCGATTCCAGGATCACCGGTTCCTCTACGTGCGCGGCGGCGTGGATTTCCGGTACACCGACTCCGCGCGCGGCTGTTACCTCTGGAGCGCGGATGGCCGCCCGCGCGATCCGGCATACAAGGAGGCGTGCGCCGCGCGGAAGAGCGGGCAGATTAATTATTGGGTTGGCGGCGTGTGCCCGGGGTTCAACGATGCCGGGGTGTGGGGTTGGGGCAACGGCCCGCGGATTACAGACCGGCGGGGCGACAAAGAATACCGGGAAAGCTGGCAGGACGTGTTGACGTACCGGCCGGACGCGGTGCAGATCATCACGTGGAACGATTTCGGTGAGGGGACGACGATTGAGCCGGCAGAACCGTATGGATTCGAGTTCGTCAATCTCACCGAACAGTTCGTGGCCCGTTTCACGGGTCGGCGGGCTTATCTCAAGGATAATCGCTGGCCTTACCGGATCTTCCAACTGCGGCGCAAGATCGAAACATTGCCGGAAGGGCCGGACCGCAAGGCGTGGACGCGGTCGGTGGATCGGTTTGTGGAGGCGTTGATTGGCGGACGGCGGTGGTTCATGGAACACAGGTTAATCAGCATGGAGCGTGCACTGGCAGGAGGCGGCAAATGAAGCGACAATTCGCGGCGTTCATCATGGGGATGGCGATGTGGAGCGTGACCGGGAAGGCGTCGGAGATCGAGTTGTTCCGCGCTTCGCAAGCCGGGGAGAAGGCCTGGGTGTGGGACACGGCGCAGGCCAAGCAAACCAACGGCAAACTGTTGGTCCGCCTGCATAACGCCGCGGGCGATTCCGGTAACGCGTTCATTGCGGATCGTTTCCCGTATTTTCCCAACGAGAAAATTGAGGTCACCGTCACCGAGGTGCCGCGGGGGAACTACACGTTGCAGGTGCTGGGCTTCCGCAAGGATCACCCTGTGGCCACAGCCAATCTGATTGATGGTTCGGTTGCCACGGGTCGCCAGCAATTTGATCTCAAGGCCGCTGGGTTCGGCAAGGGCGTGGATCAGGTGATGTTCAAGGTGTGGGTGGGCGGGGCGAAAGCCGCGGCGGTGCTGCTGGATGATCTGGTCCTCACGTTGCCGCTGGATGGTTTTACGGCGGCGCTGGACGAATCGTTTCAAGACGCGGCGGCATGGGAGAACGAAAGTCTCGCCGTCAGCAATTCACCGGCCGGGCTGCTCTTCACGTTGAAACCCGGCACGAGCTACGGCTCTGTCCGCGGCCTGAAGCGGCTCGCGCAGCAGCCGGGTTTGACGTTGTTATGGAACGTCGCCCGCGCGGATGCCGGTGACGCGTCGCTGCAAGTTGTGGCGTTCGATTCGGACGGCAAGTATCTGACGTCTCTGGATGTGGTGAAGAACGCGCAGGCCGGTTGGCACGCCGCGGCGCTGGATTCGTTGAGTTGGCCGGCGGGCACGACCAGTTTCGAAATCAAAATCTGGGTGGGCGGCGAACCTTCAGCGGTTGTACGTTTTGGACGACTACTGATTCTCCGGCCCGCGCCGTGATCGGCGGGCGGATTATCATTGGATGTACCAGTCGTTGTTGTTGAACACGTAGAACGCCCGCGCGACCGTCAGGTATTCGACGGACATATCCGCAAAGAGGTAGTTGCCGCCGTTCCCATTCTGGTGGATGAAGCCGGGAATGGTGTCGAGACTACAAAAGGAGAACTGGCCCACGTATCCCCGATTGGACGGCGCGTCGCCGGGCCTTTCAGCGATTAGGATCAGGCGGTTCTTCGCCGTGCCGACATCGTCCAATCGGTGGATCGGTGCCTTGCCGAAAGTTCCGAACGGCAAATCCGTCCACGTGTACGGCGCATAGGAAACTCCGCCGTTGGCGGCATAGGAGCGCGGCGACAGGGCTGAACCAGTGCGCGGCCATGGGTCACTGGGACACAGGAAAATGGCTTTCGAATTACTCAGATAGGGTAAGAGCTTGATATCCCATGTCACGCCACCGGGATCGTCGATGGGTGGGAGATAACCGTCGTAATCACTGGCGTAAAGATGCAGGGCTTGGCTGAGATTGCGGAGGTTGCTGACGCAGCGGGCCATGCGGCCTTTTTCCCGGGCATTAGAAAGGGCTGGTAGGAGCATTGCCGCCAGAAGAGCGATAATCGCGATGACGACCAGCAATTCCACAAGGGTAAAGGCTGCTTTTCGAGCCTTTTCTGGCCTTGACAACCCCAAGTCTCTCGTGTAGTAATTAGCCATTGATTAACATTATCAATGTGGTAAGGTTCCATAGTTCGGGCAACATGTCAAACTCAAACGCAAAATCCCAGCCACAGACGGCGGGAGGAAGAAAGAGGGACAATATGAAAAACATAGCAGGAAAACTGGTGTTTTGTGCCATCGTTGGCTGCGGTTTACTGCTCGCCTGTACAGCGCGGGCGACAATTATCTGGTCGGAGGACTTCTCGAATGTTAGCGACTGGACAGTCATCGCCGATCCGGGTGGTGGTTCGACCATCACGTCGGACGGTAATCTGGGGCTGCTTTATGTTAACGCGGCCAACAATCAGGCGGCGTTCGGTCCCCAAACGGGTGTCGCGCCGTTTGTCCCGTTTGATCCTAATTACAAGGCCAGTTACACCATGGGGTTCACAGTCGCCGCGATCACATACTCGACCAGTTACGATATTGCCTTGGACGAGTTTAACTCGGGCGGAAACTATATCGGAACAGTGTGGCAGGTTTTCCCGACGGCGAGCACCAGCACGTTTGTCGGCTCGACGAGCGTGTCACTCGGCGCGTTCACGTACACGGCCGGGACAACGTACCTGATGCCGAAGATCACGGTGCACACCGGCGACCCTGCCCAAACCGTCAGTTTCGACAACCTGCAATTCGATCTAGCCGTGCCGGAGCCTTCCGTGGTGGCGCTCTTGGCTGTTGGGTTGGGAATGGTATGGCAACGGCGCCGGCACCGGTAAAACGATTGACGCGCGGGTGCCTGCGCGGCAAACTGTGGCCTCTCAGAATGAGCGCGGCTCGCGCCAGCACGAGTTTCGTCGTCGCCACAATCTGTTTGGTGGTGCTGTGTGGTTGCAGCCCTACTCCCAGGGACCGGACTCCCGATGGACGCGTGATCGTTCACTACTGGGAGAAGTGGACCGGGTTTGAAGGCGACGCGATGGATGCCGTCGTTGCGGATTTCAATGCGTCGCAACATCACATTCTCGTTCAAAAACTCACGGTCAGCCAGATTGATCACAAGCTGATCCTCGCCACTGCCGGTGGTGATCCGCCCGATGTTGCGGGTTTGTGGTCGCACACGGTACCGGATTTCGCCGAGAAGAACGCGCTGATGCCGCTGGACAAGTTCGCCGCGCAAGCCGGCATCAAATCCACGGACTACATCCCGGTCATCTGGCAACTCTGTTGCCATCGTGGGTTCCTGTGGGCGTTGCCGAGCACGCCGGCTTCGGTGGCGTTGCATTGGAACAAAAAACTTTTTCGTGAAGCGGGGCTTGATCCGAACCGGCCACCGCGCAGGCTCGACGAACTCGACGCCATGAGCGACCGGCTGACCATTGTCGAGATTCAACGCGGCGGAAAGACGGGGCGGGTCCGGTATACCGATCTGACTCCTGCCGAACGGGAGGCCAAGAATTTCAGCCTCATACAGGTTGGCCATCTGCCGCAAGTGCCGGGGTGGTGGATGCAGATGTGGGGCTATTGGTTTGGCGGCTCATTGTGGGATGGCAACCGCAGGATCACCACGGCCAGCCCGGAAAACGTGGCGGCGTTCACGTGGGTGCAGCAGTACGCGCAGAAGCTCGGCGTGGACAACCTGCGCAGCTTCGGCGCGTCGTTTGGCAATTTCTCGTCGCCACAAAGTCCGTTCCTCGCCGGCAAGGTGGCGATGGTATTGCAGGGCGTGTGGATGTACAACTTCATCAGCAAGTACGCGCCGCAATTGGAGTGGGGCGTGGCCCCGTTCCCGGCCAAGGACCCGCAACGGTTTCCGATGGTGACGATTGCTGAATGCGACGTGCTGGTGATACCCAAAGGCGCGCGGCATCCCCGGGAGGCGTTTGAGTTCGCGCGCTATGTGAATTTGCAAAAGCCGATGGAGAAACTGTGTCTGGGCCAGCGCAAGTTCAGTCCGTTACTCAAGGTCAGCCCGGAATTCATCGCACGGCATCCGAACCCTTACATCCAGACGTTCATCGAACTGGCCAAGAGTCCGCACGCTCGGTACGTGCCGCAGCTTTCGATCTGGCAGGAGTACCGGGACGAAATGCAGGTGGCGATGGATCGCATCCTGGCGTTGGAAGCGCCGCCGCAGGAAGCGCTCGACAACGTACAGCAGCGAGTGCAATGGCGGTTCAACCGGGTCCAGTGCCGGTGGGACGCCGTGCAGGACGAACGCCTCAAGGAATGGAACAACTATGACGCGCGGTGAACGCCGACAACTCTGGCTGGGGCTGGCCTTCATCAGCCCGTGGATCATCGGGTTTCTGGCGTTCACGCTCTACCCGGTGCTCGCGTCCATCTACTATTCGTTTTGCGACTACGACGTGCTCTCCAAACCGGTCTGGGTCGGCACGCTCAATTTCCACGACATGTTGACGGACAGCGCGTTCTGGCAATCGCTTTGGAATACGCTGTATTACGCCGCGTTCTCCCTGCCGCTCGGGCTGGTGATTTCGTTGGTGGTGGCCGTGTTGCTGAACCAACCGGTCCGCGGCCGCGCGGCATTCCGCGCGATCTTTTTCCTGCCATCGCTGATCCCGATCGTGGCCGGCTCGATGATTTGGCTATGGATCTTGAACGGCAATTTCGGATTGTTGAACCACGCGCTGGAGTTGATCGGCATCAAGGGCCCGCAGTGGCTGGCCGATGAGAAGTGGACGAAACCGTCATTGATCCTGATGTCGCTGTGGGGTTGCGGTAACACCATCGTCATTTACCTCGCCGCGTTGCAGGACGTGCCACGGTCGTTGTACGAGGCCGCGGAGATTGACGGCGCGACGGCGTGGGCGCGGCTCTGGCACGTGACCGTCCCGATGATCTCGCCGGTCATCTACTTCAACCTCATCATGAGCATCATCGGTTCGCTGCAAGTGTTCGCCAATGCCTATATCATGCTCGGCGGCGGCGGGCCGAACCGCTCAGCGCTGTTCTACGCGGTGTACCTGTACCAAAACGCGTTTGAGTACCGGCAAATGGGTTACGCCTGCGCGATGGCGTGGGTGTTGTTCCTCATCATCCTGTTTCTGACGTGGGTCGCCACGCGCACCACGCGCAAACTCATCTTCTATGGAGGGGAATAACGCATGCGTGTCCTGTCCCGCATCCTGATCTACCTGCTGTTGCTGCTCGGTTCGGTCATGTTTCTCATCCCGCTGGTGTGGATGATTTCGACCGGTCTCAAACCGATCGAACAAACCATGTCCATGCCGCCGACGTGGCTCCCTTACCGGTTGTACGTCAAAGCAGACGGCAAGTTGACCGAGATTCAGCAGGCCGACTTGGGCAAGTACCCGGCCAACGAGATCGTGAAGAAATTCGCCCCGCGCTGGGGCAACTTCGCCGCGGCCATCCGCGCGATGAAGTTCTTCCCGCTCTACCTCAAGAACACGCTCGTGCTCTGCCTCCTCACGGTGATCGGCACGGTATTCTCCAGCGCGCTCGCGGCGTATGGTTTTGCGCGCATCGAATGGTTGGGCCGCAATAAGGTGTTTCTCGTGGCGCTGGCGACGATGATGGTGCCGTTCCCGGTGGTGATGGTGCCGTTGTACTGCATGTTCCGCGCGCTGGGCTGGATCGGTACACTCAAACCGTTGTGGGTCGGCTCGTTCTTTGCCGGGGCGTTCAACGTGTTCCTGCTCCGGCAATTCTTCATGTCGATTCCCAAAGACCTATCCGAAGCTGCCCGGATCGACGGCTGCAGCGAGTTTCGTATCTTCTGGCAGATCATCCTGCCGTTGTGCCGGCCCGCACTGATGGTCGTCGGCCTGTTCCAGTTCATGGCGACATGGAACGATTTTCTCGGCCCGCTGATTTACCTGACCGACCAGAAGGATTTCACGCTGGCGCTCGGCCTGCAGTTCTTCCAGAGCCAGCACGGCGGCACCGAGTGGCATTACCTGATGGCCGCCAGCACGTTGGTCGCGTTGCCGATCATTGTCCTCTTCTTCTTCACGCAAAAAACATTCATCGAAGGCATTTCGATGACCGGTCTCAAGGGCTAACCATTGAATACATTCAAACTGAAGCGTTACACGGACAACCCCATCATCAGTCCCACCGCAGATTCATCGTGGGAAAATATCTGCACCTGCAATCCCGGGGCGTGGTGGGACGGTCGCCAAGTCCACTTACTCTACCGGGGCGGCCCGGACACTGACCAACACCCCATCCATTTCGGTCTGGCCGAGAGTACCGATGGTTTCCACTTCGCGCGCGTCTCGGGCCGGCCCGTCTTCAGTCCCGCGCCCGGCAGTTGGGACGGTGGCTGCATTGAAGACCCGCGCATTGTCCGGTTTGGCGACACCTACTTTGTCACCTACGCTGCGCGGATGTTTCCGCCGGCCGCCTACTGGCGCAAGAAATTCCCCCTGAACGCCTTCAATCCGCCGTTGCCCCCGGAAGCGCCATTGGCCGCCCGCAAAAACCTCACCCGCTCCGGCTTGGCGTTGACGAAAGATTTTCGCGCGTGGCACCGGCTCGGCCCGCTTACCGCCGCCGATCTCGACGATCGCGACGTAATCGTCTTCCCCGAACAGGTCGCCGGCCAGTTCGTCCTGCTCCATCGCCCCGGCAGTTGGGTGGGCCCCACCTACGGATGCGAACGCCCGTCCATCTGGATGTCGTTCAGCGACGACCTGTTGTGTTGGCGGAACGAGCACTTGCTCGCCCAACCGGTTTTCGATTGGGAATGCCGGAAGATCGGCGGCAGCACTCCGCCCATCAAGACCACCAAAGGTTGGCTAACCCTCTACCACGGCGTCGACGACCAAATGATCTACCGCGTCGGGGCCATGCTCCTCGATCTGAAGAATCCTCTGCAAATCCTTGGTCGCACCCCCCAACCAATTCTGGAACCGGTTGCCGAATATGAGCGGGCCGGCCTGGTCCCTAATGTGGTCTTCCCCTGCGGGAATGTCGTCATCAACGGCACACTGTTCGTGTACTACGGCGGTGCCGACAAGGTTTGCTGTGTCGCCACATGCCCGTTGATGGACCTGGTCGAATACACCCTCGACCACCCGCCATTGCACACCCAGAGTACCAGCGCGCGCGGTCTCGGCATAGGACATTAAACCCCAGCCGCACCTACCAGCGGGCGATTTCCACGGCCAAGGCGAGGGCTTGTTCGTACACCACGTGCCGGGTGGGACAATCCAATTCCTGCGACAGCAGCGCGCCTTCGTCGTTCGGCCAGAGGGCGCGGCGCCGCGGGAGTTCGCACATCCGCGGCAGCCGCGCGACGGCGCTGGCGGTTTGCCGGCCGTGATCTTTGTGGACGACGAACTCTCCGGCAGCACTCTTGAGGGTGACGGCCATCAAGCCGACGTGGCGCGCTTCGGAATCGTGGCTGACGGTCAGGTGTAACCGGCGTTTCGCGACGGTTGGTGTCCAATCCAAGTGCGAAGCCAGCCAGCCGGCATATAACTCAGCGCGCAACCGGCCGCCCGGACCTTCACCGTGGATAATTTCCACGGATTCCAAGTGGGCGAGTTCGGTCCGGCATTCGGGGGTGTCGAACAGTTCCGCGGTCAAGCCGCGCCAGAACGCAAGGCGGGTCCAGCTCAAGTCGGCAAACCGGCAACGGCGATGCGCGGCAATTGTTTTCGCCAAGTCGGGCAGCGGAACCTCGTCCCAATACGAGGTATCGAAGATGAACCGGTCGGCCACAGCGAGAAGACGCCGGAAAAGGTCGGGACGTTTCAGGAAGTTGCCGCGCCACCAGAGCACGGTCGGCAAATCGGATTCGAGCAACGGCAGCACCGTCCCCGGCAGTTGGGCGACGCCGGGGCCGGCGGCGGCGATGGAGATTTGTTCGCAGCAGACTTGTTTGCGTTCGCCGCCGGCGAGGTGACAGTGCGCGGCGATGGACGCGCTGAGCGCGGCCTGTCGTTCCTCCGGGCGCGCGAGCAGGACGATGGCGCGACAAGGATGCCGGCTGGTGAGTGCGGCGATGATGTCCGCAGCGTGGTCGCGGGCGGTTTCGTCTTCGGCGTAGGCGACGAGGTTGAAGAGGCTGGCGCGGGTGACGATGCCGGGTTCGTTCGCGGCGGCGATTTCCCAGAGGGCGGCAAGTTGGTGCTCAATCTCGACGACGTCCACGGCGGTTTCGACACCGGCAGTGAAGGATTCGAGTCGCGGCGCGCCGGGCATTACGGTCGCCTCCAATGCCGGCCATCGCGTTCAATGAACGCGTCGGCTTGCGGCGGTCCCCACGTGCCGGCTTCGTAGGGGAACGGGGGCGGTGATTGTTGCCACCCGGTCAGCACGGGATCGAGAATCGTCCACGAGCGTTCAGTTTCGTCGCCCCGGATGAACAACGTGGAATCGCCGCTGATCGCGTCGTGGAGGAGACGTTCGTAAGCGTCGGGCGAACGCGCGCCGAAACTGCCGCCGTACCGGAAATCCATTTTGACGGGTTGGATGTTGAGCGTGGTGCCGGGGACTTTGGCGTTCACGCGGAACGAAATGCCTTCGTCGGGCTGGATGCGGATGACGAGGACGTTGGTTTGGAGCGGCGCGGCGATGTCCGCCCCGAACAGGACGGCCGGCGGCGCTTTGAATTCGACGGCGATTTCGGCGGCGCGTTTGGGCAGGCGTTTGCCGTGGCGGAGGTAGAACGGCACGCCCGACCAGCGCCAGTTATCAATGTAGAGTTTGAGGGCGACGTAGGTTTCCGTTTGGGAATCGGGCGGCACGTCGGCTTCGTGATGGTAGCCGGGGACGGACTGGCCGGCGAGGGAGCCGGCGGCGTATTGGCCGCGCACGGTGAACTCGGCGACCCGTTCCGGCGGGATGGGCCGGACGGCGCGGAGGACTTTCACTTTTTCGTCGCGGATCACCTCGGCTTCGAGCGAGGTGGGCGCTTCCATGGCCATCAACGCCAGCAGTTGCATCATGTGATTTTGAACCATGTCGCGCAGCGCACCGGCATGATCGTAGTACCCACCGCGGGCTTCCACGCCGAGGGTTTCGGCGACGGTGATCTGGACGTGGTTGACGTACTTCTGATTCCACAAGTGCTCGAAGATCTCGTTGGCAAACCGGAGAACCAAGATGTTTTGGACGGTTTCCTTGCCGAGGTAATGGTCAATGCGCAGGACTTGGCATTCGTTGAAGACGCCGGTAATGATGCGGTTCAACTCCCGCGCGGTTTCCAGGCTTCGGCCAAACGGTTTTTCAACGATGATGCGCTGCCCCGGTGAAGTGACCAAGCGGGCGGCGCCGAGTTGCTGGACAATCTGTGCAAACTGCGTCGGCGGCGTCGCCATATAGAAGAGCCGGTGGCCGGCGGTGCCGCGTTCCCGGTCAACCTTCTCCAGCAGTTTTCCAAGAGCTGTGAAATCATTGGGGTTCGCGTAATCGCCTTGGTGATAGAAAATTCCTTGAGCCAAACCGTCCCAGACGGCCGGGTTGATCGGCAGGAAGCGGGCGTGTTGTTCAACATCCCGGCGCAGTTCGGCGCGAAAATCCTCATGGCTCTTGGGTCGCCGCGCAAAGCCGATGATGGCAAAACCGGCGGGCAACTGTCCTTCGTGAGCCAGGTTGTAGAGCGCCGGCAGAAGTTTGCGACCGGTTAGGTCGCCGGTCGCGCCGAAGATCACGACCGCGCATGGTCCCGGACTGGGGCGGGAGACAATGCCGGCGCGCAACGGATTGGTTTTGGAATCGGTCGGCTCCATGCCGGGCAACGCACGGCAACGTAGCACAGCCGGTCGGGAAAGAAAAACGAAAAGGGGGAAAGAAGCGGCTGCGGCTTCTTTCCCCCTCTCGTTATCTGCGTCAGCAAACTATTGCAGGTTCGTGTTGACGCTTTGGAGTTTGCTGTTGACGTTGGTGCCGATACCTTTCAGCACCAAAATCGCCACCACTGAGATCAAGGCGAGGATGAGTGCATACTCAACCAAGCTCTGACCTGAGCGGCCGTTAAATTTCCGCATCACTTTGGCGAGCTTCTTCTTCATGGAATCACCTCCCATCGAGTTTATTGGTTTCAACTGTCACTGCTCTCCATCAACAGTTCCCGTGCCACGTTGGTTACGGAACAAGGTAATCGCTCTAGACCGCTGGAATTAAGCCAATTAGCGGATGTGCTGTCTGAAAAAGGCTTTTCTTTTTTCTACGAAAGTCGCTCGTTTCAACGAACATGTGAGCCAAAAAATGTTCAACAATTGGACACCGGCTGGCCTATCTGAGCAGTTCGTACAATCTGTTGCCCGATCCTTCCACCGGCCGCGTTATCAGAGGGGTGAAGTACCGGGCATAGATGTTCACGTCCATACCGGGCGGCACCACGAGCAAAACCTGCCGATGATTCTCTGTGTCCAAACCGCTGACGAAACTCAAATGTTCGCCTTGCACGCACCACAAGGGTTTGCCGGGCGGGCTGGGGATGGTCGGGTCCGGTGCAAGTTGGTATTGCCGAAACTCGGGCAGGTGTAACTGAAAGATCCGCAACCCAAAACTGTAATGGGCGGCCAGCGCGTGACAGATCACCGTGTCCGCTGGCTGGTAACGTGAACGAATCGCGGTGACAACTTGCGCCACTTGCCGGTCATGTTGGCGAATCTCCCGCGCGGTGCGGCCATATCCGAGCAACACGTCATCCCACCGTTGGGGCCAAGCGAGGAACACGAAAATGTTGCCAGCCGCCACCAACCCCACCACCGTCAGGTAACACCAGTTCCGCCGCAACTGGGCCACGACGGCCGCGCTCAATGACAACAAGGCCGGCAAGTAACCCAGCACATGTCCCGGCTGCGAAGTGAATTGAATCACGGTGCCGAATAGCACCATTGGCACAATCCACAGCGCCAACACCCGGCCCGCCCGGCGATGGGCCGTATCCCACACCTGTTTTTGTTGAGGCGACATCCCCCACACCCGGTAAACCACCGCACCCACCAGCGGGACGACGCCCAAGAGCAGGCCATTCCAACAAAAGGCGATGGACAGATAGCAGTTCGTGAACAGCGCCGGCCAACCACCGCCGGTCAACGTGCCGGAAGCGTTATTCTGGTTGTAGCGCCGGACGATGTCCCAATAAACACGCCAACCTTCGGATTGATGTAACATCGGGAAAAACCAGCTTGCCCCCAGACCGAGCGCCACCAGGATCGCCACCAGGAGTTTCAGCAGCCGCCGGGTCGAAAAATGCCAAAACACATACGCCAATAACGGCAACAGCACGGGCACGGTCTGTTGCCGGATACCGCCGACCACCGCAACGAGGACTCCCACGCCGACGGCGTCCCCCCAAGTCCCACCGCGTTGCAGCGCCCGCCAACACCACCAAACCGTCAGGCAAATCCCGCACGCGTCCACCACATACGTCAGTGCCACTTCGCTGTGAAACCAGAATTGCGGACTGGTCAGCGCGAAAAGCCCGGCGGCCAGACCCGCGCGCCGCCCGAACATTCCGCTCCCCAATCCATAGAGCACGACCGGCACGGCACTACCAAACAGGACATCCAGCCACACCAGACTTGCGTGCGGATCACCCACCGCGAAATTCACCAATCGCCCCAGCATCACATACAGGAAGTAGCCGGGCGCGTGCGGCTGACTCAAGGCGACATTGTACGCCTGGATCGCCAACGCAAACTGGGCGCCATCCCAGTGGTACGCGTACTGACTGCGGAACGGCACCCGCAGCGCGAAGGCGACCACCAGCAACAGCAACGTGATGCGCCCATCGGTTGTGGATCGTTTACCGGGCTTGGGGGATGTACACATAATAAGTCCGGTCGCAATGCGCGAGCCGGTAAGTAGCAGCCAACCGGTAGCGCGCACGCATCAACGTCAACCAACGCTCGGGAAAAAATCGCCACCGATCAGATTGATCTAAGGGGCGCAACGCGACAATCGCTCCGAACGCGCCCGTCGTGATCTGCCGGCATACCGCCGCATCATCGAATCGGCCGTGTTCTTGCATGACCGCCAACGCGCTGGCATCAGTCAGATAAACCGGGCGGCCGCAACGCAATGTCAGATAGGGATCTTCGATCAGCAATGGATCGCTCCAAGCCCTCATGGCGGCCAGCAAGTGCTCCCACGCTTGGACTTGCGCCGCGCGCATCGCGCGGTGGTGGACGATTTCCCGTTCATAAATCGGCCAGCGCATCACGCGTTGCCCCAGCGTCAGCACGACCGCGCCACAGGTCAGCCCCAGCCAGGTGAACCGCAACCATTGACCGCCGCGCACCACGGCCCAGCGGTCGAGCAACAAGGCCGCCAGGACGCAGCCCACCGCCGCCGGTTCCAAGTAATGACTG
Organism: Verrucomicrobiia bacterium; assembly: GCA_037441425.1. GTDB lineage: Bacteria > Verrucomicrobiota > Verrucomicrobiia > Palsa-1439 > Palsa-1439 > JBBISF01. The sequence goes on from JBBISF010000001.1 coordinate 85,440, forward strand.
GGAGCCGTTCCCGGATTGGTTGTCCGCACAAACGCGAATACCAAGGCGACTCCAAAATAGCGTTTCAGAAACGTCGTCGTCTTGTCCCCGGTCAGGCACGTCAGGCCCACAATCCCGCCCAACAGGCTGCCCGGATGCAACGCCAGCACCGCCAGCAACATCGTGACCGGCCACCGCCATTCGGTAAACAGACTGAGCCAACCGGTGACGTTGGGCAGGAACGCGCCATGGCTCAGCCACTGCGTCAGCACCGTTGTGCCACCCACCACGGCGGCCCAGCCGGCGGCCAACGCGACCGCTTCGCCCCATCGCTTCTGCCGGCATTCCTCCCATAACACGACCAGCAACGCAGCCGTCGCAGTTTGTTTGCAAAGGAACGCCAGCACCAACAGACCCATCGCCCCGGCCCGCCCCCACCCACTGTCACACCGGCAGTACAACCACACCCCACTCAGCGACAGGAACAACGCCGCCGCGTCCGGTCGGAAGGCAATCGCGTACTCGGGCGTCAGATTCCCGGCCAGCCACAGCAGCATCCCGAACGCCGCCACCAACCGGCCCCCGCCCGCTTGACGAACGACCAGCCAGATCATGACTGCAATCCCGCCCCACGCCACCCACGTAAATAGCCGCCCGATCACCAACGTCCCGACTGGCCCGGTCTTGAGACCCCGCGCGCACCAGCCCGGCAGATAGTACATCAGCGGCGGATACGGACTAACCGCATAAGGTGGGACGGAGAAGTTCCCATACGGGCAACGCCCTTCCCGCACTTGCGTCAATCCATACAGGGTCACACCTTCCGACAGGGCGGTTTCTCCATCCAGGTCCAGAGAGGAGATCGAGCGCGCTTCCCAGAGCGCGGTCGACACGACCAGACAGACCACCAAACACCATGTCACTTTGCGTAGCTCCCCGGCTGGACGTTGGATATTCACGCGCCTTGCCTCGACGGCTGTTTGGCGTTGATCATTTGACGGAGGAAGAACCGCGCGACCAATAGCATCCCGGCCAAGGGCAGCGAGTTTACCAGGAGCTTCAGGTACAGATCGTGTTTGAGAAACGGGGTTTCCCAGCGATTGATGTTGTAGAGATTGTTCAGCAGGACAAACGCCAGTCCCATGATGAGCCACTCCCGGTAATCCGTCTTCCCGGCAAGCTGCGCGCACGCCACGGCCATCGGAAAAATCAGGAACACCAGATAATGGCCCCACGTCATCATGCCGCCCACCAACATCACGACGCTCAGCCAACAGAATTCCATTTCCAGGCTGCCGCCCCACCGGGCGCATGCGCCATATCCCGCCACCAACAACAACATGCCAACGCCGATTCCGCAAGTACTCCATAATTCCGCGACTGCATCCGTCGGGTGAAAATGGTCGGGCAAACATCCCAGCTTCATCATAAAGGACGGCAGACTGAAGTTATAAATGCTTTCGACCGCGTAACGTTGGAGGTACGGAACGGCATAGACTTCAAAGTCCCACCACCGGCCGGGACCTGTAGCCAACACGGTCAACGTGATGAGTCCGGCTACCAGCATCAGGCGTTTGCCGCGGACGGCCCAAGAACCGTGGCTCCGCCATAAAAACCAGGGCAACAGTACGAATGGGTAAAGTTTGATCACGCCGGCAATCGTCACCAAGATGCAGGCGACAGTGGATCGTCCCCGCTGCAGTTGTACGTAGCCGGCCAGCACCAGCGCCGCCAACAGAAGCTGGGTTTGCGCAAAACCAAAATGCCACAACAATACCGGGGACGTGAGTACGGCGCAGATGATCCAGTCGCGCCCGTGTGCGAGCCGGTCATCCAACAACCGCATGGTCAGCCAGAGAATCACCGCCAACGCGAGCGCTTGGACCAAGGTCCACGCCAGCATCGCCCCTCCCGGCGGCAACAGCGCAAACGGAACAAACAACCAGAGCAATCCCGGTGGGTTGGTCGCGTACGGAATGCGTGCGGACACCTCAAAGCCGTATTTGGCGTAATAAGTCGCGAGCGGCGTCGAATACACCGGCAAACCCTCCAGCAGCACCCGGCTGGAGACGTAGTAATGCGAAAAATCAATCGTGTGCACCCGCAGCGGCAACACCGCCACAATCCGCCACACGCACCAGCCGGCCAGCGCCACGGCCACGAGGCGAATCAAGCGTGAATGCAAAATGCACAGCAGGCGGTTCATGGGGTGGTTCTGATTTGGTAATCAGCCTAGCAAGTTTTCTTCCAGACCGCGAGCCGGCCGCACCGCGCGGCTTTGGAGTTGCGCCTGCGTTTCGGGCCGTTATACTGCGCGGCCAGGAGGATGGCGTGGCTGACGATCTGCCCCGGCAGGCTTGGCGCTGGTGGCTCCCATCAGTAAGTCAATGGTTGTGGCTGCTGCTCGTGTGGCTGCTGCTCACACCGGCATGGCGAACCGTCATGGTGTCGGCCGATGGCGATCCGTGCATGCATTGGGCGGTCGGCAAATGGATGCTGCAGCACCGGGAGATTATGCAGGCCGATGTCTTTTCCTACACCCGGTCCGGCGCGCCCATTATTTCCACGGAGTGGCTGGCGGAGGTGATCTTCGCCTTGGCCGGGCGGTGGGCGGGTTTGGATGGTCTCGCCATCGTGGCGGCGTTTGTGATCGCGACGACGTTCGCGCTGTTGCACCGGCAGTTGGTCCGCGAGGGGGGCGACTTGTTGGTGGCCACCGCCGTCACGTTGCTGGCGGCATGGGCCGCCACGAACCATTGGCTGGCACGCCCGCACGCGTTCAGCTTCCTGATGATTCTGCTGTGGCACGCTGCGTTGCGCGTGCACGAACGGGACGGCAACGCCCGACGGCTTGTCATGTGGTTGGCGGTTCTGGCAGTCTTGTGGGTGAATTTGCACGGCGCGTTTATCGCCGGTTTTTTCGTGCTGGGCGCGTATTGGCTCGGCGCGTTCGTGGAACGGGACCGTCGGAAACTCGGCCAGTTGACGCTCGCCGGTGTGGTTGCCGGCGCGGCCACGTTGCTCAACCCCAGCGGCTGGCGGCTGCACCTCCACAACCTCGAATTCCTCCAATCCAAGTTCTTCACGGGCTATCTCGCCGAATATCAGTCCACCAACTTTCAGGCAGCGAGTGGCGTGGGGTTTCTCATTTGGTTGTCGCTGCTGTTTCTGGTGCTGGTGTTGAACCGGCCACGGTGGACGGCCGGCGAGATTTTCCTGTTGCTGTCGTGGGGGTACTTTGCGCTTTACGCCGGCCGCAACATCGGGCTGCTCGCCATTCTCACCGCGCCGCTCGTGACGCAGTCCATCGCGCTAACCGGCGTGGGAGCGCGCCTGTCGGCCAGACTGCGGCGACTCAATGAAGCAACCGGCAGTTGGCTCCTGATGGTGGCGCTTGGCGTGGCCGCCGTGATTTTCCTGCCGCCGAGCGCCAAGATGCCGCCCAAGACTTGGCCGGTCCCGGCCGTGGAATATATCCGCCACCACCCCGCCGAGTTTACCGGCAACATGCTTAATCAATACATGTGGGGCGGCTATCTGATGCTGTATTTGCCGGAACATCGTGTGTTTGTGGATGGCCGGGCGGATTTCTACGGCGAAGCGTTGGTGAAGGATTTTCAACTCGTCACCTCCCTGCGACCCGGTTGGCAGACCCCGCTCGAAAAATATCATATCACCTGGACGTTGATGCCGACCGACCATCCGTTGAATCAAGCGCTGGCGCTGCTGCCGGGGTGGCGGCAAGTGTACACCGATCCGGTCGCCACCATCTGGCGCAAGACCCCATGAATCAGCGCCTGCCTGTCATCGTTTTCCTGGGGATGGTCGCCGTGCTGGCGACCCATTGCATTTACGATCCGGATGTCTGGTACCATCTCGCTGTCGGCGATCACATTCTCACCACACACCAAGTTCAGCACACCAATCTGTTCTCCTTCACCTACCCCCAGCATCCATGGATTGACGTGTATTGGCTGTATGACTGTCTGCTGGCCGCGCTGTGGCGGCTGGGCGGGAGCTTGTTCGTAATTGCGCTGAAAGTCTTGTTGAATCTGGTGTTGGCGGCGCTCGTGGTGTTCGGCCTGCGAGACCGCCGTCAACAATTGACCGGTGGGGAAACCACGGTGCTCATGCTGGCGTGGTTGGTCATGTTGCCCCGGCTGTCGGATCGTCCGGAGTTACTGAGCTATGTCCTGCTGGCCGCGGTCCTCGTCCTCATCCGGCAAGGCCGCCTGTGGTGGTGCATCCCGATTCAAATCGTCTGGGCCAACGTCCACAGTCTGTACTATCTGGGCCCGGTGCTCTTGTTACTATACGCCGTGGCCACGCGGCAGGCGCGGGTGTTACCGGTCGTGCTGGCTACCGGTCTAGCCTGTCTCGTTTCGCCGTACGGCTGGAACAACTTGCGGGTGGCCGGTGAACTCATGCACACCTTGCGCGTATTGGGCAACCAAGTGCAGGAATTCCCCAGCCCGTTTCACCCGCGCGCCTGGGCCAGCGGCGCCAACTCGCTGCTGTTCCTGATATGGGTCGTCGGGGGCGGCCTCCTCCTGCTCCGGTCGTGGTCCCGACAAACGTTGTTTGATGGATTCATCATCCTGCTCAGCGTCGGACTGGCGATGCGCACCCAACGCGCCGTCCCGCTGGCGGTGCTCTGTTCCTTGCCGGCGGTCCTGTTGGCCGTCCGCCAGTTGCCGGCAACCAATGGCGTGTTGCGCTGGGTGGCGGTTGGGTTCATGGGGCTGATCGCCGGGGATTTTCTGGCCGGCACCCACTACCTGATCCGCTCGCCCCGAGGTGATCTCACGTTCGGGATCCGGGTGTATCCCCGGAATTTTCCGAACTCGGTCGTTGATCTCCTGACCGCGCTGCCGCCCTCGGCGCGGGTCGCCAACGTTCATTTTCATACCGGCGGATTTCTGATTTGTGCGTTTGCGGGCGCGCGACCGGTTTTCATTGATCCCCGCTTGGAGGCGTATCCCCGCGAGTTCATCGCCGCGTACGATGCCAGCCTTCAAAGCGCCCAACGTTTTTCACAGTTCACCGACCGCTTCCGGGTCACTCACGCACTGATCATCAAAGACAACGCGGAAGCTTGCCGGCTGGCCCGCTGGCTGGCGGGCGACAAGGGCTGGCGCCGCGTTTCCGGTAATGAGCAAGCCGAACTTTACGAACGCACCCCATGAACAATCGCTCGTCTTTTCCCCGCGTTCTCGTGCCCTCGGTTGGCGTCGGCCTCTGGGTGATTGTGTTTCTGATCCTGACCTTGTCGAATTGGCGCTTCGTGTTGGTCAGCGCCGATGGCGATCCGGCGCTGCACTGGCGTATGGGCGACTGGATGCTCACGCATCACGCCATCCTGCACACCGATCAGTTCTCACACACCCAGCCGGATGCGCCGTTCATCACCAAGGAATGGCTGAGCGAGATTCTCTTTGCCGGGGCGGGCGACCGTCTGGGGTGGAACGGATTTGTGCTGGTGGCGGCCATCCTGATCGCGACCACGCTTTGGCTGTTGCACCGGCAACTGCTCACTGAAAACTGTGAGCCGTTGCTGGCCGCCGGGTTGGTGGTGCTGGCGACCTTTGCCATGTCGCAACACTGGCTGGCGCGCCCACATTTGTTCACGCATTTGCTCGCCTTGCTGTTTGCCCTCAAGCTGCGCGCGTTCGCCCGCAATCGACTGCCGGTTACCCGGTTGTTCGCGTGGCTGGTTCCGCTCATGGTGATGTGGGTGAATCTGCACGGCGCGTTTTTCATCGGGTTCGTGTTAATTGGCTGTTACTTGGTGGGGATGGTTTTGGATCGCGCGCAGTGGGCCCGGTCTAAAACATTCGCTTTCGTGTTGCTTGGTTGTTTGGTCGCTTCTTGGCTGAACCCGAACGGTTGGAATCTGCACGCCCATATCATCCGCTTCATCCACAGCCCGACATTGACGGGTTACACCAACGAATTCCGCTCACCGGATTTCCATTCGCCGGCGATGCACGGGTTCCTGCTGCTGTTGCTGGTGGTCGCTGTCCTGTTGACCTGGATCCGGCCGCGGCTCGCCAAGGCCGACATTATCCTGCTGGCGGTGTGGGGTTATTTTGCGCTCCACTCGGTGCGCAACATCCCGATCTTCGCCATCGTGGCAGTGCCAATCTTGGGTGAATATCTCAGTCATTGGCTGCGGGAACGCTGGACCGGTGGACGATTGCCGGTCACGCAGCGCGTCGCCGAGCGCTTTCACCGGTGGCAACCGGGGCGCGCCGGGGCGGGCGTGATCGTTCTGACGGTTGGTCTCGTGGTGTACGTGATGCAAACCGGGCGGCTGCGCACCGATTTACTGCCGGATCGCTTTCCGGTGCAGGCGGTGGAATTTCTCCGGCAACACCCGGAGCAGATTCATGGCGAGATGTTCAACGCCTATGGCTGGGGGGGGTACTTAATGTTGGCGCTGCCGGAGCACAAGGTTTTCGTGGACAGCCGCAATGATTTCTACGGTGCCCGGTTCATGAAGGCATTCGATCGGGCGGACAAAGTGCAGCCCGGCTGGGAAGAGGTCTTTCAGAAATACAACGTCGGCTGGACGTTGCTGCCGGTCGCGCATCCGTTAAACAGTCTGCTCGCCTTGCAGCCCAAGGTTTGGAAGGACATTTATCGCGATCACGTCGCGGTGATTTACGCGCGCCGGTAGCTAGCGGATGGCGTCGGGATCAATACTGAACTTTTTGAGTTTGGCGTAGAGCGTCGTGCGGCTGATTTGCAGTTGTTCCGCCGTGCGTTTGATGTTGCCGGCGTGTTGCCGGAGGGTGCTGAGTAGGATTTGCTTCTCTGGTTCTTCGAGTTGATCCGCCAACCGGGGCGAAACCTGAGCGGAGGAGACTTGGGAGAGTCGCTTGGGTAAATCGGTTTGCTCCACCAGGGGCGATTTGGCGAGCACGACCGCCTGCAACACCACGTTTTCCAGCTCGCGGACGTTGCCCGGCCACCGATACGCGTTCATCAGCGCAATGGCCGGGTCGGTGAATCCGCGCACGTCTTTGTGGTGTTGCCGGCTGAACCGGCGGAGAAATTCCATCGCCAACAGAGGAATGTCTTCCACCCGTTCGCGCAGCGGCGGGACGCGGATTTCCACGACGTTCAGCCGGTGGAACAGGTCTTCCCGGAAACGTCCGTCCGCCACGCACTCTTCCAGTGCTTGGTTCGTTGCGGCGACAATCCGCACATCCACTGAAATTGGTTTCGCTCCTCCCACCCGCTCAAAGGTCCGGGTCTGCAAGACGCGCAGCAGTTTGGCCTGCACCCCCAGATCGATGTTGGAAACCTCGTCAAGGAACAGCGTGCCGCCGTTGGCCCGTTCGAACCGGCCAATATGCCGGTCGGTCGCGCCGGTGAACGCGCCTTTTTCGTGGCCGAAGAGTTCGCTTTCCAACAATTCGCGCGCGAGCGCCGAGCAATCCATCGTCACCAGCGGTTTGCCATGCCGGGAACTGGCTTCGTGAATGGCCCGCGCCACCAACTCTTTGCCCGTGCCGGTTTCACCGAAGATCAACACGTTCGCGTAGCTATCGGCGATGGTCTGGATCAACTCGAAGATGTCCTGCATCTGCGCGTTGCGGCTGATGATGCCGTAGAATCCGGGGGCGGGTTCCGCCAGCAGACCCCGGTGTTGCGGATCGGCTAAATCCGCCCGCACGCTCCGTTGTCGTTGCTGAGCGGCTCGGATTACCGACTCGCGCACCGCCTCAATCGACGGCGCTTGTAGCCCGCGCTCTTGGTAATCAAAGACACCCAGTTTCGTAGCTTGCACGGCTTGAGTAACCGATGGTCTGGCCGTGCAGATGATGAACATCACATTGGGATGGATCTGCCGAACCTGTTCGAGGAACGCATCGCCGTTTGCACCGGGGAGGTTAATGTCGGCCACAAGAAGATCGATACCGCGTGCCTGCAACAACAACAGCGCATCATCAAACGTATGGGCCGAAAGCACTTCAAAGTTGTCTTTGATGAGCGCCTCAGACACACCCAACGTCCAAGACGCATCGGTGTCCAAGAGTAGCACTTTGAACTTTGGCATGTTCAGCCGTCGCTTATGAGTGTCAACCGTCGCCGGGAACTTTCTCGGACCGACTTGGCAGATTCTCTGGACAGTGTCCAGCAACCGATGAGCCAGACCCAGATGAACAGAGCCAATCCAGCCGCATGGCAGCGCATGTTCATAGCCATCCGAGCCTTGTTTGTCAAGGCTGCCGGAGCGGTTAAGACAGCTTACCGGGACTAGGATGACACAGCGGTGAACATGTCAAAAAAGAGAGAGCCGGTAATCTTCGATGACCAAATCGTGCGAGTGCTCGATGAAGTCAACAATTTTGGAGAGAATCTGGTTGGTAAACTGCCGGTCGTTGCCGACGGTTACCACAGCCAAGACGGCGGATTGCCACTGGTCGTTGTCTTCCACCTCGACAATGGAGATGTTAAAGCTGCGGCGCACCCGGTCTTTCAAGCTCCGCAGAACTATCCGTTTCGCCTCGAGCGAATCGGCTCCGGGAATTGAAATCTCAACCGCTAACGCGCCAATGACCATCCAGCATCACATGCCCATCACTTCGTATCCGCAATCCACGTACAACACCTGGCCGGTTGTCGCGGTGGACATCTCGCTGGCGAGAAACAGACCGGCTTGACCCAGCTCGGACGGTTCGAGGTTCCGTTTCATCGGCGTGTGTTCTTCGTAGTGCTTCAGCATCTGTGTGAAACCGGAAATGCCGCGCGCCGCCAAGGTGTTGACCGGTCCCGCGCTGATGGCGTTGACCCGGATTTTCTGCGGGCCGAGGTCATACGCCAGATACCGGACACACGCTTCCAGCGACGCCTTCGCCACGCCCATCACGTTGTAATGCGGCACCACCTTTACCGCGCCATAATACGACATCGCAATGATCGAACCGCCGTTGGTCATCAAGGGGGCCGCCGCCCGCGACAGAGCCACCAGTGAATAGGCACTCACGTCTTGCGCGATGCGGAACGCTTCCCGGGAAGTGTTGATGAATTGCCCTTCCAGGGCATCTCGCGGCGCAAACGCCACGGAATGCAGCACCATGTCCAGCCGGCCACCGAAATCTTTGGCTACATTCTCAAAGACCCGCGTGATGTCTTCATCGCGCGTCACGTCACAGGGATACATGGGTGTGTCCGGCCCAAACGTGCCCACCAACTCCTCCACATTGTCCTTGAGCCGTTCTCCCTGGTAGGTGAACGCCAGCCGTGCTCCGGCTTCCGCCCACGCCTGCGCGATTGCCCACGCGATTGAGCGTTTGTTGGCCACGCCGAACACAATCCCGGTCTTGTCCGTCAGCATCGAATTGGATTGCATAGGGGGCGGATTGTCTGAGAAACCGCCGGCCCCGTCAAGCCGTCAGCGCAAATACGTATCCAATACCCGCAGCACTTCCGCCACGCTCCAGGCTTGGGCGAAACAACCCACCGGGTGGTGCGGTTCGTCGCCGTCGAAGATTTCGGAGATTGAACCCAAACCGGCCTCCTCCAGGTGCGCGAACAAAGGCTGCAACAACCGCGCCATTTCCTTCTTCTGCGGCTTACCCGGGCCGTGGACTCGGGCGTAAGCGTCACAGTACGGGCCGATCAACCACGACCACACCGTGCCTTGGTGATAGGCGCAATCGCGTTGCCAACGATTGCCGGCATAGCGGCCCACGTATTTCTCGTGCTGGGGCGACAAGCTGCGCAACCCGTACGGCGTGAGCAAATGTTGGGTGACCACTTCGAGCACGTGCTTTTGCTGCGTTTCATCCAGTGGCGAGTACGGCAGGCTCACCGCAAAAATCTGATTGGGACGCACGGATGGGTCCCGGAAATCCTCGCGAACGACGTCGTAGAGATAGCCGCCCTCAGAGAACCAAAACGCTTTCAGGAAACTTGCCGCCACCCGGTCGGCTTCCTTGCGCAACGGCACGGCGGCATGAACGTCGGCGGCCACTTTTTCCTCCAACTCCGCCAGCATCAAAAGCGCATTCAACCACAGCGCATTGATCTCGACCGGCTTGCCGTGTCGCGGCGTGGGCACGTACCCGTCCACCTTCACATCCATCCAGGTAAGCTGCGTGCCCGCCTTGCCGGCCGTGATCAGACCGTCGGCGTCCGCATGAATGTCGTAGCGCGCGCCCGCCGCGTAACCCTTGATGATGTCACGACCGGCCGGCAAGAGGGCGCGGGTGCCGTCCTTGTCGCCGGTCGCCCGCCAGTATTTCCATACCGCCACCACGAACCACAATGCCGCATCCACGGTGTTGTACTCGGGGGTCTCGCCGGCATCGGGGAAGACGTTCGGCAACATCCCGCAGTCGCAGTACTTCGCATACGTCTGGAGAATCTGCCGGGCGACGTCGTAATGGCCAGTGGTCAACGTCAATCCCGGCAGAGCAATCATCGTGTCCCGACCCCAATCGGTAAACCACGGGTAACCGGCCAGCACGGTCAGATTGTCTTTCCCGCGCCGCGCAATGAACGAATCCGCGGCAATGATCAGTGCCCGCCGCACCGGGTCGGTTTCCCGGTCAAACTGGCTCCGCCGTTCGCGTTCCCGGGTCAACAACCCTTCCGCCTTGCCGTTCTTGCCCTCGGTGGAAACGACGAGATGGGCCGTTTGTCCAGCCGGCAGACGAAACGTCAGTTCAAAGGGCGTGAACAGGTCTTCCTCAAAATCCAATCCCCGTTCCTGTTCTATCGGGTAGATGAATCGCTGATACCAGTCCGGTTTCGTTTCAACCGCGTCGGGCCGGCAATGAAAATACAAACGCGGCAAGCCTGGGTACGGTTGAACGGATAGCCCGCGCTCGTTTCGCTCGACCGACAGATTGACGGTGTCGTTGCGCTCGGTGAGCGCGTTGTAATCCCGGCAGGCCAGCAACGGTCGTAACCGGAGTTCGATCGGGGCGCGCGACCGGACATTCCGATAGCCAATGACGACCGTATTCTCGCCGTGAACCAGCGTGACCGTTTTCTCGATTTCGAAATCGCCGGTCACGTAGCGGAACAGCGGCCACGGACGCAGTTGAAACTCGATTTGGATGTTGAACCCGTGGGGATACACCGTGCCGGGATAGAGATTGGTGGACAAATGCGCGTCGCCGACCTGTTCTTCGATTTTCGAGAGCAACACGTACCGCTCAACCGGCGGTTTGAGGGAGGCGACCAACAGACCGTGTTGCCGGCGGGTGTTGGCGCCGATGATGGTCGAACTGGCGAAGCCGCCGATGCCGTTGGTTTCCAGCCACTCCTTGGAGAGGGCCGTCTTAAGATCCTGACAATCTGTTTTGCCGAAGCTCGTCCGCACCAGCGTGTGTTTCCGGCTGAATTGCCGGTGATGTTACACCCGCGCTGCCGTCACGGGAAGAAAATTGTGTTCTACCGCTGGACGCGAGCGCCCTGGACGGTCAGGGAGCTTGCGGGCTGTCGTTCCCGGTTGTGGATGGTTCGGCCTCGTCCAGGTTGTGATGGCCGACGACCATGCCGTCGTCCAGAGCGTTGCGTTTGACGGTCTTCAACGACCGGAACAGTTGGATCAAATCGCGAATCCCGCCCCACGTGAACCACACCGTGGTCACGACGCCGATGATGAAGGGCAGGAAGATCACGTAGATGTACCAGTAGTGGCCCCACGTGACCAGCGACCACGGCCGCCATAAATACCACGCGGTACCCACGAGAAACACGATAAACCAGAACATGCTCCAAATGAACACACTGCTCGATAGAATCTTATCCCCCAAGGTGAATTCGTGATCGAAACCCAAGATGCCACCCCACGTGAACCGGCGTTGGGCGGTGGTGAGCGATTCACCGGGCTTGGTTTCGATGGCGTACTGGCCGCGGTGCAACATGCGGTCCATGTTGAAGTCCTCCTTGCAGGTCAGCAGGGAAATCACGATGTAGAGCGCAATGGCGACGACCATGGCGATGAACCACATCCATTGGCCGTTGATGGGAAACTTATCCGCGTGGCGCGCCAGATACTCGTGGACGGTGCCGGCCGGGAACAACGTCACCAGCTTCGGCTGGAGCTGGGTCCACATCTGTTCCAGGACGATGGCGCCGGTGGCCAGAACCGAGCCGGTCAACATGCTCACCCAAGCGGCAATATTGGTGCCTTTCTTCCAGTACAACCCGCCCAAGACCGCGCACCCGGAGCCGCCCAGGAAGATCGTGCCGGTAATGGCGAAGAACATCAGGATGTACTGGGTCTGGTTAAAGAACAGTCCAAAGAGAAACGCAAACAACCCCACGCCCGCAATTGACCAGCGGAGCAGCCGGATGTGTTGCTTGGGCAAAAGGGGTTTCTTCCAGAACGGCAGCAGCACGTCCTGCACAAAGATGCTGCCCCAGGAGTGCATGTAGGAGCCGTCACACGCGAGCATCGCGAAAAACATGATGCACGCGAACGAGCCCTTAACGCCAATGGGCAGGAGAAAGCTCAACGCCACCGGCACGCGCATCTGCTCCTGGATTTGTGCTTGGGGGATCGCCTTCAGTGCGTTGGTCACCTGCGCCGCCCCGCCGGCAAAGTCCGGGTTATTCAAATACGTGAACGCGCAAACTCCCAGCAACGAAATCATCACCGATCGCGAGACGCCGCGCCAACCACCCAGAATATTGCCCATCTTGGCTTCATGCGGGCTGGCGGCACTGGCCCGAAAGGCGTGCCCCCCCTGCCACGACATATAGGAGTAAATGCCGCCGACAATCCCGATCAAGACGTACCAGATGTTGAAGTCCTGCGCGCTGGCCGTGTCGAACGGATTGAGCATGGACTGGCCCTTCGGCGCGGCGGCCAAGGCCGTGTAAATCTCCGACCACTTGAAGATGCACAACAAGGCCACCGCCACCACCAGATAAAGCACCCCGGACAGCAACCCTTCCAGACAATCGCTGATCATGATGGTCAACTGCCCGCCGATCAGGGTCACCCCCAGCGCCGACGAAATGAAGATGGCCATCACCATGCCAAACGTCGGCACCGTGTGCCCCCAAACGGTGAGCGTCTGGGGCCAGCCGCAGTAGTTGACGAAGAACCGCGCGCCGACTGCCGGGAAGATGCCGAAGTTCAGAACACCCGAAATCCACGCCAGAATGCCGGTCAGAATCCGAAACCCTTTACTGTAACGAACCTCAAAGAGTTGGGACATCGTCAGCACCCGCGTTTCCCGGTAGCGGTAGATGACAAACCCGGTCAACGTGACGATCAATCCGATGGGGATGCTCAACGATTGCCACCAGTTGATGGCGAACCCGGTTTTGTAAATGTACTCAAAAATCGCCACGGCGCTGACCGCGCCAAAACCAGCTTCCCCCGCGGCGTTGCAGACCAGATACCGGCCCGCGCACCGGCTGGCCGCCATGAAATCCGCCACGCTTCTCACGTAGCGCCGCGTCGCCCACGAGACGATGACGATGACCACAATCGGCACGACCATGATGGCGTAATCAACCCAATGCATTCGCATAGATCATCTCCATTCAAACGTTGAATACCGTTAGCACCCGTCTCGGGGCGAAACCCGTGGCCGATCCCAGTCTGCGGCTTTCCGATAATTGGGACTTCCTATACCGGCTTTCGGCGACGGCGGCAAACACAAAACGGACGACGCTTTACACCCCGGCTAGTCGTGCTAGTGTGCTCGCCCATGACCGCGCCCAAATTCCGGTTATCGCAGTACTTCATCCTCGAAGGGGTGAGCGCTGTCGCTGCGACGCTGTTTTTGTATTGCGCCTTCTTTTGGACGAAAGCGAAGTTCGGGTTCACTGATACGCAAAACCTGTTGCTGACGGCCACGCAAGGACTGGTGTACATCCTGATGACCCTCCGGGGCGGCAAACTCTCCGACCGCTGGGGATATGACCGGATGTTGTCGGTCTGTTTGCTGGGAACGGGCGTCGCGCTGGTCGTGGGCTGGCTACCGGGTTGGCGGGGGCTGCCTTTCATGCTCGTGGCGATTTACACGTTCTTCATCGCGCCCACCTGGCCGGCATTGGAGGCCGCGATCCTGCACTGTCCCGGCGAGACCACCATGCCCAACCGGCTGGGCCTCTACAACGTCATCTGGGCGCTGGGCGACGGCATTGGCTTTGCCGTCGCCGGAATTCTGTTCGCCTGGCGACCAGACTCCATCGTCTGGGTGGCCGGACTGCTGCATCTCTGTCTGTTCGTCTGGATGAAGTTCGCCCCGCGCAACCGCCACGATCCCGGACAATCCGCGATGCAACTTTCGCATCATGGCGACGCGGTGGCGCGACCGGTGAAACGTCGCTTTATGCACACCGCGTGGCTGGCCAATGGGTTGGGGTTCATGATGCTGGCCGGATTCAGCGCGTTGACGCCTTTCGTCGGTCAACGGCTCGGCTTGGCACCGCGCAACACGATCTGGCTGGCCAGCACGCTGTTGTTTGCGCGCACGGCCGCATTCGCGCTGTTCTGGAAATGGGAAGGCTGGCACTACAACCGGGGCTGGCTGCGGGCGGCGATGTGGCTGGGACCGGTCGCGCTTGCCGGGACGTTCTGGGCCAGGCAACCGGCCATCGTGTTCGCGGCGCTGGTTCTCCTCGGCATCGCCTTGGGGCTTTCGTATTCCGGCTCGCTGTACTACTCGCTGGACTACGGCGCGAACAAAGGCGAAGTGGGTGGCCAGCACGAAGCCATTCTGGGCTTGGGCATTCTCGTGGGTCCGTTGTTGGGGGCGCTCGTGTCCGGACTTGGCGGCGGCGCCGCGGGCGCGGAACTCACAATCGTACTCCTCGCGGTCGGCGCGACCGGAGTCGGGCGGCACTTCATTGACCGCGCGCTCACCACCGAGGCGCGCCGCCCGTAGTTTCGCCTTGCACTGCGGGTTCGATTCGCGGAACCTGCGGCTGGGTTTATGCGCCGTATGCTGAAAGCCGCCGCCGACCAGACCATCCACCGCGTTGCGGATGAAGCGGGCGTGTCCATCGTCTCGGTTTCCCGGGTGTTCAACGATTACCCGCACGTCAGCACGGCGATGCGCCACCGCGTCCTGCAAGCCGCCCGCACGATTGGCTATCGCCCGCGGTTCGTGAGCAAGCCGAAATCAATCGCGGTGGTCATCGGGCACCTCGACATTCTGAGCGCCGGGGATTACAAGACCCGGCTGGTGCTGCACATCGTGCGGGTCGCCGCCCGGCACGGCTACCTGGTGGAGTTCATTCCCTACAACGCCATCGACCTCGCGACCAAACGCCTTGTCAACGGCGTCATCGAAGTCGGCCTGACCCAGCGCGAGATCGTCCAACTCGAACACCTGCCGCCCGTGCCGGTGGTGCTGGTCAACCAACAACCCCGGCGGACCGCCTGGAGTTCCGTGACGTCCGACCATTACGACGAAGGTCGCGCGGCCACCGCGCATCTCGCCCAAGCCGGCCACCGCCGGATCGCCTTGGTGCTGGATGAATTGGAGGGGTGGGGCGTCGAACAACGCGCCGCGGGCTACCGGGATGTTTTGGCGGCGCAAACGCCGAATGATTTTTCACCGCTGATTCTGCCCGCGGACACCCTGTCGCCGCTCGACATCGCCCGCGCGATCATCGCCCAGCAATGCACCGCCTGCGTCAATCTGACCGACAACCACGGGTTCGCCCTCCTCGACAGCCTGACGAACGGGCTCGGCCTGAAAATCCCGGCGGACATCTCTGTGGTATGCCTGGAGAACGAATCCGTGAGCCAGTTTCTCACTCCGCGCCTCACCACCATCGCCCAACCGTTGAGCGAGCTGGCCGAAATCGCCGTCCAATGCATTGTGCAGGGCGATCAGCTCGACAAACACAGCTTCCACCGTGTGCTCCGCTGCCAGTTGATCGCTCGCGACTCCGTGCGGTTGCTGCCGTAAGTCGGCTCCGCCGTGGATCATCGCAGACGCGGCAGTAACGCTTGATCGCGCGGCAACACCGCGTCCTTCTCACGCTGTATACGGCAGCGGGAATTGGGCGGTGAGGGCGCGTACTTTGCCGCGCACCTTGTCGGCAACGGCCAGGTTGCCGGGATTCTCCAGCGCTTCGGTCATCAACCCGGCAATCTGCTCCATCTCCGGCTCTTTCATGCCGCGGGTGGTGACGGCGGGCGTGCCGACACGGATGCCGGAGGCGACCATCGGTTTCTCGGGATCGAACGGAATCATATTCTTGTTCACCGTGATCCCGGCTTGGTCGAGCGCCTCCTGCGCAACCTTGCCGGTCAATTTCTTCGGCCGCAGATCCACCAACATCAAATGATTGTCCGTGCCGCCACTGACGATCCGGAAACCGCGTTTGCTCAGGGCGGCCGCCAATACGGCGGCGTTCTTGACGATCTGGCGTTGGTAGTCCTTGAACTCCGGCCGCAACGCTTCCTGGAAACAAACGGCCTTGGCGGCAATGATGTGCATGAGCGGGCCGCCTTGGATGCCGGGGAAGATTTGGGAGTTCACCGCTTTCGCGTGCGCTTCCTTGCAGAGAATCAATCCCGCGCGCGGGCCGCGCAACGTCTTGTGCGTCGTGCTGGTCACGATGTCGGCGTGTGGAACCGGGTTCGCATGCACGCCGCCCGCGACCAGCCCGGCAATGTGCGCCATGTCCACCACCAACGCCGCGCCCACGGCCTTCGCGATGGCCGCAAATCCGGCAAAATCGAGCGTGCGCGGGTAGGCACTGGCTCCGACGACGATGATGCGCGGTTTCTCGGACTGAGCGAGCCGCGCCACTTCGTCCATGTCGATGCGTTCCGTCTGCTGGCTCACGCCGTACGGCACGATCCGAAACAATCGGCCGGAGAAATTGACCGACGCGCCGTGCGTGAGGTGTCCGCCGAAGTTCAGGCTCATCGCCAAAATCGTGTCGCCCGGCTTGGCCAACGCGAAGTACGCGGCCATGTTGGCCTGGCTGCCGGAATGGGGCTGGACGTTGGCATGTTCCGCGCCGAACAGTTGTTTGGCACGATCAATCGCCAATTGCTCCGCGACGTCCACAACCTCACAGCCACCGTAGTAGCGCTTACCGGGATAACCTTCGGCGTATTTATTCGTAAGCACGCTGCCGGCCGCTTCGAGGACGGACGGGTTGACGAAATTCTCGCTGGCGATCAGCTCGATGTTTTCCTGTTGGCGTTGCTTCTCGCGTTGGACAACCGTGAAGATTTCCGGGTCGGTTTGCGCCAGCGCCGAACTCTTTTTCAGAGTCAGACCGGGTTTAAGCGGCGGCTGATCCATCTTCTGCACCCGCCGCGCGTGCCGGCCGCCCGCAAACGGTGTCCTGAGCCAGACATCGAGAATGCGGACGGCCTGCTCGTTGTTCAGCTCGATGCCGGACAGGACAAGGACGTTGGCGTCGTTGTGTTCGCGACTGAGGCGCGCCCATTGCTCACTGCCGACCATCGCCGCGCGCACGCCGACGACACGGTTGGCGGCGATGCTCATGCCAATGCCACTCTTGCAGATCAATACGCCCCGCTCGGAATTGCCGGCGGCGACTTCCTCGGCAACCGCAAACGCGTAGTCCGGGTAATCGCACGGCTCGGTCGAATTCGTGCCGAGATCGGTGAACTGATAACCTTGTTTGGTCAGCCACTCTTTCAACGCCGCCTTCATCTCCACGCCGCCGTGATCGGCCCCCAACACGATGCGCGGCGTGACGGTCTGGGTTTCAGTGGTTTCGCTCAAGGTTTTCTTCATCACACGTTCCGTTTGATCAATGAACTCCAACACCGAGGGCAAGGCGTCGCGGATTTGGTCGCGCGTTTGCCGGTACACTCCCACCGGCGAGCCGATCGGGTCGGCAATGTCCCGACTCTCGTCCGGCGGCACTTCCTGAAACTCCCGCAGCACGAAAATCTTCTCCGCCGCCTCCGGGTACAACGCCTGCAGCAAATCCTGCTGCTGCCGCGTCATCGTGAACACGAAATCCGCCTGCTCGATCATCCCGGCCCGCAACGCCAAGCTGCGGTGATGCGTCAGATTACCGCCCAACTCCGCCATCACGTCCACGGCCAAATCGGTGGCCGGTTGCCCATCCACCGCGCCGATGCCGGCTGAGACGCACCGGACATCGCCGCGTTTCCGCGCGAGCTTGTCCATCAACGCTTCCGCCATTGGACTGCGACAGACGTTGCCCGTGCACACAAACAAAATGGTTTTCACTTTTGCCATCGCGTCCGCCGCTTACTGCCAGGAGAGCAACACCCGGATGCCCTTCAAAACATCCACCGCCCGCTGCAACACCACGTCCCGCACGTTCTGGATTTCGCCTTTGTCATCCGCTTCCTTCTCACCCTTGTCCCCGGCCGGTTGCGACAAATCCAGCCCCACCGACTCGCCGCGAAACGCCTTCAACAACTCCGCCTCCGACCGCACCTGCTTCGGCAACGTCGGCTGCAAACTCACCGTCAACGTCACGTTCGTCGCGGCGGACGACAACACCTCCCGCTCCACGCTCGGATCAATCGACACGAAAATATCCGGCGCGATCCCGTTCGGAAACACGTCCGTCACCGGCATGTTCTTCGGATCGCCCGGCTCCAACACCACCTTCGCCGACGCCAACCGCAAAATCTGACCGTCCACCAACGGCACATCATCCCACGCCACTGCCGAGCCGGCCGTCAAACTGCCGATCACGATCCCCCGGTCCTGCGCCCGCAACGCGCCGACCAACGCCTCCGCGCTCCCGGTCGTGTGCGCATTCACCAGCAACATCAACGGCGCTTCCGGCACCCGCACAAACGCGCCCGCCGCCGCCGTGCTCGCGTGGAACACCTCGTTACTCTGCCCAGCCCGCTTGATGACGAACAGCTCCTGCCCGTCCGCCAAGAACCGACTCGCGATCGCCGCCGCCGCCGCGTAATCGTCCCCACCCGCGTACCGCAAATCCAGCACGTACCCGGTCGCCTTGGCGTCCACGAACTTCTTCAACTCCACGTCCAACGGATTCACCGCCGCGCCCGTCACCGCCACCAAATGAATGTAACCAATGTCCGGCTGGATGATTTCCGCACGCGCCACCGGCGCCGTGCCGGCCGGCAACGCCGTGCTCGACTCGGTCAGCTCCATGCCGTTCGTGCCGTGCGCCGAGGGCGACAACAGCACCGCGCCCCGCCCGATGGAGCTCAGGATCCCGGCCACGCTCGCCGCCTGCAACGACTGATTGTCCACTTGATTGGCGTCCACGTAATGCGTCTTCAACGCCCGAATGACTTGCGTCACTTCATCCGTGGCATTCGTCTCCGCCCCGACGCGACCGGCCACCACGACCGCCGCCAAAAACAAAATGAGTTTCTTCATGTGCTTGCTGTTTTATTTCCGCCGCGCCAACGCGCGGGCCGCAATATCGCGCCGGTACTGCGCCCCGTCAAAATGAATCCGTTCCACCGCCTCATACACGCGCGTCACCGCCCCGGCAATGTCCGCCCCGAGCGCCGTCACGCCGAGCACCCGGCCGCCGTCCGTGACAATCGCGCCTTTGCCACCGCGCCGCGTCCCGGCATGGAACACCGACACGTTAGCCAACGCCTCCGCCTCCTTCAATCCGGTAATCGGCTTGCCCTTCTGATAACTGCCGGGATAACCGCCCGCGGCCAGCACCACGCACACTGCCGCGTCCTTCTTCCACCGCAACTCCACCTCCGCCAACCGGCCCGCCGCCGTCGCTTCCAACGCGTCCAGCAAATCCGAATCCAACCGCGGCAACACTGCCTGCGTCTCCGGGTCGCCAAACCGCGCGTTAAATTCCAGTACCTTCGGCCCGTCCTGCGTCAACATCAGCCCCGCGTACATCACCCCGCGAAACTCAATCCCCTGCGCCCGCAACCCGGCCAGCGTCCGCTCAAAAACTTGGTCAATGACCGGCTGATGCTTCTTCAACACCGCCGGCGTGGGCGAATACGCGCCCATCCCCCCCGTGTTCGGCCCGGCATCATTGTCGTAAATCCGCTTATGATCCTGCGCCGACGCCAACACCCGGAACGTCTTCCCGTCCACCAACGCCATCACGGACGCCTCTGCGCCGGACAAACATTCCTCCAACAAAATCCGCTTCCCGGCGTCGCCGAAAATCCGGCGCTCCAGCATGTCCCCAATTGCCTGCTCGGCTTCCGCGACGGACTCCGCGACGATCACTCCCTTGCCGGCCGCCAATCCATCTGCCTTCACCACCACCGGCGCGCCCGTCTTCCGCAGATACGCCCGCGCCTTGCCGGCCTCCTCGAAAATCTCCGCCCGGCCCGTCGGCACCCCGGCCTGCAACAATATCTGTTTGCAGAATACCTTACTCCCCTCCAACTGCGCCGCGCGCTTCGTCGGCCCGAACACCCGGAGCCCCTTGGCCTGCAGCGCATCCACAATCCCGGCGCACAACGGCGCTTCCGGTCCCACCACGGTGAAATCGATCTGCTCCTTCACCGCCAACGCGACCAGTTGACCGATATCTGTGGCCGCGATCGGCACGCACTCTGCCTGTTGGGCGATGCCGGCATTACCGGGTGCGCAGTAGAGTTTGGTGACACGTTTGCTTTGGGCCAATTTCCAAACGAGCGCATGCTCCCGCCCGCCGCCGCCGATGATCAGGACTTTCATAACTCGCGTGTGGCGACTCTAGGGGAACCCGCGAACGAGAGCAATGTGGAAAAGCGTCCGGCAGGAATTGTCACGACCCTCACCGAGCGCTGTCCGCCCCCCCCGGGTCTTCAGCAGGCACCCGTTAGGCGGACGGGGTAAAGAGGCGACTTCGCAAACTTCACGACACCATCCTCGATCAAGGTCACCCACTTGTTGTTGAAATCGACACAGTAGTTGGTGCTGCGCGGCTTGATCTTGTTCGGCTTCCATTTCACCACGCCCTCGCTGTCCGGCGAGGCGTGCGGCGTGTGGCCGACAATTTGATTGAACCCGTCAATCGGTTCGAATTCCCGGTTGAAATCCAGCCACGTGATCCCGCCCGGCCGGCGGCCGTAACCGCCGCCGCGCGCCTGACCGGCCATGAAGATGGGGTCGGGATTGCCATTCAGGAGGTTGTGCCGGCCAATCTCACATACTCGTTTGATGTAATTGAGTTCCACGCCATGCACCGGATGACTGAACCAGCGTTGGTGAATGCCCGCATGACTGAATAAAATCCCCTGCGAACAATGACACAGTCCCATCCGCTCCCAATCCCCGGCTGTCAGCACGGCGACAATCGCCTCCCTCTTCGCGTCCGTATTGTCGCTGCAGAACGCGTACGGACAACCGTACCCGTACCAGACATCATGATTGCCCAGTAAATGGATGCGCTTGGGTTTGCCCAACGACTCCTTTAACCACCGCGCCGTTTCCCCCGCCTGTTCGGGCGTGTCACGAATCCCATCAAAGTAATCGCCGAGAAAGATCACCTCATCATACGTCTGCACCGCGAGGTAAGTTTCCACCCACTGATACCGGTGATGCAAATCGGAGATGATAATCGAGCGCATGTGAAAGCCCATCAGCCGCGTCCGGAAGCCCCCACCCTTGCGCTCATAATTCGGGCAACAAGTGGGTGCGCGTCGCGAGCATCCACACCACCCCAAAGATGATGCCGAAGATCCCCACCACCATCAGCGGCAGGCCGGCCCCCTCCGCTTCCTGTCTTCGTCCATAAACGAAAATCACGATGCTCACCAGCAGTGTGACGATGTCCATAAACCGCTTCCCCGCAGTTGTAGCAACCGCCGCCGCCCCCGGCAATCCTGTTATTGCCGGTCCGTTTGGGCAAGTTCTGTCAACGGGTAACGTCGCTTGTCTCTCAACCGGACCGCGACTACACTGCCGGTGTGAGTCCGCTGGAGAAAATCAACGATTGGCTGTGGGAATTGCCAGCGGGGTACAAGTCGGGAATGCGGGTGCCGGGGCGGATTTATGCCTCGGAGAAAATGCTGGAGCACATCGTCGGCGATAACTGCCTGGAACAGGTGGCGAATGTCGCGTTCTTGCCGGGGATCCAGAAGTATTCGCTGGCGATGCCGGATATTCATTGGGGGTACGGGTTTCCCATCGGCGGGTGTTGCGCGACCGATCCCCGGCAAGGCGGCGTGATTTCTCCGGGCGGGGTCGGGTACGACATCAACTGCGGGGTCCGGTTGATGCGGACGAATTTGACGCAGGCGGAGGTCGCGCCGCGGATCAAGGAATTGGTGGCGCAGTTGTTCCGCGATATTCCGTGCGGGCTGGGGCGCGGGAGCGATCTGCAGTTGACGGTGGAGGACGAGCGGAAATGCGTGCAGCAGGGCGCGCATTGGGCGGTGGAACATGGGTTCGGCAGCGCCGATGATCTGGATTTCATCGAGGAACGAGGCCGGTTGGCGGAGGCGGAGCCGTCGAACATCACCACCCGGGCGTTGGAACGCGGGAAAGGTCAACTCGGTTCGCTCGGCAGCGGGAATCATTTTCTGGAAGTGCAGGTGGTGGACGAAGTGTTCCACGCGGACGCCGCGGAGGTGATGGGGTTGGCGCAGGGACAGGTGACGGTGATGATTCATTGCGGGTCGCGCGGGTTTGGGTATCAGGTGTGCGACGATTATCTGAAGGTGTTGCGGGATGCGCCGCGCAAGTATGGGATTCATCTGCCCGACCGGCAATTGGTGAGCGCACCGGTGCACTCACCGGAAGGCGAGGAGTATCTCACTTCAATGCGGTGCGCGGCGAATTATGCGTTTGCCAACCGGCAGGTGTTGATGGCCAAGGCGGAGAAGGCGTTCCGGCACGCGCTGCGGATTTCGCCGAAGGAACTGGGGATGGAATTGGTGTACGACGTGCCGCATAACATCGCGAAGTTGGAGGAGCATGGCGGGCGGACGGTGTGCGTCCACCGGAAAGGCGCGACGCGGGCGTTTCCGCCGGGGCATCCGCTGATTCCGGTGCGGTACCGGAGCATCGGGCAACCAGTGTTGGTGCCGGGGGATATGGGCCGGTATTCGTTTGTGCTGGTGGGAACGCAAGGCGCGATGGAACAAACGTGGGGCACGGTATGCCACGGCGCGGGCCGGATGATGAGCCGGGCGCGGGCGAAGAAGGAACACAGTTTCCAAGACCTGCAACGGACGATGGATGAACGCGGGGTGGTGATGATGGCCCAAGGGCGAGGGACGGCGTTGGAGGAGGCGCCGTGGGCGTATAAAGACGTGGAAAACGTGGTGGATGTTTGTCATAATGCCGGGCTGGCGAGGAAAGTGGCCCGCTTGCGGCCTATCGGCGTGGTGAAAGGTTAATGGATAGCACCGAAAAAATCCCCCTGAATATCGCGGTGGATGCGGCGTCCAAATCTGGTGATGAACGCGCCCGAGTGGAACCGTCGGACCGCGAAGTGGTGGAGCGTTGCCAGCGGGGCGAACTCCGCGCCTATGAGTTGCTGGTCAACCGTTACCGGCAACGGGTCTATGCGCTGGCGTATGGCATGTTGCGCAACGAACCGGATGCCACCGATGTCGCCCAAGAAGCCTTCGTGCGCGCCTGGCAGGGCATCCGCCGCTTCCGCAAGAACGCGTCGTTCTACACGTGGATTTACCGGATCACCACCAATCTCTGTATTGATTTTGTCCGGAAACGAGATCGTCAGCCGACGACGACGTTCGAGGAAGCGCTGGGTCCTGACACCGACGCGGACGTGGCGGAGCCACCCTCGACCAATCCACTGCCCACGCAAGAGGTGGAGCGCAAGGAATTGCGGGAACAGATTGACGCCGCGCTGGCCGAGCTTTCACCCGAGCATCGCGCCGTTGTGCAACTCCGGGAGTTTGAGGGACTGGAGTATGCCGAGATCGCCAAGGTGGTCGGCTGCTCCATCGGCACGGTCATGTCGCGACTGCATTACGCGCGGAAACATTTACAGAAACTGTTGAAGGACGACTTATGAAGGTGCATCAATCCAAATACCTGAGCGCGTTGCTCGACGGCCAACTCGGCGGCCTGCGGCGGTGGCGCGTGGTGCGGCACGTCCGCGTCTGCCCGACTTGCGCCGCGGAATATCGCAAGCAGCGGCACGTCCGCCGGCTGTTGCGGGCCAACCCGGCGCCGGCGACCATGGACGATGCGCCGGAGTTTTTCTGGTCGAAAGTCAAAGCGGAGATCGAACGGCGCGGTGATGAGGTCGTCGCCACGCCGTATCCCCGGCTGAGTTGGCGCGACCGGCTCTCCCAACATCAAGCCGCATGGGCGACGGTAACCGTGTTGCTGGTGGCGTTGCTGGCCGGGTTCTGGACATGGCGGCCCCCCCGGCCAATTGCCGGCAAGGCGCCTGTCGCGGCGGCAAAACCGCTGGCCGTCGTGGAGCGCGTGACGACCTCGTTGCCCGACACTGTCGCGACCCCGATTCAGTCCAAGGAAGCCGGCATGACGGTGATCTGGGTTTCCGGCCTGCCGTGGACACCCAACATGACCGTCATGAAAACCCTCTACGCCAGCCTGGATTCCTGACCTATGCGTTGGCCGATCCTGGCAATCTCGTTGCTGCTGCTGGCCGCCACCACCGAGGCCGCTTCCGTTCGCGTCCGCCTCATTCGCGCTTCCAATCAAGAGGCCGTTAGCGATCCCAGACTCGACGATATCGCCCCTAAACTGAAAGCTGTTTTTGGGTACACGCATTACGATCAACAGGGGATTGCCCACGGCATTCTCCAACAAGGCAAACGCCTCAGGCTTTACCCGGGCGAAGGATTTACCCTGTTTGTGCGCCCCAAAAGCGCGGCCGGGAAAGTCCACGAACTGGAAGTCGAGTTGTACTCCGGCAAGGTTTCCGTCACCAAAGCCACCGTCAAGATCGCCGAGAACAGTTCCATTCTCATCAATGGCCCAGAAGTCGGCGCAACGTTGATCATCATTTCCATGACCGTCTTGGAATGATCGTGGCCGGCATTGACAAGCCGCCCACCCCGCCCCTACTCTGCCCGGCATGTTGAACGACAAAATCGTCGCGGACCTGAAAGCCGCCATGCTCGCCAAAGACGCCCCGCGTCTGGCCACGTTGCGCCTGCTCAAATCGGCCATCGAATACTACAAGATCGAAAAGAAACAGGAACAGCTCACCGACGCCGACGTGACCGCCGTCATCAAGAAACAGATCAAACAACGGCAGGATTCCATCGAAAGTTTCGAGAAGGGCGGGCGCGCCGATTTGGCCGACAAGGAGAAGGCCGAGTTGGCGATTCTCAAGTCGTACCTACCGGAAGAACTCGCGCCGGCCCAGATTGAAGAAATCATCGCTGCCACCATCACCGCGCTGGGCGCCACCACCAAGGCGGACATGGGCAAGGTGATGAACGCCGTCCAAACCAAGCTTGCCGGCCGTGCGGACAACCGACTCGTCAGCCAAATCGTCGCCGCCAAGCTCATCTAGATCGTTGTGGTTCGGCGCGCTGTTGGTGCCCTGCTACACGGAATCACTGTCACACCGGCTGTCACAAACTTTAGTCGCAAACGGTCACAGTATGTCATCGCCTGTCACGGCAAGTGTCGGGGCAAAGGTCGTGGAAATGCCTGTGAACGTTGGTCAAGGTCACGGCTTGTCGCCGTGTGTCACGAATGGTGACAATGGGGAAATTGGCGGGAGTGACGGGGCTCGAACCCGCAACCTCTGCCGTGACAGGGCAGCGCTCTGAACCAGTTGAGCTACACCCCCGACCGCCGAGGGCGGAAATGCGAATGTCAAAAACCGAAAGTCGAAACCAACTTGTTTCGAATTCCGAAATTCGGACTTCGTGCTTTCCTTCATGGTGGGCGCTAAAGGACTCGAACCTTTGACCCCCTCGGTGTAAACGAGGTGCTCTGGCCAACTGAGCTAAGCGCCCAACGCGCGGTATGGTTACAGGCATTCCCCCCGCTTGTCAACGCGTTGGTTGGGGTTGTCAGCGCGCCCGGTTCCCGTATATTACCTTGTTGCACGAGAGGAGGACGGCATGTATCCCATAATCTTGCTCGGCACGGATGGATCAGCAACGGCCACGGCGGCCACGCAGTACGCCGTGACCTTGGCCCGCCAACTCCAAGCCCAGTTGCGGGCGCTTTACGTGACCGATATCCGGATTCTCGAAGGCCCGTTGCTGACCGGCATTTCCGGAGCCCTCGGCGCGCCACCCTATTCCGCCTTGTTGCCCAAGCTGCAAGAGATTCAACGCGCGAAGGCCGCCGCCATCTTGGGCGCCGTCGCCCAGCAGGCCCGGGCGGCCAGGGTCTCCTGCAAAACGGCCCATGAAACCGGCGGGCTGGTGAACGTGCTGCTCGATTACGAAAAGGAAGCCGATTTGGTCGTGCTCGGTCAACGCGGTGAGCACGCCCAATGGACCGGCAATATGCTCGGCTCCAGCGTCGAACGCCTGCTGCGCGCGTCGGTCAAACCCTGCCTCGTCACCCCGGCCCAGTTTCGTGAGTTGCACTCCTTGTTGCTCGCCTACGACGGCAGCGGTGAGTCGCGGAAAGCGCTCCAAACCGGGATCAATCTTGCCGACGCGCTCAAGGCGGAATTGACGATCCTGACTGTTTGCCAAGGCGAAACCGAGGACAACGCCTCCAGGTTTCTCAAAGAAGCGCTGGACCAAGCCCGGAGCCGCAGTCTTTCCGCCCACGCCCAACTCGCCCACGGCAACCCGGAAACCGAAATCCTCACGTGGGCCGCCAAACTCGACGCCGACCTGATCGTCATGGGCGCCTACGGGCACACCCGCATCCGGGAATTCATTCTCGGTTCGGCCACCGCTCACGTTCTGCATAAAGCTCAAGTACCGGTATTGCTGGCGCGCGGATGAAAGCAATGCTGCTCCCCCAACCGGCGGCGGTGGAAACCGCGCCGTTGCCAATCATTCCCGGACATCAGATCGTGGGGGTGGACGAAAAGTCCGGGCAACGAGTTGGCGTTCCGTGACTGCATCGGACTTGTGGAAAATGTGATTTCTGTCGCCGCGCGCGGCGCGGCGGTGTTGTTGGTGTGATAACCGGGGTGTGCTACTATCCGCGCCCATGCGAGTTGGGCGCATTCGGTTTGACCGCAACGAGCTAGCGGGCGCGTTTGGCGACATCGGGACGGACCTGCCGTTGCTGGTCGGCGTGATTTTGGCGGCGCGATTGGATTGCGCCAGCGCGCTCATTCTGTTTGGTTCGATGCAGATTCTC
Source organism: Verrucomicrobiia bacterium (assembly GCA_037441425.1). Lineage (GTDB taxonomy): Bacteria > Verrucomicrobiota > Verrucomicrobiia > Palsa-1439 > Palsa-1439 > JBBISF01. Next base: position 112,571 of record JBBISF010000001.1, read on the forward strand.
AGCGGGTTGGTGTACGGCCTGCCGATGCCGGTCCAGCCGCTCAAAGCGATGGCGGCCATCGTGATCGCGCAGAAGTTGAGCGGCAACGTTCTGTTCGGCGGCGGGCTGGCCATCGGCGTGATCATGTTCCTGCTGACGGTGACCGGGTTGATTGACTGGTTGGGGCGGGTGGTGCCGAAAACGGTCATTCGCGGCATTCAATTTGGGCTGGGACTGCAACTGGCGATGTTGGCCGTGAAAGACTACGTGCGGGCGGATGGCGCGACTGGTTACGCATTAGCCGGGACCGGAGTGGTCATCATTGTTCTGCTGTTGGGCAATCGCCGGTTTCCGGCCGCGTTGTTTGTGCTGGCGGTCGGCGCGGTGTACGCCGCCGTGTTCAAGTTGCATTTCGGCGCGGTGCGCGACGGGATTGGATTTCGGTTGCCGGAATTCCACGCGCCGACTTGGGACGCCATTCTGACTGGATTGGTCGTGCTGACAATTCCCCAGATTCCGTTGTCGCTCGGCAACTCGATTCTGGCCACCCGCCAGATTGCGGAGGACTACTTCCCGGACCAAAAACTGACGGTGCGCCGGATCGGTTTCACCTACTCGTTGATGAATCTGATCAACCCGTGGTTTGGCGGCATCCCGACCTGCCACGGTTCGGGCGGCATGGCGGGGCATTACACGTTCGGCGCGCGCACGGGCGGCTCAGTGGTCATCTACGGCAGTATGTACGTTCTACTCGGAGCGTTTTTCAGCGGCAGCTTCGGTTACTTGATTGACGTGTTTCCCAAACCGATTCTCGGCGTCATCCTCGCGTTTGAAGGACTCGCGTTGCTGCTGCTTGTGCGCGACATCGCCGGCTCGAAGCGCGATTTGTTGGTGGCGCTGCTGGTTGGATTGATGGCGGCCGGACTGCCGTACGGTTACGCGGTAGGGTTGCTTGCCGGCTGTGCCTTGGTGTATTTGTGGCGCGGCCGTGAAGAACTGAAATGAAACCCATCATCGGTATTGTACCGGAGTCCATCACGCTGAAACACCGGTGGGATGGACACGGCTCATTTTGCGGTTCGTCGTACTCGCACGCGATCGAACTGGCTGGCGGCCGACCGCTGGTGTTGCCGCTGACCTGCAACCATGACTTGCTGAATCAATTTCTGGATATGTGCGGCGGGCTGCTGTTGATCGGCGGCGGCGATGTCAATCCCGCCCGGTACGGCGCCCGGCTGTGCCCGGCGGAAAAGAACAAACTCTGGGGCGTGGATGATCAACGCGACGAGATGGAAATTTATCTTTGCCGGCGGGCGGTGGAGCGTGACTGGCCGGTACTGGGTGTTTGCCGGGGCATTCAACTCCTGAACGTCGCGTACGGCGGGACGCTTTTGCCGCACATCACCGGCCACAGCGTGCGGCAGACGGACGCACTGGCGCACCGGCTCGAGTGGGCGTCCCCGCAACAATTGCCGGTCTGCCGATGGGTCAACACCAGCCATCATCAAGCGGTGGATCGCGTGGCGCCGGGGTTCAACGTCGTCGCCCGCGCGCCGGATGGGATCATCGAAGCCATCGAGAAACCGGACGCGCGGTTCTGCTGCGCCGTGCAATTTCACCCGGAGCGACTCTTGAAAAAATCGTCGGCCTGCCGGCAGTTGTTTATCGCGCTGGTCAAAGCCAGCGGGCGAGATTCTCGCGGTTCTTGGCGTACAAGTAGGCGAGCACTAGCAGGATCACGCCGAGCACGATGAACGATAGAATCCGGTGGGGCGTGCTCATCTGGCGCAGATCGTAAAAGAGCACCCGCAACAGCGCGCCGCCCAGCGCGACGAGTCCCCCGATCCGATACGGTCGCTCTTTGGTGGCGAAGCCGACGATCAGAAACGCAAACCCGCACACGGCCCAGCCCAGAGACAAAGACGATGGGTCCACGAGATGGTAGGTGGCGAACACCGCTTCGGCGGTCATCAAACCGATCAGCCCGGCGCCCGTCCAACGCAAGGCCGTCTCGCTCAGACGCAACCGGTGACCGCGCCACTCGATCAGGTTCTCGACGCCGCCCAGAATCCATAAACTGCACGCCAGATTCACCCAGGCGTAATACCGGGAATCAAACTCGCCCCGGTAATCGCCCAAGTATTTCAAAAGCCCCGCCACCCCGGCCGCCACGCCGAGCCAAAAAAACGTCCGCTCCCGCACGACAATCCCGGCCCCGGCCAGCAACGCAGTCTCCATCGCAAACGCCGTCAACCGCCAGTGAACGGGGCAGTACTCTACCGTTGTCATGACCGCGACGATCATCGCCGCAATCCCGTAAGGCAGCAGGATGCTCCGCTCACTCACCGGTCGGTCTTCGGTTTCTTGCGTACGTTCCCGGCCCCAAGCCACTAGCCCGAATCCCAGCAAGACGGCGATCAGCCCGAGCGACGGGTCCAGCGGCCAGAATCGATCATCCGCCGCCGTACCCATGAATTTCAGAAACGCCCACGCCACCGGCAAGTGCGCCGCCCACACGATCTCCCGGATGCGGAGCAAGCCGCCGAGGCCGGCAATCAGGATTGCCTCCGCCAACCAGACCCAGCGCAAGGCGGCAGGCGAGAATTGGTTGTTGGCAACAAACATGGCGAGGATTGTGGCGAGAGCCGAGAAAAATTGTGCACTGACCGATCCGCAACCTTCCACGCGGGCGGCAATCAATCCGACTGCGCTGGCGAACCATCCGGCCCAGATCATCCGGTTGTCTCCACCCGGCAATTTATCGAGGGTGACGAGGAAGGCGAAGAGATACGCCGCCCGCCCAACCCATGCCACGCCGCGTGACTGAACGGCGCGCGCCAGCCACAGCAACAACAAACTCTCCACCGCGAGCGCGGCGACGAGTTGGACGCCTTTGAAATAATCCATGACCCCCAACGTGACGATGATGATCCCCTGCAGAAAGAGTAGATCCATCGGGCCGCGGTCGGGCGCGAACCGTTGGTGCGCCACGGCCGCGGTGATGAGTAGGAGACTGCCGAAGCTAAACAGGAATACCCATTGCCGGCTGGAGTAAGCGTGTTGCATCAGCAGCGCAAACAGGATGAAGAAGAACGCGTTATTGAGCGTCAGCAGCCCCTTGCGTTCCGGCAACTCCAGCGCGTCGCGGCGCGCGAGCAACCCGCCGACCGCAAACACCACCCAGTACAACGCGAGGAACGCGGCCCGCAGCCGGAAATCCCCGGCGCTGAGATAGTCCCGGTCGAACAACAGCCGGCCCAGATCCATATGGCGATTCAGTTGCCAGACCCACAGCATGTAGGCCAGATACGTGGCCAGCACCGCGAGATAGGAGATGTGAACCCACCGGTTGCGCCACAGAAAGAACATCGCCGCCAGCGCCAGCACCGCGTTGGCCGCCAGCGTGAATGGGGCGACATCGCTGATGATCGTCGTGTAGTAGCCGAAAAACAGTGCCATCCCGGCCAGCAGCGCGGATTGCCGGGCTTGGGCAATCACGATGATCACGCACACGACCACCGACAGCAGGGCGATGGCGAGCGGCGGACTTTGAATCACGCGCAGCGCCGGCACGTGATGCGCGGCGTACGTCACGAAGTACGCCAGCGCCAGCCCGCCGGCGAACAACACGCGCGCCAGATACGTCATCCGCTTCTCCAACCACCGGCCCAGCACGCACAAGACCCCGCAGCAAGCGTAGCTCAGCGCGACCTTTTGCGACGCGGTCAGGCGGGGAAAATAGTACGCTGCAAAAAACGCCATCCCGGTCAGCAACAGCGCCATTCCGATCCGTGGCAGCCACACCGTGCCCAACCGGACTTCGAAGGATTCCTGGGGAGGAATGGACAAAGGCGGCGGGGCGGCGATGAGCGGCGGGGTTTCTGGAGGGCGCGGCGCCTGCCGCGCCACCGGCGAGACCGGCAAGGGCGGCGGCTGAGGCGCGGGTGTTGCGACTTGCTCCAATCGCCGGCTGACATCCTCCAGCTTCTCGTGGAGCTGGCGAATCTCTTCGCGCAACTGCTGGATTTCGTGCTGGTCGCTCATACCGGTCATCCCGACAGACGCGTCCGGACTTCTGCTTGATCCGCGCGTCAGCCTATCAGGGTTTCCCCCGGCTGCCAAGCATCGAGGCAACGCAGGTCCCCGCCGGTTCCACGAAGGCGCGAATCGTCAGCTTGGCTAGGTCACCAGCGCCAGCCAGACGAGCAATCCCGCCAGCGCGACCAGGGTCACCGGCACGCCCAGCCGGGCGAAATCACGAAACCGGATGGTGATCCCCAGTTCGCGGGCCTGTTGCACGACGATGATGTTGGAGACGCTGCCCAGAATAATGAGGCTGCCGCCAAAACTGTTGGCCAGCGCCAGCACGTAGGCTGTCGGCGGCTGCGTGACGTTGGTCAGTTTGATCAACAACATCACCGCCGCGGAGTTGTTGATCAAATTGGAGAGCGCGGCTGTCACCACGGCGAGGACGGGCAGCGCGTGGAGGTTCAAGCCGATTTGCGCCAGCCACGGCACCGCGCGCGCGCCGCAGCCGGTGGCTTGAAACGCGCCCGTGACCACAAACAAACCCATGAACAGCACCAGAATCGGCCAATCCACCAATCCCAGCAAATCCTCCGTCCGGAATTTCGGACTGGCCAGATGAATGCCCGCCGCCGTCAGCGCGATGATTTCCTTGGGCACGTTCGTGAAGAAAAACGCGATGACCAGCGCTAGAATGACCAAGCCCTTGAGCGTGTGCGGCCGGTTGAACGGTTGGGGAGCGAATTTCGCCGCGGTGGGCGGCGGCCCGGTCCAGACGAGGCGGCGCCGCGACATCACCCAGATGATCACATACGCGCTGCCGAGGGCAAAGAGCACCGGCACCAGGCACCACCACACGTAGTGTCCAAAACTTAGCCGGGCGATCTGGGCGATCAGCATATCCTGCGGATTGCCGACCAGTGTGGCGGCCGCACCGATGTTGCTGGCGAGCGCGAGCGCGATCAGGAACGGCACCGGATTGAGTTGCCGGCGGAGCAGCGCGGTCGCCACCACCGGCGCGAAAACAAAACAGACGATGTCGTGGTTCAAAAACGACGACAACCCGGCGGTCACCAGCATCAGCTGGCCCAGGAACCGCGCGGGATTCTCCAGCCGGCGCGCCAGCCCGGCCGCGATCCTGTCGAAGAATCCGGAAAGCCGCAACTGCGCTGACAAGACAAAGAACCCGAATAACAGCAGGATCGTCGGCCAGTTGATGAATTCCACCACGTCCCCCGTCGGCAGGCCCGAGAAAATCATCATCGCGATGGCCCCCAGCAGGACAATGCCCGTGCGATCCAGCTTCAGGCCCGGCACGCGGCCGACGGCGATCCCGAGGTAGGTGAGCGCGAAAATCAACAACACGGCGACTGGGGCGGGGGGCGGAGTGATGGGGGCCGCGTTCATGCCGGATCTGGGGCGCCGGTCAGGAGGCGAGCCGCTGGCGAATGGCCCGCAGTTCCTGACGGTGGCGCGGGTTGGGTTTGGGGTAACGCATCTGCAAGCCGGCCAATGTGTCGAGGATCACCTGGGAGATGATGAGCCGGGCGTTCTCCTTGTCGTCGGCGGGCACGACGTACCACGGGGCGTCCGGGGTGCTCGTCGCGGTCAGGCAGTCCGCATATGCCCGCTGGTATTCCTTCCACAACCGGCGCTCCGCCAGGTCGGCCTGGCTGAATTTCCAGTTCTTCTGCGGATCGTCAATCCGCGCCAGCAAACGCCGCCGCTGTTCGTCCTTGGAAAGGTGCAGGAAGAACTTGATGATCCGCGTGCCGTTGGCGTGGAGATGTTTTTCCAGATCCACGATTGAGCGGTAGCGGTGCTCCCAAAGTTTGTGATCGTTCAGGGTGTCGTCCGGCAGGTTCTGCGCGCGCAGAATTTCCGGGTGCACCCGCACAATCAACACCTCTTCGTAATACGACCGGTTAAAAATGCCGATGCGCCCGCGTTCCGGCAGGCAGCGGGTCGTGCGCCAGAGGAAATCGTGCTCCAACTCCTGCGTGCTGGGATGTTTGAAACTGAATACCTGGCAGCCCTGCGGATTGACGCCGGACATGACGTGTTTGATCGCGCCATCCTTGCCGGCGGCGTCCATGGCCTGAAAAAGCAGCAACACCGCATACCGGTTGTGCGCGTACAACAAGCTCTGCCGATCGCTCAATTGCGCCACGTGCTCCGCCAATAATTTCGTGTAGTGCTTCTTGGATTTGTAGAATGGCGGTACCCGCGTGGGCCATTGGCCCAGCCGCACCGTCCCCCCGGCGCGCACCCGGAATTGCTTGATCTGAATTTTCATGACCTGCCTCCCGCGTTCCTTTCTTCATCCGCCGGCGCGGTAATCCACCCCCATCATGTGCTACCGCACACCGGAAATGTCAACCGGATGTTTGGACTCCCCGCCCGCCAGAGCGTGTCGCGCCCCGGCCAAGCGATATGCGCGGGGGCTTCGGGCGGTGAGCTTGCGGAAGACGCGGCTGAAGTAGAGCGGATCGTCGTAGCCGACTTGCCGCGCGATGTCGGCAACCAGCAAGGCGGTGTGCTCCAACAGATGTGCCGCGTGCTGGACACGCAACTGGGTGAGGTACTGCATGGGGGTCCGGGCGGTTTGACGCTTGAACGTCCGGAGCAGGTGGCCTTCGCTACATCCGCATAAACGAGTCAGATCGGGAAGGCAAATCGTCTCCGTGAAGTGATCGTGCAAATAACGAATGACCCGGTTGGCCACGCTGTCTTCGCCCGGCTCTTTGCCCGCCGACGCCAGCCGCAGAAACCAGCCGACCGCCATCGCCGTCATCCCGTCGAGTTCGTGTCCCACCCCGCCGCCGTGTTGCCGCGCGAAAATCCAGCACTGCTCCATAAATTTCGTCAGGGCTTGGCTTTGGACGGTGATCGGTTTCGGTAGGGTCCGGTGATTGAGCCGCGTCGTCCGAAATCCCAACCAGATCGTATCCAACACGCCCCCGCTGTCTTCCCGGTGCGACACATTGCGCGGGATCAGACAGACGGAGTTGACGGTCAGGGACAGACGTTCTTTCCACACGAGCGCGCCGTTGCCTTCCAAGACGCTAAACAATTCCCAGTAGTCGTGGGCATATAAATGGGGGTTTTCCCGGGGGGCGCGCAGGCGGTCGAGGTACAACGGCGTGAACTCCGTTGACCGTCCCCGCAAGTGTTTGTCCTCCCAAAGATGTTCGCCGAACAGGTGCACGCACGGATTATTAAGCGGTTCGCGCATGTCGGACAGCCTAGTGTGATCGGTTTGGATTGTCCATCTGTTAAAGCAGTCGGGTGCATGGACGACAGGGGGTAGTTGCGCTAGCCTGACCGACGAGGTGGCGCCATGAATCGAACAACCGAAATCGAGTTGTACAACCGGGATGGCTTCTTGATCGTGCGCGGCGCGGCCAAGGACGAACCACTAAAACGTCCGCAAAACGAGCTTGATCGGCTGCGGACTGACGTGGAAAACGGCACGTTGCGGGGCAATCATCTCATGGAAAATGATCGCCAGGCGCGCGTGGTGTTTGATCCTTACGATCACTCACCAACGTTGCGTGAGCTGGTAAACCGACCGGAGATGCTGGAGCGGGCCAAGGCCATCGTGGGCGGGAAAATCCATCTCCATCACACCAAATTGATGTGTAAGCCGGCATTGGAAGGCACGGCGCAACCGTGGCATCAGGACCATTATTACTGGCCCGGCAAGAAACCCAATCAAATGGCGGTGTTCGTCTGCATTGATCCCAGCACCGAGGCCAACGGTTGCCTACGCTGCATTCCCGGCACCCACACGAACGGCTTGCGCGAACATCATCAGGAATTTCACGAGAAAACAGGCGAGCGTCACTGGGTCTGCAACGTGTCGAAAGAAGAACTCGACCGGCAGGTGTTGTTCCTCGGCGAGCCGGGCGACCTGATTTTTTTCGGTTCGCTTACGATCCACGGTTCGGAGGGCAACCAGTCACCAATGCCACGCCGCGCAGTCATCTTCGAGTACGACGAACTGGGCAATCTACAACCCGGCATCGGCTGGGGCGCGCCGTTGCCCAAGGTGGAATGGACGTGATGATTCCGTGAACCACCGGCTGGGTTGTTGGAGTTTAATGAGTATGCTTACTGTCACCACGTCGGCTGTCGGACGGGAGATTCCGCCGAACGATCCGGCGTTGCGCTATACCGGTTGCGTACGAGTGGATGCCAACGCCGAACACGCGCGGTTTGACCGGTGCGTGCCGGCGGATGGCGGCTTCCAGTATGATGCGCCCGGCACGCACGTCAGTCTGCGGACGGATGCCCTGTCTATTGTGGCCCGGTTTCGGGGCAACGGCTTGCAGACGCGCCGGGATGCGGTCAATGGCGTTGGTGTGGTCATGGTGGACGGTCAACGAAGTGGAACTTACCGAGTGGACGGGACAGCCATCAACTCAGTGACGGTGTTGAACGTCACCAATGCGGTTATGCGTGACGTGGAAATCTGGTTGCCTTACGCCGAGTCCGTGGATTTTCTTGGATTGACCGTCAACGATACCGCGCGCTTGCAGCCCGTTCCCAAACGGGCGCGACCCCGGTATGTGGCATACGGCGATTCGATCACCCAGGGGTTTTGGGCGACGGACGTGACGTTCACCTATCCGGTATTGGTGGCGATGCGCAACGGTTGGGAGTTGGTCAACCTCGGTTGTGGTGGGCGACAAGCAACGGCGACCGATGGCCAGGTAATCGGTTCGGTGCCGGCGGATGTGATTACGATTCTGATCGGGTTCAACGATCATTACGGGAACAAACCGCTGGATCGTTACCGGGCGGACGTGCGCGGGATGCTTCAACGCATCCGGGCTGCGCAACCGCAGACGCCCATTTACCTCATTACCCCGCCGTGGTCCACGGAGCCGTTTCCGACCAAATTGGGACTGCATTTGGAAGATTATCGGCGCGTGCTGCGCGCGATTGCAGCCGAAGCGCACGATGCGCATCTCCATATTGTCGAAGGACCGGACCTGATACCAGCGGACGCGGGATTCTTCGCCGACGGCATCCATCCGAACGACCGTGGCTTTCGCAGTCTCGCGGATAAACTGGCCCCTCAATTAAAAACACCATGACCGGCAAACAACGTTTCCTGAAAACACTGCGGTTCGAGCAACCGGACCGGCCGCCGCATTTTGAGACCATGTTTGAACTGGAGCACGACGCGTTCGGGCTGCAGTTCCCGGATCGCAACTCCTGGGATTGTTCCGGCGCGGCACGGGAGAAACAGATCGCCACGTGCATGACCGTGTACGAGCGGATCGTGGAGCATTATCAATGGGACGCCCTCTGCGTGTATTGGCCGTGGGGCGACCCGGCGGGGGTGCGGGCGGCGAAGAAAACATTTAGCGAACAAATCGCCATCGGCGGCATGGTCGGCGGGGGACTGTGGTGCATCGACCAGATCACGGATTGGGAACAGTTCGCCGGCGATATGGCGGAGTACCGTGATCGAATCCATGCCGAAGCCGAACACCGTTGCCGAGATGCATGCGAACGGATTGATCGTCTGACCGATGCCGGCGCGGATTTTGTTTATCTACCGCATGATGTGGCGTTTAACGGGGGAACATTCTGTTCACCAAAAGATTTCGCAGAGATTGTCACGCCGTATCTGGCGCGGTTGGTGGCCCGGGTGAAACAGCACGGCGCGATCGCCTTCTTCCACAGTGACGGCAACCTGATGGGCGTGCTCGACCAGATATTGGCCTGTGAACCGCATGCGTTGCAATCCATTGACCCGATGGCCGGCATGGACATCGCCGTGGTCAAGCAACGCACGGTCGGCAAGCTGGCCCTGATGGGCAACGTGCAATGTAATTTAATGCAGGACGGTCCGAAGGAAGCGATTCGGCAATCAGCGTTGTATTGCCTCCGCCACGGCAGCCCGGGCGGCGGCTACATCTTCTCCACCTCCAACACGATTTTCCCCGGCCTGCCGCTGGAGCATTACGAATACATGCTGGATGTCTTCCGAGAATTCTGCCAAGAATCCGCGCACGTGTGAAAACCATTCATCTGATTCCAAATGCCCATCTCGACCCCGTCTGGCTCTGGGACTGGCGCGAAGGCTTGAACGAAGGTCTCATCACCTGCCGCACCATTCTTGACTTGATGGACGAGTTTCCCGAACTCACATTCGTCCGCGGCGAAGCGGCCATTTACCGGCACATCCAACGTCACGATCCGCCAACGTTCCGCCGCATCCTGCGGCAGGTGGAAGCGGGCCGGTGGGACATCGTCGGTGGCACGGTCGTTCAACCGGACACGAACCTGCCGGCAACGGAGACGTTTCTGCGCCACTTCGAGCACGGGTTGGGCTATTTCCAGAAAACGTTTCACCGCCGGCCCGCCGTGGCGTGGGCAGCGGATTCATTTGGCCACAGCGCTGGCTGGCCGGACATCTACGCCGCCGCCGGCATGACCGGGGTCGCCTTCTCCCGGCCAGCTCCCGCGCAACAACCGGTATCCCGGCCGGCCTTTTGGTGGGAAGGCGCCAGCGGGGCGCGGATTCTGGCCTACCGGATTCCACTGGGCTGGTACGGCACGGAACGCGACGAAATCCCGCGCCGGCTCGACGCCTGCCTTCACGCCGCGCCCGATTGGGGATTGGACAACATCCCCATCTTCTGCGGACTCGGCAACCACGGTGGCGGGCCGACCCGCCGGCAGATGCAAGACATTCGTGCGTGGGCGGTGCGGCATCCCGAAGTGCGTGTCGTGTATTCGGGGTTGCACCGGTTGTTCGCCGCCTTGCGCCACGAGAAAAACCTGCCCACCCACCGGGGGGAGCTGAATTTCTGTCTGCGCGGCTGCTACGCCTCGGTGGCGAAACTCAAGTTCGCCTACCGGAAGACGGAAGCCGGTTTGCTCCGCGCCGAACGCAGCGACGCCGTCATCAGCGCGGCGACCGGCAAGCCGCCGGCAGATTTGCGCGAAGCTTGGGAATCGGTGCTCTTCAACACGTTCCACGACATTCTGCCCGGCTCCAGCATCGAGCGGGCGTATGACGATCAACTCGCCTGGCTTGGCGGCGCGTACCACGCCAGCCAGCGCGCCGAATTGGATGCGTTGAACGCGTTGGCCGCTCGAATTGACACCACCGTAAAAATACCGGCGGGCGACAGGCCGAGCGGGGTGCCGCTGCTGGTGTGGAATCCGCATCCGTTTCCCTACCGGGGCCACGTCGAACTCGAAGCCTCGCTGGATTACCGGCCCATCTGGAAATACCAAAATCACCCCGCCGACCTGCCCGTGCGTGTCCTTGGTCCGAACCGCCAGCCGGTGCCATTCCAACTCATCGCCACCGAGCACGACTCGCTGCGGGATTTGGCGTGGCGCAAACGCGTTGTCGTCCCGGTCGCCATTCCGGCGCTGGGGTGGAACATATTGGAAATGGGCTACGTCGAAGGCCTCCAACCGGCCGGCCGACAGTTCGCGAGCCCCTTCACCGTTCGGGCCGGGCGCGATATCCGGATTTACCGGAACGGCAAACCGTTCGTGACGCTGTCCGCCATCACCGTTGAGGACCCGTGGGGTTCGTGGGGCGGCATGAACGAAGAACCGGCCTCGATTGATTTGTCCACTGTCCGGCATCGTTGGCGCGTCGCCCGCGTGGAACCGCTGGAGCGCGGCCCGGAACGCACGGCGCTCTGGGTGCAACTGGTCGGCGGGCGCTCCCGGCTGGAACTCACTTTTTATCTCACCCGCGACCGCGATGCGGTGGACGTGGCAGCGCGGGTATTCTGGAACGAACGCTCCGCCCGCTTGAAGCTCGTGATGAGCGGCGGCGACCATGCGGAATTTGAAGTGCCGGGTGGCACCGTCAAGCGTGGGCCGTGCGGCGAAGTCCCGGGCGGCCGCTGGGTGCGCGTGCCCGGTAAGTTCGGTTTCGCCAGCGACGCGCTGTATGCGTTCGACTGCAAGAATGGCGCGTTGCGCGCGACGATTTGCCGCGCCAGCCGGTATGCCAGCGACGTGAAAATGGCGGCCCGCGCCGAGCCGTGGCAGCCGGCGGTGGATACCGGCGAGTTGCGTTTCCGGTTCCTGCTGGCGCCGGCCAACGCCGCGTTGCCGCAATTGGCGGCGCAGTTGGAGCAGCCACCGGTGGTGGTACACGCCGTGCCCAGCCCCGGCAAGTGGCCCCGGGCTGGTTCACTGGCGCGCATTGCGCCGGATTCGCTGACGGTGCTCGCCATCAAAGACGGCATTCTGCGGGTGCAGGAAACCGCCGGCCGCGCGACCACGCCGCGCGTCACGTGGCTCGGTAAGAAACTCAAGTTAACCCGCGTTGCGCCCTACCAAATCGAGACGTGGCGCATCGCCAAAACAGGAAAGAGGAAGCTGATATGAATAAGAAAGTGGCCCTCATTACCGGTGCCGCGCGCGGCATCGGCTTCGGAATCGCCGCCTGCCTCGCGCGGGATGGCTTTCAAATCGCCATTGCCGATATGGATGGCGCGGCCGCCCAGAAGGCGGCGGACAAGTTTGGCGGGCTAGGCGTCGCCTGCGACATCACGCAGCGCCCCCAGGTCGTGCATCTCATCCAGAAGACGCTGGAGCGTTTCGGCCAGATTGACGTGCTCGTCAACAATGCCGGCATCTGTCCGTTCGTGGACGTGATGGAGATGAGTGAGGAGATGTTCAAGAAGACCATTGATGTGAATCTGACCGGCGCGTTTCACTGCACCCAACTGGTCGCCAAGGAAATGATCAAGCGCGGGCAAGGCGGACGTATCGTGTTCATCACGTCGTTGGCGGTGAATGTGACCGGCGCGGCGCAAGGCGACTACGCGGCATCCAAGGCGGGTCTGCACATGTTGATGAAGAGTTTCTCGATTGCGCTCGGCCCGCACGGCATCACCTGCAACGCCGTGGCGCCCGGGATGATTCTGACCGACATGACCCGGCATTACTGGGAACAACCCGGCCCCGCCGAGATGATCAAGAAACGGGTGCCGGTTGGCCGCATCGGGACGCCCGAAGACATCGGCAACGCCGTGGCGCTGTTGGTTTCCGACAAGGCCAACTACATCAATGGCGTCGGCCTCATTGTGGACGGCGGTCATCAAGCGGTGTGTGCATGAGATGCACCACCGGCAAGTGGCACGGCGACCAGTACTACTTTGGGCTGCATTACGATCTGCACGCAAACAAGGGTGATGCCGAACTTGGCACCCGCTGCGGCGAGAAGGAACTCGTGCCGATGTTGCGGCGTATGGCGCCGGATTGGGTCCAGACCGACTGCAAAGGGCACGCCGGTTACTTAAGCTGGTTTGCCAAAACGCCCGGCTCGGCGATCCCGCCCAAACTGAAGAAGGATGCGCTCCAGCAGTGGCGCGACGCGACGCGCAAGCTCGGCCTCCCGCTGCACTGCCATTACTCGGGTATTTGGGACCAGGCTGCGGGTGCGAAACATCGCGACTGGTGTGTGGTCGGTCCCACGGGCAAGGCGGTGGGCGCGCCGTTCGGCGGCAATGCGAACAAACCGACCTTCGAGAAGATGTGCCCCCGCTCGCCGTACCTCGATAAGTTGATGATCCCCCAGTTGCTGGAGTTGATCGACCGCTACGACGTGGATGGTTTCTGGATCGACGGCGATCTGTGGGCCGCCGAGCCGTGCTACTGCCAACGCTGCCGCAAGGCATTTACGGCAAAGACTGGACTGAAGTCGCCGCCAACTAACGAGAAGGATGCGCATTGGCCGCGCTGGTGGACGTTCACGCTGGAGAGCTTCGAGGAATACGTGACGCGTTACTGCGACGCCGTGCATCGCCACAAACCGGGCGTGCTGGTCTGCTCGAACTGGCTGCAGACGTTCACGAACCCCGGCGCGCCTAAAGTACCGACCGATTGGATCAGCGGCGACAACACCTATGTGTACGGTCTGGACGGCAGCCGTTGCGAAGCCCGGTTTCTGTCCACGCGCGGCAAACACTGGGACATCATGCTCTGGAACTTCTATTGCTCGCACGGGATGGGGCAGGCGGCTTCCCCGTGGACCGCCAAGCCCGCCCAGATGTTGATGCAAGAGGCGGCCGTACTACTGGCGTTCGGTGGGTCGGTGCAGATTTACGAAAACGGCGGTGGTGTGCGCGACGGCCGCTTGATTCCGTGGCGGCAAAACCGGTTGGGTACGGTCAGCCGGTTCGTCAAACAGCGCCGCGCTCTCTGCCAAAATACTGAAACGCTTCCGCAAATCGCCGTCCTGCACTCCGAACATCACATCCGCGCCACCACCCGCGGCAAAAACCTGATGTGGAACGTGGACACCACACCCGTCAGAGGCGCTGTATTTGCGTTACTCGAAAACCACTTCGGTGTGGACATCCTCGACGAATGGGCATTGCTCCCACGATTGGCCGAGTTTCCGGTGGTGGTCGCACCCGAGCGCGACGCCATGTCGGCGCCGATGGTGGCCGCCTTGCGAGAATATGTGCGGAATGGTGGCCATCTGATCGTGTCGGGTGCGGAGTCGTTCGACCGATTCAGCGGTGCGTTCCTCGGCGTGACGGCCGGCAAGATCGAGAAGAAGGCAACGTATCATATTCCCGCCACGGACGGTTCGGTGCCGTTATACAGCGAAGCTTGGCGGCTGGTGAAGCCGACGACGGCCAAGTCTCTTGGGCGGCTCGGTCGCCAGCCTTTTCGAGATAGTGAGTTGACGCTGCATCCGGCAGCCACACTCAACCGGGTGGGCCGAGGTGCCGTCGCGTACATCCCGGCGGCCGTGTTCCGCGACTTTGGTCATAACCGCTACCCGCTCACCCGCGCCTTTGTCGGCGAAGTCGTGCTCCAGCTCGCCGGCCGGTTCGAGATTGAAGTGACCGCGCCGGTTTGCGTGGACGTGGCGTTGCGGCGCAAGGGTGACAAATCCATCGTGCACCTCATCAACCGCTCTAGTGGCATCCCCAACCAACCGAATAACGGCGCTGTTGACGAGATTCCGCGTGTCGGCCCCATCACCATGACGCTGCGCAGCCCCCGACGACCCGCAGCCGTTACCGTGGCGCTGGAGAAATGCGGCTGCGTCTGGAAATATGCCGCCGGCAAACTCACCGTCACGCTTGATCAGTTTGCCATTCACGCCGCCGTGGTCATCAGAAAGGCAAAGCCATGAAAATTGATCTCACCAACAAAATTGCCGTGGTCACCGGCGCGACCGGTGAATTGGGCCGGGTGATGGCGAGGAAGTTAGCGGCGTGCGGCGCACGCGTGGCCATCCATTATCACAAGGCTGCCGACAAAGCGGCGGCGCTGCAAAAGGAACTGCCGGGTTCCTGTGTCGTGCAGGCGGATGTGACCAAGCCCGCCGACATCCGCCGGATGCGCGATGAGATTCACCGGCAACTCGGTGCGCCGGACATCATCGTGAACAACGCCGTCATCCAGTACCAATGGACGCAGGTGCTGCAACAATCAGTGGACGATTACCGGTCGCAGTTCGAGAGCTGCGTGTTGCACAACGTGCTCATGGCGCAAACGTTCGTGCCGGCCATGATTGAGAAAAAGTGGGGGCGCGTCATCGCGATCAATACCGAGTGCGCCATGCAGAACTGGCCGAGTCAATCCGCTTACGTCTCCGGCAAGCGGGGCATGGACGGCGTGTTGCGGGTGCTCGCCAAAGAAGTTGGCGAACACGGCATCACCGTCAATCAAGTCGCCCCCGGCTGGACGGTCAGCGAAACCCGCCCAGCCGCCGGACGTCCCGACTGGTATCTCAACGGTGTCCCGCTGAAACGCTGGGGCGAGGATCGGGACATTGCCAACGCCGTCGCTTTCCTCGCGTCAGATTTGGCCCGGTTTATCACAGGTGTTTATCTTCCCGTCTGCGGCGGCAACGTGATGCCGGCCATTTAGTCTGATGAAGATCGTTGTCGCGCTCGATAAGTTCAGGGGCAGTCTCACGGCGACGGAGGGGTGTGAAATTGTCCGGCAGGCGCTGCTGAAAATGCAGCCGGATTGGGAAATTGTGGTGAAACCGATGGCCGATGGCGGGGAGGGAACTGCTTCGGCATTGCAAACATCGCTCGGCGGCGCGTGGATCACGGCACCGGTGACCGGGCCATTGCCGGGAATGTCGGTGGACGCGCGTTATCTGTGGGTGGCAGAACCGCAATTAGCAGTCGTGGAGATGGCGAATGCAAGCGGGTTGGTGTTGCTGCCGCCGGAACGGCGTGACCCGCTCAAAACCACAACGTTCGGCACGGGCGAGTTGATTCGTCACGCGATGGAACGCGGAGCACGACGCATTCTGCTCGGCGTGGGCGGCAGCGCGACGGTGGACGGCGGGGTGGGGGCGGCGATGGCGTTGGGCGGGAAATTTCTGGATGAGAGTGGACGACCCGTTGGTCTGGGTGGTGGCGAGTTGGAGAAGATCGCCCAGATCGGACGGCCCGGCGGTCTGTCACTGCCGGTGATCGAAGTGCTCTGCGATGTGGATAATCCGCTGTGCGGTGAGCACGGCGCGGCGCGGGTGTTCGGTCCACAGAAGGGCGCGACGCCGGAGGGGGTGGCGCGTCTGGATGCCGGGCTGGCGCATTTGGCCCGGTTGGTTTGGGAACAATTCGGGAAGAAAATCGCGGCGGTGCCGGGTGCGGGCGCAGCGGGTGGATTGGCGGCGGGCGCAGGGGCGTTCCTGGATGCGCGGTTGATGCCGGGCGCAGAAACGATCATGGCCTTAACAGAAATGGAAATCAGCTTGCGCAATGCTGATTGGGTGATTACCGGGGAGGGCCGATTCGATGCACAGTCGTTGCGCGGGAAGGTGGTCTCGGCTGTTACCAAATTGGCCAGGCAACATGGCGCACGAGTGGCTGTTTTGGCAGGGGCGGTGACGGTGGCGGAATCAGCGTATCGCGCGGCGGGCGTGGAGGTTGCGATTTCGTCGCAGCCCCCGGGAATGGCGCTGGAGCAGGCGTTGACGCGGGCCCCGGAATTATTGGCTGCCGGGGTTCAACGATTGGCGGCAAATTGTTTGGCGTCGGGGCGTTAGCCGTCCGCGGCCCGGTCTGGTTATTGCTTTTTGAGGGGCCAAGCCATGAGCGAAACCCTCACCGTTCTGCCGGCTCCGGCCCCGGAGACCAAAAAAGAGGTCATCCGGTTGGGTGATCTGTTTTCCGTGGCGGACCAGATTCAGGCGCTTTGTCTGGCGCAGAAGACAGCGGAGATCCGGCTGGTCAACGTGGCGCCCTCCGGCTGCCTCAACATCGTGGAAGGTGAGGTGGTGCACGCGCAGTTTGGCAATCGCACAGGATTGGAGGCGGCCATCGCGCTGATCAACTTGCGCGACCCGGCTTCCGAGATTCATACCGGCACCCTGCCCAAACAACGGACAATCCATCTGGGATTCGTCCACATCCTGCTGGAGGCGGCCGGGCGCAAAGACGAAACGCTGGCCGGTGAATACCCGTCGGTGGAGGCGAAGCTTGCGCCGGTGCCGGCCACGTTACAGGTGATTTTACCGGATCGCACCATCCATCATCTGCTGGAGCCGGGGCTGACATTGATCGGGCGTTCGCCCTTCAACGACATCGTCGTCCCGGACGAGACCATCTCCAAGCGGCACGCGAGCATTGCGGTTTCCAGCGGCGGCGTGTTGCTGCGGGATTTGGATTCCACAAACGGCACGTTCGTCGAGGGGCAGCACGTCACGGATTGGCACTTAATCGGCCTGACGCACCTGAAGTTCGGCAACATCGACGCCTACTTCACGCCGCCACCCGAGCCGGAAAAATAAAACCGGCTACGCCACTTCCTGCGCGACCCAGTGCTCCTGGCTGACTTCGCGCCATTCGGTTTTCACATCCTGAATGCGCCGCCGGGCCTCTTCGGGGGAAAGGTCGTCGAGCACGAGGCGCTGCCGACGGCGCGCGGGGTCCACGTCCGGCACCGCGGAGAGCAACGCCTGCGTGTACCGATGCTGTGGATTCCGGTAAATCTCCGCCGCTGACGCTTGCTCGACGATTCTGCCGAAGTACATCACCAATACCCGGTCGCTGATGTGCTCGACCACCGCGAGGTCGTGCGCGATGAATAGGTAGGTGAGTTTTAGTTTCTCCTGCAACTCCTGGAGTAGATTGATGATTTGCGCTTGCACGCTCACGTCCAACGCGCTCACCGGCTCGTCGCACACGATGAACTTCGGTTGCACGGCCAGCGCGCGGGCGATGCCGATGCGCTGGCGTTGGCCGCCGCTGAATTCGTGCGGATACCGGCGCGCGTGATCGGGTGAAAGCCCCACCGCGTTGAGCAACTCCGCCACCCGGTGGCGTTCCGCCTGCCGGTTGGCGCAGAGTTTGTGGATGCGCAGGGCTTCGCCAATGATGTTGCCGACGGTCATCCGCGGATTCAACGAGCCGTACGGATCCTGAAAAATCATCTGGGCGTGCCGGCGAGAAGCGCGCCGATTGGTAATCGGCTGACCGGCAAAAAGGACTTCGCCCGCCGTCGGTTCAATCAACTGCAAAATCGTGCGTCCCAGCGTCGTCTTCCCACAGCCGGATTCACCGACCAGACCGACGGTTTCGCCTTCGTTGATGGCGAACGAGACGCCATCCACCGCCCGCACCCACGCGACCGGCCGCTGTAACACCCCGGCGCGCACCGGGAAATGGGTCTTGAGGTTTTTAATTTCGACAAGGCTCATGATTCAGCCAACGGGCAGCGCACCCGGCCCTTCAGCAACGCCGGTTCAGGATCAACCCGGCACTCCGGGCGCGCGATCTCGCAGCGTGGATGAAACTTGCAGCCGGCCGGCAAACGAGCGGCGTTGGGCACACTTCCGGGAATGGAGTGAAGCCGTTCGCCCGCTGCGCCCAATCGAGGGATCGAACGCATGAGGGCGATTGTATAGGGATGCAACGGCTTGGCCAGCAGCGCGGCCGCCGGCGCGTATTCCACAATCCGTCCGGCATACATCACCGCGACGTTGTCCGCAATGTCGCCGACGATACCGAGGTTGTGCGTGATGAGCAGGATGCTCATCTGTAACTGTTGTTTCAGTTCCTTGAGCAGGTCGAGAATCTGCGCTTGGATCGTGACGTCGAGTGCCGTGGTTGGCTCATCGGCCACCAAGAGAGCTGGCTGACACGCCAGCGCCATCGCGATCATCACTCGTTGCTGCATTCCACCACTGAATTGGTGTGGGTAATCCCGCATCCGTCGTTCCGGCTCCGGAATGTGAACCAACTTTAACAATCGCACCACTTCGGCGTCGGTCGCCACGTCCGGCCGGTGAAGCTGGAGCATTTCTTTGATCTGGTAACCGACACGAAATACCGGATTCAGTGAGGTGGCCGGTTCCTGAAAGATGTAGGAAATTTTTGCGCCACGGATTGCCCGCAGCCGCTCTTTGTCCATCTTCAGCACATCTTCGCCATCCAGCCGAATCTCGCCCCCTTTGTACTTGCCGGGCGGCGTGGCCACGAGTTTGGCCAGCGATAAGGCCGTCACGCTCTTGCCGCACCCGGACTCGCCGACCAACGCCAGCGTCTCGCCACGTTCGATGGTAAACGACACTCCATCCACCGCCCGGACTTCTCCTTCGTCCGTGAGGAAACTTATCCGTAGTTCGCGGATGTCGAGGAGCGCGCTCATGCGGTCTTAGCTTCAGCGGTTCGGAGTTTGGGGTCAAGCGCGTCGCGCAGGGCGTCGCCAAACAGGTTGAGGGCGAGGACGAGGAAGAACATCGCCGCCGTCGCGCCGCCGAGTTCCCACCAGTTTCCGAGCCAGAGGCGTTGTTTGGCGTCGTTGATGATCGCGCCCCAGCTGGGTTCGTTGGCGATGCCGATGCCGAGATAGGTCAGGACGACTTCGGCCAGAATCAGGTTCGGAAAGCTCAGGGAAAAATTGATGATGATCAGGTGGAGCACGTTGGGCATGATGTGGCGGAATATAATCGAGGTATGACTGGCGCCGAGCGCCCGGGCGGCCAACACGTACTGCCGTTCGCGGTGCTTGAGGTATTCGCCGCGGATGATCCGGCAGAGACCGACCCAGCCGGTAAAGCCCATGCCGGTGCAGATGGCCAGCAGACCGGGATCAATGTAACGCGTCACGGATTGCATCGCCGGGCTGCGTTCGACGGCGGAACGCGAGACGTAGGCGATAGACATGATGAGGAGAATTCCCGGTACTGACGCCACGACCGAGTACAGATAAACGACCACGCTGTCCAGTTTGCCGCCGAAGTAACCGGCCAGCGCGCCCAGTGTGAATCCGAGCGGGATAACGATGATGGACGTCAGTAACCCAATCTCAAACGCAATGCGCGTCCCTTGGATGAGTTGGTTGAGGTTATCACGCCCGGCAAAGTTGGTGCCCAACACATGCTTGAGGGTGGGCGCTTCGTTGCGAATTTCGTAGTGCGAGATTTTGTATTCGGGGACGATGCCACGCACCTTGGCGCTCCAGTAAACGCCTTCCGCGTACAGCCAGGTTGCCGCGTACACGCAAAGGATCGCCAGACAAATCATCGCCACGCACTTGCGCCGCAACTGCCGCCACGCAATGGACCACAAACCAGCAGCGCCCGCAGCCCCCGCAAATTCGCTTATTGGGTCGGGAGAACTCATTTCAACCGAATCCTCGGGTCGGCCCACGTGTAGGCGATGTCGGTCAGCGCGTTGAACAGGACGAACAGAATCGAGCCGATGAACGTGGTGGCGAACACAACGTCGTCGTCGAAATTGAACAACGCCATCACCGTGAGCCGGCCCAAACCGGGGATGCCAAAGAAGTTTTCCAGCAGCAGTGCGCCGGTGTAGAGGAAGGGGATGGCGATGATCACGTTGGTGAGGATGGGGATCAGCGCGTTGCGCAGGACATGCCGGAACATGATGGTCCGCGTGGTGGCGCCCTTGGCGCGGGCCGTCCGGACGTACTCCTGATACATTTCATCGAGCATGACCGTGCGATAGAACCGCACACCGCCGCCCACTCCCGCCACGACACCAACCAATACCGGCAAGATGATGTAACGCACGTTCTCGAATCCCCAAACCGGGAACAAGTGCCACTGAAACGCCAGCCAGTACTGGGCGAGCATGATGTACACGAGCGAACTGATGCTCATCCCCATGACGGATAACAACACCAACCCGCGGTCAATCCACGTATCGCGGTAATACGCGGCCAGCAATGCGAGCGAAATGCCGAGGAACAGTTCGATGAGGAACAGCGGGGTCGTCACGCACAACGACGGCAGCATTCCCTCGCGTAACATCGTGCCGACTTTTTCGTGAGTGACGATCGATTCGCCGAAATCGAAGTGCACCAGATTCCAGCAGAGCCGGGGGAACTGCGCATCCAACAGGTTGTGCGGAAAATTGTGGAGATTGACGAACAACGGTTTGTCGTACCCGCGCTCCTGCATGATCTGTTCGATGCGGGCTTTCGACGCGTTCTTGCCGGCAATGCGATAAGCTGGATTCCCGCCAATCACGCGAAATACCAGAAACGTAATCAACATCACCCCGAGCGTGATCGGCATCACGGAAAGCAAACGGCGGATGATGTAGGCAATCATGGGGCGTCGTTAGTGCGGCAAGACTTTGTAGTATTTGAAGTTGGCATACGGGAAGGCGTGCGGTTTGAAATCCCCAAACCACGGTTGGAACAAACCGTACGCCAGCGGGTAGGCAACCAGCGCCCAGGCGCAATCGTCCATCGTGATGTCCGCCATCTTTTCGTACAACGCGGTGCGTTCCGGCGAGTCCTGCATCGAGACAATGCGCTCGTACAGCCGGTCAAACGCGGGGTTCTCGTAGTTGGTGGCGTTGACCCCCGGCGCCTTGTTCGGGCCGTAGAACAGTTGGAGGAAATTCTGGGCGTCCGGGTAATCAATGACCCAGCCCGCCCAGAAAATCTGCGTCTCGCCGTCGTGTTCCCGGCGCAGGTATTCCGCAAAACTCAACTGCTGAACGATCAAGTCCACGCCGATGGCGCGAAGTTGCTCGGTGTAGAAATCGGCGGCTTGCCGGGAGTCGGTGCTGCCGGAGCCGGGCATGATCATGGTCAGGCGTAGTCGCTTGCCGTCCTTGTCGTGCCCGCCGGGATAACCGGCTTCCGCGAGCAATTGTTTGGCGCGTTCGGGATTGTATTCGTAGGGATACGGTTTGTCGGTGTGTCCGGCGACGCCGGGCGGGATCGGACTGTTGGCCGGGGTGTAGCGGTTGTTGGTGATGACGGCGACGTATTTCTTCACGTCGATGGCGGTCGCGAACGCCTGGCGCAGTTTCTTGTGGCGCTCGTTGACCGCCGGATCGGACGACTGCCCCAGCAGCGGGTCGAGCATGTTGAACCCCAGATAATAGGTGGAAAGTTCCGGAGTTTTATAGAGGCGAATGCCCGTCTTCTTCAGTTCGGGTGACAGCGCGAGATCGGGCGTAATGACGCGCTCGAAGTAATCTTTGTTGATACCCGAACTGGCGATGCGTCCCGACAAGAACAACTGCCACACGGTGTAGTATTCCCGGATGTCGTACTCGACGATCCGATCCAACAGCGGCAACGGCTTCCCGGCGTCTTCGAGCAAACCGGCCGCCCGGTCGCCCGGCGCGCCCTTGTCGGGATAGGTTTGGCCGCTGAACTGCGGGTTGCGCTCGAACTCAATCCGGTAATTCTGCCACCAACTCTTCAGCCGGAACGGCCCGGTCCCCACCGGATGCCGGCGGAATTGATCGCCGTAATATTCAACCGCCTCGTGGGGCACCGCGAACGCGTACGGCATCGTCAACACCCAGAGCAATTGCGGATAGGGGCGCGCCAGCCGGATTTGCAGTGTGTACCGGTCCACCGCCTGAAACCCCGGCAACGGCGCGTTCGGGTCGCCGCGCTTCATCCAGTCCTGTGCGCCGAGCACGTGGTTCACAAAAATCCAGTCGCCCGGCGACTCCAGCTTCGGATCCAAAACCCGCTTGAACGAATAGACGAAGTCGGCCGCGGTCAGTTCGCGTCCTTTCCCACCCGGAAAGCACGGATCATCGGAGAAATGCACGCCGTGCTTGATGTGGAAAGTATAGGTCAGTCCGTCGGCGGACACAGTCGGCAACGCTTCCGCCAACCGGGGAATCGCGCGATACGGACGCTGCAAATAGGCGTATTCCAACAACCCTTCGTACACCCGCGACACTTGATCGGCGGACTCCACGTCACCGGCATCCACCGGATCGAACCCTTTGAAATCCCCGCCGACGCCGTACAGCACCGACTCCGCGCGGGCGCTGAAAACGAACGCGCCGACAACACCCGCCAGAATGAGGGCAGGCAGTCGGCGCGAACGCATTGCCAATGAGATCAGCGGTTCAGGGGGTTTTCGCCGGCGCCGGCGCGGCGGGTTTTTCGGCCGGAACCGAAGGTGCCGGTTGCGTGCCGGTGGCCGCTGCCGCCGCCGGACGCACGCCTTCCATCAACGAACCGCCGCTACTTCCCCCGGTCACGCCCAGCCGCGCGTGAATCACCGCCAGAATGAGCGACGTGGCCAACAAAATGCAGGCGCACCAGATCGTCAGCCGCACCAAGGCGGTCGTCGTGCCGGCGCCGAACACCGTCTCGGTCATCGCGCCGCCAAACGCCGCGCCGACGCCTTGGTCTTTCGACTTCTGCATCAGTACCAGCACGACCAAAAATATCGCGACGATCACATGGATGATCGTCAGAAAAATCGCCAATATGTTCATAATACCTCAAACTGCGGCTTTGATTATCTCCGCAAACCCTTTCGCTTCCAAACTCGCGCCGCCGACCAACGCGCCGTCAATATCCGGCTGGCCGAGCAATTCCTTCGCGTTGTTCGGCTTCACGCTCCCGCCGTACTGAATCCGCACCTTACCGGCGGTCGGCGCGTCAAACATCCGCTCCAACTTCTGGCGGATGAACGCATGGACTTCCTGCGCTTGCGCGGGGGTCGCCGTTTTGCCCGTGCCAATCGCCCAGACGGGTTCGTAGGCGATGACGGTTTCCAGCATAGCATCTTTGCTTAATCCGGCAAGCGCGGCGGTTGTCTGCTCGGTAATCACCTTTTCCATCTGTCCGGCTTCACGCTGGGCCAATGTCTCGCCGACGCACACGATGGGCCGCAACCCGTTGGCCAGCGCCGCTTTAGCCCGTTTGTTCACGGTTTCGTTCGACTCGCCAAAATACTGCCGGCGCTCGCTGTGACCGACCACCACGTACCGGACAAACAACTCCTTCAACATCGGCGCGGACACCTCGCCGGTAAACGCGCCTTCCTTCTCCCAGTGCACATTCTGCGCGGCAAGTTTGAGATTGGAATTCTGGATCACCGGCCCGACCGCCGCCAACGCGGTGAACGGCGGACAGACCACGATCTCCACATCGTTCTCTTTAATCCCGGCCACCGCGCGCTTCAGGTCCTCGACCAAGGCGACGGCTTCCGAGCCGGTCTTATACATCTTCCAGTTGCCGGCAATGATGGGCTTACGATTTGGATTCATTTCGCGGGAGTGTTCCAGATTTGGAGGGTCGCAGTCAATACTTCTGAAGCGCCCCCTGAAAAAAGAGGGTTCCGCGTCGCCGAACTCGTGATTAGGAGCACCGCCCATCTCCGTCGTTGGCCGATCATTTCTTCTCGCCGAACAAATACATCTGAGGAGTCTCCCGCACTTCGCTTTTGTCCCTGGCCGCTTTCCGTTGGGCGATCTTGGGCTGACCTTCGGCGGAGAGTTCGGCCTCTTCCAGATTCGCCAGCACTTCTTTGGCGCGGGTGACGACGTCTTTCGGCAAACCGGCAAGGCGGGCGACCTGGATGCCGTAACTCTTGTCGGTGCCGCCGGGAAGAATCTTGTGGAGGAAGATGACCTGCTCGTGCCACTCGCGAACGGCCACGTTGTAGTTCTTCACCCGCAGGAGCGTGGCCGCCAGTTCGGTCAACTCGTGGTAGTGCGTCGCAAACAGCGTCTTGGCGCCGACCGCATTGTGCAAATGCTCGGCAACCGCCCACGCAATGCTCAACCCGTCGAACGTGCTCGTGCCGCGCCCAATCTCGTCGAGAATCACCAGGCTTTGCGGCGTGGCGTTGTTCAGGATGGCGGCGGTCTCGTTCATCTCGACGAGAAACGTGCTCTGGCCGCGCGCGAGGTCGTCCGTGGCGCCCACCCGGGTGAAGATCCGATCCACCAACCCGATCGTCGCCTTCGTGGCCGGAATGTAGGAACCGGTTTGGGCGAGCAACACCAGCAGCGCGACCTGCCGGATGTAGGTGCTCTTGCCGGCCATGTTGGGGCCGGTGATGATGAG
This sequence comes from Verrucomicrobiia bacterium, assembly GCA_037441425.1. GTDB lineage: Bacteria > Verrucomicrobiota > Verrucomicrobiia > Palsa-1439 > Palsa-1439 > JBBISF01. Next base: position 137,861 of record JBBISF010000001.1, read on the forward strand.
CACTTGTTGTTCGGCGTTGTCGAGCCGCACGTCGTTGGAGACGAACCGTTCCTCGACGAGCGTCTGCTCCAGCACGGGATGCCGGCCTTCGATGATTTCAAGGCGCGGACTGTCGTCCACGACGGGCCGGCAATAGTTCTGATGCCGGGCGAGTTCGGCGAACCCAGCCAGCACATCGAGCGCGGCGAGCGCCGTCGCGGTCTGCTGGATGGCGCGAGACTGATCCAGCGCCGTGGCGCGCACCTGCTGGAACAGTTCGTATTCCAGCGCGTGGGCGCGTTCCTCGGCGTGGAGGATCTTGCCCTCCATCTCCTTCAACTCCGGCGTGATGAAGCGCTCCCCGTTGGCGATGGTTTGTTTGCGCGTGTAATCATCCGGCACCTTGTCGAGATTCGACTTCGTGACTTCGATGTAGTAGCCAAAGACCTGATTAAACCGGACTTTCAGAGAGGCGATGCCGGTGCGCTCGATTTCCTTTTGTTGAAGCGCGGCAATCCACGCTTTGCCATCGGTGGAGGCCCGACGCAAATCGTCCAGTTCCGCGTTGAAGCCCGGTTTGATCAGTCCGCCTTCTTTCAGCGCCAGGGGGGGCGCGTCTTCGACGGCGCGGGTGATGAGCGCGAGCAGGTCCGGGAGTTCGGTGATTTGGGAAAGGAGCGTCCCGAATAACCCGCCGCCGTCAGCGACCGCAGCGACCGCGGCCTTCAGCGCCGGGAGCGCGGCGAGAGATTCCTTGAGGGCGACGAGGTCGCGGGCGTTGCCGGAGCCGACGCTGAGGCGGGCGAGGGTGCGCTCCATGTCGCGGACGCGGTGTAGTTTTTCCCGGAAGTCGGCAAGGGTTGCCGTGGCGCTGAGAAACGTTTCCACGACCTCTTGCCGGGCGCGGATCTGGGGAACGTTTTTCAGCGGGTGGGTGAGCCATTCACGCAACAGCCGCGCGCCCATCGGCGTCACGGTGCGATCCACGCAACCAATCAGCGTGTGGCGACGGTCAGCCCGGGCGGATTCGAGCAGTTCCAGATTCCGCTGCGAAGTGGCGTCCACCACCATGTAGTCGGTGATGCTGTACACGCTGAGACGATGGATGTGGGCGACGTTGCGACGCAGCGTTTGTTGGAGGTAATGGAGCGCTGCGCCGGCCGCGCCAATGCCGACCGTCAGGTGGCCGGCGCCGAAACCGTCGAGCGACTGGGTTTTGAAATGGTCGCGGAGGGTGAAGTAGGCGGTCTCCGGTTCAAACGTCCAGCCGTCGTAAGGGGAAAGATTTTGGATTGCGGATTTTAGATTTTGGATTTCTTCCGCCGGACAAATGATCTCGGCTGGACGCGTGCGGGCGAGTTCATTCTGGAGTTGTTCGGCGGATTCGAGTTCGGTGACTTGGAAATCGCCGGTCGTGAGATCAATCAGCGCCAAGCCGAACAGTTTTTCGTTCCGGCAAACGGCGGCGAGGAAGTTGTTCCGTTCGGCGTGGAGAATGTGGGCATCGAAATGGGTGCCGGGACTGAGAATTTGAGTCACGTCACGCTCGACGAGTTTCCCGGGCCGGGCTTCTTCGAGTTGATCGCAGACGGCGACTTTGCGGCCGTGTTTGAGCAGCCGGCCGATGTAGGTTTCGGCGGCGTGATGCGGGATGCCGCACATCGGGACGTTGTTGCGATGGGTGAGGGCGAGGTTGAGGAGCTGGGCGCCGGTTTTGGCGTCGTCAAAAAACATTTCGTAAAAATCACCCAGCCGGAAAAGCAGCAGCGCATCGCCGGGAATCTGGGATTTCACCCGCCGGTACTGCTGCATCATCGGCGTCAACTGCTTGTCGGGACTCGCCATCGCGGGCGGATTATAGCCCTGGGAGCAGAGTGGTCACGCCAGAAAACGCGCAGGCCAGCTCCGGGTTGGGCGGAGCTGGCCTGGCATCGTTCGGTCGCCGATCGTTCAGCAACGCGATGAACTGCCGTTCACGAACCGCGCGCAGACCGCAGATCGTTCCGCAATCCCGTCACGGTGGGGAACTGCTACCTCCTTGGCGCATCGTCGGTCATCCCCCACAACCGACGCCGGTGTATCTAGCAAGGACGCTGCCAACCGGGAGTTGAGCGTGGGGCTGGCCGGGATTGTACTTAACGGGCCAGCAATTCGTTCAAAGCCGTCCGCAACTGTTCAACTTCGAACGGCTTTTCGAGCAGTGTGTTGCCGGTGCGATAGATAAAGTCCGTCAACCCCGCGCGGCTGGCGGCCTGGCCGGTAATGAACAGGAATTTTTCGGCCAGAAACGGAAATTCCTTGAGGGCCTCCGCGTACAAGCGTTCGCCATCAAGGCCCGGCAGCATCAAATCGCAAATCACCGCCTCGTAATCCGCCGTGCGGAGCCTGTCGAGCGCCTCCAAGCCGTTGGCGGCAATGTCGGGCAGATGATTCTCGAAGGTCAAGACCTCGGCGATCATCTCGGCCAACTGATGATCGTCTTCAACGATCAACACCCGCTTGATGTAAGCCGTGGGACGTGGGGACATGTCAGGGGATGTTAGAAATTTTCTTCAGTGCGGGCCATTTGGTTTCGGCGATCCGTTCGGTGTGGCCATCCAAAAACAACACCCCGCGCGTATCGTTGGTCGGCTTGTTTTCGTAGAAGGCGACGGTCTCCTCGGGTTTGGGAAAGTTCGCGAGCTTCTTCCCGGATAGTGAGGGGTTGGGCTGAGAAGGCGGCGTGAAAACGGAGTCATCCTTGGTGTAAGGCTGGAGCGCTTTCTTGGCGGCAGCAGCGTCCTGCATCGGCGGCAGGGATTTATCGCCATCGCGCGCGTAGGCCAACAGCGCCACGCCGATGGCCCGGAGATTTTGCAGACCGGTCGCTTGCGCGGCCTTCTCACGCGCCTCTTCGAGGGCTGCCGGGGAGGTGTCCCCACCGGTCAGTTCCGTCTCCAAATCAAACGGGCGAATGTCATTCAAACTACCGGCATCGCGCAAGTGCACCAGTGAAAGCGTGAGTAACGAGTCGGGCGTGGGCGGCTCCGGTTTGGGCATTTGATCGGGGCGCATCCCGCCGCGCATGAGCGCCGCATAGTCCATCAGTTTGGTCTGAACCCGGTAGGCGATGAAGTAGGTTTCGCCTTCGATGGTGACGGTGTCGCCTTTCGTGTAGTACGAGTTGCCACCCGCGCCGAGGCCGAGCAACGCGGTGTACGCGCGGATGGGGTTGGCCGCCTCAGTCGCACCACCGACGCTCACGCGTCGCCAATCGCCGTTGAGGTCTTTGAGTTTCAGCGTGAGCGGGACAGTCTTGCCGGAAAGCAGTTCTTTGAAACTGACCGGTTCTTCCCGCGCGGACACAGTCGTGGCGAGGGCCAGCAACATCATAAGTATCGGTTTCATCGTGGTTGCTCCTTAAGTATGCGCTTCGAGGAAACGGCGAACCCGGTGCCGGATTTCATCACGCACACGACGGAACACACGGAGTTGCTGTTCGTCGTTGCCGGTGGCACCGGCGGGGTCGTCGAAACTCCAGTGAAGTTGGTCTTGCGCACCGGGAAACACGGGGCAGGCTTGACGTGCGTTGTCGCAGACAGTGATCACAAAATCGAACGCCTGCCCGGTAAACTGGTCGAGATGTTTCGCCGCGTGCCCGGAAATATCCACGTCAGCTTCCTGCATGACCTTGACCGCAAACGGATGGAGGCGTCCGCTCGGTTTCGCGCCGGCGCTGGCAACTTCGAAATGATCGCCGCCGAGGGCGCGGAGGAAGCCTTCCGCCATCTGGCTGCGGCAGGAGTTGCCGGTGCACAAGAACAAAACCCGTCGTTTCGGCATGATGGCCTTGCCGGTATCACGATTTGGACCGCAATGCAATGCCCCCGCGAATTGTCGGGTTGAACCGGCACGGGCCTTGCGATAGTCTTTCCCATAAAACTATGGCCCTCTTTGGCAAGCGCAGTTCTGATAGCGGCAGCAGCCGGCAGCCGGTCTTTATCCGGATGCAGGATTTTCTCAACCAGATGGAGATCGGCACGGGGCGCCAGCTCTTCCGGTTGGGGATGTTCTTCCTGCTGATGATGTTTGTGATCCTGTTGTACGCCGGCACGCAGTTCAACGGGCTGCACGACTCGGAGGCGATGAACATCGCGCAGTTGGCCCGCAATCTTTCCCGGCATCAAGGCTACGTCACGCGGTTCTTCCGCCCGCTGGAACTCGGCTACCTCAAGAAACTCGACCGCCCGCAGCTGAATGAAGACAACATGACCCAGCCGGAGTTGTGGACGCCGCCCGTGTACCCGTGGATCCTTTCCCAGGTTTTCCGGGTGGTCAACCCGGCTTGGTCGCCGGAAAAAGGTTCGCGCTCGGTGCCGGGCGACCGCGCGATGATGATCCTCAACTGGTTCTGGTTCGCGCTGGGGTTGTTGCTGACGTATCTGCTCGCGCGGGAGTTGTTTGACAATCGCGTCGCGACCCTGAGCATTTTCATCTACTTATTCTGCGACACGATGCTCGACGCGGCGATCTCCGGTCTGCCGCTGAGTTTTCTGACGCTCTTATTTGTGCTGGTGGCGCTGGCCGTGGTGAAAGCCGAGCGTTGGCAGGCGGAACAACGTAAACCATTTTGGATGTACGGCGCGGTGGGCGTGGCCGCGTTGGCGGTGGGCGTGGGGACGTTGACGCAATATGCGTTCGCGGCCGTTTTGCCGGGGTTGATCGTTTACCTGATCCTGATCTTTCGGAAGCGCTGGTACTTGCCGGTGCTGCTGACGGTGGTGGTGTACGGCTTGGTGCTCGCGCCGTGGGTGATGCGAAACCGGAAAGTGTCGCACACCTGGTTCAGCCTGTCTTACTACGAATTGTACGAAGGCACCGGCATGGACACGCTGCACCAGATCAAACCGGGCGAACTCCAACGCGCCTACTCACCCAGTCTCCGTGACTTCCAATACTGGTTCATGGCCCGGCAGTGGTTGATCAACTGGCGCACGATGTATGAAGGCGAGTTGCGCGACCTCGGCTCCGGTTTTCTCGCGGCGTTTTTCGTGGTGGGTCTGCTCCACCGGTTCCGCCGCGATCCGGTGTTGCGCGCCCGGTGGTTTCTGGTCTTAACCCTGGCAGCGGCGATGATCTGGGTCGGCATTACCGGGCCACCCTCCCGTAATTTCCTGACCATCTTCGCGCCGCTGGCCATTATTCTGGCGGCCGCGTTCTTCTTCGTGCTGTTTGAGCGCATGCAGCTCCGGCAACGGCTGGGCCGCGTCATCACCATCGGGGCCTTTTGCACCTTCAACGCGCTCTCGTTCGTGTTCACCATTTTGCCGCCGAGCGCGCCCTTGCCGTATCCGCCGTACGACGGGGTCATCGTCTGGCTGGTCGGCCAAGCCTTTCCCACCGACGCGCTGCTCGCGAGTGACATCCCGTGGGCCGTGGCGTGGTACGCCGACCGCGCCTGCGTGTGGACGCCGACCAATGAAAAGGATTATCTGGCGATCAACGACGGCGTGAAACACATCTCCGGCATCTACATCACGCAGGTGACCTTGAAAAATTTCGACGCGGCGGAACTGGCGTCCAATTTGATCGCGCAAAAGCCGGTGTTCTGGCTGCGCGGGTTCCCGTTGCTGGCGCCGCCGCCGGGCTTCCCGCTGCAAAACCGGGAACTCGTGACGCCGGACCGCCAACAGTATTTGATCAGCAGCGGCGAGCGGCCGCAACCGAAACCGAACCGTTGACTTTGCCCGTTGCCGGCTGAATAGTGAAAGGCTTCATGACTGAAGTGCGCTCGCTGGATTTCTGGAAATCCGCCACCCCGGCCGCCCGCAACCGGCTGGTGTTGGCGGCAGCCGGCTGCGCCTTGTTCATCTATGCCTTCTTCATCCAGTCCACCTGCTACCTGAACATCACCGGCTCGCCCCGCGCCACGTTGTGGATGTGGCTCTGGGAATCCTGGAGCCGGGGTGACGAATACGCCCACGGCTTTGTCATTCCACTGATCGCCGCGGGCGTGGCGATTTGGAAATGGAAAAAAGTCCGGCGAGCCACGCCGCCGCCGCGCGCGCACATTTCCTTCACGATCGGCGGTTTTTCGCTGGCGGTGTACGGCTTTGCCGCGTTCGTCTGGAAATCCCGGGACGCCTGGGGTTGGCTGGCGTTGCTGGGCGTGTTGGTCGGCGCTGTGATGTACCTGGCCGCCTGTCAGTGCGCCGCCAAACCGTTGGACTCCGCGGACGGCTCCAAAACGGGCCTCGCGGTGTTGTGCGTCGCCATGTTGTTGTACTGGGTCGGCGTCCGCGCCACCAATCCCCGCATCCTCGCCTTCGCCCTGATCGTGATGTTGTTCGGGGCGATTGTGTATCTGGGCGGCCACGCGTGGGCGAAAGAGCTGTGGTTCCCCTGCGTTTTTCTGTTCTTCATGATCCCGGTCAACTTCCTCGACCCGATCATCGCGTTTCCGTTGCGGCTGTTCGTGACGAAATTCTCGGTGGGGTTGTTGAATCTGGCCGGCATGGAGGTTGTCCAGAGCGGCACGGCCATCAAATCGCTGCACGGCCAGTTTCAAGACCTCGACGTGGCCGACCCGTGCAGCGGGATCCGGTCGCTGATCGCGCTGATGGCGTTGACCTCGGTGTACGGCTACGTGACGATGGACAAAGGCTGGAAGAAATGGGTGTTGTTTCTCTCCGCCATTCCGCTCGCCGTCGTCGGCAACACGGCGCGCATTGCCACCATCGCTTTCGTCTCGCAAGCGTTTGGCCAACGAGTCGCCGGTAGGATTTACCACGATTTTTCCGGGTTTATTGTGTTCAGCCTCGCGACGCTCTGCATGCTCGGCATCAGTTCCTTGCTGAACATCCGGCTCAAGGACGTGCGGGAATACTGGCTGAAAGAAGACCCGCTCCCGTCTGACGACTCTTCTCACCCGCCCGAATAGGCCATGCGCAAGGAAACCCAATGCGTCCACGCCGGCCATGCGCCCGACGCCGCAACCGGGGGATTGAACACGCCCATCTACCCCTCCACCGCCGCCGAATACCTCGATCGCGACCACGTTCCCTACCAGCGCTACTTCAATACCGCCAACCAAACCGCCGTCGTCCGCAAGCTCGCCGCGCTCGAAGGCGCCGCAGACGGTGTCCTGTTCAGCTCCGGCATGGCGGCCATCAGCACCACCTTGCTGGCCCTGTTGCGCGCCGGCGATCACGCCGTGCTGCAGGAGGAACTCTACGGCGGCACCCACGCGTTCGTGGCGGAGTTGTTCCAACGGACCGGCATCCAACACCAATTCGTCCCGATGCAACCGGCGGCCATCGCCGCCGCCATCACGCCGCAGACCAAAGTGATCTTCCTCGAATCCCCGACCAATCCCCTGCTCCACGTCATTGATCTGCGCGCCGTCGCCGAAATCGCCCGGCCGCGCGGCATCATCACCGTCATCGACAACACCTTCGCCTCGCCCATCAACCAAAATCCCATCGCCCTCGGGATCGACATCGTCGTCCACAGCGGCACGAAATACCTCGGCGGCCATAGCGACATCCAATGCGGCGGCGCGCTGACGACGACCGCGTTGGCCAAACAAATCCGCCATCACGCCTGTCATCTTGGCGGCAACCTCAACGCACTCATGTGTTACCTCCTGGAGCGCAGCTTGAAAACGCTGCACCTCCGCGTCGAACGCCAAACCCAGAATGCCGGCCAGCTTGCCGCATTTCTAACCCAACATCCCGCCGTGAATTGCGTGTACTATCCCGGCGGGGACATCGCGCGGGCGCAAATGCGCGGCTTCGGCGCGATGCTGTCGTTTGAATTGAACTCCGGCAATGCCGAGGATTTCCAACGCCGGCTGAAGCTCATTCGCCCCGCCGTCAGCTTGGGCGGCGTCGAAACCACGATTTGTTCGCCCGCCCGCACCTCGCACATCAAAATGCCCCGCGCTGAACGCGAGCGCGTCGGCATTACCGACGGCCTGTTGCGTCTCTCCGTCGGCATTGAGCATATTGACGACCTCGCCGCCGATCTGAACCACGCTCTAGCCTGAACGCAGCCTGCTCCTACTTGTGCGGCCGCAACAACTCGCGGAATTGAGCCGGGCTGCGGCCGGTGACTTGTTTGAAGCGACGGGAAAAATGAAACTCGTCACTGAAGCCGAGCTGATCAGCGATTTCCTTGTTGGTTAGTCGTCCCTCGTGCACCAACCGGCAGGCGTGATCAATCACCTGCGTCAGCCGATACCGGTAGGGTGACACGCCGGCCAGGCGAACGAACTTCTTGCGGAAGGTTTCGTGGGAGAGCTTCAGCTTGCGCGCGACTTCCTCCACGTAGAGCGGGTTCTCAATGTCGGTGGCCAACAACGCGCGGGCCTGGGCAAGCCATTCTTCGTCGCGCTCGGCGGCGATGTCGCGTTGATAATTGGTCAGCGCGTCGGCCAGAACCGCTTGCACCCGGCAGATCCGTTCGAGCGGCGGAAGATTCGGCGCCACAATCTCTTCGAGCCGGTGCTGCCAGTAGTCCCGCGGTTCGACGTGGTAAACCGGTCGCGCAGGATTGAGCACTCCTTGCTGACGCCACAAATCGAAAACCGGCCCCTCGAAGCAGACATAGTATTCGTCCCAGGTTTTCCCGGACTGCGGGCCGTACCGATGACCAATATCCGGGAACACGATGATCAAGTCACCGGGACTGATGTCGGTCTGATAACCGAGTGCGTCTTCGTAGTGCGCCGCGCCGGCGAGCGAGTAAACGAGCGCGTAACTGCCGTACACGCGCAGGGGACTGCGCAGGAGCCCGCCGTCATCGCGATTCATCCCCGCCAACGTGACCCGCCCCAGCGGGCTGCCAACAGCGCTTTGAAATCCCAATTCTCGCATAGCCGACCAAAATATACATGTAGTTTACCAAAGCCGGTATTCCATTCCAGTGAATTCTAATTAAACTGTCGCGCAATGAACGCGGTGGTCATACCAAAACTTACTTCCATCGGAATCGCATTGGACACCCGCGATGCGGCCTTTGGTGAGTTGCGACGCACCGATGACATCGTCGAAGACGGCGCAGCGTTGCGGGCGCGGATGCAAAAGGACGGCTATTTGTATCTGCCGGGATTGCTGGACGCCAACCAGGTGCTGGCGGCTCGGCAATATGTGGTAAATCGCCTGGCCGAACTTGGCCATCTCGATGAGCGGTATCCACGGTTGGACGCCGTCGCGAAGCCGGGCGGGAGTTCATTCATGCCGGCCCCGCTCACAACCGGCAATCGCGCCCTGCACGCGCTCCTTTATGCCGGTACGATGATGGAATTCTACACGCGGTTTCTGGGTGGGCCGGTGCGGCACTACGATTACACTTGGTTTCGTTCTGTGCCGGGTGGTGGCTCGGGCACCCAGCCGCACTGTGACGTTGTCTACATGGGTCGCGGCACGTTCAACCTCTACACTTCATGGACGCCCATCGGCGACATCTCGTTCGACATCGGCGGGTTGATGATCTTGGAGAACTCACACCGCCAAAAGGACAAGCTCCGCAATTACCTCGCGCGGGACGTGGACACCTATTGCACGAATTACCCCGACGCCGGTGAAATCGAAGCCGGGACCAAAACGTGGCAGGATTGGAACGGCCGGTTGTCGTCCAATCCGGTGACGCTCCGCGATAAACTTGGCGGGCGTTGGTTAACGACTGAATACAAAATGGGCGATGTGCTCGTCTTCGGCATGGGCACAGTGCATGCCAGTCTCGACAACCATTCCAACCGCTACCGACTGTCGTCGGATTCCCGGTATCAGTTGGCGAGCGAGCCGGTGGACGAGCGGTGGATTGGGGAAAACCCGATTGCCCACGGTCCCGCCGGCAAGAAAGGAAAAATTTGCTAAAAGAAACCATGACTCCACGCGAGCGCTGGCTCGCGGTGTTGCAACGCAAGAAACCCGACCGCGTCCCGATGGATTACTGGGCCACGGCGGAGGCCAACGAGAAGCTCTGCCGGCATCTGGGTTGTGATTTACCCACGGCGCTGGCCAAGCTGCACATCGATCAACCGTTAAGCGTTGGGCCGAACTACGTTGGCCCGACTTTTCCGGCAGACATGGATATGTGGGGGTTGCAGTACCGGACGATTGATTACGGTACCGGTAAATACAGGGAGCCGGCGAATACACCGCTGGCGCAATTCGAGACGGTTGAGGAAATCGCGAACCATTACCGCTGGCCGAGCGCCGACTGGTTTGATTTCTCCATCATCCCCGATCAAATTAAAGGTCAGGAACACCGGCCCATCCGCGGGGGCGGCTCCGAACCGCTGCTGATCTACAAATGGTTGCGTGGCGACGAACAAGCTTACTGCGATTTTTTTGAGCACCCGGACATCCTCGAATACTGCCTCGGCAAAATGTTCGATCTCGCCTACGAGAACACGCGCCGCATTTTTGAGACGATTCCCGGTAAGGTCATAATCACCTACGTCGCCGAAGACCTCGCTGGTCAACAGTCATTGCTGGTTTCGCGCGCCCACATCCACCGCTTTCTCCTGCCGGGAATGAAACGGATGATGGAACTGACCAAGCAGCATGGTTCCTATGTGTTTCACCACAGCGACGGCGCAATCCGGGAAATCATTCCCGACCTCATCGCTGCCGGCATCGAAGTGTTGAATCCCATCCAATGGCAACTCCCCGGCATGGATCGCGAAGGGCTGAAACGGGACTTCGGCAACAAGGTCATCTTCCACGGCGGCGTGGACAATCAAGAGACGCTGCCGTGGGGCAAAGTGGCCGATGTTCGTCGCGAGGTGGAAGATAACCTGCGCATCCTTGGCGCGGGCGGCGGCTACATCCTCGCGCCGTGCCACAACATCCAGGCGGTCAGCCCGCCGGAAAACGTCGTGGCGCTGTACGACGCGGGTTACGCATTGGGTTGGACGTAACAGCCCGCAGCGGCCGTCACGGCAGGTTGGATTGGTTGAGGAGAATCTGGTTGCGGACTTCTTTCACGCCCGGCACCGAATGCGTCACCGCTTCGGCCCGCCACGCGTCCGTCAGTCGGTTGGCCGTGCCGCGCAACGTCACCACCCCGCCGTCCACTTCGACGATCACGCTGGCCGTGCCGGCGGCGTCGGCGAGGTTCAACCGGCGCCGCACTTCCGCGCCGATGGATTCATCGCTGGGTTGCTCTTTCTCAACCTTTACCGGCTGGCCCAACGCGCGCAGCGCCGGTTTCTCGCCCCGGGACTGCCGGTTGGCCGCGCAGCCGGCCACGGTCGTGATGAGTGACAGCAGCATCAGGTATTTCATTGGCAGTCCGTGATTCGAAATGGTGCGCGGGACAGGACTTGAACCTGCACGGCTTTCGCCATACGCCCCTCAAACGTACGTGTCTGCCAATTCCACCACCCGCGCGTCCGTTGACACGCCGATAAAATAGGTGGAATCCGCCCGACTCGCAAGCTAAGATTCCGGGCCTATGGCTGGTCATTCCAAGTGGGCGAAGGTTAAACATTACAAGGGCGCCATCGACGCGAAACGCGGGAAGATTTTCGCCAAGTTCTCCAAGGAAATCGCCGTCGCCTGCAAACACGGCGGCGGCGATCCCGGCTTCAATCCGCGGCTGCGCACGATCCTCCTGAAAGCCCGGGCGGCCAATATGCCGGCCGACAACATTGAGCGCGCCATCAAGAAAGGCACCGGCGGACTGGAGGGGGTCAACTACGAGGAAGTCACCTACGAAGGTTACGCCTCCGGCGGCGTGGCGCTGCTGGTCGAGGTGCTGACCGACAACAAGAACCGCACGGCCGGCGACGTCCGCGCCATCTTCACCAAGCACGGCGGCAATCTGGCCGGCGCCGGCGCGGTCAAACACCTTTTCCATCGCCAAGGCCACATCCTCGTTTCCAGAGACGCGATTGGCGAAGACGATTTGCTGACGATTGTGTTGGAGGCCGGCGGCGAAGACATGACCACCCAAGGCGACGTGTACGAAATCACCACCGACCCGCACGCGTTCGAGGCCGTTCACAAGGCGCTGGAAGATAAAAAGGTCAAGCCGCAGACGGCGGAAATCACGAATCTGCCGATGACGGTGGTGCCGGTCGCCGACGAAAAAACCGCGCGCGCTGTTCTGGGATTGGTCGAGGCGCTCGAAGAAAATGATGACGTCCAGAATGTGTACGCCAACTTCGACATCCCGGACGACATCATGGAGCGCGCCACCGCCGCCGCATGATCATTCTTGGCGTTGACCCCAGCCTGCGCTCGACCGGCTACGCGGTCATCACCTCCGCCGGCAACGCCATGCAGTCGCTCGGTTACGGCGAAATCAAGAACCCGGCGGCGCTGTTGCCTTCGCGCTGTCTCGTCAAGATTGGCGATACGTTGCGCAACCTCATCCAAGAACAACAACCGGACGTGATGGCAATTGAGGGCCTCGTGTATGTCCAAAACACCAAGATCGCGTTCACCCTGGGCCAAGTCCGGGGGGTGGCCATCGCGGCGGCGGCGGCGGCCGGTTTGGAAATCTACGAGTACGCGCCCCGCAAAGTGAAGCAGGCGGTGACCGGCTTGGGCGGCGCCGGTAAATCGCAAGTCGCCAACATGGTGAAAGCGTTGCTAGGACTCAAAGAAGCTCCGCCCGCCGATGCCGCCGACGCCATCGCCATCGCCATCTGCCACGCGCAGAGTTGCCGGGGCGTGCCGCTCCATCCACCGAAGCCGATTTAATCCAAGAAGCCCAACTTCTGAAAATGCAGATAAAGCTCCCGACAAATCCAGGCATCAGTGGCCGCGTAAGTGATTTGACTGGGCGATAAAACCGGACGCGCCCAGTTGGATGTGCGCGAGCCTTTGGTGATCCGGAAGCCCAGAAACATGCCCGCCAGATTCCGGATGCCGGACTGCTTGATGCCGTGGCGTTGCACGACCGCACCGAGATCCAGGATGTTCTTTGGTTCAAACGGGAAAACCGTTTGCAGCTTCAGGAGATCATGGGCGGGAGCGACACCGGCTTTGATGATGGCCGGGTTGCTTAACGCTTCGGCCAGCGCCGCCGAGCAATCCAGCCGCTGCAACTGGAACAGATACACCGCGCGGGCGGTGGCAATTTGGACGAGACTCGGCAGATGGGATTGCCCCTTGCGGAACGTGGGCCGCGTCTCCGTGTCGAAGCCAATGACCCGTTCGTGACGGATGTCGTGCCGCGCCCGCTCCAGTTCCTCAGGCGCAGTAATCAGGCGGACCGGCCCGTCGTAGCGGCGCACGGCCAACTGGACGAGTTCCTCGCGCGTGATTGTCTGGGGTCCGGCGTGCACCATCCGTTCCTTGTAACCGATGCGCCGGTGCCGCCGCCAGTTTTAATTCGTGCCATTCGCCCCGGATTCGTGTTAATTCGTGGGCCATGATCGCGTATCTCCACGGTCAACTCGCCGAGGCGGCGCCGACCCGCGTGGTGATTGATTGTCACGGCGTCGGCTATGCGGTGCTCATCCCGGTTTCCAGTTACGACAAACTGCCGGCCACGGGCGGTGAGGTGAAGCTGCAGACCTATCACCACGTCAACGCTCAGGACGGCACGCAGCAGTTGTTCGGCTTCGCCACCACCGCGGAGCGCGAGATGTTCCTGCTGTTGATCAGCATTTCCGGTATCGGCCCCAAACTGGCCTGCAACATCTTGTCGTCCGCTTCCATCACCGGCCTGCGCAATGCCATCGCCGCCGGTGATGTCAAAACGCTGGCGTCGCTGCGCGGGATCGGCAAGAAAACGGCCGAGCGTTTGGTGGTGGAGTTGAAGGACAAAGTGGGTGACGCCGGCCGCGTTCCGGCCGCCAAACCCGCCGACCCGCGCCTGGCGGACGCCGCGCTCGCCCTCGAATCACTCGGCTACAAAACCACCGACGCCCAACGGGCCGTCGCCGCTGCGGCGGAAAAACTCGGTTCCGAAGCGACGGTTGAAGAACTGGTGCGCGCGGCTTTGCGAAGCGCGTAACCTTTGTGGCCGCGGTCGCCGACCGCGGCTACTGTAGCGACAACATGCAACTCGGTCGCACAATTTTCGTGCGGTTGTTGGGCGCGGCGGTGGCGACTCATCTGAGCCCGGGGCTCTATCGCGCCTAGAGATTGACCTGACGCCGTCCGGTCTGGCATCTTCCCGGCATGGCCGAACGGTTTGTCACTGAAAGTATCCACGACAAGACGCTCGACGTGTCGCTGCGGCCGACGGCATTCACGGAGTTTACCGGGCAAGGCAAGGTGAAGGAACGGCTGGAACTGGCCGTCGAAGCCGCCCGGCAACGCAAGGAATCACTCGACCACATTCTACTCAGCGGACCGCCCGGCCTCGGCAAGACGACGCTGGCGCACATTCTCGCCAAGGCGATGGGCGTGAACATCATCATTACCAGCGGGCCGGTCATCGAGAAGGCGGGCGATCTGGCCGGGTTGCTTACCAAGCTTGAAGCCGGCGACGTGTTGTTCATCGACGAGGTGCACCGGCTCCAAAAGACGGTGGAAGAATACCTCTATCCGGCGATGGAAGACTTCCGGCTAGACATCGTGATTGACCAAGGCCCGAACGCGCGGAGCGTGAAACTGCAATTGCCGCGCTTTACATTGGTGGGCGCGACCACCCGGAGCGGGTTGTTGACCGCCCCGATGCGGTCCCGGTTTGGGTTGACGGAACGACTGGCTTACTACCCGGCGGAAGACCTGGCCGTGATTGTCGCCCGCAGCGCCGGTATTCTGCATGTGGAAGTGGACGACGCCGGCGCGTTGGAAATCGCGCGGCGCGCGCGGGGCACGCCGCGGATTGCGAACAATCTGCTCAAGCGCTGCCGGGATTACGCGCAGGTGAAGGCCCGGTCCAAGACCATCACCGCCGGGATCGCCGACAAGGCGCTGACGTTGCTGGAGATTGACGAGCACGGGTTGGATGAGATGGACAAGCGCATCCTGGAAACGCTCGTGCACAAGTTCGGCGGCAAGCCGGTCGGGGTGAACTCGTTGGCCGTGGCGGTGGGCGAGGAGCCGGACACGATTGAGGAAGTGTACGAGCCGTTCCTGATCCAGGAGGGCTACCTGAAGCGCACGCCACAGGGCCGGGTGCCGACGGAGCTGACGTACAAGAAACTCGGGGTGCAACCCGCCGGGAAACAAAACGACCTTTTGTAATCGCCACGGCGCAGGCCATTCCCATATGCCATCTCTTTCGTTATTGCGTCGCCCGGCACCGGTTGCGCTGACGGGCCGGCTGCACTTTCTGGACGCGCTGCGCGGGTTGGCGGCAGTGTCGGTGATGCTCTTTCACTTCTTTGCCTTGGGCGTGTCGCCGGTTCACGACCAACTGGCGACCACCGTGCCGGCGTGGATTGCCTGGATTTGGCAGCATTTATTCTGTGGCGTGGAAATTTTTTTTGTGTTGAGCGGTTTTGTGATCGCGTTCTCGATGGATGGGCACACAACCAATTTGCGCTATGCCGGCAATTTCATCGTGCGCCGCAGCCTGCGGCTCGACCCGCCCTATTGGGTCGCGTGCGCCCTGATGCTCGGTTATTTCTTCTGCCGGTGGCCGGCGCAATGGCACGATTTCTATCTCATGTTCGGCGGAATCAAGGGGGTGGCTGTCAACCTGTTCTATGCGCAGAATCTCTCCTTCGTGCACCCCGCCAAGTCGATCCTGGATGTTTCGTGGACGTTGTGTTTGGAGATTCAGTTTTACCTAACTTACCTCGCGCTGCTCTTGCTGGGGCATTACGTCAGCACGCTGACGGCGCGCCGTGCGGACGCCGTTCTTCGAACGATCATTGTTCTGGGTGTAATCGGTGTTGGGGGCTGGTCGTTCTGGCACGCGCTTCACCGGGCCAGCCCCGACTTCGCCGGCCGGGCGTGGAATTTTTTCCTGGGAGTGGCGCTGTATGGGGCGCTGACCCGCGGCGCGCCACGCCTCGCGGTTGTGGTCCCGTTGGCGGCGTTGGCGGCGTTGTTCTTCTGGAGAAAGGAAATCCATAACCTCGTGATCGTGGCGACGGCGGCGGCGATCTACACAGCCGGGGCGACGAGCCGGTTGTCCAGGCTCCTGGCGTATCGGCCGGTGCTGCACTTGGGGAAGATCAGCTACAGCCTCTACCTCTTGCACATGGTGATCGGACTGAATCTCCTCTGGCTGCTCCAGCCGGTCCGGGCTGGTCGTCCCGTGGTGGCGTGGATCTCCGTGGCACTGGCCGTGGTGTTTTCGCTCCTTGGCGCCGAACTGTTGCACCGGCTGGTGGAAGCCCCGTCGAATCGTCTGAGCCAGCATTTCAAACGCCGGCCGCCTGTTGAAGCGGCGCTTCACCCGTGATCCGCCGTCGCCAAAATCGGGTTGAACCAAGCCGGCGAGTGGTCTAAGGTTCGCGCCCGACATCATGCCCAAACGCACGGACATCCATAAAATTCTCATCATCGGCAGCGGGCCGATTGTCATCGGTCAGGCGTGCGAGTTCGACTATTCCGGCACGCAGGCGTGCAAGGCGCTCCGCGAGGAAGGGTTTCAAGTCGTGCTGGTCAATTCCAACCCGGCCACGATCATGACCGATCCGGAATTTGCCGACGCCACCTACATCGAGCCGATCACGCCGGAAGCCGTCGAGAAGATCATCGAAAAAGAAAAGCCGGACGCGCTGCTGCCCACGCTCGGCGGCCAGACCGGCCTCAACACCGCCATGGCGCTCTGGCGCAACGGAGTGTTGACGAAGCACGGCGTGGAAATGATCGGCGCGAAAGCGGAAGCCATCGAGAAGGGCGAGGACCGGCTCAAGTTCAAAGAGTGCATGCAGAAGATCGGGCTCGACCTGCCGATCAGCGGCGTGGCGCACACGCTCGACGAGGCGCGCGAGATTGCCAAACAAATCGGTCGTTTCCCGGTCATCATCCGTCCCGCTTACACCCTCGGCGGCACCGGCGGCGGCATCGCCTACAACCGGGAGGAGTTCGATGACTTGGCGCAAACGGGCCTCGAAGCCTCGCCGGTCACGGAGATTCTGATCGAGGAATCACTCATCGGCTGGAAGGAATACGAGACCGAAGTGATGCGCGACAAGAACGACAACTGCGTCATTGTCTGCTCCATCGAGAATCTCGATCCGATGGGGGTGCATACCGGCGATTCGATCACGGTCGCGCCGATCCAGACGTTGACGGACAAGGAATGGCAGATGATGCGCGACGCCAGTTTCGCGTGCATCCGGGAGATCGGCGTCGAAACCGGCGGTTCAAACATCCAGTTCGCCGTGAACCCGGAAAATGGCCGGCTGTGCATCATCGAGATGAACCCGCGCGTGTCCCGCAGCTCGGCGCTGGCAAGCAAGGCGACCGGGTTCCCGATCGCCAAGATCGCCGCCAAACTCGCCATCGGTTACACGCTCGACGAAATCCCCAACGACATCACGCGCGTCACCCCGGCCAGCTTCGAGCCGACGATTGATTACGTCGTCACCAAGATTCCCCGGTTCGCCTTCGAGAAATTCCCGCAGTCCAACCCGACGCTGACCACCCAGATGAAAAGCGTCGGCGAAGTCATGGCGATTGGCCGGACGTTCAAGGAGAGCCTGCAAAAAGCCCTGCGCGGCCTCGAGATCGGCGTGTCCGGTTTGTACGGCGGACGCTGGGGTGGCGGCCGGGAAATCCGTCCGCGCGACGAGATCGAACGCAAGCTCATCACCCCGTGCGCCGAACGCATCTTCTACATCCGCCACGCCTTTCGCGCCGGCTTCACCGCGGAAGAAATCCACCGGCTGTCCCGCATCGATCCGTGGTTCCTGCAACAAATCAAAGAGATCGTCGCGATGGAGGAGCGGATCGTCGCGGACGGCGTCAACACCGGGCTTTTGCCCCAGGCCAAAGCGCTCGGTTTTTCTGACCGGCAAATCGCGGCGTTGGTGGGCCGCACCGAGGACGCGGTGCGCCAGTTACGGAAACAGCGCGGCATCATCCCGTCGTTCCGGCTGGTGGACACCTGCGCGGCGGAGTTCGAGGCGTACACCCCGTATTACTACTCGACCTACGATACCGGCGACGATGAGGTGCGGAAGACGGACACCCGGAAAGTGATGATTCTTGGCGGCGGGCCGAACCGGATCGGGCAGGGCATTGAGTTTGACTACTGCTGCGTGCACGCCTCGTTTGCGCTGAAGGAACTCGGCTTGGAATCCATCATGGTCAACTCCAACCCGGAAACCGTGTCCACCGACTACGACACGTCCGACAAACTCTATTTCGAGCCGTTGACGCTGGAGGACGTGCTCCACATTTACGAGCGGGAAGGTTGCTGGGGCGCGATTGTGCAGTTCGGCGGGCAGACGCCGTTGAACCTCGCGCTCGGCCTCCAAAAGAACGGCGTCAACATCATCGGCACCACACCGCAAAGCATCGAGATTGCCGAGGACCGGAAACTGTTCGCCGCGCTGCTCGACAAACTCCAGATTCCTCAACCCCCCAACGGCATCGCCATCAATGAAAACCAGGCGCTGGCGGTGGCGGGCCGGCTCGACTACCCGGTGCTGGTGCGCCCGTCGTTCGTGCTCGGCGGGCGGGCGATGCAGATCGTGTACAGCGACGAGGAGTTGCGGCACTACATGCGGTTCGCCGTTGAAGTCTCCGAAGAACGCCCGGTGCTCGTGGACAAATTCCTCGAAGAAGCCATCGAAGTGGACGTGGACTGCATCGCCGACGTCGGCGTGGGCGGCGATACCGTGGTCATCGGCGGATTTCTCGAGCACATCGAGTTTGCCGGCTGCCACAGCGGCGACGCGGCGATGGTGTTGCCCCCGCATTCGCTCGGCAAGGACGTGATCGAAACGATGCGCCGGTACACGCACGCGATGGCCCGGGAACTGAAGGTGGCCGGCTTGATGAACGTGCAATTCGCCGTGAAAGGGCGCGATGTGTACGTGCTGGAAGTCAACCCGCGCGCCTCGCGCACCGTGCCGTTTGTGAGCAAAGCGATTGGGCATCCGCTGGCCAAACTGGCGGCCAAAGTCATGACCGGCCAGAAGCTGCCCGCGTTGGGCTTCCCGCAGGAAGTCTGGCCGCGCTACTTCTCCGTGAAAGAATCCGTGTTCCCGTTCAACAAGTTTCCCGGCCAAGACATCCTGCTCGGCCCCGAAATGCGTTCCACCGGCGAGGTGATGGGGATCGATCGCGACTGGGGAATCGCCTACGCGAAATCCCAGATGGCGGCCAACCCGCCCCTGCCGGCTGCCGGCAAGGTCTTCATCAGCGTGCGCGATTCGGACAAACCGGCCGCCGTCGCCATCGCGCAGGAACTGAGTCGGCTGGGCTTCGCCCTGTGCGCCACCGGCGGCACGGCGCGCGTGCTGGAAACGGCGGGCCTGCCGGTGCAACACCTGTTCAAAGTGCAGGAAGGCCGCCCCAACTGTCTTGACCTCATCAAGAACGGCGAAGTGCAACTGGTGATCAACACCCCGGCCGGCAAATCACCGCGCGCGGATGAAGTCAAGATCCGCACCGCTGCCGTCGCCTACAAAGTGTCCATCATGACCACCCTGGCCGGCGCCAAGGCCGCCGTGCGCGGCATCACCGCGCTCCGACAAAAGGGCTTGCGGGTCCAGTCCCTGCAGGAATACCACGCCTGATTCGGTCACTTTCCGGGAATCGGCAGCGCCACCCACCGGTCGCCATCGCCCACCAACACGTCTTTCGCGCCGATCTCGACGACGGTCACGCCTTCGAGCGTCGTGCCGGCCGAGAGCAGCACGGGTTGCGGCGAGCCGGGACGTTGGAAGGTGACCACCTTGGCGTCGGCGCGCACAATCTTCCACGGAAAGTCGGCGGTGAGATTTCGCAGGGCGGCGTGCAGGTCGGAATTCTGGCCGAGGGTCGGGCTTTCGAGCCGGTACGACTGATTCTTCGTGCCGGCGATCCGTTTCAAGTTCTCCGGCTGGTACACCCACGGGTTGCCCCAGCGATCCGTGGCGGGCTGGATCGTGGCCGGTAACGTCGCCGGGTATTCGATCTTTTGCCGGTAAATCTGCTGGAGTTGGGCTTTGACTGTTTCGCGGTCGAGCCGGGTGAGCCACCGGCGGGCGAAGACGTCGGCCAGATTGTCGTTTAGCAAAGATTCCAACAGCTTCGTCGCGGCGGCGCGTTGGCCCGCTTTGAGGAGATTAAGCGCCTGGTTGCTGCGGGCCACCGGCTCCGGGAGTTCGGCCAGCACGGGAAGCGCGACCAGCAACAGAATCGAAACGCTACTGCGTAATCGCATAGAAGAGGATGTTGACGCCGAGCGCCAGGCTGCCGGCGTTGTCGTAGCCGAACGCGTAGGGATCTTGCGAAAGCTCCCAGCCGCCGCACATGCCGAGGGGGCTGTAGATCACGGCGTGATGGCCGTTGATGTCCACCCCGTAAAGCTCGGGCGCGATGAGGGACTTGTTGCCGAGCCGCGCCGCCAGCGCCGGGGTGACGCCCAACCCGGAAATCTTGTTGGGCAACGCGAAAATCTGATCGCCCGTCGGCAGCCGGGACAGCGCTTCGCCCGGCAGGACTTTCGCGAGTTCACGGCGGAACGCGGCGTCAAACGCGCGGCGGCCGCAACAGGCTTCGCCAAAGAGCAGGCCGCCGTTCCGCAAATATTCGCGCAGCCCGGCGATCTCGGCGGGCGAAAGGCGGAAGTCCTCGTGACCGGTGATGTAGAGGATCGGCATGTCGAAGATCGCCGGATCGGAGAGCTTGAGTTCCTTGTGCTGGAAGCGGACGGGGATGTCGGTGCGTTGGTTGAATTGCTGGAGCAGGACGGACAAGCCGGCGTGCCGGGTTTTCCATTCGCCGTCGTACATGATCTGCGCGATGTTCATCTTGCCGGTCATGCCGGGATCAGGATCGGTGAACTGCATCGCGTGGACGACGTTTTTGGCCCAGGCGCGCTCGGCGGTGGCGTAGGCGAGGAGGTTGACGCCGAGTTTGACGGCGGATTCGACGGTGTAGCCCTGAAGTTTGTCGTCGTTCAGCGGGTCCCAGCCGATCTCCATGCCGAACCGGGAAACCACCGCGACGGTGCGGCAGTCGATTGTGATGCCCTCAAACCACGGGGCGTTGCCCAGATAGCCGGCGGCGCGGACGCCGGGGCGGTATTGCACCTGGTTCAGGTCGTAGTACGCGTGAAAGATCGGATGGTCGGACGACAGCCGTTGGAGCGGCACTTCCGGGAAGATGGTTTCCAATTCTTTGCAGGCGGAATCGTAAAACGGCTTCGATCCCATGCCGGCATTGAAGATGATCATCCCGCCGTTCAACAAGTACGCGCGCAGCTTCTGGCGTTCGGCGGGCGTGAGCTGGAAATGGAAGTGGCCGGTGCGGTAGAGGATTGGGTTCTTTTCGGGATCGGCGCTGATTTCGTCGAACGACCGAATCTCGTAGGAGAAATCCACGTTGATCATCTGCTTGAGGTCTTTGAGCAGATTGTTGAGATCGTTCGGACGCGCCGCCCAATCCAGCAAGCCGTGATCGGATTTGATCTTGATGAACATGACCGGCGGCTTCGGCGGCCGTTTCTTTTCCGAACGCGCCTGCGGGGTAACGGGTGGTCCCGGATAGGGAATCGTGCTTTCCCCTGACGCCACCTGTGCCGGTGGTGGCGGTGGTGGTGGTCCTTGAATCGGCGGGACAAACCCGGGTTCATCCGAACCGTCACCCGGGAACAATACGTAACCGTTTGCGGCCTGACCGATCATCACTAGCCCGGCGACAAACAGCGCCATCGCGAACGCCTTCACGGCGTCATTCTCCGCCCGTCTGGAGGCGGTTGCAAGGAGGATTTTTGGCAGCCTTGCATTCCACAACCGGTGCGGTACTTTGACCGCCGGATGGCGTGGTGCCTTGGGCGACGATTGTCGCCCGCCGAAAGTGTGACATGCGAGCGGAACCAGTTTTTAACACCTTCCGTCGTCAGCCGCTTCGTCCCTTCTACGCGCTCCGCGAATTTCAAGTCGGCCTAGCGATCCTGGTGGTCCTGAGCGCGGTCGCCGCCTGGGTCGTCTGGCGCGGCGCGCATCCGGACCCCCATTTGTTTGCAGTGCCGGAGAAACTGTTGGCCGACAACCATCTCACGGTGTACCAGCGTCCGTTTCAGCCGTGGGTCGAGCCGGGCAGCGCCGCCGCCACCCCGGCCGCGCCGCGCCTCGATCCGTTCCCGGCGGCCGTGACCGCCGACGGCTGGCGCGTCGCCACACCGCCACAGACGTTCGACGATAGCAACCTCTACATCAAGATTGATGGCCGCGAGAGCTTCTACAAGAACTACGGCTTCAAACGACTGGATTTCCTGTCGCTCGCGGCCGGTGGCGCGAGCATTGATATTGAGTTGTACGACCTTGGCAAAACCGAAAACGCGCTCGGCGCGTTCTGCGGCGAGATTTCTGACCCGCAAACCGCGGTCACCGTCGCCCCTTCCGGTTTGTGGTACATCAGCCGTAACAGCGGGTTCGTCGCCCAAGGCCAGCATTACGTGCGCTTGATCGGGTCTGACGACAACGATACTGTGCGCCAAAAACTCGTTTCTCTCAAAGACGCGTTCCTCGCTTCCTTGCCGGGCGAACCGCTGCCGTGGGCCTACGGCGTGTTGGTTGGTCAACTGCATATCAACCCGGCCCACATCCAATACGCCGCCGAAAATGCGTTCTCATTCGGATTTGCCGACCAGTTTTATTCCGCCACGGTGCCGAAGAGCGACTTGGAGATTTTCGTCTCGCGCCGCGCCAACGCCGCCGAGGCCGGTCAGTTGGCGGCGAAGTTGGTGGCTGGTTTTGCGGATTTCGGCCAGAAGCTGCCCGGCCCCGCGCCGTTGGTGCACAACGATTACACCGGCCAGGTGGACGGCGCGCGGGCGCATGGCGCGTACGTGTTGGGCGTCCGGTTCGCCAAATCGGCGGAGGAAGCGACCGGCTGGTTGGATAAGCTGCAAGCCGCCTTGGAGCAACAATGAACGAGGAACAACAAGCTAAAGCGCAAGCGCGCCGGGAAAATGCCGCCTCCCCGCGCGTCCGGCATCCCGAAGATTGGCCCAGCCGGCGCGCGTTCATCAAACGCGTTGGCGCCACGGTGCTCGTGGCTGGTGGCACCGGTTTGTTGTGGCAAGCGCTCCGCGATCCGGACGGCGAACGCGGCAAACCGCAACCGCCCACGTTTCACCTGAAAGATTACCGGCTGACTCCGCCCAACGGCGCCAAAGTCCTCGGCGTCGCCCACGGCGAGAACTTTGAAGCGATGTTGAAGATGGCCATCGGCGCGATTGGCGGTCTCGAACATTTCATCCGGCCCGGCGACGTGGTGCTCGTCAAACCCAACGTCGCGTTCGACCGCGCACCGAAACTCGGCGCGACCACCAATCCGGCGGTGGTGGCCGCGTTGATCCGGTTGGTGTGGGCGGCCGGCGCGGCAGAAGTGCGCGTGGCGGACAATCCCATCGAGTCGCCGGAGAACTGTTTTGCCAAGAGCGGCATTGCCGACGCCACGCACGCCAACGGCGCGGGGCTTTACCTGCCGTCGCCCACCAGTTTCGAAACGCTTCAGGTGCCGGGCGCAAAGCTGATCGCAAGTTGGCCGTTCTTCTACCGGCCATTCCACGGCGTGACCAAGGTCATCGGTGTCGCGCCGATCAAGGATCACAACTTGTGTCACGCCAGCATGTGCACCAAGAACTGGTACGGTTTGCTCGGCGGTCGCCGCAACCAGTTCCATCAGGACATCCATAACATCGTGGCCGACCTCGCGTTGATGATGCGGCCGACGTTTGTCATCCTCGACGCCTCCCGCATCCTGATGAAGAACGGACCGACCGGCGGTGATCTCTCCGATGTCGTGCCCGGCCACACGCTGGTGGCGGCCACGGATCAAGTGGCTGTGGATGCGTATGGTTATTCGCAGTTGCTCGGCCGCAAGGGCGATCTGCCGCGCTATCTCGACAACGCCCGCGACCGCGGTCTTGGCAATCCCGACTGGCGGAGTTTGCCCATCAAGGAGGAGCAGGTCGGATGAGTTGCGGCGGCACAGATGCGCGCCGGGTTTTTTTCGCCAAGGAACCCCAGGGCGCAAACGGGGTGAAAGCGCCCGGCTGGTTGCGTCACTTGCGGATCACGCGCTTCCGGGTCTTCTCGCAGGTGTTCTTCTTCGCGCTGTTTATGTTTTTTATCCTCGTGACGTGGCTGAGCCGGTTGAAGGGGTACCCGGTTTCGCTGTTCCTCGAAGTGGATCCACTAGTGAGCGTCGCGAATGCGATCTCGACGCACACGGTTTACCGGCACCTGATCTGGAGTTTGTTCCTGATCATCCCAACGCTGGTGCTGGGGCGCTGGTTCTGTAACTGGATGTGTCCTTACGGGACGCTCCATCAGTTTGTCGGTTGGCTGTTCAACACGCGCCGCAACATTGATAAGACCGTGATCAACCGTTACCGATCGCTCTTCCAGCTCAAGTACATCATCCTGATCATGTTCGGCGCGCTGGCGGTGTTCGGCGCGCTGCAAATCGGATTGCTCGATCCGATCTGCATCATGTACCGGACGTTCGCCACGACCATCGCGCCCGCAACCGATCTCGCGGCGGGGCACGGCGTCTTCAAGCCCGGCGCGCCCGAGGTGCGCGTGTTTTACGGGGCGTGGTTCGTGGGCGCGGTCATTCTCTTTCTGGTGGGAATGAATCTGGTGATTCCCCGGTTCTTCTGCCGGGTGCTCTGTCCGTTGGGCGCATTTCTGGGGTTTCTTTCCCGGTTCGCGTTATGGCGGATTGACCGCGACGTGACGCGGTGTACGGACTGCAACTTGTGTCTCGCGCACTGCGAAGGCGCGTCCGACCCGCAGGCGGCTTTGCGGAAGAGCGAGTGTTTCGTGTGCTTCAATTGCATTGATGACTGCCCCGAAGACGCGTTGTCCTTCCGGTTTCTGCCGGTGACAAAGCCCCGGCTCCGCAAACCAGCCATCAGCAAGTTGCCGGACACCGAGCGGTTGTGGCCGGATTTGAGCCGCCGCCGGTTGTTGCTCTCCGGCGTGGCCGGAGTGCTGGGGTATCCGTTCCTACGATTGTCCGCCGACGTGAATCACCGGTCGTTCAGCAAGAAAGCCATCCGTCCGCCCGGCTCGGTCGAAGAGAGCGAATTCCTCAAACGCTGCATCAAATGCGATCAGTGCGTCAATGTGTGCCCGACCAACGTGCTCCAGCCGGCGACGCTGATGCAGGCGGGATTGGAAGGGCTGTGGACGCCGGTGATGGATATGCGGATTGGGTTCTGCCAGCTCAACTGCACGTTGTGCAGCGAGGTTTGTCCGACCGGCGCGATTCAGAAGATTTCCATCGAGAAGAAACTCGGCCTCGGTCGGTTTGCCGCCGAAGGGCCGATCCGGCTGGGCACGGCCTTTTTCAATCGCGGCCGGTGTCTGCCGTGGGCGATGGAAACACCGTGCGTGGTCTGCGAAGAAGTCTGCCCGGTCTCGCCGAAAGCCATCGGCACGTACGACGAACAGATCAAACGGTGGGACGGAAAGCTGGTGACGTTGAACAAGCCGTACATGCGCCCCGAGCTGTGCATCGGGTGCGGCATCTGCGAACACGAATGCCCGGTCGCCGACGAGAAAGCGGTCTATGTCACCGCGGTCGGCGAAACGCGGTCGAAGGATCGGTCGTTGCTCCTGCGGTCGCGTCAAACCTGATTGAAGGCAAGACTCCATGAACATTCCCAAAAAGAAAATGACGCGGCGTGAGATGCTGCGGTTTGCCGGATTGGCCGGCTTGGGCGGTTTCGCCGCCGTGACCCTACCGCGCGGGGTCTCCGCCGCCGAACCGGCCGCGCTGCCGGCGCTGCCACAAGTGCCCCGCCGCGTGTTGGGCAAGACCGGCCAAACGATTCCGATCCTGCTGATGGGCGGGGGTATGGGCTTCGATCAGAAATTCGATCCGCGCCTCGCCGAGTGCCTGCGGTTTGGGGTGAACTATTTCGATGTGGCCGATTGTTATGCCGGTGGGAGCGCGGAGATCGGGTTGGGCAACTTCGTCGAGAAAACCGGCAAGCGAAAGGAGATGTGGATCACCACCAAGTCCGACGCCCACGATCCGTTGGGAATGGTCAAGATTCTCGACCGCAGTTTGGGGCGGCTCAAGACCGATTACGTGGATTTGTTTTTTCTGCACGGGCTTAAAGACCCCCAATTTCTCGTGCCGGAACTCGGCCAGGCGAGTGCGAAACTGAAAAAGGAAGGCAAAATCCGGTTCTTTGGTTTCTCCTGCCACGACAACACCGTGGCGGAACTGCTCACCAAAGCCGCCGGCCTCCCGTGGATCGACGCGATCATGTTCAAGTACAACTTCCGCGACTTCGGCGACCAAGCCCTCAACGCCGCCATGGACGCCTGTCACAAGGCCAACGTCGGTCTCATCGCGATGAAGACCCAAGGCTCAGCCGTCACCTTCGCCGACCGCGTGAACAAGTTCGAGGGTGGAAAGTTCAGTCACCACCAGGCTGTGCTGAAAGCTGTTTGGGACGATCCGCGGATCACCGCCGCTGTCTCCCACATGGATACTCTGGAGAAGTTGAAGGCCAACATCGCCGACGCGCTCTGTCCGCACAAGATCGACATCGCCCGACACATGCGCCGCGCCGCCGAAGTCTTGGCGTGAGCGGAAGATCAACTGCCGCCGCCAACCGCGAACAAATCCGCGTAGGCGACCATCAGCATCGAAAACGCAATGGGCAACGTCACCACGACGCCGATGCCGCAAAGGATCACACCCGAAGCGCCGACCAGCCCCGCCACCAGCACCAATCCCCACACGCGCCACCATTGCCGGCGCACGACTTGGCGGCTGACGCGCATCGCCGGCCTGAAGTTGAGACCTTTGTCCATCGTCAGAATGAGTGCAAAAATCCAGCAGACGGACACATAAATCGTCGCCGCCAGCGACACCAAGAACAATCCGCCCGTCAACATCACCAAGGGCATGTGGGCACTCATTATCGCTCCCAGATGACCAGGGCCCGCACCGCCGGTCCTTCCCAAACTGAAGATGAGAACAAACAGCGCGATCACAAACGGCACCAGGCACAATCCGGCCAGAATCGCCGTCACGATATGCGTCAGCATGGCCGGCACAAACCGCGGACCAAACCCGGCAAACCCGTCCTTCACAGTCGCCGTCTCGCCGCGCACCAGTTTGAGATGATACCAGTACAGCCCCGCCATCAACGGCCCCTGGAGCACAAGCTGGGCGATGCTGCCCACGAACGGCACCAAACTGCCGGCAATCATCGCCAGATAGACCAACAGCGTCGTGCCCACCATCGGTCCCAAATGCGCCTGCATCAGTCCCCACGCACGGCTCAGGGCGTCGCCAATCGGCACCCGTGTCCCGCGGGCCAAAACGGCTTCAACCAATTGCTCCGGCTCCAGTGGCCACGTCGGCTGTCCCGGCTGGCGCGGGCGCACCGCCGCCAGCGGCTGCCAGTCCGGCATTCCTTCGCGCCACACCAACGTTCCCGGCTGAATCACCCCGGCGCTGACCAACCGCTCGAAGGCTTCATCCTCCACGGGCCCCACCGGTTTGTTATCCTGCGCGTAATACCAGCTCACGTGTTCCTCAGCAGTGCCGGCAGTTTCTCGCCGTCACCTCGCGGAATCAAGCACGTATCTTCCGCCTGCCAGCGGCGCGGTGGCGGAGGTTTCTGGAAGCTGGGCGGTCCACAGGCCGGCATCACTTCGCTTCACTGGTTGGCTGGTTAATTCCCTTTGAGGGGCCCCACGATCTGGGCCAGTTGATCATGCAACGCGGGGTCCAGCCGGACCGCTTGTTGGGCGTAAGAATTCGCCAGTTGGTCTTGATCGTATTGCTTGCAGAACGCGGCCAGCAGGAGGTACCGGTGCGCTTGTTGTTCGGGTTTCTCCGTGGCGGCGTTGACGGCGAGATAGGATGCCGCCAACCGGATCAATTCGGTGGGGGCGAAATCGCGCCAGTTCTTAATCATCTCGCCAAACTGGGTGGCAAAGACCAGCTTGGTTTCGCTAGCCCGCACCAGCTGGCCAATGGGCTGCACGCCGTCGCGGGTGGTCATCGTCTCTCCCGGGTACGGATGTTTAGGAAAATCCGCTTGGAGTTGCTTTTTGAAATCCTCCAGCAACCGTGTGGTGGCGATGCGTTGCTCCACGGCTTGCTTGCCGCCAGCGGTTTGCAGGGTCTGCTCGAAGGCTTCGTACTTGAGCGCGGCGGCGTGGAAGTCGTACACCTGCCACAATGGGGCGAGGTCCGGCTCGATGGATTGGAGAGCTTTGGTTTCTTCGGCGACGCGTTGGCGTTCGCGTTCTGCCTGGGCTTGGCGTTGCCGTTCTTGTTCCGCTTGGAGTTGCGCCTGTTGGTCCTGCTGTTTTTTGATCCCGGCTTGCAGCGGGGCTTCGCGCTGAGTCAGCAGCGGCCGCAGGAGTGACGGCGGATTGCCGCGCTGGATTTCACGCAGCCGCGCGAGGGCTTCTGGGTACTTCTGCTCTTGCGCCAGTTGGTCGAGCCGGCCGAGCACGGTGCGGACCTGCTCACATTGCCGGGTGAGTTTGTCCGTCAGAGGCTGAACACGATACACCCACCGCTGGTCGGCTGCCGGTGCCAGCTGTTGGTAACGTCCAAAGGAGTCAATCGCCCGATTGAGATCCCCGTTCTCCAGATGGCGGAATCCCAAACTGACGAGGCTGAGGGCTTGCGCCCAAGCCGGCATCTGCGGGAGCGCTTCCTCCAGTTTGACGGGCGGCAGGTCGCCCACCATGACAAACGCCAGCGGATCGATGAGGTTGCTGGTGGTCACCGGCAGCGGCACCAGCCGGGGCGCGGCCGGGTTGAGCGCTTTGAGGAAACTTTGCCGGGCGTCCGTCGGCTGATCGGCCCACAACAACGTCAATCCTTCCATGTAGAAGATCCAGCGGCGGTGCTGGAGCCGCTGCGGCCCCAGCAAACGCAGGGTTTCCTCGTAGGTGATGAGGGCTTGTTCGTAATTGCCCTGTGCCAGTTGCAGCATGGCCGTGTTCCAGGATTTCCCCCAAGGCGTGTTGTCATTGAAGTCCACGCCTTCGGACGGCGCCGCGGCCGACGAACGCGTGGTGGCCACGGTGCTGGTCACGCCGGGCGGCGGCAAGGCTGCCGGTTCGGAGGGTGGCGCGCGGAACAGCTTGTACCACACGAACAACACCGCCAGTGCGCCGATCACGACCGCGATAATGGTAACGATGATGGAGGTCAGCGGGATTTTCTCGCCGCCGGAGACCACTACCACCTTGCGATTCTCCTCGGTGCGGAGGATTTCCTGCGCCTCGTAAATGTCGTGGAGCAATTCATCATACGTGGCGTACCGCTCGGCCGGATTCTTGGAAAGCATGCGCCCCATGATCCGCGCGGTGCGTTCGTGGACGCCGGGGGCGTAGGTCTTCAGCGAGTAGGCCGGTTGGGTGGCGTGCTTGGTGATGACTTCGCCAGCCGTGGCGGCATCGAATGGCGGCCGGGCCGCCAGCGCGTGGTACAGGGTCGCCCCCAATGAATAGATGTCGCTCCGCAGATCTTCCGGTTGGCCGCGGAGCTTTTCGGGGGCGATGTAGTACGGCGTGCCCCAAATGGGTTCATTGCCCCGATTGCCTTTTTCTTCCTGCGCTTGGGCGCGGGCCAGACCGAAATCCACGATCTTCGGCACGCCGTCGTCGTTGAAGAGGATGTTGCCGGGTTTGATGTCGCGGTGGAGCAGGCCGCGTTGTTCGGCTGCCCGGAGGCCACTGGCGACCTGGTAGCCGATTTCGAGGATGTCCTTTTCCGGCAGTTTACCGAGCGTGGTCATCCGGTCGTCGAGGCTGCCGCGTTCCAGCAATTCCATGGCGAGGTAGTACTGGCCCTCGTGTTCCCCAAAGGAGTAGACCTGCGCAATGTTGGGGTGGTTGACCGCCGCGGCGGCCCGGGCTTCGCGCGCGAAATTCTCAATGAACTCCGGGTGGGACGCGAGCTTGGGCCGCAGGATTTTCAGGGCGAGATACCGGTTGAGCGAGAGGTCCACCGCTTTATAGACCGTGCCCATGCCGCCGATGCCGAGGGGATTAAGCAAGAGAAAGTTGCCAAACTGCACGGGCACAACGGAGATGGCGCCGCAGTGCGGACAATCCACATGCGTGAACGCCGTCTGTCCGGCCAGGTCGATCACCGTGCCGCACGCATGGCAGTTGATGACCTCGGGCACTGTGCCTTTGACATCCATCGCTTGGGAAAGTATCAGGGAGCAAAACCGGCATCAACAGCAATTCCCCGCCGGTTTCGGCTCCGCCGAATCCGCTGCGCGTTTGGAGAGGCGGCGGCGTGGCATTTTATTCACACTGACAAAAAATCGCCAACCGGAAGCGCCGTGGGTGAACAGGCATTCAGGCCGGCGGTTTTCTCTAATGCGATTGTCCGTCGCCCTTTACGCCGGCTGGCCGGCCGGCGGCGCACGGCCGTGGCACATCCACTGCTCAGTGCGCGGACAGTTGACGATTGCTTCCCGGCCGGCGGCGCGCGGAGAGCGCGAGCACTTTTCAGTTTACAGGGTGCGCGAGCTTCTCTAGTATTCGCCGCCGCACAACGGGAGGAGACGTGATGAAAAAGATTGAGGCCATTATCAAACCGTTCAAGCTGGAAGACGTCAAGGAAGCCCTCGGCGGCGTTGGCGTGGAAGGCATGACGGTCAGCGAGGTCAAGGGGTTTGGCCGTCAAAAAGGTCACACCGAAATCTATCGGGGCAGCGAGTACACCGTGGATTTTCTGCCGAAACTGAAGCTGGAAATTGTCGTGAGCGATAATCTGGTTGAACCCACTGTGGAAGCGATCGTGAAAACCGCAAAGACCGGCAAGATCGGCGACGGCAAAGTGTTCGTCTTGCCGATCGAGCAGGCCGTGCGCATCCGGACGGAGGAACGCGGCGAGAACGCCGTGTGATCGGAGCGCGCGACACCACAACCGTTAACCAAACTACGGCGGGGCCACCGCAACGCACCGCCGGACAGGAGATACGATGACACCCAAAGAGGTTTTGGCACTCTGCAAAAGTAAGGATGTACAGTTAATTGACGTGAAGTTTTGTGATTTCCTCGGCACCTGGCAGCATTTCTGCCTGCCGGTCGCCGAACTGGAAGAAGAGACGTTCGAAGCCGGTATCGGGTTCGATGGCTCGTCTATCCGCGGTTGGAAATCCATCGAGGCCAGCGACATGCTGCTGATTCTCGACCCGAAGACCGCGATCATTGATCCGTTCCCGCAGGTCACCACTTTGAGCATGGTCGCCGACGCGATTGAGACCATCACGCGCGAGCCGTACACCCGCGACCCGCGCAATCTGGCGCGCAAAGCCGAAGCCTACTTGCAGCAGACCGGCATTGCGGACACGGCGTACTTCGGTCCCGAAGCGGAGTTCTTCATCTTCGATGACATTCGGTACGACCAGACCTCCCACAGCGGCTTTTATTACATTGATAGCAACGAAGGCATCTGGAACTCCGGCCGCGAAGAAATGCCCAATCTCGGCTCGAAGATCCGCTACAAAGAAGGCTATTTCCCCGTCGCGCCAGCGGACACACAGGTGGACATCCGCAATGAGATGATCATGGTCATGAAGCAATGCGGCCTGCACGTCGAGCGGGAGCACCACGAAGTCGCAACCGCTGGCCAGGCGGAAATTGACTTGCGCTTCAATGCGTTGGTCACCATGGCGGATGACATGATGCTCTACAAGTACATCGTCAAGAACGTCGCCAAGCGCCACAAAAAGACCGTCACGTTCATGCCCAAGCCGCTATTTGGCGACAACGGTTCGGGGATGCACACCCACCAGAGTTTGTGGAAGAAGGGCAAACCGCTGTTTGCCGGCAAGGAATACGCGGGGCTGAGCCAGTTGGCGCTGCATTACATCGGCGGCATCCTCAAGCATGCCCGCGCCGTGGCGGCCTTCACCAACCCGACGGTCAACAGCTACAAACGGCTGACACCCGGCTTCGAAGCCCCGGTCAACCTGGCGTACTCCAGTCGCAATCGGTCGGCGGCGATTCGCATCCCGACCTACTCTCCCAGTCCGAAAGCGAAACGGGTTGAGTACCGGCCGCCGGACCCGTTGGCCAATCCGTACATCGCGTTTGCGGCGCTGCTGATGGCGGGTTTGGACGGCATTGAAAACCGGATTGATCCCGGCGAGCCGCTGGACAAGAACATCTACGAATTGCCTCCGGAAGAACTTAAGAAAGTGCCCTCCATGCCGGGCGCGCTCACGGAAGCGTGCGACGAGTTGGAGCAGGATCATGAGTTCTTGTTGAAAGGCGATGTGTTCACGGAAGACGTGATTTCCCAGTGGATCGAGATGAAGCGCAAAGAGCAGGACCAAATCCGACTGCGCCCGCATCCGTACGAATTCCATATGTATTACGACGCCTAATGGCGCGTTGCAGTTCCGGTCAGGGCCGGCTCCGTCTCGGGGCCGGCCCTTTGTTTTTCCCCGCCGCCGGTGCCGCGGCCGAAAGTTTTTTTGCGCGCGGCGTTTTTCTCTTGCAGCGCTCCGGTCCTCCCGCTATGCTGCGCGTGCCAAAGGCGAAGGCGAGGCAAGGAGAGCGCTGTGAATAACTTGTTAATAAGCGAGGCCGTCGTGGTGCTTGATCGCGTGCAGAATGCGGCCTGCCGGAAGTCGAATTTTTCATTGTTCTCATCGCTCCCTCCCACCTTGGCGATGCGTGTCAGTTGGTAGGGCGGTCACCCGACGGCCTAGAAACCGTCACAGTTGTTGTGGAGGTGGTGATTGCCGAGTACTTGGATCGGTCCGGGATGACGTACGGGCTTGCAGGCCGCTGACACGGTTTACTGCCGCGCTGGCTCAGCGTCGGCTTTTGGTCACGTGTTGAACTGGAGGTCGTCGTGTCGTGTGCGCCGGCTTCCTGTGAATAACTCTGGAGTGATGGCGGGAGGACAAAGAAGATGACCAAAAGTCACGAGACATTGTGGAGTGAGGCCAGCAACGTCCTGCGGGGGATGTTGAACCCTGATTTGTTTAGCCGCTGGTTTGCGCCCATCCGGGCGGTGCAACTCGCGGATGATACGCTCCAACTCGGTGTGGCCAACGAGTTCTACCAAATCTGGTTGCAGGATAACTTTTTGCCATTGATCCGCGAGGCGGTGAATCAGGTCTCCCCGCAGCCGTTGCAGGTCAAACTGGTGATTGCCCACGGCAGCGTCCCGCCGGCGCGTCGTCCGTTGCCGGACAAACCGTCTTCCGCGCGGTCCGCGCTCGATCCCAAACTGAATCCCCGGTATTCTTTTGATTCGTTCATCGTCGGTCCCAACAACAATCTCGCCCATGCCGCCGCCTTGGCGGTTGCCCAATCTCCCGCCAAGGCCTAT
The DNA here is from genome assembly GCA_037441425.1 of Verrucomicrobiia bacterium. Classification (GTDB taxonomy): domain Bacteria; phylum Verrucomicrobiota; class Verrucomicrobiia; order Palsa-1439; family Palsa-1439; genus JBBISF01. The sequence continues at coordinate 171,214 of JBBISF010000001.1, forward strand.
AACCCGCTCTTCATTTACGGCGGTGTCGGCTTGGGCAAAACCCATTTGATGCAGGCCATTGGCCAACAGGTGGACAACAGCCGCAAGCACTTGCGCGTTTGTTACCTTTCCTGCGAGCAGTTCACCAACGATTTCATCCAAGCCATTCAAAACAGCTCGATGACCAAATTCCGCAAGAAGTACCGGCAAACCGACGTGCTGCTGATTGACGATATCCAGTTTCTCGCCGGCAAGGAGCGGATGCAGGAGGAATTCTTCCACACCTTCAATTCGTTGTTCGACGCCCACAAACAGATCGTGCTGTCTGCTGACCGACCAGCCGCAGAAATCGCCAACCTCGAGCAGCGGTTGGTCTCCCGGTTCGAGTGGGGGATGGTCGCGGAACTCCAGCCACCCGCCTTGGAAACCCGGATTGCCATTTTGCGGAAGAAAGCCGCTTTGATGGACGTCCAAATCCCCGATCCGGTACTCCTCTTCCTCGCCGAAAAAATTCGCACCAACATCCGCCGTTTGGAGGGCGCGCTGATCCGCGTCGCTTCCTATACGTCCCTGACCGGGCTGGCGATTTCGCCCGACTCCCTCGAATCCCTGCTCCGGGATGCGCTCCACGAGGAAGCCCGCCAGTCAGTCACCATTGACTCGATTCAGAAGAAGGTGGCCGCGCACTTCGATCTGCGGATCGCCGATATGACCAGCCGCCGCCGACCGCAGAACGTCGCCTTTCCACGGCAACTCGCCATGTTCCTCAGTCGCTCCCTGACCGACCGCTCCTTGGCGGACATTGGCGAATCCTTTGGTGGGCGCGACCACGGGACGGTTTTACATGCCTGCCGGTTGGTGGAAACGCGCGCGAAGAAAGACGCGTCGCTGCGCCAAACTCTTTCCTATCTGGAACAGGCGCTTCGCCGTTAATCTAGTGTGAATAACTTGTGTATATCCCCGGATTTCCTGACCGTTATTCTTCCCGCCGGTTTTTCCATCCTTGATTTAACCAAGTCTCCGAATTCACGCGCAGTCACAAACCCTTGCGGCAGCCTTGACAACTTTGGCTCTTTCAGATATTCACACCCAAACGATGGCGGCGAAATTTAAGATATCAAAAGAGAAGCTATTGGATGGCCTGCAGCGGGTCCAAAACATTGTTAGCACCCGCACCACCCTGCCGATTCTTTCCAACACCTTACTGAAGGCATCCAGCGAAGGGTTAAGCCTAACCACCACAGATTTGGATGTCGGCGTTCGCTGCGCAGTCGAAGCTGAAGTCCAAAAACCCGGCACCACGGCTCTCCCGGCGCGAAAGCTCTTCTCAATAATCCGCGAAATTCCCGCCCAAGAGTTTGAAGTGGAAGTGGATGACCGCAATGCGGCGGCGGTGCGCGGAGGCAACTCATACTTCAAGATCATGGGATTACCGGAAGACGAATTTCCCCCGTTTCCCAAGACCAGCGATGGAAAAAAGATCAAGATTGGACAAGCGGCACTTCGGGAGATGTTCAAAAAAACCGCTTACGCGGTCTCCGCTGATGAGACGCGGTATGTGTTAAACGGGGTATTCGTGAGCTTCAAAGGGGATAAGCTGACCATGGTGGCGACCGATGGACGGCGGCTGGCTCTTGTCGAGCAGGAATTGGAAGTGCCGAAGGGAGGGGAAGTGGAACTGATCCTCCCCACAAAAGCAGTTAACGAGTTGCAACGACAACTCAGTGATAAAGGGGACGCGCAGTTAAGCATCGGGGAAAACCAAATCATCATCGAATTTGATGGAACCACCATCTATTCGAAGCTGATCGAAGGAAGCTATCCAAACTTCCGGCAAGTAATTCCGTCGGAGGCCAAAGAGCGCATTAGTCTGGAGCGCGAACAGCTCTTGGCCGCCCTCCATCGCGCCTCAATTTTGGCTAGTGAGAAAACCCAATCCGTAAAACTCCAGTTTTCCAAGAACACACTCACCATCACGGCCACAACTCCAGAGGTGGGGGAGGCAACGGAAACCTTGGCGATCAAGTACAAAGGCAAGGATACAACCATCGCCTTTAATCCCCAGTACATGATGGACCCGCTCCGCAATCTCGACGCAGACGAAGTTTTCTTCGAGATGATCGACGAACTCAGCCCCGGGGTTCTGAAAGTCAACGGTCCGTTTCTCTACGTCCTCATGCCCATGCGGCTGAGCTAGGCAGCTTGACGCGAACCGGGGCAGTCATTATTCTACAAGCGCTGACCACGCAAGGACTGCCTCGTGGTGTAATGGTAGCACAACTGACTCTGGATCAGTTTGTCTAGGTTCGAGTCCTAGCGAGGCAGCCA
>JBBISF010000002.1:0-36903 GCA_037441425.1 Verrucomicrobiia bacterium
CCGACCCACTTACATCAACGCGTCCTCTCAAACCTCAAAATGCAATCGCCCTGGGAGAATTTCCTTGTCTTAAAGCGCTTTTTAGGATTCTACTTCATGCGTCGTGATCCTTTGCTGGAGGGGATTCCACAACCAATCGGAGGTGCTGCTTGAACGCCGATGAAGTCACGCGCGATATCGAGCAACTGGAATCGTTGCGCGCGCAAACCCGGAGCTGGCGGACGGCCGCGGCGCTGTCCGTGATCATTATCGTGGTCGGCTGTTTGATGACCATCGTGAATTCCGTGAAGAACCTCGCCGCGCCCGGCCCCATTCGCGAGCAGTTCATCGCGGAGTTCCAATAGGGATTGGGGGAGGACGTGATGCCGCAGGTGCGGATCGCCACGAGCGCGGCGCTGGCCGAATTGACGCCGATCGTGCGCAGCGAGTTCAAGAAACTCGATCTCCAAAGCCCGCGACTGACGGAGGCGCTGCAGAAGGAACTCAAAGTGATGCGGGAAAGTCTGCCCAACCGGGCGGAGAAAGTTCTGGAATCCACCGTCGGCAACATGTTGCGGGCCCGGGAATCGAGAATCCGCAAGATGTATCCGAAGCTGACCGATGAACAGGTCAGTGTGTTGATGAGCAATCTGGTTGAGGAAGGTCAGGTGCGCACGGTCAAGGTGATGGATGAACTGTTCAAGCCGCATCAGGATAAGTTAGACCAGATTCTCGCGCATCTCGACAAGATCGAGGCGCTGGAAGCGGACAACATCAAAGACGCCAAGCCGAGTTGGGACACGGCCATCCTGTTGTTCGACGTGGTCAAAAAGGATTTCCGGGAAACCACGCCGGCGGATGCCGGCAAAGTCAAGTAACGGTTGCCCAGAGACGCTATGAATTCGACGCAATCCTCCACTGGCGGCGGCGAACAAGTGGCCGCGCGCTATATCCAAGAACAAATCAAGCACACACGCACCCGCTTGCGGCATACCCGGGTGATGACAATTGTTTTCGCGGTCGCCGTGCTGGGTTATCTCGGAATCATCACGCACATGCTGAAAAAGGAGTATCTCGATCCCAAACCGGCCGCGGCGATGGTTAACTTGCAGCTCAGCAGCATGATCAACGCTAACGCGCCCGCGTTGACCGCCGAACTCAAACTGCAAATCCCGGCCCTCATTTCCTCCATCCCGGACCGGATCATCGAACAACTGCCGGCCTTGCGCACCTCACTCGAAGATCAACTGGAAGAATTGCTGCGCCGCTACTGTCTGGATACCGGCGCTCAACTGGGTTCACATCTGGACGACTTCCTGAAAGACAATGAGGAGTCCATCGAGGCGCTGGTTGAAGCCGGACAGCATCCGGCAGCGGTCGCCACCTTGGGCGATCATTTCGAGGCGGAGTTGACCGATTACCTCAAGACCAAAGACACCGACGGCAAATCCATCCAGACCGAGATGGGTGATGTCCTGACGGAACTGAATCAGATTGAGGCCCGTCTCAACCGGCTCGCCAATGCCACCGACCTGAACCCCGAGGAGCTAAAGCTCCGACGCGCCATTGCCGTGACGCTGAAGTCCACCCAGCAAGCAAGTCGGGACTGTAACGCCGTAGTCGTTGGCTTTTGACGGAGTGCCGGCCCTGCCGGTTAACGGGGTTTGATCTCCAGTTGGCGCTCGGCGAGACGCAGTTCATCCAACACCGCCTGTAACGCTTCCGGCGGCGGAACAAAGGCGACGCGTCCCGTAATCCGGTTCTTCAACTCAAAGCCCCCTTTGGCCAGCGCCCGCTCGCTCACGATGACGCGTACGGGGAAACCGATAAGGTCCGCATCCTTGAACTTCACACCGGGTGAGTCATCGCGATCGTCGAGGATGACATCGATCTTCCGGTCACGCAGTTCGGCGTAAAGCTGCTCAGCCAGTTTGAGGAAATCACAATCCGGCTGTGCCCCGCCACGGGTCTTCGTCGGGATTACCGGGATGAGGCACACCTGATACGGCGCGACACTCACCGGCCAGCAAATCCCGTCCTTGTCGTGCGCTTGCTCGACGATTGCCGCGACCGTGCGCGACACCCCGATGCCGTAGCATCCCATAATCATTGGCTTGGCCGCGCCACTTTCATCAAGATACTGTGCGCCGAGCGCCGCGCTGTACTTCGTCCCCAGCTTGAATACATGTCCGACCTCAATCGCGGCTTCGACGTGTAACACTCCCGTGCAGCGCGGACAGCCTTCGCCGGTCTGGACGGTGCGCAAATCCAGCCAACGGCCCACCGTGATGTCGCGTTCGACATCTACGTTCTGCGCGTGGCAATCATCCTGGTTTGCCCCGGTGACCATGCCGGTTGCGCCCCGGAGAGTTTCATCCGCGATCACCGGGAGCTTGGTCACGCCCACCGCGCCGAGACTACCCGGCAGCGCGCCCAAGGCCGCCTTGATTTCATCCGGATGCGCCGGCCGGGCCGCGCTTGCCGGCAGCTTGGCTTCGTTGAGCTGATGATCACCACGCATCAACAGCAAGGTCAGTTGATCGTCCAGTATGTACACCAGCGTTTTGATCTGCCGGTTGGCGGCGACGTTGTACGGCGGTTTTGTCAGGTCCTCAATGGTCCGAACCCCCGGTGTTGGAAAACGTTCCACCGCCGCGGATGGCGCGGACGGCGCAGCGCATGCCAGCCGGCTGACCGCCTTCTCCAGATTGGCCGCGTAATCGCACTTGTCGCACCGCGCGATCTGGTCCTCCCCCGCAGGCGACACGACCATGAACTCGTGCGACTGACTGCCGCCCATCGCGCCCGAGTGCGCTTCGACGTCAATCGTCTTCACGCCGCACCGGGAAAAGATGTGCTGGTACGCCGTGTACATCGTCTGATAGCTGCGATCCAATCCGGCTTCGTCCACGTCGAAGCTGTAGGCGTCCTTCATCAGGAACTCTTTGACTCGGACCAGCCCAAACCGCGGTCGTGGTTCGTCCCTGAACTTCGTTTGAATTTGATAAATGTTTTTGGGCAACTGCCGGTAGGAGTGAATCTCGGCGGCGGCGAGCGTTGTCACAATTTCCTCGTGGGTCGGTCCCAGCAGCCATTGCCGGTCGGTCCGGTCTTTGACTTTGAAGAGAATGTCGTTCAAGGTGGTCGCGCGGCCGGTCTGCTCCCAGAGCTCGCGGGGATGAAGCGCCGGCATCTGCACCTCCAACGCGCCGGCCCGGTCCATTTCTTCGCGGACGATTTGTTCAACCTTGCGCAGCACCCGCAATCCCAGCGGCAGGAATGTGTAAACCCCGCCGGCCAGTTGACGCACGAGCCCCGCCCGCAACAGCAGACGGTGTGAGGGAATCTCCGCGTCTTTGGGGTCTTCCCGCAATGTTGGAATCAATGCTTGTGACCAGCGCATGGGCGTCAGGATTAACGGCTGGGCCGGTTGAACACAAGCAGATTCAACGTGCGCGCTGGCTCGCCACCAATTCCTTGTAGGCGTCGCGTAGTTTGGGCACGGTGTGACCTTGCGGCACAGCTTTGCCGTTGACTTCGACGACGGGGGCGATTTCGATGAGACTGTTGGTGGCGAAGATTTCGTCGGCTTTTTCCAGCTCATCCGGGCCGAAAGTGTTTTCGTGAACCTGCAGATTTAACGGTTGGGCCAATTCCATGACGACCGACCGCGTGATGCCGGGCAGCGGGCCTTGGTCGAGGGACGGTGTGAACAACGCGCCCTCCTTCACGTAGAACAGGTTGCTGGCGGTGAATTCCACGACGTGGTGCCGGTGCGTGAGCAGGATCGCATCGTCCACGTTGGCTTTCTCGGCTTCGATCTTGCCGAGCACATAGGGCAACCGGTTGGCGGATTTCACCGAGGACAGCGGCGCATTGGGAACGAGCATGACGACAGCGTAGATGACGCGCCACGGTGGCGGGTCGGCGACAAACTCGTGGGGACGTACCGTGGCAACCACGGTCGCCGGGCCAACGGATTTGGTGGACAGGCCGGATTCGTTACGCCCGCGCGTGACATAGATGCGCGCGATGCCGTCCCCCACGCCGTTGCGGTGAACGAGTTGCCGGAGAATTTCAGCCATCGCGGCGGCGGCCAGCGGCGGTGTGATCCGCAGGAGTCGCAAACCTTCAATGAGCCGGTGAAGATGTTGATCGAGTCGGAAAAATTCACCGCCATAGACGCGCAATGTCTCGAACGCGCCATCGCCGTAGAGAAAACCGCGGTCAAAAATCGAGACGGATGCTTCCGCTTCAGGCAGGTACTGACCGTTGACGTACGCGTAGTTGCTCGATGCCATCAATGATTCCCCGCGCTTTGGCGAGCGTCTCCTCGTACTCCGCTTCCGGCTCGCTGTCAGCGACAATACCACCCCCGGCATGGAATGTCAGCCTTTGTTTTTGCTGGATGACCGTCCGAATGGCGATGTTCAGGTGCGTGACGCCGTTGAAGCCCAGGAAACCAATCGCTCCGGTATAGACGCCGCGGGCGTGCGGTTCGAGTTCATCAATGATCTCCATCGCCCGAATCTTCGGCGCGCCGGTAATCGAGCCACCCGGGAAACAAGCCCGCACACAATCCACGTGGCTCACGTTCGCCCGCAGCCGCCCGGCCACCGTGGCCACCAGATGATGCACCGTCGCGTACGTTTCCACACGCACAAGATCGGGGACGTGGACGCTGCCAAATTCGCAGACCCGACCGAGATCGTTGCGTTCGAGGTCCGTAATCATCACCAGTTCCGCGTTATCCTTGGGTGAACGCAATAGGTCTGACGGATCACGATCACGCGGCAGCGTGCCTTTGATGGGCCGGGTCACCACGTCCCGGTCGTGAATTTGAAGAAAACATTCCGGCGAAGTGGACAGAATTTGGGCGTCGCCGATGTCGAGATAAGCACTGTACGGCGCCGGGTTCGTTGTGCGTAATGCTTCATAAACCACAGTTGCCGGCAAACCCACATCGCACTGGAAACGCTGGGAGAGATTCACTTGATAAATATCGCCTGCGGCGATGTATTCCTTGGCGCGTTGCACGGTCCGGCAGTATTCGGCCCGGGTGAAATTGGAGCGGAGTGGTCGGGACGGGTCGCCAGGCCGTCCACATTCCGTGGCCCGGCGCGCCCGGCGGTCGCGCCCTACCTGCCAGATTCTTTTTTCCGTGTGATCAAACACCAACAGGTGGTCGTAGAACCCAAACCACAAATCCGGCAGGCCGATGTCGTCGTGAACGCGTGTCGGAACTTTTTCGATGAACCGGTTCAGGCCGTAGCCGAAATAACCAATCGCCGCCCCGACCGGGAACGGATGCGGCTCGTGAACGTGATGGCGTTCCAGTTCGATTGCGAGCGCTGGGAAAGGATCGCCGCCGCTGGCGCGCAGCACGTGAAATGGGTCGGCGGTCAGAATCGAGTAGCGACCGGGCGTGGCGCTGTCGAGCCAAACGCAATGCGGCCGCTGCTGCCATTCGGCGAACATCGTCCGCGGCTCAATCCATGCGCGTTCCGTGATTGTGACAGCCACCCGGCGATTCTCCTTTGCGCGCGACATTATACCCCGCGATCCGGCAATCCAAGTGTGAACGCCGCTGGTTGGCGACAATCACACTCAGCCAAACGTCAGTCGCTTGCGGAAGCCCGCTTCGTCCTGGCTGGGCGTGATGACCGCCACGTTCAGGCGATCATTCCGGAATAGATCAACGGCCACGGCTTGGATGTCAGCGGCGGTCACGGCTTGGACGCGTTGCTCAATCCGGTCGGGTTCTTCGATGTAACCGTACGCGAGGAGATGGTCGCCGATCCACATCATTTGATTGGTGGTGCTCTCCAGACCGAGGCGCATCTGGCCGATGGAGTAATCTTTCGCGCGCCGCAGTTCGGCGGCGCCGGGCGGGTGCTCCGCCAGCTTGCGCAATTCGCGCAGGATCAACTCCGTGGCTTTGGGAAGTCGCTTAGTATCCAAGCCGGCCGAGACGTAGAAGGCCCCGGTATCGGCGAAGTAACTGGTCGCGCTTTGGATCGCGTACGCCAGACCGTGACGCTCGCGGATCACCTGGAACAACCGGGAACTCATGTTTTCGCCCAGAATCACGCTGAGCAATTTCTGGGAGAACCGCCGGGCATCATGCCGGGAATACGCGCGGATGCCGATGGCGAGATGCGTCTGCTCGACTTCCTTGTGGAGGTAATGGAGTTGCGGGCGGCGCTGGACGGTTTGGTCCCGCTGAAACCGCAACGCACCGCTGCGACCGGACAGCGGAAAGAAACGCTGAATCCGGCCGACGATGTCGTCGTGCCGGCAATGGCCGGCCACGGCGAGGATGGAATTACCGGCAGTGTAGTGTCGTTGTTTGTAGTCGAGAACTTCGCGCCGGTTGATCGCATCGAGTGATCGCGGGTTGCCGGCCACCGCGCGGCCCAATGGATGGTCCGGCCACAGGGTTTCGGTGAGGAGTTCGTGGACGAACTGCTGCGGTTGGTCGCGGTACATCAACAGTTCTTCCTTGATGACGGCGCGTTCCTTGTCCACGTCGGCCGGCGCGATCCGCGCGCGCAGGTACATGTCGGCCAGCACATCAAGCAACGTGTCGAGATGCCGGTGACTGGCCTTGGCGTAGTAACAGGTGGTTTCCTCGCCTGTGAACGCGTTGAGGTAGCCGCCGATACCTTCGATCTCCTGGCTGATCTGTTTGGCGCTCCGGGCGCGCGTGCCCTTGAACAGCATATGCTCGATGAAATGAGTGATGCCGCCCACGCGTTTCGGCTCGTACCGGCTGCCGACGCCGATCCAGAGGCCAACGGACACGCTTTCCATCTGCGGCATTTCGCAAGTGGCAACCCGCAAACCAGAGGGCAGTTGGGTGAGGTTATACATGCTGGCCGTTCTCGTGTTCGAGGCGGTTGTCCACTCTGACGATGTAATCCACCGCGTCTTGCGGATCGTCAGTCAGGTGAAACAACTCCGTATCGCTGGGCCCGATCAAGCCTTTCTCCCGCAACCGGGGCCGCATCCAGTCGAGCAACCCGCTCCAGTGTTCTTTCCCCAACAACACCACCGGAAACCGGGTAATGCGATTGGTTTGGATCAGCGTGATCGACTCGAAAAATTCATCCAGCGTGCCGTACCCGCCCGGCAACAACACGAACCCCGACGCGTACTTCACGAAACAAACTTTCCGGATGAAGAAATAGTGAAACTGCAGCGAATGCGTCAGGTACGGATTCGGTTTCTGCTCGAGCGGCAACTCGATGTTCAATCCCACCGACACGCCGCCGGCTTCCTTGGCGCCGCGATTGGTGGCTTCCATGATCCCCGGTCCGCCGCCGGTAATCACCGCGTATTTCTGTTGGGCCAGCAACCGTCCCAACGCGCGGGCTTTGCCGTACCACGGATCGCTTTCCGGCAACCGCGCGCTGCCAAACACGCTGACCGCCGACCCAAGCTTGCTCAGCTCCTCAAAGCTGTCCACAAACTCCGCCATGATCCGAAAAATCCGCCATGGATCTTGCGAAGTAAAATCCAGCATCTCCCGGTCGTGTTGCGTGTTGTTCATCGCGTTCACCGTTCTCCGATATCTTCGTACCACAGTTGGGGGTTCTTGGCGATACACTCGCGCAACCCCGGCCGGGCTTCCTCGATTGCGGGTTGCCTGAATGTATCCATGAGATTTCCCGTGCGGCAGCGCAATCTTCATGCCGGGAGGCGCGACTACATCAATCCCAATTCCTTCAAGCTCGCGTAGTCTTGCGGGCGGCCCGCGATCCGCTGCCCCAGAATAACGTGGTCGAGCACATTGATGTTGAGCAGCTCGCCGGCTTTGACCAAGCGCTTGGTAATCGCAATATCCTCCGCACTCGGCGTGGGGTCACCGCTGGGATGATTATGCACGAGCACCATCCCGGCTGCGGAGGCCGCGATGGCGTCTTTGAACACCTCCCGTGGTTCGACAATGCTGGCGTTGAGCGAGCCGCGCGACACCCCGGCCACGCGGAGCAACGCATTCTTGGTGTTGAGCAACAGGACGCGAAACTCTTCCCGGTCGAGATACTGCATTTCCTCGCGGACAATCCCGGCGGCGGTGGCGGGATCGTTGATGATCGTGCGTTCTCGTGGGCGGCTGAGTCGTCGGGCCAGTTCAAATGCGGCTTTCAACTGCACCGCCTTGGTGTGTCCGATGCCGGGCGTTTTCGCCAGTTCCTCGATCGGCACGCTGATGAAATCCTCCAACGAATGCTTCCGCAACAACTCTTCCGCCAGTTGGACAGCGGATTTCCCTTTCACACCGGTCCGCAACAGAATGGCAACCAATTCGGCATCGCGCAACGCCCCCGCCCCAAGTTGCTCCAACCGCTCCCGCGGGCGGTCGGTGGCCGGCATTTCGCGAATCAAATAGGTGGTCACCGCGATTCCTTCAATCGTTTTCGCAATTCCGCCCACGGAAACGCTTTTCCCGGACATTCGCTGAATTCGCCGAGCACTTGGCCGTGGCCGACGATCTGGTCGTCCGGGATGTGAAATTGATCCTGCAATCCGTGGATGAGCACCACAAGCGCGGCCATTTGCTTGGCGGTCGGCCCGTGATCCGTGAAGTCGCCCACCAGACAAATGCCGATCCCCTTCTCATCAATGTCTTCCTGCCGGCAATGGCCGCCCGGGATTTGTTTCACCCAGCGCTCACCCGTCTCGATGTGACCATCCGGCATGCCGTCCGTGCCGTTATCAATCACAAAATCGTAAGCCAGTCCGTTCACCATGCCGCGCGCCCGGTGACTGGCGTCAAAAATTGCCGCCGAGCCGGTATCCGTCGCGCTGTGATGAATGACGATCATCTCCCACGCCCGGGCGGGCGCCGGAATCTCAGCGGCCGACAGATTTGCAGCGCCGACCACCAACAACAGCCAGAACCAGTTATTTCTCTTCTTCCACCACATACGGAGCAAGTTCCCCGGCAATGATCTTCGGAATCTGGGCCTGCAAAATCACGCAGCCGTTGTCCATGGACCGCGCCGTCACATACCCGCTCTTGTAAATCAACGCAATCGTTTTGGCGCGATCGTGCGGAATCGCCAACTTCACATTCACGCGGCGGTCCGCCAGCCGGTTGCCGATTTCATCGAGCAAATGCGGAAGATTGTCGCCGCACTTCGCCGAGATGCGCACGGCGTGGTCGAATTCCCGCGCCAGACTTTCGGTCGCCGCGTCCCCCAACTCCGTTAACCGGTCAATCTTGTTGAGCACGACCACTGTCGGCTTGCCCCAGGCGCTGATCTCATGCAGCACCACTTCCACCGCCTTGATCTGCTCACGCGCCTGCGGGTGACTCACGTCCACCACATGCAGCAACAAGTCCGCCTCGACCACTTCCTCCAGGGTCGCCTTGAACGATTCGACCAAATGATGCGGCAGCTTGCGCAGAAAACCCACCGTGTCGGAAAGCAAAATGTTCTGGTTGTTCGGCAGCCGCACCTTCCGGGTGGTCGGATCGAGCGTGGCGAACAATTTGTCCTCCGCCAGCACGTTCGCGCCCGTCAACGCGTTCAACAGCGTGCTCTTGCCGGAGTTGGTGTAACCGATGATCGAAACCAACGGCCAATGCAATCGTTGCCGGCCGCTCCGCTCGATCCGCCGGTTCTTTTCCACCTCGTCGAGTTGCTGACGCAACCGGGTGATCTTTTCCTGAATGCGCCGGCGATCCACCTCCAACTGTTGTTCACCCGGCCCCCGGCAGCCCACGCCGCCGCGTTGCCGGGAAAGGTGCGTCCACAAACCGGTCAACCGCGGAAGCATGTATTGCAGTTGCGCCAACTCGACTTGGATTTTGCCTTCCCGGGTCCGCGCCCGTTGCGCAAAGATGTCGAGGATCAACTCCGTGCGGTCAATGACCTTGACCTTCTCGCCGAGAAGCTCGGTCAAGTTGCGACCTTGGGCCGGCGACAGATCATCGTCGAAGATGACGGTATTGGAGTCGGTTTCTTTGGAACGGGCAACGAGTTCCTCCGCTTTGCCGCGGCCAATGAAGAACGGCGCGGACGGCGCATCACGTTTCTGGGAAAGGCTGTCGGCGACTTCCACCCCCGCGGATTCGGCCAACTCCCGCAGTTCCAAGAGCGAATCCTGCACCGCCCACCGGTCATGGCCGGGCCGCTCCAACCCCACGAGCAAGGCGCGTTCGCGGAGCGCCGCCTGCGTATCATACATCTTCAATGTGGTGGAGAATCCTCCCGGCGGTGGCGGTTGACGCTTCGTCTGGCTTCACGGTAATCCAAACTAAGTCAGGTTCACGGCGAAACCAAGTCATTTGTCGTTTCGCCAGTTGCCGGGTGCGAATCTTGATCCGCGCCACCGCTTCCGGCAACGTCAACTCCCCGCGCAGATGCGCCGCCAGTTCCCGGTAACCCGCCGCCTGCAACGCCGTCGTGTTGTTCTCCAATCCGGCCGCCAATAACCGTCGCACTTCCTCTACCCACCCCAACGCCATCTGCTCATCAATCCGCCGCTCAATCCGCGCCACCAAATCCTCCCGCGCTCTGGACAAGCAGAAGGTGGGAGCGACATTCTTGTCGCGACTTTGTTGCCATTGGGTTTGCATCTCCGCAATCGGTTTCCCGGTGCTGTAGAACACCTCCAGCGCCCGGACCAATCGCCGCCTGTTTTTTCGATCAATCTTCGATGCCGTCAACGGATCCACCCGCTCCAGTTCGGCGGCCAAAGTCGCCACGCTCATCATCTCCAGCTTCGCCCGCAATGCCGGATCGCGCCCCGGCCCGGCAAACAACCCTTGCCGCAATGCCCGCACGTACAACCCGGTCCCGCCCACCACCAGCGCCGTCTTGCCGCGTTTGTGAATCGCCTTGATGGCGTTCGTCGCCAAATCCACAAACTGTCTCACATCGAACATCTCGCCGACATCGCACACGTCAATCAGGTGATGCCGGATTTCCTTCTGCTCCGCGCGCGACGGTTTCGCCGTCCCGATGTCCATCCCCCGGTACACCTGCATCGAGTCTGCCGACACAATTTCAGCAGTCAACTGCGGCGCCAATTCCAAGGCGACCGCCGATTTGCCGACGGCGGTCGGGCCGACCATGAATATCGCACGCATCGCTCGACAACTTATACACGGTCTGTCATTCTGAGCGAAGCGAAGAACCTCTCAACCGCATATATTCAGAGGCCCTTCTCCCGCGCCAGCGGGATCAGGATGACACTCATGAAGAAAGCACTTCCCGACAACGTTTCGGAGGCGATTACTCTTTCCATTCGCGTCACGCCCCGGGCGAAACAGACCAAAGTCCAGCCACAGCCGGATGGTTCACTCAAAGTCTATGTCACCGCCCCGCCCGAAGATGGTCGGGCCAACGAAGCCGTGGTGGAAGCGCTCGCGGAACATTTCGGCGTCAAACGCCGGCAAGTCGAGGTCATCACGGGGCTAACCAATCGGAACAAGATCATCCGGATCAGCCGATAGACCGGGCAGCGGAAGATGATTCCCTGCCGAGGCGACCGCACGCCCAGCGCACATTGCATCGGCCTTGCTCGGGATTGTATTTGGCCAACTCGTCACGGCAACACGCCTGCTCAGGATGCTATTCTGCTCCCTCCGAACCGGGTTATGGATGCTCGGAGTTCGATTTTAGCCGCTCAGGATTGGATTCTGCGCTCTCGGACTCGAAATATGCCTACTCTGGGTGACATTGTGTCTGCTCAGGATTGAATTGTGCCCTCCCCGAGTCGCATTCTGGCCGCCCTGCCGGGTATTATGAGCGCTCTGTGTCACATTTTCGACACTCGGGATTGTGTTATCGCCTCGCGGATAGGTACTTACGACAAATCCACGGCGATTGCAGTCTCATCCGGCTATTCTCAGCTTTCGCGCTGAATGCGCTCGCAGATTTCGGCGAGCAACGATGGTTTGATGAATAACGTCGAGCGGCTGGGAATCGCGCGCAGAATCTCCAACACCTGTGGCTTGGTGCGCTGCTGACAACGCATCGCCCGGATCACCAGCCCGACAGTTCCGTGCACACCATTGCCCAATGACTCGGCCACGAGCCGCGCGGCGGCATCATCGCAGAGGAAAAGCTCCGCCGCGAGATGCTGCATCAGTCCCAACGCGCTGACTTCGCCGGCATCCAAATCAAACGCCTCCGCCATCGTCATCACCGCCGCGCTGACCGGCCAGCTGGGACTTCTCGATGTGTAGTCTGGGGATCGCCTGAAACGCCAGATCAGGACGATGACGCGCCACCTCGCGCCAAACTTGTTCGGTGGTATGAACGGCTACGAAGTTCGCCAGCAGATCCAGACAACTGAGTTCATCCAAATGAATCAGCGGGCCGGCATCGGCCACGACAATCGGGCGATCAACTGGCGCCATGGAGTCCCCACTCCACGTCCTTGCGAAGCTGTTCCTCCCTCAACTCCGGTCGATGCGATTCCAAAAAACGGCGCAACGCCTCCACCGCCGCCTGATTCGCATCCTTGACCCAGCCCGCCGCCACCAACGTCTGCAACTGATCGTGCAACTGGTCCGGGCACTCAATTGTCATCGTCTTCACGACGGCACTTTATCCTCGTGTCCGCGTTTGGTCAACCCACCGGTTCCGTTGCCATGCGCCGCCCACGCCGGCCCGGCTGCCCACCAGAGGGATGAAAGAAGATTCCATGGCGGGCGAAGGCAATGCCCCAAAGCTGTTCGCGCTTGCGAACAGTCACGGCAGCCGTTTGGGCATTTTGACCGGTCATCATGAAAAACACATTGCCGCAACTCCGCGAAATGCAAAGAAACATCATCGGTCCGCGCCTCCGCCGAGCGCGGTTGCGGGCGCGGCCCCGGCTGCCCCAGCAACAACTGGCGGAGCGGGCCGCGCACTTGGGACTCCCCCTCAACCGCGGCAGCATCGCCAAGATTGAAATCGGCTTGCGGCGCGTGAGCGATTACGAGGTGCTGGTTCTGGCGCACGCCTTGAATGTCTCCCTTACCCGGTTGCTGCCCATGCGCTGACCGGCGACGCCCCCATCAACACCCATCATCTCGTCACCCTGCAAACCCAGTGGTGGCAGTGGTTGGTGTGACTGGCCGCAACACGTTATGGCTTCTTCTGTTTGGGCGGTGTTTCCCGCACCCGCGCCGGCTCCGCGGGAATGGAACAATAGCCTTGCCCGCCTTTTCCGGAAACCAAGCGGCGAAGTTCCTCCGCGTTGCGGACAACCGGGCCGGTGACGGGATGAGCCGCTGACCAAGCGCGCAACTGCGCGACGAACTGGTCAATGTCGTAGTCAGCCTCGGCGGCGAGTTGATCTTTGATCCGCCACACTTCTTCTAAAATCGGATTCGGCTTCACGGCCCTAATCTCCTACAAGTTCCACCGGCGTGCAAATCTCCGGCAGCGACAACCCGCGCCGCGTCATGAACTCCCGCAGCCGCCCCAGCAGATGCGGGTTGGCCAAATGCCGGCAATTCCATGTCAGCAGGAAGTTCACATTGTTCAGCGACGACACCGCAACGTGAATGGCATCCGACGCTGCGCTCATTGGCAGGATTTTCTCCACCAACAAGCGGCGTGCTAGTTCGCGCGCCGCATCCTCAACCAGCGATACCGGGATTCCTGCCAGCGCCTCAAGTCGCCGGCGTCCCATCGTGGCATCGCCAAGGGACGCTTCCCGCAAGACTTCTTCCGAGGTCACGCAGTTATATGGCATAAGGTCGTCGAGTGAAATCAGGCCGATGGGAACTAAACCAAGTTTCACGTTGTCGCCGCCCTTCGTGACGATGAACACTTCTCCATCAAGAGTCATGTCAGGAAGAATTTTGTCGAGTATTCTCGTTACAGGTATCGCTGCTGCAGAGGATGGCGACTTGGAGTGCACCAGAACGACGATCAAGGCTACGAGTCCCGTGCAAAGAAGACCTAACACAACCACAACAGTGACGAGCAGTGGCGAAGATTGCTTTGGTTGCCGTTTCGCTGGAGATGGCACAATTGTCTTAGGTGATGTGTTGAACCTGAAGGGCACTTCCAGCGCCGTCCCGCATTTTGGGCAATCAATGAGTTGACCCGCACCGGCTTCGTCAATTGTGAGCGATTGTCCGCACTTGTTGCAGGAAAACGAAATATCCATAAGCGCCTCCGTGCTGAACGCCATCAGAATACGCCCGGCAGAGATTGCCATTCAACACCAAATGGTGTCTCGTCGGCTCCTCGACAAGTTCGGAATGACAAGCCTTCCGAGTCAGCCGTTAAGCCTACGTTGCGCCGAGGCGGCGACGTTACCGGTAGATGTCGCGGCGGTGGCCGATGCGGTTGACGCGGGTGTCCACGAGCGCCGAAGGTTTCACCGGGCTTCGACAAGCGGACAACAATGGGGTTGCGCCGAGGCGGGGCGGTTACGGTTCAGTTCCCCGGCGGGGCCGGCACGGACAAGTTGCGACAAATGGAGCGGGCGAGGAACTTCTTGATTTCGTGGTGGCGGGGAATCGCTTCTTTGCGACCGGTCTGCGGATTGCGCCAGATGGAATGACTGCCGCCCTCGCGCACCAGCTCGCAACCATGCTGCTGGAGATGGCCCAGCAAGGCCCGACGTTTCATGCCAGCAGCAGTTCGGTGGTCTCGGCCTGTGGATCCAGCCGGAAGGCTTCGTCGCGTTCGGTTTCCAGCAACAGCTGAACGGCTTCCTTGAGGTTGGCGAGACATTCCGCTTTCGTTTCGCCTTGCCCGTTGGCACCGGGGACTTCCAGACAAGTCGCCCAAAAACCACCCTCTTCTGGCTCGCCACGATGGACGATGGCTGTGAACTGTTTCATGTGCTTATCTATAGCTCAGGCAGCGGCGTCTGCAAAGTGCATTTCTGCTCTGCCACGCGCCGGTCGAACCGGACAAAACATGGGGTTGCCCACGCGGCGAGTGCGGCGGTTTTTTACAACCACGGCGCGATACCTCAACGACAGGCATGGCGCCCTCCAATTCTCTATCTTGCCGGTCGGGGGCAGTGACAAGTTGCGCCAAGGTTACCACTTGGGAATTGAGGGTTGCGCCCACGCAGTGATCTGTTGTAGGAAAATAGTCGCTGGTGGTGGCTGGTTGGAGTCGCAGTCGGCGTCCGTCCCGTCGGCGGATAGCTCTCGACAAGGAGGAGAAGCATGAATGCAGTCCAAATGACGCATCACAAGATGCACGAAACCGTTCTCGGCGTGCTCGATCAATACAGCAGCGTTTGGAATGGCAATCCCGCCATGGTCGCCGCGCGCGGCACGCTCAATACCGGCATCGAAACCGTGATCCAGTTGCAGCAGACCCAAGGCACGGTCGTGACCGGGGTGGCGCAGGACAAGTCGTTGGCCCGACGCGCCGCCGCCCAAGCCGCCGTGGTGGTGGCCGGTGCCGTCGCGTCCTATGCGGACAAAACCGGCAATCAGGAGTTGTTCGACAAGGTGGATTTCACCTACAACGATCTGATTACCGGCAAGGAGGAAGACGACGAAACGACGGTCGCCAACATCCTCCAAGCCGGCACGGAGAACCTCGCGGCGTTGACCGCCGAGGGCACGTTGACGCAGGCCGACCTCGACGATCTGGAGAGCAAAGCCGAGACGTGGGAAACGTTGATCAGCAAACCCCGGCAAGCCAAGGCCGGCACCAAAGCCGCCACCAATCAGTTGCCGGCGGCCATTCTGGCGAATGACCGGACCATCACGCGGCAACTCGACCGGTTGATGGAGCGCTACCGGCTCCCGAACGCGGCGTTCTTCCAGGAATATCAGACCGCCAAAGTGTTGGTGGATCCGAGCTATCGTTCCACCCCGGCGCCGACGCCGCCACCGCCCACGCCGCCGAATCCGTGAGCGACGTCCCGGCATCTCCCGCGCCGCATCATCACAGGAAACGGCATCCGCTAATCGAAGCGGATGCCGATTTCCTGCGCCAGCAATTCGCCCAACAAAACACCCCGGCTATTCCGACCGCGACCGCCTACCGGATTGCCAGTTATCAGAATGGTCTCGTCGGCGCGGCGCGACCGGAGTGCGACGGGTTGCGACCGCACTTTGATTCCGGGTTGCGCTGGCCCGACGAGAACAATCCCCAGCCGGACGACCCGCTGTTCGATGGCGGCGTGGCCGGCGGTGTGACGTGGGATGGCACATTCTACCGCGACCTCACCCGGTATGCCGCGAGCGGCTCGCTCTTTTGGAGCGCGTATCTCAAGCCCGGCACCGGGCCGGGGATCAAGAACGGTTACTGGCTCAACTTCGGCGCCGGCTGGTGTCACCTCGCCCACGATGATCCATCGCAGATGCTCACCGGCGCCGCGCCGCGATTGTTTTGGGATGCCGGCAACTGGAAGCTGGTCATCGAAGCGACCATGTTCGTGACCGGTGCAGTGGTCAACGTCTGGACCGGCCAGAAGCCCGGTGGCAACGATCCCGTCGGCGAGTACACCAAGCTTGCCGGCTGCGATCCCCTGCCCTCTCTGAGCATCGAGGCCGGTTGATTTCGCCGCCAACCTGGCGTATGGGGGCGGTATGAAATCCATTTACGTGACGTTGCTGATTGGCGTCGCGACTGCCGGTCTGGCGCTCGCGGCCGGGATGCCCAAAGTTGGAGATGTCGCACCGGACTTTACCGCGCCGGCAAGCGACGGAACGACCGTGCATCTCAAGGATGTCATCGGCAAGGGCAATATCGTGTTGTATTTCTACCCGAAGGACGAAACGCCGGGGTGCACCAAGGAAGCATGCGGCATCCGCGATTCGTTCAGCGAGATCAAAGGAATGGACGCCATCGTGTACGGCGTTAGTTTCGATTCCATCGCGTCGCACAAGGCCTTCATCGCCCGATACAAGTTGCCGTTTGTCTTGTTGTCGGACACGGACAAGAAGATCGCCGAGGAATACGGCGCGGCCACGACTGATAGTCCGGTCGCCAATCGAGTGACGTTCATCATCAACAAGGCCGGCAAGATCGCTTTTGTGTTTCTGCGGGTGAATCCGACGACGCATTCCGCGGAAGTCCGCGAAGCGTTGGCGACGCTGGAGTAGCGCACCCTATTTCGTCTGTTGCCGGACGGCGTCCTGAAACTGCGCTTCCGGCATCCATTGCACATGGCCGTCGCCAAACAACACGTTGCGGCCAGTGCGATGATTCCCCTCGGCATCGAACGCCAGAACCTTGTCGGAATCCTTGCTCGTCAATCCCCGGATGTAGCCGTAGGAAAGACTGTCGGGCCGACCGGGAGCGGAGGGACAATGCAGCACGTCTTTGTCCTTCAGATAATCGCCCGCCAGCACTTCCAACTTGTCGGGGAACTGGCCATTGTGTTCGTCGGCATACATGTGGCAGGCCAAGCCGATCTGCTTCAGGTTGTTGGCGCATTCCGCTTGCCGGGCGCGGCCACGGGCTTGATTCAGCGCCGGTAACAACATCGCCACCGCCATCCCGCTTCCCCCGCCAATCCCGATCTTGCTGCCAAACGGACCGTAGCTGTTCATCGTCAGACCCTGCGGGGTCGCAGTCAATTCACTCACCGTGCCGAACAACTTGTCCTGAATGTTGGGCAATGGCGGCAGCAAATTCATATCGAACGGCAATTTAGCCTGCGCCGCCAACATCGGTCCGGCCAGCGCCATCATTCCGTAAATCCCGGCCACGGCTTGCCGGGTGTCTTCATACGAAATTGCGACGGCCTGCGCCGGCAAAGTCTTGCGCGACCGCTGGAAATCCGCGTTATCGAGGATGGATGACTTGGGATTCTCCACTTGATCGAGCGCGGCGGTCAACGCCAGCGCATTCATCGCGACGATCAGCCGGTTGCTCTTCACCGTGGCGCTCGGCATCAAGAACGGGAACCCGGTCAGCGTATAGACCTTGCGACCCTCCACATTGGCCGATTGAATGTTCCAGCGGATTTCGCCCGCCCGGTTCGCCAATTGCTGATTTCCGTACGTCACCAATTTTTCCAGGCACGCCGAGAACTTCGCCGGATCCTTCAACGTCACCACCATCGCCGTCGTGCCGGGAATCAACGGACTGACCGACGCGGTGGAATAAAACGCCAGCGTATCGCCGAGTGACGCGATCAAGTCATCCCGGAGATTAAATTGCAGCGTCGCCTCCAGATCGGCGCGCTTTGCGTCAACCTTCTGCCGTTGCTCATCGCTCGCGCCGTTCTTAAATGCCTCCATCACCCCATCCCACACCGCCAACATGTTCATCCGCGAGACTGATCCGCTGGCCACGTCACGCGGCAACATCTTCAAGGCCGGATCGTCGAGCGGCGGCAACGCGGTAAACGCCTTCATCAATCCCGTCGCCTCGCCGCCCGTGGTCAACCGGCTCACCAACCGGATTGCCGGTCCATCGAAACTTCCGGCCACATCCACTTGCCGGACGCTATCCACGCCCAACGCTTTCACCACGCGATCAAACTTACCGGCCACATCCGCCTGACTAAGCTGTTCATGCAACATCTTCAGCATCGCCGGCATGTCGGCGCGCAACCAGCCCACCGGCGTTCCCGCCACCAAATCGGTTTCCGGCGACGACGCGGGTGGTTTCTCCAAAGCGGCCTTTGCGGCCGTCATCAATTCCGGCGTGCTGGCAAACAGAAATGTGTCTTTGACAATGACAGACCGATCCTGTCCCTCGCCGACGCCCAGGTGAATATTCTTCTGCGCCTCCGCGAGCAGTTTCTCAACTTCCGGCGCGTCCGCGCCCAGCGCGGACACCCACACGATGCCAACCTTCGTTCCCGGATAGGCGCCAAACGCGCTCGGTTTGGAGAGAAGTTTGTGAACCAACTTCCGCGCCGGCTCGACATCCGTTCCCGGTTTGCCGCTCTGAATCTTCTCCGTCAGCCATTCCTTGGGACGTTCGAGAAATGTTTGCATCTTGGGATCGTGCAGAATCTGCCCCAAGGCGGATTTGTCGTACGCCGGCCCGAAGTTCTCCCGGCCGGTCAACTGCATCTCGACAATTGCTCCCGGTGGCAACACGGGCGCAGCCCTGAGCGCGCTCACGCCCATGAAAACCATCAACGACATGACCATCAACTTGTTCATCCAAATCCTTTCTTGAGCCGCGCCAAATCGGCCGCGGTATCCACATCAAACGTGACCGGCAATTCTCTAAACGAAACGCCGAGTGAATGCAACCGCCGCCGCGTTTGCTCCATGACGCGGTGTGTGCTCCACGCGATGCCAGAGAAGATGTCGTGCATTCCGGACAGCCCGACCAATGCGCACCCGCCGTCCTCCGTCGGTTGAAGCACGACCGGGTATTTCTTGAGCAACCGTAAAGCCTGTCGCACCGTGCGCTGTTTTATCCTGGGGCAATCCGTCCCGATCAGCACCACCCGTTGATAACCCCGCGCGAAACTCTCCGTAAAAATCCGTCGCATCCGCGCGCCGAGATTGCCGGGGGGTTGCGGGCGCGCCGCGCCCGTGTTGCCAATGTGCCGACGAAACGGCGCCCGCGCCGGCGCGTACCGCCACTCCAAATCAAACGGCGGATCGAGAAATTCGATCACGTGATACTCGATGAATTGGCGGCAAAGATCGGCCGCCGCCAGCCGGGTGTTCACCTTTCCCGGCGTTGGATACTTCGCCATGATGATGAGCAGATCCGGTTGCATCCCGACTCCCAGCTTGGCGCGCACCGTAGTCGAGCGCCGGCGCGAAAGCAAACCCGAATCCGGGCGATTCGTGCTATACTCCCACCGTGTCGCAGAAAGCCTATCCGCACATCGGTCAACCTCGCGGGCCGCTGCACGCCGCCGCGTGGGACGAACGCTACAGCCAAAAGGATACGCCGTGGGATCACGGCGAACCCGCACCCGGTTTGATCGATTTCCTTGCCGGCAACACGCATCCCCCCGGAAAGGTGCTCGTGCCGGGTTGTGGTATGGGTCACGATTGCGTGGCGTTGGCCCGCCACGGATTCGACGTGACCGGCCTCGATATCTCAGCGGTCGCCATCCAGAACGCCAAGCAGTTTCCGAACGTGCGTTATATGGTTGGCGATTTCACGCGAGCCATGTCAGGCCAGTTCGACTGGATTTTCGAGCACACCTGTTTCTGCGCGATTCATCCGGATTGCCGCAACGACTATGTGAAGGCTGCGCGGCAAGCGCTCAAACCGAATGGGTTGCTGCTGGCGATCTTCTTCGTGATCGAAGCTGATGAGGGGCCACCCTTTGGCACAAACCGGAAAGAACTATGTGACCGTTTCAGTCCCTGTTTCACGTTGGTCGAGGAACGCGTCCCCCGCTCTTGGCCGAACCGGCAAGGCGAGGAGTTGTTGATGCTCTGGCGGAAAAATCACCTGATCCCGCCTGCACGGTTGTCACAGACAACGCCACTATTTTGTGATATGTTAACTGTTAATCTTAACCAACAGAAAGCAGCGCACCCATGTATCGACTTCGAGCCGGACCCCGTTTCGAATATCGCGAACAAGAAAGCCAGCGCGTGAATGACGCCCCCAGTCTTGCGGACAAATTTCCGCAGTTGAAGTCGCTGACCGTGGACCTGAGTTATTTTAACGCCAAGGGCGTGACCAAGAACAGCGAGGTCAAATATGTCCCCAACCTCGACCGCGCCAAAGCCGTGTTTCGCATTGATTGTCCCAACCAGGGCTGCATTTGCGGCGATTTCGATTTGACTGACGAACTGGCCAAAGCCGTCGCCGAACATCGCACCAGTGTCACGGCCCAAATAACCTGTCAGGGTTGGCAGAGCAAGACGACCATTGATACCGTCCCCTGTCACAACATCCTACACTACAAACTGAGCCTCGCCTACTGAAGAGGCCGCGCGCCACGAGGGCCGGCGGAAGTCGAATAACCCTGCGACCACGTCAATTCCCCGCTTGACGCGCTTACCGGCAACCAGTAAAAGGGCGGCAACTTTAGGAGGTTGGGCGTTGGGAGGACGCGTGACATTTTGATGTTAGACCGTGCGCTGAATTATTTTTCCACCGATATCGGGATTGACCTCGGGACGGCGAATACGCTGGTTTATGTCCGGGATCGGGGAATCGTTTTGCGAGAGCCGAGCGTGGTGGCGATCCAGGCGGGTACCAGCCACGTGCTGGCCGTAGGAGAAGAGGCGAAACGGATGTTGGGCCGCACGCCAGGCAACATCCAGGCCATTCGCCCCATGAAAGACGGCGTCATCGCCGACTTCGAAATCACCGAGGCGATGCTTCGGTATTTCATCACGAAGGTCCACAACACCCGGTACGGCATCAAGCCGCGGGTCATCGTGGCCGTGCCTAGTGGCATCACCGAAGTCGAGCGCCGCGCCGTCAAAGACAGCGCCACCCACGCGGGTGCGCGTAAAGTCTATTTGATCGAAGAACCGATGGCGGCCGCCATCGGCGTCGGTTTGCCCGTGCAGGAACCGGCGGGAAACATGATTGTGGATATTGGCGGCGGCACGACCGAGGTGGCCCTGATCAGCCTGGCCGGCATCGTACTCAGCCGCAGCGTGCGAGTGGCAGGAGACGAACTGGATGAAGCAATCATCCAGTACATGAAACGCGCGTATAATTTGATGATCGGCGAACGCACGGCGGAAGAGATCAAAGTCAAGATCGGCTCCGCCTATCCGCTCGAACAGGAACTCACGATGGAAGTGCGCGGACGCGACTTGGTGGCCGGGTTGCCCAAGACGCTCACCGTCACCTCCGAGGAAATCCGGGAAGCCCTGCAAGAGCCGATCGCCACCATCGTCGAGAGCGTCCGCGTGACCCTCGAACGTTGTCCGCCCGAACTGGCGGCCGACCTCGTGGATCGCGGCGTCGTGCTCGCGGGTGGCGGTGCGTTGATCCGCAACATCGACAAGCTTCTGGCTGAGGAAACCGGTTTGCCCGTCCACGTGTCCGACGATCCGCTCAGCGCCGTCGCCATGGGGACCGGCGTGGTGCTCCAGGAACTTGGCTACCTGGAGATGCTCAGCAAAAACTCCAGCTAGCGTTTCCCTCCCCTGCCCTGCCGGTAAGAAGGTTTTTGTTTGAAGCAGAAGGAATGGCTTATTGTCGGGTTGTTGTTAGTGGCTTGGATTGTTTTTCTCGGCCAGCCAACGGCGGTGTCGGCCAAACTCCGCCATTTTCTCATCCGGCTGACCACGCCGCTCGTGAAACTGGGCGATTGGATTCCGACCGTCAAATCCCGCCGGCAACTCCAAACCAGCAACGACGCGCTCCGCACCGAGAACGCCCACCTCCGCCAGATGCTTCACGCCGTTACCGAAACCGAAGCCGAAAACCTTCGGCTCGAAACGTTGTTGGGACTGAAACATCATCGCGGCTTCGTCACCGTCGCCGGACACGTCATCGGACGGGACGCTTCTAATTGGTGGAAGAGCATCCAACTCGACGTCGGCACTGCCGATGGCATTCGGGATAACCAGCCGGTCTTTAACGCCACCGGTTTGATTGGCAAAGTGGAAGCCGCCGGCCGTGGCGAGTGCCGGGTGCTTTTGTTGGTCGATCCCAACTGCAAAGTGAGCGCGCTGCTCCAAAGCTCGCGGACGCCGGGGGTGGTCGCCGGCAGTGAGGCGGCGTTTCAACGCCGGCCGCATTGCGAGATGCGTTACGTGGATCGCTCGGCCAATATCAAAATCGGCGAGATGGTCATCAGCTCCGGTCTTGGCGGCGTTTTCCCCAAGGGTATTCCCATCGGCGTCGTCGGCAGCGCGCATCTCAACCAGGAAACCGGGTTGTATCAGGACATCGAAATTCAGCCCGTGGTGGACTTCAACCGGCTGGAAGAAGTGCTGGTGATTGTGAGGCAGGAATGAGGCGGTTGCTCTTACCGGTAATCGTCCTGATGCTGGCGGCGGCGCAAGCGGCGTTGCCGATGCTGTGGTGGCTGGGCGGATGGCGGCTGGAGTTTCTCCCGGCCCTCGTGGCGTATGGTGCGTTGACGGCTTCGCGACCATCACGAGCGGTGTTGCTGGCGGTGCTCGCCGGTTTGGCACTGGACTCCTTGTCCGCCGGGCCGTTCGGGCTTTCGGTTTTGGGATTCGGATTGCCGGCAGCTGTGCTCGCGGGTTTGGGCGAGTCTTTGGATCGTGATTTACCGTGGGTCCAAGCGGGTGCCGGGGCGTGGGTCGCGGCATTTGCCGCGGGCGTGGCTTGCGCCGCCGCCGGACCGACGTTTGGCGCGCTCGGGAAGATCAGCGTGTTGGCGATGCTGAGCGCGGTCATGACGCCGTTGCTGTTCTTCACGATGGAACTCTTACATTACTGGTTGCCGGATAGTGGCCGATGATTATCAGCTCGCCATACACGCAACATAATCCGCGATTGACGGCGGTCCGGTGGATCGTCGGCACCGGTTTGTGTGTGTTGTTGTTCGCGTTGTTCCGGGTGCAGGTGCTGAGCAGCGACCGGTACATCAGTCGTCTCGCGGAGCAATCGTTGCGGCGGATTCGGATTCCGGCAGCGCGCGGGGAGATTGTGGATCGCCACGGCGTCGTGCTGGCCAGCAACCGGCCGAGCTACGACATCGCGCTTTATCTGGAACAACTCATTACCGACCCGAAACATCAAAATGTCGTCACGCTGGCGACGCGGAGCTTGCGCGCGTTGAGTCGGGCGATGGGGCTGCCGGTCAAGTTGACGGCTGAGGATATCAGTAATCAATATAGCCTCCGGCGGCCGTTGCCATTGCCGGTGTGGCGGGATGTGAACGCCGCCGCCGTGGCCGCGTTTGTGGAACGGGCGAGCACCTTGCCGGGCGCGGATTTGATCGTGACGCCGGTACGCGAGTATCCGCAGGGAACGTTGGCGGCCCATGTGCTTGGATTCACCAGCAAGGCGCAGTCGTTCGACCAGGAAGCCGAACTGGAGCGGTACTACTATTACCAGCCCGATAACGTGGGCCGGCAGGGAGTGGAGTTGGCTTGTGACGATTTTTTGAGCGGTGAACCGGGCGGCAAGACGATCATGGTCAGCCCGGGCGGCACCAAGGTGCGCGAACTCGGCGACAAACGCGCTGTGCGCGGTCACCGGGTTGTGTTGACGCTGGATGCCCGCATCCAACGCGTCGTGGAGAACGCGATGGCCAGCGCGGCGCAACCGTCCGGCCGGGCGCAATGTGGAGCCGCGGTCGTGCTCGACGTCCGCACGGGTGAGGTGTTGGCGATGGCGAGCCTGCCGACGTTTGACCCCAACGTATTCAGTCCGGGCACACCGCCCGAGGTCATTCGGACGTTGTGGAGTGATCCGAACAAACCGACGTTGAACCGGGCATACGGCGGCGCGTACGCGCCGGGTTCGACGTTCAAACCGGTCACGCTATTGGCGGCGCTCGAGTCTGGCGCTGTGACGATGGATCGGGTCGTGGATTGCCGGGGATCGTTGCAGATTGGGCGCGACGCGCGCCCGTTTGGCTGTTGGTTGCGTTCGGGGCACGGGCCGCTGAATGCCTGGGGCGCCATCCGGCAATCGTGCGATGTCTGGTTTTACACGGCCGGGTTGGCGTGCGGCGTGGATACAATTGATCGGTGGGCGAGCGCGTTTGGATTTGGTGAGCCGACCGGTTTGGATATCGGCCGGGAGTATGCAGGGTTGCTCCCCTCGCCCGCCTGGAAATGGCGCGACCGCCGGGAACGCTGGTGGGATGGGGACACGGCGCAATTAGCCATCGGGCAAAGTTTTTTGTTGGTGACGCCGATCCAGATGGCCGTGATGGCGGCCGCGTTGGCCAATGGGGGAAATGTGCTGCGTCCGTTTGTGATCAAACGTATCGAGGAGCCAACCGGTGAGCTGGTGCAAGAGACACCGCCGCTGATTCGCCGTCGGGTGCCGGCGTCCACCGCGCATTTTGAGGATGTGCGCCGCGCGATGCTCGGCGCCGTGCAAGCGGAGGATGGCACGGCGCATCGGGCGTTTGTGCCGGGGTTCAATGTGGCCGGCAAAACCGGTACTGCCGAATACGACCTGCATGTAGGTGGCACGGTGCGCCGGATCAACCGGGCCTGGTTCATTGGGTTCGCGCCGTTCGATCATCCACAATTGGCCGTGGCGGTGGTATTCGAGGATGCCGCAAGTGGCGGGCACACGGCGGCGCCGGTTGCCGGAAAGATTTTCGCCGGGATTTACGGCAAACAGATCGGGACCATTACCGGCGGTGGAGGCGATTGATGAAGAGTTTACGCCTCCTACGTCGAATGGACTGGATATTGTTCCTGGCGATGGCGCTGCTGGCGGTGGGGAGTGTGGCATTTATCTATAGCGCATCGTACCGCGGGCCGGGGTTGCCGGTGTCCAACTTGTATCGGTGGCAGATGGTGTGGTTTGGGATTGGGCTGGTGTTGTACGCAGTCGTCGCGGTCTGGGACTACCGGTTGATTTGTCAATGGGCGGCGGTGTGGTGGACGATGGCGGTTGGGCTCTTGGTGGTGGTATTGCTGTTCGGGGCGAAGGTGTACGGCGCGCGGCGGTGGTTGGGCGTGGGCGGCTTGGGCATCCAACCGGCGGAAATCGGAAAGCTGGCAGTTATCATCGGCGTCGCGTATTATCTGTTTCATCGGACGCCGACGGCGCGGCGGCGGTGGATCACGGTGTGGGGAACGTTGGGGTTGGTGGGCGTGCCGCTGCTGTTGATTTTGTTGGAGCCGGATCTCGGGTCGGCGATGGTGTTGATGCCGATTGCGTTTGCGCTGATGTTTGTGGCGGGAGTGCCCCTCAAACAGCTGGTGTTGACGGCGTTGTTGGGCATTTTGTTGGCGGGTGTGGGATTACCCCTGATGTGGAAGATTCAGGAACGAAAAACGGACCGACGGCACTATCAAGAGGAGCGGCTGCTGGTGTTTTTGGATCCCGATCGGGACCCGACAGGGGCCGGTTGGAATTTGAATCAATCGTTGATTGCGGTCGGCTCCGGCGGTTGGTCAGGAAAAGGATATTTGCGAGGGACGCAGAATATGCTGGGCTATTTACCCCGCACGGTGACCCCGAATGATTTTCTCTTCAGCGTGATCGCGGAAGAGAAAGGTTTTATCGGGAGCGCCATCGTGGTGGGATTATATGCTGTGATTTTGTTTCGTGGGTTGCGTATTGCCGCCGAGGCGCGCGACCGGTTGGGCATGATGCTGGCCACAGGTGTTGCGGCCATGCTTTTCGCGCATGTCTTCATTAACATCGGCATGACCATCGGCTTGATGCCGATTACCGGTCTGCCATTACCCCTACTCAGCTACGGCGGGTCGTTCGTGTTCGCGAGCATGACGGCCCTCGGGCTTTTACAAAACGTGTGGATTCACAGGAGGATTGATTAACGTGGAAGTCATCAAACAGATCATCAAGAAGGGCGAAGAGTTACTCGGCCGCCGCCGGCGGGGCCTGTTCAAAGAAATCATCGTCAACGCCGAAGCGCTGGAAAACCGGGTGGCCGTGTTGGAAAACGGGCAGTTGGAGGAGTTCAGCATCGAACGCACGACGGAAAGCCGGATCGTCGCCAGCGTCTTCAAAGGCCGCATCCGCAATTTGGAGCCGGGCTTGAAGGCGGCATTCGTGGACATCGGCTTTGAGAAAAACGCATTCCTGCATTACTGGGACATCATTCCCGAATCGTTGGCCGACCGGGTGGAACTGGTCGAAGCCGAAGGCGCACCGCCCGCCAAACCCCAACGCAAAATCACACAGAACGACATTCCGAAGATGTATCCGCCCGGCTCGGACGTGATTATTCAGGTGGTCAAAGGCCCGATCGGCACAAAAGGCCCGCGCGTGACCACCAACATCAGCTTGCCGGGGCGATATCTGGTGCTGATGCCGTTCAACGCCTTGCGCGGCATCTCGCGCAAGATCGAAAACGACAAGGAACGTTCCCGGTTGAAAAAGATTCTACAGCAGATGCACATCCCGGAAGGCATGGGCGTCATCATTCGCACCGCCGGTGAAGGCCAGAAGCATCGGTACTTCATCCGCGACCTCGAATTGCTCCTGCAAACCTGGAAACAGGTCGAAGAAAAGATCAAAACCCAGCCGGCGCCCGCCTGCGTGTTCCAAGAGCCGGACTTGGTTGAGCGCACGGTGCGCGACTTCCTCACCGAGGAAGTGGACCGCATCATGGTGGATAATGAACACGCCTACGAGCGCATCCGCGATATGGTTGGCCAGATCAGCCGGCTCTCGCGCGGCCGAGTCAAACTTTACAGCGAACCGACGCCGGTCTTCGTAAAGTTCAACGTCGAGAAACAGATCGAGAACGCGTTCCGCCGGCAGGTCTGGCTCAAATCTGGCGGCTACATCTGCGTTGATGAAACCGAAGCGCTCGTCGCCATCGACGTCAACACCGGCCGCCACAAATCGCAGAAGGATTTGGAGACCACCATCGTCCAGACCAACCTCGAAGCGGCGGAAGAAATCACCCGGCAAATGCGCTTGCGCAACATCGGTGGGTTGATCGTCATCGACTTCATCGACATGCGCAACCGGAGCGACCAACAGCGCGTCACCCAAAAGATGCGCGAAGGCGTCCGCCGCGACAAAGCCAAGACCCGGCTACTCAACATCTCGCCGCTCGGCCTCATGGAGATGACCCGGCAACGCCACAGCGAAAGCATGGCCAGCGCGGTGTACGAGGATTGCCCGTACTGCAAGGGCCGCGGCATGGTCAAGAGCGCGCTCTCGATGTCCGTGGAAATCCAGCGCAAACTCAGCGAAGTGCTGCGCCGGTTGCGCCAGGAAGGCAAGAAAGAGCAACCGCAAATCCGCGTGTACGTTCACCCGGAAGTGCTCAACCGGCTCCGCACCGAAGACGAAGCGTTGCTGGTCGAACTCGAAAAGAAACTCAGCGGCAAGCTCAGTTTCCGGGCCGACCCGACGTTCCACTTCGAGCAATTCAAGCTCACCGACGCCGTCAGCGGCCAGGAATTGGGGTGAAATTCGCGACCGCCATTCGAGCAGGGGCGCGCTATGCCGTGCCCCTGCTCTGCGCGTTCGCAGTTCACGCTACCGACGAACCGGCGATACTCACGCCGCCGGATAATTCCACCTTCAATGCCTTCACGCAATTTGCCGAGGTGTTGAAGACGTTACACAACCACTACATTGATCCCGACAGGATCAACTCCACCGCGCAAGTCACACCCGCGCTACGCGAGTTCGTCCGCGCGCTCGATCCTGACGCCGAGCTTTACGCCCCCGGTGAACTGCAACAACCAGCCGCCGACACCGTGGACTTTGGCGCGTGGTTCGTACTCCGCAACGGCTATCCCACCGTCGTCAGCCCGCGTGACGGCACCACCGCCCAACGCGCCGGCCTGCTCAGTGGCGAACAGATCACCGCCATCAACGACAATCCGACCACGCATCTCCGGCTCATCGAAGTCGAACGCCAACTGCGCGGCCGCCCCGGCGACCGCTGCTTGCTCCGTGTCCTCGACCCCGGTACCGGTATTCGTGAATTCGTGGTCCGACGCGTCCCCCCCGCGCCGCCCGCCAAGCCCGATGTCCGGTTCCTGGCTGGCGGTGTCGGCTACATCCGCTTGGGCGACTTCACGCAAGATACCCCCGCCCAACTGGCCGAGCTTCTCAACGCTCCGCCGCGTCAACAACCCAATGGTCTGATTCTTGACCTCCGCAACAACCCCGGCGGCCCGCTCCCCGTCGTGTACCGCACCGCCCAACTATTTTTGCCCGTTGGGCAGGATGTGTACGCGATTGACTCGCCGGGACATTCCACCAAATTCGTCAGCAAAAACAAGTCGGCCTATGCCGGCCCGCTTGCGGTGCTCGTCAACGGCGGCACGGCCAACGAAGCCGAAGTCCTTGCCGCCGCCCTGCGTGATAACCACCGCGCCAAACTCATCGGCACGCCCACCTGCGGTCTGGGCCGGCAATTCCAGCTCTTTCCCCTGCCCGACGGCGCGCAACTGGCCTTGCCGGTGGCGTATTACGCGACACCTGCCGGTGAACACTTTCACGGCATCGGCGTGAAACCCGACATCACCGTCCCACTCCCCCGCGCCGCCGAACACAAACTCGCCGCTGCCGGTTTCGGTCACTTTGATTCCCCGCGCGCCCAAAAAGAAACTTTCGCCCTTGATCGCCAATTATCCAAAGCGCTGGAATTGCTGACGAAATAGCGTTACCATCGCCCCGTGAACGAGACGAAGCTCACCAAGCTGCTGACAAATATCCGGACTGGCCGCACAACCGTGCCAGCCGCAGTGCGCCAGTTGAAATCCCTCGCCATTCACAATCTCGATTTTGCCCGGGTGGACGGCCATCGTTCCTTGCGGAAAGGCTTCCCGGAAGTCATCTACTGCGAAGGCAAAACGCCGGTGCAGGTTGCCAAGATCGCGAAGAAGATTCTCCAGCACAATGAAAACCTCCTCGCGACCCGTGCCAGCCGGGAAACCTATCGGGTCGTCAAACGCGCGTTCCCAGGGGCGAAATATCACGAAGCCGCCCGCGCCATCACCGTCGTCCGCCAACCGTTGCCGAAACGTCCCGGCACCATCGCCGTTCTCTGCGCCGGCACGACCGACATCCCCGTCGCCGAAGAAGCCGTCGTCACCGCCGACGTCATGGGCAACCGGGTGAAACGGTTCTACGACGTCGGCATTGCCGGCCTCCACCGGTTGCTGGCGGTCAACGAAGAACTCCTCGACGCCAACGTCCTCATCGTCGTCGCCGGCATGGAAGGCGCGTTGCCGAGTGTCGTCGGCGGCCTCGTGGACAAGCCGGTCATCGCCGTGCCCACCAGCGTCGGCTACGGCGCGAGCTTCGGCGGCATCGCCGCGCTCCTGGCAATGCTCAACTCCTGCGCCAGCGGCGTCACCGTCGTCAACATCAACAACGGCTTTGGCGCCGGCTACGCCGCCAGCCTCATCAACTCACTCCGCACAAAGTGACCGCCGATGAACGTCAGGCGACGAAAACTCACGAAGGAGACGCTTCTCCTGGTGCTCGGTCGTGATTCCAAACGCAGGCACGGCTTGCACCGATGAACCGGCGGATGAACGCGCGCGAACTGCCCATTTTCGAGATTGAAGGCCAACTGCTTGAAGCCTGTCGCCAGCAGCGGCGGCTGATTCTCACTGCGCCCACCGGGTCCGGCAAGTCCACGCAAGTGCCGCAGATGTTGTTGGATGCCGGGTTGTTGGAGGACGGACAAGTCGTCATTCTCCAGCCGCGCCGGTTGCCGACGCGGATGCTGGCGACGTGGGTGGCGCAACAACGCAACGTCAACCTCGGCGAGGAAGTCGGCTACCAAATCCGGTTCGATGCTGTCACCTCGCGGCATACGCGCATCCGGTATGTCACCGAAGGCGTGTTGCTCCGGCAGATGCTCACCGATCCGGAACTGCGCGGCATCAACGCAATCATCTTCGACGAGTTTCATGAGCGGCATCTGTATGGCGACATCACCCTCGCCCGCGCGCTCGATCGGCAACAGACCGTTCGCCCGGACCTGCTGCTGATCGCGATGTCGGCGACGTTGGAGGTGGCGGCGCTGGAGAAATATCTCGCGCCGTGCCGGGTGTTGTCCTCGAAAGGCCGCGCGTTCCCGGTCACGACGGAGTATTTGCGCATACCGGTGAATGATTTGCCGGTCTGGGAGGTTGCCGCCGAACAACTCGACCGGTTTTCGGAGGGCGACGCGCTGGTGTTCATGCCGGGCGCGTATGAGATCCAGCGCACCGTCCAAGCCGCGCGCGACCGGCTGGGGCAGAGCGTGATCGTGCTTCCCTTGCACGGGGAATTGCCGGTCGCCGATCAGGATGCCGCCGTGGCCCGGTATGACCGGCGCAAGGTGGTGGTCGCCACCAACGTCGCGGAGACGTCGCTGACGATTGACGGTGTCCGGCTGGTGGTGGACAGCGGGTTGGCGCGGATTCCACGGTACGACCCGCACCGGGGGATCAACACGTTACTCATCGAGAAGATCAGCCGGGCGGCGGCGGATCAACGGGCGGGTCGGGCTGGTCGCACCGCGCCCGGGCATTGTGTGCGGTTGTGGACCGAACGGGAACACGAGCAGCGGCCCGCGCAGGAATTGCCGGAGGTGAAACGGCTCGATCTGGCCGAGGTGGTGCTGACGTTGAAGGCCAGCGGCGTGGAAGACGTGGCGCAGTTCCGATGGTTGGAAGCGCCCGATCCCAAATCGCTGGAGCGGGCAGAATCGTTGCTAATTGATTTGGGAGCGCTTGACCCACAATCCCGGATCACCGAACTCGGTCGGCGGATGCTGGCGTTTCCGGTACATCCCCGGTACGCGCGGATGTTGTTGGCGGCGGGCGAATCGGGTTGTGTCCGGCAAGTGGCGCTCATCGCGGCCCTGACCCAAGGCCGGGAATTGCTCGTGCGGCGGCAGGGCCGGGCGGTCGAGGAAGCGCGCGATGATTTGTTGGGGGGCGAGACGATTTCCGATTTTTTCGTGTTGATGCGGGCGTGGCGGTATGCAGAACGGAACGGCTACAACGTCGAGCGTTGCCGGCGACTCGGCATCCACGCGCAGGCCGCCCGGCAAGTGACGCCGTTGTTTGAACAGTTTCTGCGGATCGCCGAGCGCGAAGGGTTGGACGTGAGCACGAAGCCCGCGCCGAACGACGCGATTCAGAAATGCGTGCTGCTGGGGTTTGTGGATCACCTCGCTCACCGGCTCGACGTCGGCACGTTGCGGTGCGCGCTCGTGCACAACCGGCGCGGGGTGTTGGCCCGGGAAAGCGTGGTGACCGCGCCGTTGCTGGTGGCGGCGGAGGTCGCAGAGGTGCAGGGGCGGGAGTTGAACGTACTGTTGAATCTCGCCACGGCGGTGAACGAGGCATGGTTGCGGGAATTGTTCCCCGCCGATTACCGGGACCGGCGCGAGGTGGTGTACGATGCGACGCTGAAACGGGTGGTGGCGCGACACGCCCGGTTGTTCCGTGATTTGGCGTTGGAGGTGAAGGAATCCGATGACGTTCCGGATGATGAAGCGGCCCGGTTGTTGGCGGGCGAAGTCGCGGCGGGCCGGTGCGTGTTGAAGAATTGGAACGAGGCGGTCGAGCAATGGATCGTGCGGGTCAACCGGCTGCGGGAATGGATGCCGGAATGGGAGTTGCCGGCCATCACCGACGACGACCGCCGACATTTGCTCGAGCAGATTTGTTTCAGCGCGACCAGTTACAAAGAGATCAAAGACCGCGCGGTGTGGCCGGTGGTGAAGGCGTGGTTGTCGACGGCGCAGCAGGACGCGGTGGAGCAGTTCGCGCCGGAGCGGATTGAGTTACCGGGCGGGCGGCGCGCGAAAATCACGTACGCGACGGATGGCCCGCCGGTCGTGGCGGCTCGGATTCAGGATTTGTACGGTGTGAAGGAAGGTTTATGGATTGCGCAACGCCGGGTGGCATTGCGGATTGAGGTGCTGGCGCCGAATCAGCGGCCGGTGCAGGTAACGGATAATCTCGCCCGGTTCTGGGGGGAGACGTACCCCCGGTTGAAGCAGGAGCTCCAGCGAAAGTATCCGAAACACGCGTGGCGGTAAGCGGCCGCTTTATTGGAACCGGGACGGCTGGCGCAGCAGCAGCGGAACCAAGTTATCATGTCCATATTCCTGCGCGAGAGTGGCAGCGAGCTGGCCTTGCCGGTTGCGGGCGGCGACGTTGGCGCCGCGTGAAAGCAAGACGCGAATGACCGGTTCGTTGCCGGTGATCGCGGCGCAATGCAACGGCGTATCGCCGTCGCGCGCAATGGCGTTGACGAGCGCGCCATTGGCGATCAGGAGCGCCGCGGTGTCAGCATTGCCTTTGTAGGCGACGTAGTGCAACGGCGTCAGACCGTTTTCGTCAGACCCATTGACGGAGTACGGGTCTTCCTTCAGAAGTGTCTTGATCATCGCCAAATCGCCGGTCATTGCCGCCTTGTCGAGGGCGTTGCCGGTGGCGAGGAGTTTGGCCAGTTGCTCTTCGGCTGCCTTCTGCTTGGGGGAAATCCACTGGTTGTTGACGAGGACGAATCCCTTTTCAAGATTCGTTTTTACCTCCGGCGTCACCCAACGGCCTTTATAGTCCACCAATCCCTTTTCCAAATTCAGCTTCGCTTCCGGGGTGACCCACTGGCCGTTATATTCGACGAGACCCTTTTCCAAGTTGACTTTCGTTTCCGGTGTCACCCATTGGCCTTGGTATTCCACCAGACCTTTCGCCGTTTGCTCGCGCCGGAACTTCTCGTCCTTGGTGATCCATTCGCCCTGATACTCGACCAAGCCCTTGGCGATGCGGTCGCGCCGCTCTCTTTCCGCCGGGGTGATCCACTCGCCGGCGTCGAGCACCAATCCTTTTTCCAAATTCGCTTTCGTTTCCGGTGTGACCCAATCACCGTTGTATTGGATAAGCCCTTTCTCGAGATTGGCTGTCTCTTCAGGGCTGATCCACTTGCCTTTGTACTCGACGAGGCCTTGGGCGAGTTGTTCGCGTCGGAATTTTTCTTCCGGCTTGAGCCATTCGCCTTGGTACTCGACCAGACCTTTCGCGGTCTGCTCCTGCCGGTATTTCTCTTGAGGCGTCAGCCACTCGCCCTTGTACTGCACCAAACCTTTTTTCAGATTGGTTTTAGTTTCCGGTGCCACCCACTGGCCCCGATATTCAACTAAACCTTTTTGGAGGTTGCGTTTTACTTCCGGCGTGACCCACTGACCGTTGTATTCGACGAGACCCTTTTCGAGATTCGCCTTGGTATCCACCGGTACCCACTTGCCTTGGTATTCCACCAAGCCCTTGGCGGCCTGTTCCTGGCGGAACTTCTCGGCTTTGGTCACCCACTGACCTTGATCCTCCACCAGCCCTTTGGCTGTTTGTTCCCGGCGGAACTTTTCCGCTGGCGTGATCCATTCTCCGTGGTACTCCACCAAGCCCTTTCCCAAATGCTCTTTGACTTCCGGGGTGACCCACAACCCGTTGTGCTTGACCAATCCCTTATCCAAATACTTCTTCTCTTCCGGCGTCACCCACTGGCCTTTGTACGGGATAAGCCCCTTCTCCAGTTTTTCCTTCGTCTCCACCGTCACCCATGTGCCTTGATACATCACCAGGCCCTTGGCCAATTGCTCACGCGTGAACTTCTCCTCGGGCGTCATCCATTCACCCTGATACTCCACCAAACCCTTGGCCAGTTGCGAGGCACTGAATAGCTCCTCCGCCCCCGGTTGTTCGGCTTTCGGTGCGGGCTGGGCGGTCGGGGCGGAGGCGGGCGCGACGGCCGGAGGCGGAGGCGATTTCGTTTCCGCCAGATCCGGCGGCGGAACGACTGTACCGGCTTTGGCTTCGAGATAACTCAACCGCGTCATCGCGGCTTTGCCTTTGTACGTGAAATAACAGAGACCATCCTCAACCCGGTCGCCCTGCAATTCCGTGCCGCCCGGGGCGAGTTCGTTGCCGACCACCTTCCCGTCCTGCACGAAATACACGACGGCCCATTTGCCCTTGACCGTAAACGTGCCGGCAGCGGCGTGCGCCATGCCCACCGGCAAAAGACAAACCACCGCCCCAATTGCCATGTTCCGCAGCGACTTCATCGGACCTCCTTGCATGCGTTGCCGACCTATAGCCCGTTTTTGAACCTCGTGCAATCTTAAGATTTCCCGCAAACCGCCTGCACCGATTCCCGCAACACCTCCAGCAGCCGCGTCAGTTGCGCGTCGGTGACGCAGTACGGCGGCATCACGACAATCGTGTTGCCAATCGGTCGCGTCAACACTCCCCGCTCGCGCATCGCCGTACACACCGCGTAACCCATTTGCTGTTCGATCGGATACGGCCCGACTTCCACCGCGCCGATGAATCCAATTTCACGGACATCCACCACCTGCGCCAGTTGCCGGCACCGCTCCAAGCCGGATCGCAGCTTTACGATTTTGGTTTTTAGATTCTCCAGCACGTGTTCCTGCTCGAAAATTTCCAGACTCGCCAATGCCGCCGCGCAACCAAGTTGATTACCGGTATAACTGTGCCCGTGAAAGAAGGTCTTGAATTCCCGGTACGTGCCAAGAAATGCCTTGAAGATGTCCTCGGTCGTTACTGTCGCCGCCAGCGGCAGATACCCACCGGTCAGCCCTTTCGAGAGCGCCATCAAATCCGGCAATACCCCTTCCTGTTCGCAGGCAAACATCGTTCCCGTCCGCCCGAATCCGGTCAACACCTCATCCGCGATCAACAGTGTCCCGGCTTCGTCGCACCGCCGCCGCAACTCTCGCAACATGCCGGAAGGCCACAATTTCATCCCGGCCGCGCCTTGAATCAGTGGTTCGATCACCACCGCCGCGATGTCGTCCCGGTTCGGGAAATCTTCCACCCGCTCCAGCCGCGTCACCTCAAACGTCAGCGGGCGGAAGACCCGGTGAAACAAATCAATCCCGCCGACGCTCACCGCGCCGACCGTATCGCCGTGATAGGCATCGGCAAACGCCACGAAGCGCTTCCGCTGCGGTTGCCCACGATGTTGCCAGTACTGGAGCGCCATTTTGATCGCGACTTCCATCGCCGTCGAACCGTCGTCCGAATAAAAGACCCGCGGCAAGCCGGTCAACTTCGACAACTTCTCCGCCAGTTGAATTGCCGGCACATTCGACAAACCAAGAAATGACGAGTGTGCGATCCTGTCGAGTTGCGTCTTGATCGCCGCCGTGATCTTCGGATGCTGGTGCCCATGCAGATTCGTCCAAATGGAGGAATTGCCGTCGAGGTATTCCCGGCCTTCGGTATCCCGCAGCACCGCCCCCTCCGCCGATTCGATGATGACTGGCGACACCGCCATCCAGTCCTGCATCTGCGTAAACGGATGCCACAGATAGCGATGATCTTTATCGGCTAACGCGCTCATACTCCCCTAGAAAGCTCTGGATCTCTGCAGTACCGTGCCCCGCTGTCACCGTCACGCGCAGCCGGGCCTTGCCTTTGGCCACTGTCGGATACCGGATTGCCGGCACGAAGATACCTTGTTCATACAATTGCCGGGACAACTCAACCGCCTGCTCTTCTCCAGCAACGATAACCGGAATAATCGGACTACGCGATTCGTTTTGGATGCCCAGTTTTGACAAACCGTTCTTCATTTCGCTGACATTCCGCCATAATTGAGCG
Source organism: Verrucomicrobiia bacterium (assembly GCA_037441425.1). Taxonomy (GTDB): domain Bacteria; phylum Verrucomicrobiota; class Verrucomicrobiia; order Palsa-1439; family Palsa-1439; genus JBBISF01. The sequence continues at coordinate 36,053 of JBBISF010000002.1, forward strand.
CACCGCCAGTGTCCTTCATTACTCGCGACAAGGTCCACCGTCGCAACCGCGGCGGCGATCATCGCCGGCGGCAGCGCGGTCGAATAAATCAGTCCCCGCGCCCGGTTGCGCAGATAATCAATCAACGCCTGCGAACCGGCCACGAATCCGCCCACACAGCCGAGCGCCTTGCTTAACGTGCCCAGCGCCACGTCCACTTTCTCCTCCACGCCGACGGCTTCCGCTAAACCGCGACGGCGCGGCCCGCACAACCCGGTCGCGTGCGCCTCATCAATCATCAGCCATGCGTCGTACTTCTCCTTCAGCGCGACAATTTCCACTAACGGCGCAACATCTCCGTCCATGGAGAACACCGTTTCCGTCACAATCAACCGCCGTCGAAATTCCTTCGATCCTTGCAGGATGGCTCCCAATTTCTTTAGGTTCTTATGCGGGTACACCCGGATGGTTGCCCCGCTCAACCGCGCGCCGTCCACAATGCTGGCGTGATTGAGTTTATCGAGAATGATGACGTCGCCTTTGTCCACCAACGCGGTGATCGTCGCGACGTTCGCCACGTAACCACTCCCGAACACGATGGCCGCTTCCTTGCCTTTGAAACGCGCCAACCGTTCCTCTAACTCGGCGTACGGGGACAGATTCCCGCAGACGTGCCGGGAAGCGCCGGCGCCCATCCCTCTTCTACTCCGCCTGCGTCGGCTGATAATCAACAGCCGGAAGAAGAGAACAAAAAAAGCGTCTTGCGTCGAATTTTTGGTATCTTTGGAGGCAAGAAGGACGCCGACAAGCCTCCTGCAGGTTCACCAGATCAACAACAGCAACACTGATGCGGCGTCGTTCGGAGGTGCTTG
>JBBISF010000002.1:36913-64957 GCA_037441425.1 Verrucomicrobiia bacterium
CCGTATTTCTCAATCGCCGCCGTGGCGGCGTGCTTCAACAGTGGATCGTTGGCCAGACCGAGGTAATCATTACTGGAAAAATTCAGGAGTTCCCGGCCATCAATGACGATACGCGCACCTTGGGCGGAGGCGACGGTTCGCAGTTGCCGGTAAAGTCCAGCCGTGCGGAGTTGGCGCAGCTCCGCGCCGAGTTGGTCGTTAAGGCTGGGCATCGGTCTTCGGTGGCGGCGGCGGGGCCGGCGGTTCGGGCCGGTAAATCACCACGGCGTGCGCGTCCACCCGGTAGCGCAACCCGGCGGCCATCACGGTGTACTTGAGCGCGTCCTCCAACGAAATGTTCGTCAGATTCAGCGTGATGCGCGGCAACTTCTCCTCGGGCGCGATGAGCCACGCCACGTTGACCGGTTGTTTGTCCCCCGCCAATTGGCCGCTTTGTTCCCGCAAATAGGCCACAACTTCGCGCGGGTCGGTGTCCCGAAACGTCACCTGCGGCATAACCAGATAGCGCAAACACGATTGCATGCCAATCATGCTGTTCACATCGGGAGCCGGCTGATTCGTTTGCGCCCACCCCACGACCGGCAACAACGCCACGCTGAACAGCAGCCATTTCATCCAATCACCACCTGACCGCCGATCATGGAGAACGTCACTGGTTGTTCGGCAAACACCACTTCCTCGTAGGGATCAACACTGCCGGCCGGCAACGGGAACGCCACCACATCCGCTGTCGCACCCGGCAAAAGCTGTCCCAGTTTCCCGGATTGATTCAACGCCCGCGCGGCGTTGATCGTGACCATCTCCACGATGCGTTCGGCGGACAAGTCCGGGAGGTTGTGCGCCAGCGTCTGCATCTCCGCCGGTAAACTCAACTCCGCCTTGACCGCCGCGCTCGCGAGACTGTCCGTTCCCAGACACACGTTTACACCGGCCGCCCACAAGGGTTGCAGCGGCGCTACGGGCCGGGCGAAAAACCGGTGGGTGCGTGGACAATGCACCACGTGGGTGCCGGTTTGCTGGAGCAATTGCACATCGAGCGGCGTCAGGCAATTGGCGTGGGCCGCCAGGCAACTCGGTCCGAGCACGCCCCATTCATGCAACAACTGCACGACGCCGACGCGCCTGCAATCGCTCATCTCCCGGCCCGCGCGTCGGAAATAATCATACATCGGTCCCGTGCCGCGGCGGAACATATTGTCCTCTTCCTCGCTCTCCGCAACGTGCGTGGTCAGGGAGACGCCGCGCGCGTGCGCCGCCTTGGCCGCCAAGGAGTAAAGTCCGCCACTCGCCGTGTACGGCGCGTGCGGGGAAAAACCGTACCGGCCCAGCAACGCCGGCCGGGCATCGATAAACTCTTCCGCCTGTTTGACAATCTCCTCGTCGGTTTGATCCCGGTTCAGATCGATCAACTCCAGACACCAGATGATCCGCAACCCGCGTGCGTCGGTTTGATCAATCAAGGATGGAAACGACGCGATGTTCACCACCGTCGTGGTGCCGGTCCGCAATAGCTGGTCAATGCCCCACTGGATGCCGGAGAGCCAATCGGCCTCGGTTTTCACCTTCTTCAACGCCACTAATTCCAGCGCCCATTGGATAAACACGCCGTGCCACGCCACTTCGCCGCGCAGCCGGGTGTAATCCAGATGGCAATGCGCATTGATCAACCCCGGCAACAGCACGACTTCCCCCAAATCCCGCACCTGCCCGGCATGGGCCGCGCGAACCTCGTCCACAGGACCAACCGCCACGATATGGTCGCCTTCCATCGCCACCGCGCCGTTGTCCAACGGCGGGGCCGTCATCGGCAACACTGTCTTGGCTCGCAGGATCATATCAACCTTCCTTCACCGGTATCCGCACTCGTTCAATCTTCCGCGCCTTGCCGGAATCCTCATCCAAATCCACGATCGCCCCGCACAACTCCACCTTCCCGGTCGCCACCTCCAACTTCTGCGGCATTTGCGTCACGAACCGGCGAATCACTGGCTCGACCTCCCGTCCCAACACCGAATCATGCGGCCCGCACATCCCGGCATCCGTCAGGTACGCCGTCCCGCCCGGCAAGATCTGTTCGTCGGCCGTCTGCACGTGTGTGTGCGTCCCGACCACAAAGCTCACTTTCCCATCCAGAAATCGTCCCATGGCTATCTTCTCGCTGGAAGCCTCCGCATGCAAGTCCACGATAATCAGACTGGTTTGCTTCCGTAGCCGGCCGACCTCCACCTCCACCGCCCGAAACGGACACTCCGCCGCCGGCATGAACACCCGACCGATCAGATTCACCACCGCTACTGCGAATCGATCACCCACATTCACCACGACTGACCCCCGCCCCGGCGCCTGTGGCGACAAATTCAACGGACGCAGCACGCGTTCCGCGTTCGCGATGTACGATTCGCTCCCCTTCTGATCCCACACATGATCACCGGTGGTGATGACGTCCACGCCTGCTTTGAACAGTTCCGTTGCCGTGGCCTCGGTCAGTCCCGCGCCATGCGCGCTGTTCTCGCCGTTGGCAATCACCAGGTCAATCTCGCGGTCACGCCGCAATTGCCGCACCAGTCCGACCACCGCTTGCCGACCGGGTTTGCCCACGATATCGCCGATGAACAGCACCTTCATTTCGCAAACTCCACCGCCCGGGTTTCCCGGACCACCGTCACCTTGATCTGGCCGGGATACTGGAGCTCTTGTTCGATCTTCTTGCGAATGTCGCGGGCAAGCTGGCCGGCTTCACCGTCGGTGACATGCGTCGGCTCGACAATCACCCGAATCTCCCGACCCGCTTGCAGAGCATAACTTTTATCAACTCCCCGGAAACTATTGGCGACCGCCTCCAATTTCTCCAGGCGTTGCAGGTACAACTCCACGCTCTCGCTGCGGGCACCGGGACGCGACGCGCTTACGGCGTCGGCGGCGCTGGCGAGCATCCCGTACACGGTGAGCGGCTCCGTCTCGTGATGGTGACACGCCACCCCCGCGCAGACTTCTTCCGATTCGCCGTAGCGTTTCAGCAACTGCGCGCCGACGAGGGCATGCGAGCCTTCCACCTCGTGGCCAACCGCCTTACCAACATCGTGGAACAGACCGACCCGCTTGGCGGTATCCACGTTCAAGCCCAACTCGGCCGCCATCAAGCCGGCCAGTCGCGCCACCTCGACGGAATGTTCCAAGACGTTCTGCGCAAAGCTATGCCGGAACTTCAATCGCCCGAGCAATTCAACCACCTCGTCCGCCGCGGGCCGGAGGCCGAGTTCAAACACCGCCTCCTCTCCCGATTTGCGGATCGAGTCCTTGAGCTCCTCGCCGACTTTGGCGACTTCTTCTTCAATACGAGCCGGATTGATCCGTCCATCCGCCACCAATCGTTCCATCGTTTGCCGCGCCAGTTCCCGGCGCACGGGATCAAATCCGCTCAGCACGACGGTTTGCGGCGTGTCGTCAATCAACACATTGACGCCTGTGCTCGCCTCAAACGCCCGGATATTGCGGCCTTCCCGCCCAATGATGCGCCCCTTCATCTCTTCGCTCGGCAACGTCAGCATGCAACTGGTCACCTGCTGGACATGGCCGGAAGCCGCGCGCTCGATTGCCGTGGTCAGGATGCGTTTCGCCTCGTTCTCCGCACGGAACTGGGCCTCGTCCAACACCCCGTGGGTGAGTGCCGCTGCTTCCCGGCGGGCGTCACCTTCAATCTGGTCGAGCAACAACTGTCTCGCATCCTCCGCCGAGATATGCGCAAGCCTCTGTAACTTCTGCATCAGCGACTCTTTGAGCGTGTCCACCTCGTCGTGGAGTTTATGCAACTCCTGCTCGTGATTGATCAGCTCTTGCGTCTTGCGATCAACCATCTCCTGCCGGCTATCAAGTTGGGTGGTGCGCTGCAACAAGCGCTTCTCCGTCTCGGCGTACTGCTGACGGCGTTCGCGGGTCTCCTGCTCAAACTGCTCCCGCGCCTTGTGTGTCTCATCATGGGCCTGCAACCGTGCTTCGCGCAGGATCGAATGCGATTCCTTCTTGGCGGCCTCAATGATGCTGCCGGCCACTTTCGCATTCGCGCGCTCTCGCCAACGGCTGAAGACCCACCCGATCACCGCGCCCACAACCAGCGCGATGACCGCCATGAGGATGGGGTCTTTCATGTTGATTTCCTTTTACAGGTGATGATTCGGGTTTCAGTAATCACGAAGTCCATATGGACATCGTGCGCGTGCATCGGCACTTCATCCACAATCTGGAAGTCGTAGGCCAACGCGATCTTAACGCCGCGCGCGTCCTCGAGCATCCGGTCATAATATCCCTTGCCCCGGCCTAACCGACCGCCGCTTTCGTCAAACGCCAGGCCCGGCACTAGGAGTGCCGCAAACTGATCCACCCCAACCGGGCGGATCTTTTCAGGCCTGGGTTCAAGAATCTGCAACAACCCCGGCGTCAAATCGCCGGGGAAATTTTCGATTAACGACGCGTAATACGTCTCCTGCGTCGCATCAAACAGCGGCACCCCCACCTGCCGCCCTTCCGCCAACATCTGCTGAATCAATTCATGCGTCATCACTTCATTGCCGCGCGACACGTACACCATGACCGATCGCGCTGCCGTAAAGACCGGCCTGCTGACCAGTCGGTGGCAGATCGCCTCGCTTTTGGCATGCACTTCGTCAACTGACAGCGCCAGCCGCCGCGCGCGCATGTGCCGCCGGAACGTTATTTTCTGTTGAGCAGTTGTTTCCATTTCTCCATTCGTTCGCGAACGCGCGCCTCGAACCCCTGATCACTCGGCTCGTAATACTTCCGCCTTTCCGGCAAGTGCGCCTGCTCGACCACGTGCCCCTCAAAATCATGGGCGTACTGATAGCCCTGGCCGTGACCGAGCCGCGCGGAACCTTTGTAGTGCGTGTCCTTCAGATGCTCCGGTACTTCGAGCGTTCGGCCCGCTTCGATGTCGGCTTTCGCGCTCCAAATCCCTTTCGCGCTGGCGTTCGATTTCGGCGCCGTCGCGCAATACACCGTCGCCTCCGCCAAGGGTAACTCACCTTCCGGCCACCCGATGAACTCCACGGCGTGATGGGCCGCCACCGAGACCACCAACGCCTGCGGGTCCGCCAGGCCGATGTCTTCCGCCGCCAAAATCACAATCCGTCGCGCAATGAATCGCGGATCTTCACCGGCCACCACCATCTTCGCCAACCAGTACAACGCCGCATCCGGGTCGCTGCCGCGCATGGATTTGATGAACGCCGAAATCGTGTCGTAATGTTCATCCTCATCGCCGTCGTACACCACCGCTTTCTTTTGAATGGATTCTTCCGCGATCGCCCGCGTGATCTTGCCGGCTTCAGTGGTGAGCGCCGCAATCTCCAGGGAATTCAGCGCCTTGCGCGCGTCGCCATCGCAGGCGGTCGCGAGAAAATCAAACACAGAATCATCGGCTTTGATCTTTTCCTTTTCGGCCGCGCGCTTGAGCAACGTCGTGATGTCGCCCGGCGTCAGCGGTTTGAGTCGAAAAATCTGCGAGCGCGAAACGAGGGGCGAGTTGACGTAGAAGAACGGATTGTGTGTGGTCGCGCCGATCAATCGGACCGTGCCGTTTTCGACATCCGGCAAGAGTACGTCTTGCTGGGCTTTGTTGAACCGGTGAATTTCGTCAATAAACAGGATTGTCTTCTGACCGCTATTCGCCAACCGATTGGCAGCTGTCGCGATCACCCGGCGAATGTCCGCCACGTTGGATTCGACGCCGCTCAGCCGCTCGCACTTGCTCTTGGTGACGTTGGCGATGACTTCCGCGAGTGACGTCTTGCCCGTGCCCGGCGGACCGTAGAGGATGATGGATTGAATCCGGTCGGCTTTGATGGCGCGCCAGAGAAGTTTGCCGGGCGCGAGGATGTGCTGTTGGCCGACAAATCCTTCCAAAGTGCGCGGACGCATCCGGGTGGCCAACGGTGTGGTGGTGGGGTTCGCGGCGGGGCGATTTGCCACCGGCGTTTCCAGTTGCGCTTGTGTGAACAGGTTCTCCGCCATCATGACCTCGGTCGAGAACCGTGAACGGCGGGAAAAAGCGAAATACCCCGCCGTAATGCCGTTTGAACGGGATCTTTGAACCCCTCGATAATAAGGGGCTCTGTCGGCTGTTTCCTGCTTCCTAAAGAGGCGTGCAGTCCACAACCGAACTCCGAGCTCCGTCAATGACGGTGTTGGCTCAAAGAATCATCGTTCGTTACGAACATGGCAGGGTATTTCGTAATCGCCTTTGTGCTTCCAAAGAACAGGGGTTCTCTAACCCGCACCCTATATAGTCAAACTTCAGGTCAATTTCAAGCTTGGAATCATTACACCCTGCGCATGTCACGTCAGCTTTCACGGATCTCACATTGCAACATCTGCTGCAACTGCCGCTTCAACTGCTCGTGCGCCCCGTTGACTTCCGCATCGGTCAAATTCCGCTCCGCACGGTATGTCAACGAGTACGCCAGGGACTTTTTCCCTTCCGGGATCGGTCCACCCTGGAAAATATCAAACAACGCCACCCGTTCCAAGATTTTATTTCGATGTTGCTCAATAGCTGCCAAAACGTCACCGTGCTGGATGCCCTCCGTCACCACCAACGCCACGTCCCGCACCACCGCCGGGAACTTCGGCAACTCGCGGAATTGCTTCTCCATCTCCTGCGTCACCAACTCCGCCTCCGCCACAAATACGGCATCCCGTAAATCCAATTTCTTGGCCTGCGCCGGCGGTATCTGACGGATTTCCGCCTCAAGCCCCAACGCCTCCAGCGCCCCCTTCAAATCGAAGTAATCCACCTTCTCCGTCCGTTCCCAATCTCCCGCAGTCCGACGCCCCGTCGCCACCAGTGCCAGGTGCAACGACTCTTTTCCATCCGCCGCAAACACCCGGCCGATCTCAAATAGTTTCACGTCGAACTGATGCCGCGACACATTCGTCCGCAGATTCTGCAACAACCCCGGCACCAACGCCGACCGCAACGCCGTCATATCGCTGCTCAACGGATTTCGCAGTTTCAATTCCCCCTCACTGACCATCGTCTGATTCTGCGCCTCATGGAAACCGAGCGCATTCAGCGTCCGCCGGACTTCCCGGATTGCATCCCACCGCGCATCGAACTCCGAAACCTGCGCGGTTGCCGGCAACATCCGCGCGGGAATCTTCTCCACGCCGTAAATCCGGCATACCTCCTCAATCAAATCCGCCTCGCGTTCCAAATCCACCCGGAACGTCGGAATCTCCACATCACACCCAACCGATTCATCGGTGGCGATGGACAGGCCCAACCCCACAAAAATCTTCTTCACCGTCGCCGGGGGCACTTCCACGCCCAACAACCGGTTCACCTGCGCATACCGGCAACGCACCCGTCGCTTCTCGATCGGTTTCGCCAGTGCATCAATCATCCCGTGCGCAAGCTGCCCGCCGGCCAATTGCTGCATCAACGAGGCCGCCCGGTGGCTGGCCCATTCCAAACCGCCGATATCCACACCCCGTTCAAACCGGTAACTCGACTCACTCGCCAATCCCAACCGTTTCGACGTCCGCCGAATGTTCGATGGCGAGAAATAGGCGGCCTCCAGAAGTACGTCAGTCGTCGCGTCATTGATTTCGCTGTTCTTGCCGCCCATAATGCCGGCCAGCGCCACCGCCCGCTCCGCATCCGCAATCACCAGCATCTCGTTCGTCAACTCATGCTTGCTGTCGTCAATCGCCACAAACTGCTCCCCGGCAACCGCGCGGCGCACGATGATCGCGTGACCCTTCACCAGGTTGCAATCGAACGCATGGAGCGGATGCCCGGTCTCCAACAACACGTAGTTCGTCACATCCACGACGTTGTTGATCGAGCGCATCCCGACTTTCTCAAGAATCTGTTTCAGCCACGCCGGTGACGGCCCGATCTTCACGCCCCGAATCAGCCGTGCCGTGTACCGGGGACACAAATCCGTCGCTTCCACCTTCACCGTGATATCGGTGGTTCCGTTCTCAGCAAGGGAAACCTCCGGCAATTTCAATGGATTACCGGTCAACGCCGCGACTTCCCGCGCAATCCCGATCACACTCAACCAGTCCGGGCGGTTTGGCGTGACTTCGATGTCGAATACCGTGTCCCCCGGGCCGACGTACTCCGCAAATTTCTTTCCTAACGGTGCATCGGCCGGCAGGACCAGCAAACCATCCTCACCCTTCGGCAGTCCGAGTTCTTCCGCGGAACACATCATCCCCTGCGACATCACCCCCCGCAGCTTCGATTCCTTGATGGTGAAACCCGCCGCCATCGCCGCACCCGGCAACGCCAGCGGCACTTTGTCGCCGACTTTGTAGTTCTTCGCGCCGCACACAATCTGACGCTCGCCGGAGCCGTCATTCACCCGGCAAACCGAAAGCTTATCGGCATTTGGATGCTTCTCGCTCGACAAAATTTGCGCGATGACGATTTGTTCTGGTATCTTGCCGCCGAGGGTGACGACTTCCTCCACTTCGATGCCGGCAAACGTCAGTTTCTCCGCCAGTTCCGCCGGCGACCACGCGCAATTCACGTACTGTTTCAGCCAGTTGTAGGTAAACTTCATGCGGGCGAGACTCTAGCGATTCCAGCAGAAGGCGTCTAGCTTGTTGTCGGACGCCGGTAGATAATGTGATAAACCAACCCGACCATGACGCTGCCACCCACGAGATTGCCCAGCGTGACCGGGAGCAGATTCCGAAAACAACCGGCCCAGGTCAAACTCTCCAGATGCGCGATGCCGAGGGTCTGGACGTGATCCCGCAGCAAAATGCCCAGCGGAATGAAATACATGTTCGCCACGCTGTGCTCGAAGCCAGCCGCCACGAACGCCGTGATGGGAATCATGATGGCGACGATTCGATCCACCACATTCCGTCCGCCCATCGCCAGCCATACAGCGAGACAAACGAGAATATTGCAGAGAATCCCCTTGAAGAACGCCTCGCCGAACGACAGCGACGTCTTGTACGCCGCGATCTTCACCGCGTTCTGCCCCACGATGCCGCCGCCCATCGCACCGTGATTCGCCAGCACCACCAACACCGCCAAGCCCAACGCCCCGATAAAATTCGTCACGAAGATAATCAGCAGGTTCCGGATATACAACCCAGTCGTGATGCGTCTCGCCACCCACGCCATCACCAATAGATTGTTGCCGGTAAACAATTCCGCGCCGCCCACCACGACCAAAATCAATCCGAGCGAGAACGCCACGCCGGCGAGAATCCGGTTGGCGACGAACCCCAGTTCCGGCTGGCTCGACACCAACGTGGCAAACAACGCACCAAGTCCGATGAAGCCGCCCGCCAACACGCCCAACCCAGCCATCGGCACGACCGGCAAGTGCGCCTTGACCACGCCGACGTTCTCCATGCGCTCCGCGATCTCCTTCGGCGAATACGCATCAAATGTCGAATTCTCGGCCATGATTTTCCTCATTATCCACGGAGTGCAAGGGTGCTGACTTTACCGGTTTGGTGAGACAAACGTCGAGGCTTGAGCGGCCTTGGGCTAAAATTGCTCCAAGAACCGCGCGTCGTTTTCGGTGAACAGCCGGATGTCGGTGATGCCGGCCGCGCTCGATTGAGCATCCGGTTTGATCATTTTGCCAAGGGCGCCGGACCAGTGAATTCTTTGCCCGTTAACGCCCGATAAACCGTCTGGGCCAGAATGGTCGCCCCGGCGTCGTTCGGGTGGGCCCGGTCCGGCAACAGTTCCGGATGGTTCTGCAGTGCGGCGTGCATGTCGATCACCCGGGCTTTCTCGGCGCCGGCAATCTTGTCGATCATTGGAATCTCCTCCAATACACCTTTCTCGTTGACGCCATAATTGCCAATGCCCGGCACAATGGGCGGCCGGCAAATGAAGATGCGCGGCCGGCTCGGTAGCTTGGCAAACTGGTTGATCAAGTCCTCGAAATCGGCAATGAACTCATCCTTAAATCTCCAGTTTTGGGGTTTGCTGTCGTTGCTCCCCAGCATGATGACCACAATGTTCGGCTGAAACTCCAACGCCAACTCGTGGGCGCTCTGCTTTTGGTACGGCAAGTCACCGTGGTTGAGCAACGCGGCGCCGCCGACTCCAAAGTTTTTCACTTCCCAACCCGCCCCCAGCATCCGCCCGAGCTGGGCCGGATACGAGTTCTCCGGGGACGTTCCCCCTCCCGCCGTAATGCTGTCGCCGACACAGGCCACCCGCACCGGTTTTGGCTCCGCCGCCGAAGCGCACAGGACCACCGTCAGCAACATCGACAACCAAACACACTTTCTCATCGTTCTTCTCCTTTGTTGGTTAGAATTGTTTCAAGAACCGCACATCGTTCTCGGTGAACAACCGGATGTCGGTGATGCCGTACATGACCATCGCGAGGCGCTCGATGCCGAAACCGAACGCCCAGCCGGTGTATTCGTCGTCAGGATAGCCGACCGCTTTGAAAACGTTGGGGTCCACCATCCCGCAGCCGGCTATCTCCAGCCATTCCTTGCCCCGGCTCCGCAGGTGCGGACTCGACAGATCAATCTCGAAGCTCGGTTCGGTGTAGGGGAAGAAATGCGGCCGGAAGCGCACCTTGGTTTCTGGATCGAGCAACTGTTGGAAGAAGAATTCCACCGTGCCTTTGAGATCGGCGACCGTGACGTTCTTGTCCACGTACAACCCTTCGATCTGATGAAACGTCGGGCTGTGGGTGGCGTCGGGATTGTCGCGACGAAACACCCGGCCCGGCGCAACGATGCGGATCGGCGGTTTCCGCTTCAACATCGTACGGATCTGGACCGGCGACGTGTGCGTGCGCAAGAGGTACCGGCCATACTGTTTGTCTGTCGGCAAATCGACGTAAAGGGTGTCCTGGATATCGCGCGCCGGGTGGTCAGCCGGCGTGTTGAGCGCATCAAAGCAATGCCACTCATCCTCAATTTCCGGACCGTCCTCGACGGCAAACCCCATCCTTCGGAAAATCTGCACGGTGCGATCAAAAATCTGCGTGAGCGGATGGAGATGACCGATTTCGTGTCGCCGTCCCGGCAACGTCGTGTCGATTTCGGATTGTTGGTTTTGGATTTTGGATTCCAGCTCCTCCTGCCGGGCAGCGAATGCCGCGGCGAGCGCGTTCTTCACTTCATTGGCGAGTTTACCGACGCGCGGTTTGTCTTCCTTGGCCAACGCCCCGAGGCCTTTCAACGCCGCCGTGACGGCGCCATTCGTCCCGATGTATTTCGCTTTGAGCTGGGTCAAGGCCGGCAGATCGGCGCACCCGGCAATCGCGGCTTCGGCTTCGGTGCGGAGTGCTTGCAGTTGTTGTTCCAAATCGGTCATGCGGCTCGTTTTACCAGAATCTTTTGGCTGTTTCCAACACTTGTTCCACCGTCACCTTCTGCATGCATTCCATCTTCACGGGATTGGCGCAACGCTCCTTGAGGCACGGAGAGCATGGGATGTCCGCTCGGAGGACAACATGACTCTTGCCGTAGGGACCGGTCAGCGCGGGATCGGATGCGCCAAAAATCGCGACCACCGGCGTGCCGACGGCGGCGGCGATATGCATCGGGCCGCTGTCGTTGGTGATGACGACGGCGCATTGCCGGTAGAGTTCGGCGAGTTGAAAAAGATCCGTCTGGCCGGCCAAATTCCGGACTTGTGGGGCAATCTTCTCCAGACGCGCGCGTTCTGTCGCCGAACCGGTGAGAACAACGCGATCGGTCGGGAGTTGCCGGATGAGTTCCGCAAATCTGTCATCGCCCCAAAGCTTCGTCGGCCACCGGGCGGAAGGATGGATTGCGATTTTAGATTTTAGATCGCCGATTTTGGATTCCAGGCCCAGCGGAAATTCAATGGGGCCGGTGGCGCAGCCGAGGTGGTGGGCGGCCAGCAGATAGCGCTCGACGGCGTGGGCGCGGGAAACGGGGACGGCTTCGTTGTAGAAGAACCGCGCGCCTTCCCGGGCGTCGGCGAGGCCGATGCGGTGCGGCGCGCCGGTGGCGAAGGTGAGCAACCCGCTGCGGAGAAGACCTTGCAGGTCCACCACGATGTCGAAGTGTTCGGCCCGGAGTTGTTTGATCAGCCCCGGAAGCGCGGCGTAGTCGTGGCGCGGGAACTCGATGCGTTCGTCGATCAGTGGACAGTGTTTAAGAAGCGAACTAAGTTCCCGGTTGATCAGCCAGGCGATATAGGCGTCGGGAAACTTCTGGCGGATGAGGTTGACGGTCGGCAAGGCGTGGACGACATCGCCGAGTGACGACGGTTTGATGACGAGGATTTTCATGGCGCCCCGCGCCATTTACCGCCCGTGCTCCAGCCGTTGAGCAAGGGATTCCGGCAAGCCGGCGGCGCGAATCTTTTTCTGGGTGCTGGCAATGTCGTAGTCGAGGCGATGAAGTTCAATCAGGTTGTTGATGAAGTCGAAGGTGACGTACGCGGATTTGGGGTTGTGGTCACGCGGCTGGCCGATGGAGCCGCAATTGATGAAGTATTTCCGGGCAATTTCGATCTTAATTTTGGAATACAGGCCGCCTTGGATGCCTTTTTCGCCGCGCACGAATGCGATGGGGATGTGGGTGTGCCCATTGAAGCAAACCGCGGTGTGCTGGTAGTTGAAGCTGGCCGACGCCGCGAGCTTGTCGAAGACATAGGCCCACTTTTCCGGCAGGTCGAGCGTAGCGTGGACGGTCGTGAATGACTCGACCTGGCGGATGTACTTGAGGTCGCGCAACCATTGTTTTTCTTCGTCGTTGAGTTGCTCGCGTGTCCAGCGGATGCCGTCGGCGGCCATGGGATTGAAGCCGGTCAGTACGTGGTTCTTCGCGCAGTATTCGTCGTGGTTGCCGAGGACAACGGGGCAATTCAATTCCCGGATAATGGCGAGGCATTCCCGCGGATTCGGGCCATAGCCCACAATGTCGCCTAGGCACACGTAATGGGTGCAGCCTTGCTCCCGGGAATGTTTGAGCACGGCTTCCAAGCCCTCCAGATTGGCGTGAATGTCACTGAGGATGGCGTATTTCATGATCGCGTGGCACGGACGACGGTGGGAAAGATGCGTTGGCCGACGGGAATTTTCAACTCATTTTCAAGGCGGCGCATCTCGCGGATCGCGTCGTCGTAAATGTCAATCTGGTCATGGAAGTGGCGGACGTGGCCGCCATTCCAAATGGTTTTCCAGTATTCATAAGCCGCTTCCGGTTTGCCGCACAACTCCAGCGCGTGGGCGCATTCGCGCGCCGTGTAACTCGGCGCGTCTGGGAATGCCGCCGCGCGCCGGAAGTAATCCGCCGCGGTGCAGTACAACTCTGGCTTGGCCGGGCTTGCCAATTTCTGCAAATACAGGATGCCCATGTAGAAATAGAGGCGATAGGTGTCCGGGTTGTTCTTGATCCCTTCCGCGAGGAACGCGCGCGCGCGTTCCCGCCATTCCATTTCACGTTTGAGGCCCTCGGCCTTCGTGCGGTTGGCCGGGTCAATCTGCGCGGCATAGGCGATGTTCCAGCCCATGTGCCAGGCCGATTCCTCCCAGAACAACGTCGAGTGCGGCTGCAACACCACCACGGATTTCATGTTGCGGTACATCCGGACAAACAGCAGCCCTTTGTCGGTGCGGGGCTCCCACAGGTCTTCCCAAAACGCTTCATTTTGGATCCACAAAAAATCCGCCGCAATCCCGCGAAAGCCCGCCAGCACGCCCAGCGCCAGCTCCTGTGGCAGACGTTCCCGAACGTCCAGCGTCAGTTCCAGCCGGCCGAAATCCACGTGCTCCCGCTGGGCATAGATCTCCTTTTCCACCGGCAGCATCAGCCAGCCGCCGATCAACAAGCAACCGGCCGCAATGAGTTTCGTCCACACGTCGCTAAATCTCCCGCTGGCTGAAAACTAGTTGCGCCGCCACCAACAGGATGAGCACCCGGACCAGTCCGTACAACGCCACCGAATAGACGTGTCCCCAGGAAACCGGAATTCCCTGAACGATTTCATCCGAAACGTTGAACATCCCCAAGTCCGGCACCACCGCCGCCAGCGCCAGAATCCATTTGGCCGTCCACGCGAACCCTTTCACGACCGGCACCAGCGCCCCGGCAATCCATGCCATGAACCCGGTGGCGATGTTGAAAATCATCGAAGTCGAAAACGTGGAGAACAGCAGCACGATTGCCGCCAACAGACTGGTTTTGACAAAGATCAGGAGCACCGCTTGGGCCAGATTGGGGTCGCGCGCTTCGTGCTGAATTTGCTGCACCGCTTGGGCCAGGGTCTCGCCCGGCTCGTCCGGTCCGTGCTGCATCACCGTGGCCGTCACGCTGCGCTCCATCACCACCAACGCCGCGCCAAACATCACCGACATCAGCAGCACGCTCAGGAATAACAGAATCACGCTTCCGAAATATTTTCCCAACAGAAACTCGACGCGCCGCACCGGCTTCGCCAGCAGCGTGTAGATCGTCCGGTTCTCGATTTCACTGGGCAGCATCTGCGCCGGCGCGATGATCGCGATCAGGCAACCGAAAAAGGAAATCAATCCCAGACACGTGTCCTTCACGAACTTGAATTGCTCGCCGAAATTAAACTGCCGGAAAAACAGCGCGGACGCGATGAACACCAAGGCTACCAACAACAGGATGCTGAACACTTTTTGCCGCACGGATTCGGTAAAGGTATTCAACGCCACGGCCACAATCCGTGCCGGCGAAAATCCGACGCGTTCAGTCATGGCCTTTTACTCCCCGGGGGTCTTTGCGCACCGCTTCCAAGAACAGCATTTCCAGGGTTGTCTGCGGGTGTTCCACCGCCACCACCTGCCCGCCGGCCGTCCGCACGGCCGCCTCCACCTGGGCGCGCCCGGCGTCCGGCAATTCCCGCACCGTGATGCTCAGGCGTCGCTGGTCGCGAATCAAGGTCTGGACATCCCCTTCCAAAATCAGTTGGCCGAGATTGAGCACGCCGATCCGGTCGCACACGTCCTGCACCTGCGCCAGCAAATGCGATGACAACAAAACGGTCTTGCCCATTTTCTTCAGTCGCAAAATCAAATCGCGAATATCCCGGCTGCCAATCGGGTCCACGCCCGCCGTCGGTTCATCCAACAACAGCAACTGGGGATCGTGAATCAGCGCCTGCGCCAACCCGATGCGTTGCAACATCCCTTTGGAGTAGCTGGCCAACCGGCGATCGCGGGCATGGGTCAGACCGACCAACTCCAGCAATTCATCAATGCGCTGATTTAGCCCCTTGCCCCCCATCCGGCACAGCTTCGCGTAAAACTCTAGTGTCTCCGCGCCGGAGAGATACCGGTAGAAGTACGGATTCTCCGGTAGGAAACCCACGTGCAAATGCGATTCGACCCGGTCACAGGGCACATCAAAAATCCAGGCGTCACCTTCGGTCCGGGTGACCAACCCCAGCAGCAGTTTGATGGTGGTGCTTTTGCCCGAACCGTTCGGTCCCAGCAGTCCATACACCTCGCCCTCGCGCACGCGCAGGTTCAGCTTGTCCAGGGCCAGCAACCGGCCCTTGTGCCAGCCTAGGCTGTACTTTTTCGTCAGTTGGTCTGTCCGAATCGCATCCATTAAAATCGAATCTCGAAACCGCGGAATTCACCCGTGGCGGCGTGCCAGTTCACGTCCGTCCCGCGCACATAACTACTAAGCTGACTGTCGGCGATGGCCTGGAGAAAGGCCTGCACTTCGGCCTCGTCGCCTTCTGCCACGAGTTCCACCCGGCCATCGGGCAGGTTCCGCACGAAGCCGGTCACCTCAAATCCGCAGGCCACTTCCCGCGTGGCGTACCGGAAACCAACACCCTGTACCCGGCCGGAATACAAGACATGCGCACGTTTTCGCATTGGGCGGCAGAGTAAACAAAAGCCACCGCCCGCGCAAGCATCCCGGCTGAGTTGTGGTCCGCGCGCGAACTACTTCACCGACAGCTCGTCTTTAATCAACTCGCCGCTTTCCGCGTTGTACTGGAGGTACCCCACCCAGCCTTCGCTGCTGGCCTTGGTCTTGAGACGCGCGCGTACCTTGATGCGCCACACGGGCGGCACATTGCCGTCGCTGGGTTTCCGCAACACGAATGTGAGAGCGGTCACCTCATAGTCGCTCAACCGCGGTAACGCCACGACTTTGGCGACCACTTGATCGGAGTCCAACGCCCACCGCGCCAGCCGCACAATCTCGGCGGGATCATACCCGCTGAAGTTCCGGCCAAATCGCGTCCAGCGCGCATCGTCGAACAACCGCACCGCGCCGGTTTTGCTCACCACGGCGCCGTCCTTCACGCGCACCACCAGCCCGCCATTGAACCGCTTGTGATCGTAAAGCGTGATGTCCCACACGCGGGGGCGCAACGCGCTGTCGGTGTTATACCCCTCGATCGACAAGACCTGATTCTGCGCGTAATCCGGGACTTGCTGATTCGCCAGATTAAGCGCCTGTTTGGCGGTGACTTGCTCCACGGCGGCTGCCGGCAACGCGCACAGCGCCAACCCCAACAATCCCACTCCCCACTGCCATCGGTTCTTCATATTCACTTGCTCCTTGTTAGCCGTCGGTATTCGTATGACCGACGCGTCGGTAGTATGCCCTGCCCCTGGGCCGTCGTCAATCAATCGTATCAAACGAAAACGAAGAGCGGGGGCGTGAAGAGTTCCAGTCGAGCGAAGGATGGTCGGGACGGCGGGATTTGAACCCGCGACCTCTTGGTCCCGAACCAAGCGCGCTAGCCAAACTGCGCTACGTCCCGAACCCGACTTCGCTACTTAATCACACTTTCCTGCGCGCACGCAAGAACTCAATGATCCCGGGTAGAATCGATAGGACAATGATCACTAATTCGACCAACCCGAAATTGTTCTTCACAAACGTCAATCCGCCAAACCAAACTCCGCCCAAAATGAACACCGCCACCCATAATACGCCGCCAATCACGTTGTAGGCGATAAACTTCCCGTAGGTCATGCTCCCGATTCCGGCCACGAACGGCGCAAATGTTCGCACAATCGGCACGAACCGGCAAAGAATAATCGTTTCCCCGCCGTACTTTTCATAGAACCCGTGGGTCTTCGCCAAATACTCCGGCTTGATGATTCGCGGATACCTTGCCGCCAGCTTCTCCCCGAAGAAATGACCGATCCAATAGTTCACCGTGTCCCCCAAAATCGCCGCCGCCATCAACACCAAGAGCAGCCAACCGACTTTCAACGGTCCGCCGCCCCCTGCCAACGCGCCCGCAGCAAACAGTAGCGAGTCTCCCGGCAGGATCGGCGTCACCACCAGCCCTGTCTCGCAGAAAATAATCGCAAACAAAATCGCATACGTCCAGACCCCGTAATCCTGAATGACCCCGTTCAGATGCCGATCCAGATGCAGAAACAAATCAATCAGTTGGCGAATCCAATCCATCAGAGGTTGCTTTGTCTATCACGACCAGTACTTCTTGACCAGCTTGAAGAAACGCACCGCATCCTGCACGGGATGAATCCGGCTGACGCGACCGGCTTTATAGATGGTGCGAATGGGCACGCTTTCAATCTTGTGGCCGGCCCGGCCGGCCTGAATCAACATCTCCGTTTCCGTCTCGAACCGGCTGGTGGAAAACTTCAGATCCGGCAACACCGTGCGTCGCAACAGCCGGTAGCCGCATTGACTATCCGGTACGCGCTGCCGCGCCAACCGGGAACAGACCCGCGACGTAAGCTGATTCGTCCACAACCGCACCCGGGGCATCTCCTTGGTTTCTTGCATCCGCGTGCCCACGACCAGGCCGGCGCCCGTTTCATCCGCCCGCGCCACGAACGCCGGAATCTCCGCGGGATCGTGCTGGCCATCGGCATCCAGCAAAATCGCGTACTCCGCGTCGGTTTGCCGGAAATACTCCAACCCGGTGAGGATCGCCCCACCCTTTCCACGGTTCTGCGGATGCCGGATCACGTGCGCCCCGGCGCGTTGCGCCACGTTGCTGGTGTCATCCAGCGAACCGTCATCAATCACCACCACCTGCCGGACGTGGGGCGCCGTCTCGGCCACAACCGCGCCGATCTGCGGCGCTTCGTTGTACGCGGCAATCAAGGCGATCACCCGGTCATTCACGCGTCGTCTCCTCGCCGAAGGCGGCCTCCTTGGCCAAGGCGCGGTCTTCCTCGACGTTCCAGAGATCGTGAAACAAGTACCATTGCTCGCTGTGTTCGCTGATGACCTTTTCCAATGCCTGCGCCACCCGCCGCATCACCCCGGCGAGCGTGTCCCGCGATTTGTCGGCTTCGATTGGCTCCCCGAGGATGAACTGATAAGTGTCACCGGGCCGGCGCACCATGAAGATCGGCAGGATTGGCGCGCCGGTGGACAACGCCAATTTCGCCGGGCCGGTGGGCAGCCGGGCGGGATGCTGGAAGAACTCCACGGTCTCCCGGGAACTGGTGTAATCCCGGTCGCCGATGGCCGCGACGATTTCGTTGCGATGCAACGCGGCCAGACAGCCCCGCGCGGCGTGGCCGAAGGGAATGGCGTTGATGCCGCGTTTGCGCCGGTAATGGGAATAAAGTTTGTCGAGCTGCGGGTCCGGTTGTTTGAGCGCGACGGCGTTGAATTTATATCCGCCTTGGGCGATGGCGGCCGCGCCGAGTTCCCAGTTGCCAAGATGGGCGCTGAGAAAGATGACGCCTTTGCCGCGCGCGAGCAACTCGTCGAGCACGCCCCGGGTGTTTCCGAAATCAATCAGGCGGTGCATCCGAGCCGGTTCGAGATGCAGGAAATGAAAAAAATCCACCAGGTATTTGGCGAAGTTCAGGAAGTTCTCGCGCGCCAACGTCCGCAACGCCCGCGGCGACAAACCCACTCCACCGCGGGCGTGAATCCGTTGCAGGTTGGAGATCACCGCGTCACGGCCCCGGCGGTCCAAGAGAAAAAACAGGTCGGCCAACCGGCGGGCGACGCCGTAGCCCATCCGGCGGGGGAACACGCGGCCGATAAACTCGGCAATCTTGAGTTGCAGGTGCTTCATGACGCGCTCGCGCGCACCACTCTAGGCGACCATCGCCGGCCGTGGCACGATCATTTCCATGATGGCCCGGGCCGCTTCTTCGGCGGCGTGCGGCCGGCCAAGGCGTTGGGCCGCTTCGCGCATCGCCCGCAGCTTGCCGGGATTACGGAAGAATTCGTCCACGAAGAGCATCACGTCATTGGCATCCTCGGCTTCCACCGCCACGCTCCGTGAGAGGAGAAACTCGGTATTCTTCGCTTCCTGACCGGGAATCGGGTTGATGATGATCATCGGCAGTTGTTTGACGAGCGCTTCAGCCGTGGTGATGCCGCCCGGCTTGGTGACGACCATCTCCGCCAGATCCATCAACTCCTGCACGTTGCCGGCAAAACCGAGAATCAGGGTGCGATGCCGGAGTCGCGGGCCTTTGCGCAGGAGCGATTCCTGGAGACGCTCATTTTGGCCGGTGATGGTGATGATGTCGAACGGCTGCGGCAACTTGTCGAGTTTGCGGATGACGCTTTTAATCGGGCCGAGACCGAGGCTGCCGCCCATCAACAACACTTTGGGGAAATCCGGCTTCAGTCCGAGCTTCTTTAGCGCCACCGCCCGGTCCACCGGCGCGCGAAATTTTTCACCAATCGGGATGCCGGTGACTTTGATTCGTTCCGGTGAGACGCCTTGCCCGACCAGACTCTCCCGCAGCGCCTCGGTCGGCACGATATACAAGTCCACGTCCGGATCCGCCCAGTACCGGTGCGCGACAAAATCCGTCAGGACGCCGACGAGGCGCAGGCTGCGGTTACCGGTGGCGCGTTTCCAGGACGCCATCACGCCGCAGGCAAACCCTTGGGTGCAAACTACCGCTTGGGGCGCGAAACTGGAGAGCAACGATTGCAGCTTCTTGGAGTTACCACGGTTGAGCAGTTCCCGGATTTTGGCGGTGCGCTCCTTGAACTCAGGATTGTCGTACATGTACTCCCAGATTTCGGGAGCGGTTTTCAAAACGGCCAGATACGCTTTGAGCGTGACCTTCGAGAGAATCGGGTTGGCATGGCTGAACGAATCCAGCAACATGGTCTCCACGTGAGGATTAAGCTGATGCAACGCCTGCTCAATGGCGGTGGCAGCGGCGTAGTGGCCGGAATGCTTCGTCAGATAAAGGAATAGGACTCGGTTATTCATCTCCTAGAGAAAACGGGCGACAGAATACAAATGACGCTCCCACTGGTCAATCTCAAGGTGACGCTTGACGTTTCCGGTTTTTACGTTACCATTGGTAACGATGGGCATGAATCAAAAAGCGTTCCTCGAACTTGAGATCCTCAAGCACGTTGCGCAAACGCCGCGGCTCAATAACCGGATGGCCGCCGGCAAACTCGGGGTCAGCGTCAAGCTTGCCCACGAAGTTCTCAAGAAGATGGTTTCCAAAGGATTGCTTCATGTGAAGAAGGAGCACGCCCGGCGTTGGGATTACTTCCTCACCCCGTCCGGTATCTCCGAAAAGACCCGGCTCACCTACGAGTTCCTTGAATTCTCCATGCAGTTCTACCGGGAAGCGCGCCGCCGCAGCGCACAACTCTGCCGCAATCTTTCCGAAGCCGGCGTCAAACGTGTCGCCTTCATCGGTGCCGGCGAGATGGCGGAAATCGTTTACCTCGGCGTTGTCGAGTGGGGACTCAAACTCGCGGAAGTTTATGACGCCGGCAAAGATGGACAACAATTCATGGCGCTACCGGTGCAACCGCTATCCCAATTGCCGGAGGCCGGCACCGAACGTCTTGTCGTCTGCCTCTACAACAAACAGCATCCGATGACGCCGAATTATTTACCCGAAGGCGTGAAGCCCGACCCGCGCATGGTCTGGGTGTTCACCGCGACTGCAAGTTCATGACGGCGCAGCCAACCGAATCGCCGAGCACAGTTGCCCCCCCGGCACCTGCGGGGCGGCAGCATGTCCGGATTCAACCGAGTAAAGGTTGGCAGGTGCTGAATCTCCGGCAACTCTGGGAATTCCGTGAGTTGCTCGGCATTTTGGTCTGGCGTGACATCAAGGTGCGTTACAAACAGACGGTGCTCGGTGCTGCGTGGGCAATCCTGCAACCGTTTCTGACGATGGTCGTGTTCAGCATTTTCTTCGGGAAACTGGCCGGCCTTGGCAAGAACCTGCCCGGTCACATCCCCTACCCTGTCTGGTCCTACTGCGCCCTGTTGCCGTGGCAGTTGTTCGCCTACGCCCTCAACGAGTCTGGCAACAGTCTGGTTGCCAACCGGCAACTCATCACGAAAGTCTATTTCCCCCGGTTGGTCATCCCGCTATCGGCTGTGCTTGCCGGCTTGGTGGATTTTTGTATCGCCTTCGCGGTGCTGCTCGGCATGATGTTCTGGTACGGCATCACCCCTTCGCTCTTCGCACTGACCACCTTGCCTCTTTTCGTTTTTTTTGCCATCGCCACTGCATTATCGGCGGGTCTCTGGCTCTCCGCGCTTAACGTCGAGTACCGCGACGTGCGTTACACCATTCCATTTCTGACCCAGTTCTGGTTATTCCTCACGCCGATTGCGTATCCCTCGACGCTTATCCCCCAAGCCCTCCGTCCCCTCTACGGCCTCAACCCCATGGCCGGCGTCGTGGAGGGTTTTCGCTGGGCGCTGCTCGGTAGCAATCCCCCCGGTCCCATGCTCTGGGTATCGGTCGGCACCGTCACCCTGCTCCTGATCGGCGGCTTGGCGTATTTCCGGCGGATGGAAAAGACTTTCGCTGACATTGTCTGAAATGTGGATTGCAGAGTGCGAAATGAACGACACCAAACGAAATCGTGACCTCGAACAACGCACCAAGGCCTTCGCGCTCACCGTCATCTCTTTCGCCACGAACTTGCCCAAGACAAAGGCCGCTGATGTCATGAGCTACCAACTACTCAAGTCCGGCACGTCCTTGGGAGCAAACTACCGCGAAGCGAACCGTGCCGAGTCGCACGACGACTTTATCCACAAAATCGGCATCATGGAAAAAGAGGCGAGCGAGACCCAGTATTGGCTGGAAATCTTCCAAGACTCACGCACCGGAGATGCAGAGAAGTTGCGCTGGCTCATTCAAGAATCCGGTGAACTGTTGGCTATTTTCACCGCGATTGGTAAGACCGCGAAACGTAACCGCGCCTTTCGCAAGAATCAGTAATTCCGCGATTTCCATTTCGCAATTCGCATTTTATTCAATGTCCGACATCGTTATTCACGCCGCCGGTCTCAGCAAGCTCTACCACATCGGCCCGCGCGAGAAATACAAGAGCTTGCGCGATGTGATGGCCAATCCATTCCGTCGTAAGCCGCCGATCGAAACGATCTGGGCGTTAAAGGACGTTTCCTTTGAAATCAAACAAGGCGAAGTCGTCGGCATCATCGGTCGCAACGGGGCCGGCAAGAGCACATTGTTGAAAATCCTCTCACGCATCACCGAGCCAACCGAAGGATATGCGGATATTACCGGTCGTGTTGGGTCGTTGCTAGAGGTCGGCACCGGTTTTCATCCCGAACTTACAGGCCGCGAGAATATTTATCTGAACGGCGCCATCCTCGGCATGAAACGCGCTGAAATTACGAATCAGTTCGACGCGATCGTAGCTTTCGCCGAAGTCGAGAAATTCATTGATACGCCGGTGAAACATTATAGCAGCGGCATGTACGTGCGCCTCGCCTTCGCCGTCGCCGCTCACCTCGAACCAGAGATCCTACTGGTGGATGAAGTACTGGCGGTGGGTGATACGGCATTCCAGAAAAAGTGCCTCGGAAAAATAAGCAACATCGCCCACCAAGGACGGACCGTCCTATTTGTGAGCCATAACATGGCAGTCATCGAGGCTCTCTGTCCGCGAACCATCGTGCTCGAAGCTAGCCGTGTGACATTTGATGGGGCGACGACCAATGCTATCCATCAATACGCACTCGAATCTGCGGGCAATCGTGCCGTGTGCCACCGTGTTTCGCCACATCTGCAATGGCGGGGCCTTCTCAATCACGCTGTGCTGCAGGGATTGCGCCCCGACCAAGACCTGCGGTTTCTGCTGGGCTTCACGTCTGGGCACCAAGGGTTGCGCAACCTCCATGTCGATCTAGCCCTCCACAACGAACGGGGTGAGATCGTGGTTCACAGTCGCTCCAAGTACGTGACCACGGGCTTCGGAATCCCAGCTAGCCAGTTTTTTTCCGTGTGTTACGAGATCCGCTCTCCACATCTCAGCCCTGGGCATTATTGGCTCACAATTTACGCTTATGACAACGACAACGTACTGTTTTGGGCCGAACAGATTGATGGGTGTTCGATTGTAGCCACCCCAACCTTTGGGATCGTTAGCGCGTTCGAGGAGATTAAGTCCCCCGTCTTTCCACCGTACCATGTGAGCTGTAGCTTGGTTGAGAAGAATTCATGAATCATCATCCTTCCGCAACTCTGGGATTGCTTCGTCAAATTCATCGCGCATGGCATCTCCGCAACATTACCTGGGGCAAGCTCCTCGCCAGATGCCGCATCCCGGTTACCGACGTATACTTGGAAGACCACGGCAAGCGCCTTCGTCTCACTCCACTCAATACCTCTTTAACACTTTCCGAGGCGGAATATTTGCTGCCAGCGTATCCGTTGCTCCGCGACCTAGCAACCAAGGTAGCCGCAACGTTTTCAAGAGGAAGCCGAGGTGACTTAATCATTCAAGTTGGCGGCGTCCATGCTTACCTGCGCGGCACGGAGGAGGTTTTGATCTTGCATGAGATTTACGTACTCGGAATCTATCATTTTGAACTTCCCGGCTCCGTAGTTGTTTGGGACGTGGGAATGAACGTGGGGCTTTCCGCCCTCTATTTCGCGTCCATGAACTCAGTCATTGTCGAGGGTTTCGAGCCGGTCCCCGAACTTTACCAACAAGCTCTGCAGAATATTGCACTTAATCCGGAACTCGCTCCTCGAATCACACCGCACGCAACCGGCATCGGCGATAAGACAGAATCCGTCGTGGGACGTGTCTATTTAAACCGCCACGGTAGTTCTGGTTGTTTTGCGTCCACTCAACACCGGGTCACGGGTGAGACTTCACGCCCCGTATCACTACCCTTGGAGTCAGCAGTCAGCGTGTTCGATCAACTATGCGCCCGTCACCCCGACCGAAGCATTCTGGTCAAACTAGACTGCGAAGGTCCGGAGTACGTCATTCTCCCGGCACTGAAGCAGCAAGAGCGACTCCGCCAAGTGACCGGAATCCTCATGGAATGGCACCGTCTCACTAACGCTCAGGACCCGTCCCAACTCATCCACCTCTTGACCCAAGACGGGTACATCGTCTTCCGTCACGGTGCCCCTACCGATTCCGCCGGAATGATGTATGCCGTCCGCCATGAAAACCGACAAATTTGCCGACCCGATCATGCCGCTGCCTGAAGCCCTGCGTCCCTCGCTTGCGAAGAACCACTCTCCATGTGTCTCCGTGCTCATGGCGGCCTGTAATGCAGAATTAACCATTCATGAAGCACTCACCAGCGTTGTTGCGCAAACGTTCACAGATTTCGAGATCATCGTGGTCGATGATGCCTCCAACGACCGGACGGTGGAGATCGTCCGGTCAATCAACGATCCACGCATCCACCTAATCCAGCAAAAGCGAAACCAAGGCGTGACGCGCACCCGCCAATGCGCTTTGCTGGCCGCCCGCGGTGAATACGTCGCCGTTCTGGACGCAGATGATGTTGCGCGACCGAAACGGCTTGAGTGTCAAATTGAGTTTTTATCGCGGTCCCCCGATATCGTGGTCGTTGGCAGCGCTATCGATATGATCGACGCCCGCGGCGTCCAGATCAACACCATCATTCCGCCTTGTGAACCGCTCTCCATCAAATGGGCGTTGCTGTTTGGCAATCCCGTTGCGCACTCATCGACCATGTATCGACGAGAACCGATTCTCAAGCTGGGCGGATATGACGCCAATGTTTACGCAGGAGAAGATTACGATTTATGGGGACGCATTGTTCAAAGCGGCGGATTAATCGCGCAATTGCCGACACCGTTGGTCCGTTTGCGACAACACACACGAAGCCTTAGCCTGACGGAGCCACCTTCCAGCCGGGACTACTATATCCAGACCATCCAAAAACATATTCGATGGCTAACCGGGCAGAATGTCACGGCGGAGGTCGCGCGCGTCTTACACAGCAACCCTCCTCAGCCCCTCATCAACGAGGCTGCGGCCACAGAGGCATTGCATCTCATCGCTGACTGCCTTGATGTGATGATGCGCAACATGCGCCTGACACGCAAACACGCTCGACAAATCGTCGAATTGGCCGTCAATGAACTGTTGCGAGTCGCTCGACGGCACCCGCGACTCTTTCCAATGGCACTGATGACGGCCTTCAAGAGCGCGCTACACCATCATCCATCGTGTTTGTTGAAATGGAGCATGCTAAAATTGTGGCTGGGAACCGCTTGTCCACTGGCTTACCGGACTTGGGTTAAAACGAAGTGAGAATCCTGTTTGTTTCACACAGCAAGGACATTGGAGGGGCTGAGCTATGCCTTGTCGAGAATGTTCAGGCTGTAACCCAAGCAGGTCATGAGGCTGTCGTGTTCATGCCCGGCCAAGGACCTCTTGAAGACCGCCTTGAAGCAGCGGGGGGGACAGTGTGGCCGGTGCCCTACACATGGTGGATGGCAATGCCGGATCGTCGCCACCTCAAACAACGCCTTCACCGTCTCTTCATTAACAAATGGGCCGAGCGCCGCATTAATCATCGGCTAATCGCTGTTTCTCCTCACCTAGTCGTATCCAACTCGCTGACATGCAATGTCGGCGCTCATGCGGCTCGCCGTTACCACCTGCCGCACGTTTGGAATATTCACGAACTGTTTGGCGCACATGGGCATGGCCTGTTTTTTGACCGAAAAGAAGCGTCTGCTTGGAGGGCTGTCCGGAATCTCTCTCAACGCATTATGGTTCCTTCGCGGGCTGCGTTCAACCTATACCAGCCGCATTTGGGTTGCGACCGGTTGCGCATCGTTCCGCCGGCGGTGGAGATTCCTGCTGTTCATTATCCGACGCGAACCGATCACGAAACGCCGGTCGCCATTCAAGTGGGCGCACTGATCCCTGGCAAACGAGCCGAAGATGCCATCCGCGCGGTGGCAATGCTCAAACAGAAAGGGATCCGGGTGTTTCTTCAACTCGTCGGCAGTGAGCACGCAGAGTATCATTTCCTCATCCGCCAACTCATTTACCATGAAGGCGTTGTGGACCAAGTTAAAATCTTCCCCTTCACAAAAGACCCATTTGATTTTATCGCGCGGGCCGACATTGCTCTGATGTGTTCCTGCGGTGAAACTTTTCCACGTGTTGTGATCGAAGCAATGAAGCTCGGCAAGCCGGTAATTGGCGCACGCAGTGGCGGCATTATTGACCAGATTGACGACGGCGTGACCGGCTTGCTGTTCAATCCGGGCGACCCATCTGCATTGGCGGACAAGCTCGCTCAATTAGTTCAAAACCACGCGCGCGCAACGGCTCTGGGGCGCACCGCTCAGCAGTGGGCTTGCGCAAATTTTAGCTTGCAACGCCATTCCCGTGATTTGCTGGATGTGCTCCAGGAACTCGTGCCCGCCACGCTATGAATTCCAACAATCTCTGCGCCGTCATCGTCACCTACCATCCCGACGCTGGATTTGCTGACCGCTTTGCCCGCATTGCTCGACAAGTTGCCGGTGTGGTTATTGTGGACAACCATTCCGGAGCTGAAATCGTGCAGCGCCTCCGTCAACTTCCGGCAACTCTCATTGCCAATGACGACAACCTCGGCGTCGCCACCGCGCTCAACCAAGGCTGCCGGTGGGCTGCTGAGCAAGGGTACCAGTATGCGTTACTGTTCGACCAGGACACGTTGGCGGACGAGAACCTCACCACATCGCTGCTCAGACTTACGGACGATGACGTCGCATTGGTCGGAGCCAACTACCGCGATGTACTGGGGCACACGCCCCGGCCCACAACAGACGCCGTCATTACTTCCGGCAGTCTGTTGTCTCTTGCAGCGTATCAAGCGATTGGTCCATTTCGCGACGACTTCTTCATCGACTCGGTGGACATTGAATACTGCCTACGCGCCCGGACAAAAGGCTATCGAATCGTGCAATCCATTGAACAGCTCATGACTCATTCCATCGGCCACCAAACCCGACACCGCTTTCTTTGGAAGGAGGTCACCTGCTCCAACCATTCTCCCCTGCGTCGCTACTACATCACCCGCAATCGTCTACTGTTGGCACGCGAATACATATCCACTCAACCCCGCTGGGTTTTTCACCATCTGCGCGGGTTGTTCAACCATTGCGTGTTAGCCATGCTCTACGAGAAGCAGCGCTCCTGCAAACTGCGGGCCATTGTGCTTGGTTTCTGGCACGCAATCATCAACCGTCGGGGACGACTTGAAAGAGGATGTTGGACTAAACAAACTCACCATGATTGATAAACTTCTGCAGCGGTTTCGACGAGATGGTGTCGGTCACACCGCTCGTTTCCTAGCTCGCACAGCTTACTGTGAGTGGCTCACCCTGCTGGCGCGGCCGCTGCGACTAGCTTCCTCCAATGACCCTTACCATTTAGCATTCGGGGATTTTGTTCGGCAAATCAATCAACTTCCTCAGCCCCATGTTTTGGAAATTGGCTCGCGCAATGTCAGCGGCAACATACGGCGCAACTTGTTTACCAACCAAGCCCACTATGTTGGCTTTGATTTTCACGCGGGTGAAAACGTGGATGTTGTTGGAGATGCCCATTCTCTGTCGAATCACTTCCCGCCAAACTGGTTTGATGCAGTTCTGGCGTTATCTGTGTTCGAACATCTCCTAATGCCATGGAAGGTTGTTCTGGAGATCAATCGAGTGCTCAAACCAAATGGCCTAGTCTTCATTACAACCCATCCCATTTGGCCGACGCATGAGTTGCCTTGGGATTTTTGGCGTTTCCATCAAGGCGCGTTTGCCAGTTTGTTTAATCAACACACCGGTTTCTCCATCGAGCAATGTG
>JBBISF010000002.1:64974-85324 GCA_037441425.1 Verrucomicrobiia bacterium
CTGAAACACATGTTACGCAAGCCGGCCAATCTGGCAGTCGCAGTTCTGGCGCGCAAGATTAGCGACC
Source organism: Verrucomicrobiia bacterium (assembly GCA_037441425.1). Taxonomy (GTDB): domain Bacteria; phylum Verrucomicrobiota; class Verrucomicrobiia; order Palsa-1439; family Palsa-1439; genus JBBISF01. The sequence continues at coordinate 65,042 of JBBISF010000002.1, forward strand.
CAAACCCACGTCTGAGTTGGCCTATTGATCCTGCCTCAGTCATTGATACCCAATATCCCCGTCCGATCGACCGGAGCCACTCATGAATCCTCGATCTCTCGCAAAGCACGTCGCCACGGGCTTTAGCAAATTCCGAGCACTGGCCGCCTCGCATCTGGACCGGGAAACAGTGGCGCGCCTATACCTACGTGGTGACGGATTGGAAATCGGAGCGTTGAATGCCCCTCTACAAGTCCCGCCTTCCGCACGTGTCCACTATGTGGATCGTCTGCCGGTAAATGAGCTACGGCGGCACTACCCGGAGTTCACGAAGCTTCCACTCGCTCCAGTAGAGATTGTGGAGGATGGCGAGAGCCTGGTTGCCGTTGCCGATGGTTCACAGGATTTCCTTATCGCCAACCATTTTTTGGAACACTGCCAGAATCCGATTCTGACTCTCCAGCATCACATACGCGTATTGAGGCCGTCCGGCATTCTCTACCTCACCATCCCAGACCGCCGTTTCAACTTTGATGCTCGTCGTCCAAATACCGAACTTGCTCATTTCTGGCGTGATTATCGCGAAGGCCCCGCTTGGTCGCAAATCGAGCACTTCCGCGAATGGGTCGAACTTGTCGAGGGTATCCAGACGCCTGTCGCCACACGCGACCAGCGCATCACTGAGTTAGAGCAGATGAACTACAGCATCCACTACCACGTCTGGGACCATTGGAGCTTTGTGCAATTCCTCGCTAGTGTAGCGCATGATCTACCCTTGGGGTTCGATCTGGAGCTGAGCGTCAAGCATCGTGCTGAGATCATCAATATTCTACGCAAAACGTGAACGTTCTGTTCCTCACACAATCCACTGCCCTTGGTCCGTCCAGCCGGTACCGCGTTTATCAACTGCTCCTAGCTTTGGAGAAACTCGGTATTCACAGCCACGTGTCACCCGCGATTGAGGACGAGCTTTATTCAGAAATCTACCTTGAAGGACGTGGTTCTCGCCGCACCGCGCTTGCCGCGACGTGGAGGAAGCGACGGGCAGACCTGCACCGGCTCGAGGACTTCGACGCGGTCATTGTTCAAAAGGGCGTCTTCCCCGGTCTCTACTCTGGCTTCGAACGCGAAATCGCCCGGCAAAAACCGTTGATCTTCGATTTCGATGATGCGATCTGGCTGCCCCGACAGGGCGGTTCACTTCTTCTGCGCGCGCTCCACCGCGAACAATCAGTCCAAGCAGTTCTCGGATGCGCCCGGGCGGTCATCGCCGGCAACCAATATCTCGCGGCTTATGCGCAACGGTTCAATGCGAACGTCACCGTTGTTCCCAGCGCAGTGGACACTACGCGGTACCCACGCCGATATGATGGAACAATCGTCGGCTGGATTGGCAGCCGGACTACCTTACCCTATCTGAAGCCGCTCGCGCCGGTGTTCCAGAGACTCGGCATCAAGCCGCGCGTCATTGCCGCCGGGAATCCGGATTTTCCGTGTGAATTCCGTCTGTGGCACCCGGAAACTGAAGTCGAAGAATTAAGCCAACTTGGCGTCGGCATCGCGCCGCTGCCGGATACACCGTGGGAACGCGGCAAATGCGGCGTGAAACTCTTGCAGTACATGGCCTGTGACATCCCGGTAATCGCCTCACCAGTCGGCGTCCATCGCGAGATCATTCACCACGGTGAAAATGGGCTGTTGGCGAAAACCCCTCAGGAATGGCGCGAGTCACTTGACGCCTTGCTGCACCAACCGGCCTTGCGCGAAAAACTTGGCCAAGCCGGTCGCCGCACGGTTGCGGAACGATTCGACATCACGGTTGCCGCCCAAAAGGTCGCTATGGTATTGAAAGCTGCGGCGGGCCGATCATGAATATCTACTTGGAATTGACTGAAGAATTCAATGCCGGGCGCGTACGTTGTATCATCAGTTCAGGCCAAGCGGTGGTGCTCCACCGTTTGGCCATCATGAGTAAGGATGGTGACTGGATTATCCGGGAAGACGCCGAAGCCACGCAACACACTCTGACGGTGCTGGCGCGACACGGGGCCCGGTATCGTTTTGGCGCGCCCTTGGATCCGCGCTGGTTGCAGGGCGGCTGGAGCGGTCACTTCGAGTTCCGTCGGGGCGACTTGCGCGTGCGCACCGATTTCGTTTCCCGCCCGCCGCGGTTGTCCGAGATTGATTTGGCAGGGCTGTGGCGGCAACACGATAACGCATCAACCTCCTGTCCGTTTTTGGATGTCCCCCAGTTGGCCGAGATCAAGAAAACCAACCGCGAGAAAGATTACGTCGTGATCGGTGAATTAGCGCGGCGCATGACCGATTCAACCCATCAGTTTCTCTATTCACGCAGCGCCACCGATTTGATCGCTCTGGCCAGCCAGCACCCGCAACTCGTGGCAGAATTAACTGCCCGGCGTCCGGTTCTGGGAACGATTGCTTACGGCCGGGACGCTTTGGAGGCGGCGCTTGATGCCGAACGCCGCCGCCTGACACACGCGAATGAAGAGCGCCTCCAACGGTACGCCCGTGCCGCTCAAAAATGGGCTGCGCTTTGGCCGGTGGTTGAACGGGAAGTTCAAGACAGACCACTACCCGAAGCCCACGCCATCGTCGTACGACGGGCGGAAGGAGTCCTGCCATTTCAAGCATAAAACCACAACCGTCCACCATCGTGCGTGACGAATTCCTCAGCGAAGAAGATCTCGATCTGCAAAATCTGACGGACGCGGAATTGGAGGCGTACTGGAACCTTTGGCTCGAACAAGCGCAAGCCAGCAACGATCTCGACGCTGACGAGTATTCCCACGGAGTATTCATGACAGTACCGTGCCCGCACCCGTCGGTGACTGAACAATAGTAACAGGTTATCTTTCTGTCGGAAGCCACATTAACCAAGGCAAAAACAGCTCCGCCTCTACCCGTATGGTGGCTGAGTGGGATCGTTGTCGTCGCGTTTGGCTTACGTGCTTATCGCATCACCGGACCGACGCTTAGTAATGATGAAACGCACTGGCTGCTTTACGCGGCCCAGCCAGTGCGCCTGTTTATGTCCGATCTCAATTCCCAAGCTCGCCCTGACTGTTTGTTCGCCCTGCTGTCCAATTTGACCGTCCGGGTCTTCGGGCAGAACGAACTTGCCGTCAAGATCTGGCCCGTTCTGTTTGGCTCGGCCTCGGTTTGGGCTATTGCATGCTTGATTCGGGAGTTGACACGGAACGAAGTGGCTGCCCTTTTCGGGGCTGGTGTACTTGCTGTCCTGCCCCTGCATGTTTGGCTGAGCACAAAAGCGTTGCCGGATGTCATTGCTGTGTTTTTCTTGATTTGCGCGTTGATTGGCTTTGCCCGGCTCTCACGACTCCAACCCACAGGTTTCGATTATCTGCTCTTGGGTGGTAGCACAGCTCTGGCTGTCATGTCCAAAGCGACGGCGCTGTATCTTTGGGTATTCCTGTGCCTGATTACTCCCCTGTTTGTCCACAGACGATCAAGTCGCCGCGCGGTTTTCCGGACACTCCTAATCTCCCTGTTGCCATTGGTGGGGACCGTGACGGCAGCCAAGCTCAACGGGGGACACCTCAGTTTTTTCGAGGAGCCGACAGTGCGCTCCGGATTCGGCTTCACTCTGGAGCGTTTTCACACCCAATTCTCGTGGGCTTGGCTGTTTTATGGTGGAGCAGCTTTGCCGTTGCTGCTGGGCGTTCACGTTGCGGCGAAGACTCAACCTCGATTGCTGGTATTGCTGATTCCTGTGAGTCTCATCGCGGTAACACCGTTCTTCCGGAACAATATTCGCGAACTGCTGTACATTATTCCATCAAGCTGGCCATTGGTTGGATTGGGTGCCGCTTGGTTTACCCAAACGCTGCTTCGTCGACTCACCGTGCTAGCTGTTGTTCTCTTCAACCTGCTTGTGACCCTGTGCGGGGTCGCACACCCCGGCTTTGGCCCCGCGTGGTCGGAACGTTCCACGGCGCTGTTTGACCGTCCTCCAGGCTGGCCATCCAATGCCATCACTAAGTGGGTCACCCACCATCTAGAGCCAGATGAAGGCATTTTGGTGACCGGTTTGGGATTCACCGACCCATTCGTGCTTTCCCTACGGCAGCGCGGGAGCCGTTACTACAGCGCCACTTCCTTTTGGGAACTTCTCCGCAATCCAGCTAGCAAGATTAAGTATGTAGTGTTTGTCGACGATCCCACCACCTACGCTGCAGTTCTGTACCGCTATGCCCGTACTCACTTCCAGCGCATCCAGGAACCGACATTCGCGGGCTATGTCGTCTTCGACTGTCGGAAAGATGGTCAGTTTGTACCCTATCCCGACGCCCTGAACAGTGCCAAACCCTACGCCAACGAAGCGGCACGACTGGCTCAGCAGGGCAATTACCAAGAGGCCATCAGGTGTCTGCTCATTGCTCTTCAACAAGAGCCCGAACTGCTGGAAGCCAAGAAGCTCCTGATGATCTGTTACATCAACAGCGGCCAGAAAACCGACGCTCTCCGTATTGGTCGCGAAATTTCCCTAGCGGACCCGCGGGATCCAGACTGCAACTTGGACCTCGCCGTCCTCTGCCATGAGTTGGGCATGATTTCGGAAGGCATCGCCCAATGCCACCAGAACATTCAATACCACATCCACCCAGCCATTAATTATGGAATCCTTGGCCAATTGCTTGAGCAAGCCGGTCAATTCCAAGCGGCACAGGATGCCTATGAATCCTCCCTTAAACTCGATCCCCACAATCCCGTCACCCAGAGACTCATCGAACACTTCCACGACTGTCATCCGGAGGTTCGATAATCCGATCCTATCCCAAAACCTTTCGCCTTTAACCAAACCGTATGATTTAATCTACATGATATGAAACGTGTTCTCGTTACCGGCGGCGCCGGATTTATTGGGTCGCACTTTGTCAAATACGCGCTCCGTCAGCATCCCGACTGGCACATCGTTAATCTCGACAAACTCAGCTATGCCGGCAATCTGGACAATCTCACCGAACTGCCGGATGCGAAACGCCACGAGTTCGTCAAAGGCGATATCGCCGACCACGATCTCGTCGCCAAGCTGTGGCAGGACAAGTTCGATTACGTCGTCAGTTTTGCCGCCGAGACGCATGTGGATCGCTCCATTCTGTGGGCGGATGATTTCATTAAGACCGATGTGCTCGGCACATTCGTGCTGCTCGAAGCTGCCCGGCAGTTTGGCGTCGAACGCTTCATCCAGATTTCTACTGACGAAGTCTATGGCAGCATCGAGTCTGGCAGTTTTACCGAGCAATCTCCCCTCAACCCCCGCAATCCCTACTCCGCCAGCAAGGCCGGCGCGGACCGGCTCGCGTTCGCCTATTTCGCCACGCACAAGGTGCCGGTGATCATCACCCGCTGCTCCAACAACTTTGGCCCGAACCAATACCCGGAAAAATTCATTCCCCTCTTCGTTACAAACGCGCTCGAAGGCAAACCACTCCCGCTCTATGGCGACGGCAAGAACATCCGCGACTGGATTTACGCCGAAGATCATTGCGCCGCGGTGGATTTTCTCATCGGCCGTGGGCAGGTAGGCGGAGTCTATAACATCGCCGGCGGCAACGAAGTGGAGAACGTCGAGATCGCTCGCACCATTTGCCGGCATCTGGGCAAACCCGAGTCGCTTATCCAGTTCGTCAAAGACCGGCCTGGTCATGACCGCCGCTATTCGTTGGACGCCGGCAAGCTCGCCAAACTGGGCTGGAAACCCAACCGCGACTTCCACGCCGCGCTGCGCTCGACCGTTGACTGGTACGTGCAGAATCCCGGCTGGTGGCAGAAGATCAAGAGCGGCGAGTTTAAAAAGTACTACCAAGCGCAATACGGCCAGCGGCTTTGACCCTGCGCATCCGCAACATTCTCGGTGCAGTCGCCATTTTTCTGGCGGTCGTGTTCGCGTGGTTCTGGCAAGGCGTGTGGCTCAGTGCTATGCTGGAATCACCGGGCAAGGGGCGGCTTGAGAAAGATGCGCTCGGCTTCTACGAACTGGCCACTCATCCTTCCCCCTTCTACGCCGCCTCCCTTCGTGAACCGCTCTTTCCGGTTCTCCTGCGCGCCGGCCTGAAGCTCTTTCACCCGGCTGACGAACATCTCTTTGTTCGTCAATTCACCGGCAGCATCGGTCTGGCGCTCATCATCGCCATTGGCGCTCTCGGTTGGCGATTGTCCGGACCAATCAGCGGCGCACTGGCAGCCTGGCTGTTTACCGTCAGCACCTACACCGTGTACTACGCCATCAGCGGACTGCGCGAAACTACGGTGCTTTTCTTGGGTGTCGCGCTAACGCTTCTGCTGCTCGTGAAAAAGCAAACTTGGTGGCAGCTTGCCGGTTTGGGACTGATCAGCATCGCCTTGCCGCTTATCCGGTTCGAATACCTTGGCGTCATACCGCTCATCATGACCGGCTGGGTGGCGCTCGCGGATCGCGACTGGAAGCCGCGCCTCATACCGGCTGCTTTGGCCGTGGTGATGGCGTGGACGTTCGCGTTGCCGTTCCTCATCGCCTGCAAAAAAGAAATGGGCGGTTACTTCGCGCTCACCGCCAACCACGCCACCTACTGGCGGAATCACGAGTTCGCCGGTCAACCCGGTTATCTCACCCGCGAAGAAGTCATGGCCAACCCCTACGGCGGCAAACGCGTATCCACTGGCGACTACATGTTCCACGATCATTCCGTTCCGCAAGTGATCGTTCGCTACATGGAAGGCTACTGGATTTCGTTCACCAAACACATTCCCACGATTTTTTCGTGGGCTGATGTGCGTGATCCGTTGATCTGGTTCTGGCTGGTGGGATTGGCGTGGTCCGTCCGCAACTGGCGCACGGCCGGGATTGTGCCGTGGGTAATGCTCGCGGTGCAATTCCCGTTCGCGTTCATCGTGCCGCTGAATACGGTATTGCCGGGGCGTCTCCATGCCGGGGTGGAATTCCGCTTCAGTCTGCCCCTCGCGCCGTTCGCCGCCGTGCTGGCGGCAGTGGGGATTGTCGAAATCGGCAAGTGGATCAGCCAGAGATGGTGGGCGCGACAGGACTTGAACCTGTGACCTCGCGGGTGTGATCCGCGCGTTCTAGCCAGCTGAACTACGCGCCCGACCAACGAAATGCAGCAGCAGACTAACAGCCGCCCTGAAAAGTTTCAAGCCTTCCGACAGCCTTCCGCAAGACCGTGTCCTGCCGACAGCGCTCATCGTCCCGGTTGGGGTAATCCAAGGTGTAGTGCAATCCCCGGGATTCTTTCCGCAGCAGCGCGCTCTCCACGATCAACTCCGCCACCAGCGCCAGGTTGCGCAACTCAATCAGGTCCGGCGTGACCTTGTAGTCCCAGTAGAATTGGTTGATCTCGCGCTGTAAATTCTGAATCCGCGCTCGCGCCCGCAACAGGCGCTTGTCCGTGCGCACGATTCCCACGTAGTCCCACATCAGCCGCCGGATCTCGTCCCAGTTGTGCGTGACGACAACCAATTCATCCGGATCACCCGCATTGCCGGATTGCCATGGCGGAAGCGCCGGGATTGTGAATGGTTCGTGGTTCACCGCAACCTGCGCCGCCCGGTGCGCCACCACCAACGCTTCCAGCAGTGAATTGCTCGCCAACCGGTTGGCGCCGTGCAAACCGGTACACGCCACCTCCCCTGCCGCCAGCAACCCGGCAATCTCCGTTCGTCCGTCCACGTCCGCCACCACTCCGCCGCATTGATAGTGCGCCGCCGGCACCACCGGCAACGGTTCCTTCGTCATGTCGTACCCGTACTCCAAGCACTTGCTGTAAATGTTGGGGAACCGCTGCTTCACAAACCCGGCATCCTTGTGCGTGATGTCCAACGATACATAATCCGCACCCGTCTTCTTCATCTCGGCATCAATCGCCCGCGCCACGATGTCGCGCGGCGCGAGGTCAGCCATCGGGTGGTACTTCTTCATGAACGGTTCACCATCCCGGCCCCGCAACACCGCGCCCTCGCCGCGCACCGCTTCGCTGATCAAAAACGTTTTCGCCTTCGGGCTGTAGAGACACGTCGGATGAAACTGAATAAACTCCATGTTGCCCACGCTCGCGCCCGCCCGGTACGCTATCGCCACCCCGTCGCCGCTCGCGATGTCCGGGTTGCTCGTGTACAAGTACACCTTGCCGGAACCGCCCGTCGCCAACAACGTCACCGGCGCCGCAAACACCTCCACCGTCAGCGTCTTCTCGTGCAACGCGTAGCACCCGAGACACCGGTTGCCGTCCGCCGTGCCGATCTTGCGCGACGTGATGAGATCAATCGCAATGGATTCCTCGAAGATCCGGATGTTCGGATTTTGCCCGGCCACGGCCAACAACGCCTTCTCAATCTCCCGTCCCGTAATGTCTCCGGCATGCATCACCCGGCGCCGGGTGTGACCGCCTTCCCGGCCCAGATCGAACTCGCCTGAACTGCCGCGCGAGAACTTCACCCCCCACTCGATCAACTCCCGCACCAAGGCCGGCCCTTCCGTGACGATGGTCCGCACCACCTCTTCCCGGCATAATCCCGCCCCCGCCTCCAACGTATCGCGCACGTGAAGATCCGGCGAATCATCTGCGGCCATCACCGCCGCGATGCCGCCCTGCGCGTAGTTCGTGTTGCTCTCCGCGCGCTGTTTCTTGGTGATCAACCCCACCTTCCCGGCTTGGGCCACCTTGAGGGCAAACGTCAACCCGGCAATCCCGCTGCCGATGACGAGGAAATCGAAGTTATGCTGTTCCGCCATTGCCAGCGCATCTTACGCAAAGCCCGCCAAACGTCAACGCGCCGCTCGTGGATTCTACAACACCAGATTATCGATCAGGCGGGTCTTGCCGATGTGGGCGGCGATGAGGGCGATGTCGCCCCGTTTGACTTCGCGGGCGGGTTCGAGGGTTTCGGCGTGGACAATCTCGGCGTAGTCCAACCGGGCGGATGGCGCGAGTTCGACGGTGCGAAGCATGGCGGTTTCAAGTCGGTGGCCGTTGATCTCGCCGGCATTGAACATGTCTTGCGCGACATTGAGCGCTTTCCAGAGGACGGTGGCTTGGGCGCGGTCGTTGGCGTTCAGGTACTGGTTGCGACTGCTGAGGGCCAACCCATCTTGTTCGCGCACGGTGGGCACCGGGATGATTTCGACCGGGAACTGGAGGTCCCACACCATGCGCTGGATGACCTTGAGTTGCTGGTAATCCTTTTGGCCAAACACGGCAATTTCCGGCTGCACGATGTGAAATAACTTCGCGACTACAGTGCAGACACCTGCGAAATGGTGCGGTCGTCGTTCGCCTTCGAGCCGTTTGGTGAGCACGTTCTCCACGACGAAGGTCGAGTACTGGAGTCCCCGGATCGCCGTCGGCACGGAGCCGTCCGGCCACAGTCCGCCCGGATACATCTCCTCGTCCGTCGGCGCAAAGACCGCATCCACCCGCTCGCGGGTGCAGAGCCGCAGATCGGTTTCGAGGTCGCGGGGGTATTTTTTGAAGTCCTCGTAAGGACCGAACTGGGAGGGGTTGATGTAGATACTGACCACCACCGCCGCGCCTTGGGTGCGCGCCTGCCGCATCAGCGCGACGTGGCCTTCATGCAACGCGCCCATCGTCGGCACGAGAGCGATGCGCCGCCCTCCGCGTTTCACGGCCACCGCCTGCTCGTGCATCTCACGAATGCCGCGAACCAGTTCCACAGTTTTAAGATACCCGCTGCCAACCGAATTGACAACCAAAACCGGTTCGTGTCTATTCATCGCCGCCATGACGGAGTCTTACATTCAAAGTTTGTTTGCCGAACGCATCGGCGGGAAGTTGTACGGCAAGAGCACTCAAATTTATAAATTTGAAAAGATTAAACGCGCCAAACGCGCCGCCATGGCCGCCCACCCGAACGTCGCCCTGATCGACCTCGGTGTCGGCGAGCCGGATGAGATGGCGTTTCCCCTGAGCATCCGGGCTTTGTGTGAGGAAGCCAACAAACCGGAAAACCGCGGCTACGCTGACAACGGCGGCCTGGAATACCGCCGCGCCGCGGCCAACTGGATGGAGAAAGTGTTTGGTGTCTCCGGTCTCGATCCCGAAAAGGAAATCATTCACAGCATCGGCAGCAAGGCGGCGTTGTCCATCTTGCCGGCCGCGCTGATCAATCCCGGCGACGTGGCGATCATGACCGTGCCGGGTTACCCGGTTTTCGGCACGCACGCGAAATGGTTGGGCGGCGAAGTCTTCAATCTAAAGCTCACCGCGGATCACCATTTCCTGCCGGACCTCAACGCGATTCCGAAAGATGCGCTGAAACGCGCCAAGGCCATTGTCCTGAATTATCCCAACAACCCCACGGGCGCCAGTGCCACGGCGGAATTCTTCGCTCAGGCCGTGGAGTTCGCCCGGAAACACCGGCTGGTCATCATCTCCGACGCCGCCTACGGCGCGCTGATCTTTGATGGCAAACCGCTCTCAATCCTTTCCCTCCCGGGCGCGAAAGACGTCGCCATCGAACTCCATTCGATGAGCAAGGCGTTCAACATGACCGGCTGGCGGTTGGGCTTCGTCGCCGGCAACGAACTTCTCGTGAAAGCCTACGGCGACTGCAAAGACAACACCGACAGCGGCCAGTTCCTCGCCATCCAGAAGGCGTGCGCCGCTTCGTTGCAGCACCCGGAAATCACACACAAGATCGCCGCCAAGTATTCCCGGCGGATGGACCTGCTCGTCGCCTGCCTGCGCAAATTCGGGTTCGATGCGACCAAGCCCCAAGGTTCATTCTTTCTCTACGTGCGCGCCCCCAAAGCCGTGGAGGATGCCGACGGCCAGCGCACGACGTTCAAGACCGCGGAAGACGTCAGCCAATGGTTGATCACCGAGAAACTGATCTCGACCGTCCCCTGGGATGAGGCCGGTCCCTACCTGCGGTTCTCCGTGACCTTCATCGCCAAAGGCGAAGCCAGCGAACGCCGGGTGGTGAGTGAACTCGAAAAACGGTTTGCCGGTCTGAAGTTCGAGTTCTAGAAACTCTGTTCTTTGCCGGGAAACGCGCCATTCTCCACTTCGCGCTTGTACGCGGCGAACGCCTTGCGCATTTCCTCGCTGAGGTTGGCGTAGCGCTTCACATGCTTCGGGGTGAACCACGTGAACTGTCCGAGCATGTCGCTGCTTACCAGAACCTGACCATCGCAACCCGCACCGGCGCCGATGCCGATTGTGGGAATTGTCAGAGCCTGCGTGATGTCCCCGGCGACCTTGCTGACTGTGCACTCAATCACGACGGCAAACACACCGGCGGCTTCCACCGCCTGTGCATCCCGCGCCAGCCGCTCCGCCGACTCCGGGGTGCGGCCTTGAATCTTGTACCCGCCGGTTTCCAAAATCGACTGTGGCTGCAATCCAATGTGACCCAATACCGGGATGCCGGCTGTGACCAACGCCCGAATCTGTTCGGCAACAATCTCGCCGCCTTCCAGCTTTACCGCGTCGGCACCGGCTTGGATAAAGCGCCTAGCGTTGTCGAGCGCTGGCTGGACCGTCGGGTAGGTCATAAATGGCATGTCCGCCACCACCAGCGCGTTCGGCTTGGCCCGCGCCACCGCCCGCGTATGATGCAGCATCTCCTCCATCGTCACCGGCAATGTGTTTTCATAGCCGAGCACGGCCATCCCCAGCGAATCCCCCACCAACAACAGCTCGATGCCGACTTCGTCCATGATCTTCGCCGTGAAGAAATCATAAACGGTCAACGCCGCAATCTTCTCGCGCCGCTGCTTCATCTCCTGCAATGTGTGGATGGTCGTTTTCACCATTCGTGTGAAACAAACTTAACTTCTTCCGGTCCGACCGGCAACTCCCGCAACAACATCTGCACCGTCTTGCCGGTCCCCTTCACAATCATCTCCGGCCGGATCGTCGAAAGTGGCAGCAACACAAACCGCCGATGCGCCATCCGCGGATGCGGAATCACCAGATTCTTCTCCAGCACTTCCTTCTCGCCGAAATAGAGAATATCAATGTCAATTTGCCGCGCCGCATTCACGGGCAGGTTGCGGTCCCGTCCGTGCGCATCCTCGTAAGCTTGGGTCTTCTTCAACAACGTTCGTGGCGCGCCGGTAAACTCAATTTCAAGCACTGCATTGAAGAATTTCGGTGAGTTCGGTGGACAATCCACCGGTGATGTTTCATACACCGGCGACTGTTGATGCCATTGCTCCGGGGAAAGACTGAGCAGATACGCCTTCGCCTGCTGAAGGTGTTTCAGCCGGTCGCCGAGATTCGAACCGAGGCCGAGGCCGACTTTCATATTCGGCCACCCGCCACGTTGCGATTGTGAGTCCCTTCGCGACGCTCAGGGTGACAGACATGAGGTTGTGCACGCCTTAAGTTGTCATTCTGAGCGAAGCGAAGAACCTCGGCATCGAACCATCCCCAACTTAAATCCTTCCAAGTACCATTCGATTTCTCGATCAATGCAACCTTCTTCCTCCGCAACCACCTTTGATCTGCTTCTCGCGGGTGATCGCTTCGTTGATGTCACGAAACTCCTCGAAGTACAGCAAACGATTGATGTTGTACTTCCGCGTAAACCCCAGCACTTGCTTCGTCTTGTGCTCCCAAACGCGGCGCTGGAGATCGTTGGTAACGCCAATGTAGAGAACGCGGGATGCGCTGGCCATGATGTAAACCCAAAATGTACGCTCCTCCGGCATTCGCTTGTGAGGTCCTTCGCTTCGCTCAGGATGACGAACTTGAACTACTTCAGACCTAGCACATCCTGCATGTCGTACAGTCCCGGCTTCTGGTGAACGATCCACTTTGCCGCGCGCAGCGCCCCGCGCGCGAAAATCTCGCGACTGCTTGCGCGATGGTTCAACTCAATTCGTTCGCCGGGCGTGCCAAAGGTCACCGTGTGATCGCCAACCACGTCGCCGATGCGCAGCGCATGCGCCGGTGGTTCAACACCCCGGACTTTCTTCAGAATCGACTGCAACTGCTTCGCCGTCCCGCTGGGTGCGTCCTTCTTGGCGGTGTGATGCGTCTCCACGATTTCAACGTTCCATTCGCTACCGACGATCTCCGCGACTTTCTGCGACATCCAAAACAACGTGTTCACCCCGGTGCTGTAATTACCCGTCCACACCACCGGCACGCCCGCCAAGACTTTGCGGATTTCCTGTTTCAGGGCCTCACTGTGCCCGGTCGTACCCACGACCAGCGCCTTCTTGTACTGGGCGCAAAGTTTCGCCGTACCGGCCGTGGCCTCCGCCAATGCAAATTCCACCACGACATCCGCTTGAGGCAGAAGTTTTCCGAGATCATCGCCGATATCGACACCGCCAACCACTTGCAGTCCGGCATCGGCTTTCGCGCAGGCTATGAGTGTCTGCCCCATTCGGCCCTTCGCACCGCTGATAATGACGCGGATGGGATTCATTTCACCAATCCCAGTGCCACGAGCGTCTTGCGCAACGTTGCTTGATTGTTGTCCGCCATCGGGACGAGCGGGAGCCGGTATGCTTCCTCGATCTGTCCCATCAACGCCAATGCGGCTTTCACCGGAATCGGATTTGTCTCGATGAACAAATCTTTGAACAAGGGGAACAATTTCGCGTGAATCCGCCCGGCCCGCTCGAAATCGCCTTTCAACGCCGCGTGCGCCATCTCGGTGACTTCGCGCGGAATGACGTTGGACGCCACGCTGATCACACCGGCCGCGCCCACGCTCATCATCGGCAATGTCAACGAATCATCACCAGACAGAATGACGAAATCTTTGTCCACCAACTGGCGCAACTGGCTGACGCGATCCACGTTGCCGGTGGCCTCTTTCAACCCCACCACCAGTTTCGGCAAATCCCGACGGAGTCTGGCGGTCGTTTCGTTGGCAACGTCCACGCCGCAGCGGCCGGGAATGTTGTAGATGATCACCGGCAATCCGCCGTCCTCCGCAATCTTCCGGAAATGCGCATACAAACCGGCTTGCGTTGGTTTGTTGTAATACGGCGAAACCTGCAACGTCGCGTCCGCGCCGGCATCCTTCGCGTGGCGCGTCATCGCAATCGCTTCATCGGTGGCGTTGGAGCCGGTGCCGGCAATGACCTGGCACCGCTTGGCCGCAAATTTCACCACCAACTCAATGACGTGATTATGTTCTTCGTGCGAGAGCGTGGGCGACTCGCCCGTCGTGCCGCACGGCACGAGGCCATTCACGCCCGCTTGGATCTGGGTTTCGACCAATGCGCGCAATCGTGGCTCGTCCACCGCGCCCGCTTTCGTGAATGGCGTCACCAACGCTGTATAACAACCGGTAAACATAGTCCGCGTATGATATGTTCGAACGGCCTATTTGCAAGCCCGCAGCCGGGCATAGAATTTGTCCAGCGCCCGGTCGCTCCGGCAGATCAGGAACGACCGCGCCATTAACCGGTACACCTCGCCACGTGAAATCTTGACCTTGCCCGGCGCACGCGGATTTTCCTGCCGCAAACGCGCAATCGTCTGCACACCGATCCAAATCGGCCAGACGCAGGCCAGCCGCAGCCGCGCTTGCGAAGCCGGGATCGTCAACGTGTATCGCCATCCCACGTCGAGATGTTCAAGCGCCCGGTCCAACCAGCGCGGATAGTCATCGAGGTTCGGCAAATATTGTCGCCCGCGGCGCCGGTCATCACCGATGTCCCGCAGCACATTCACCAATTGCAGCCCCTTGCCGAACCGGACGCCATCCTTCACGTTCAACGCCTCCATTCCCGGCAAATGGGCCTGACACATCTTCGTCCAAAACTCGCCGACACAGCCGGCCACTATGTACGTGTAGCGATCCAACTCCGCGTCGTCCGCCAACGCCGTCAGTGTTTCATCAGGAAACCGTTCCAGGTCAAAAATCTGCCCACCGATGATGGTCTGGAGCAACGACTGAATCAACCGGCGATCCACGACGCTGAAGGTATCGAGCGTTTCGAGGCAGTCCGCCAATCGCTCCAACAACTGTCGTTCCGCCGGGAGCGCCTGGTTCTCGGCCAGCGTCCCGAGGTCCGGCACGCGAGTCAGACTTTGCAGTTCCCGCAGCGAAATGATCCGCCGCGCGCGCGGCACGGCTTCCGTATCCGCAATCGTGTCGGTGCTGCGCGCGAGCAGGTACGCGAGCGAAATCTGTGGCCGGATCGCCTTGGGCAACACGCGCAACGTCAGGTAAAACGACCGCGACACGTCGCGCAGCAACGGCCCCAGAAGTTCTTCCGGATGGCTGGTCATAAGAAATCTTCGCCACTTATAGAACAATCAGTTGCCTTTGGCAAAGTTTCGTGTAGCCTCCCGCGGTGCTCTTGATTTTTTGGCAAACCATCGGGTTTCTGGGCGGCGTGATCTATTGCAGTTTTTTCGAGTGGCTCCTCCACAAATACGTCATGCACAAGCCATTGAAGTTCTTCCGGTACCCCTTCCGTGCTCACGCCGTCGTGCATCATGGGAAGTTCCGGGCTGACCAGACCTATCATCTCCAGAATGAAGCTGACAAAAAAACGGTCCCGATGGCTTGGTGGAATGCGCCGGCCATTTGGGTATTGCACGTTGCACCGGTGCTCGGCGTGCAATGGCTGATCGGCAAACCGGTGGCCATTGGCATCTTCGCCTCCATGGTGCTCTACTACGCGGCTTATGAATACCTGCACTGGTGCATGCACATCCCGCGTGCTCGTCACGTCGAGCGGTCCGGCATCTTCTTCCGCCTCAACGGCCACCACCTGCTGCACCACCGTTACATGGGCAAGAACCTCAACGTCGTCATCCCCCTCTTCGACGCCTTGTTCGGCACCTTGATTCTGCGCTCCCCCATCAAGTTCGCCCAAGCCACCGGCCCCGCCGTCCCCAACATTCAACCGCGCGCTCCGAAAACACATGCGCCGGAACTCACCCTGGTCTGACAGTTACCTCCGCTCGTACGTCCCGATCAACTCCGTCTGCGCCAGGATGTGCCCTTTCATCACCGCTTCCAGTTGCTTCTTCGTGGACTTTGACGGCAGGTCCAGCATCGTATCCAGCGCGTACAACTTGAAGTGATAGTGATGCACCCCGTGGCCGGGTGGCGGCATCGGACCGTTGTAGCCCAACCGGGGCCATGTGTTCAGCCCCTGCGTAGCCGTACCGAGTACCGTCGCCTTCTTTTCAACGTTCTCCGGTAACTCGGTCGCCGTGCCGGGAATATTCCAGATGACCCAGTGATCCCAGACCTTACCGGCTACACTCAGCGCGTCGGGATCATCACACACCAACGCAAACGACTTCGTCCCCGCCGGTGCGCCTTCCCATTGTAGCGCAGGCGAAACGTCGGCACCCTCGCCGGTAAACTGTTTCGGAATCCGTTGATTGTGTTGGAACGACGGACTACTCAATTTCATAGTGACCTCCGCGGCGGTCACACTGACCGCCATCGCCAGCACTAAACTTGTCAGTGCCCTCATACGCTGTTAATCTAGCGCCCGGCAACCGCATGGGCAACACTCAAGACATCAGGCAACTCCTCGCCGACCGGATTCTCGTGCTCGATGGCGCGATGGGCACGATGATCCAGCAACGCAACCTCACCGCCGCCGACTTCGGCGGGCCGGAGTACGAAGGTTGTAATGAGCATCTCGTCCTCACCTGCCCCGACGTGATTCGCGATATTCACCGGCAATACTTCGCCGCCGGCACCGACATCATTGAAACGGACACTTTTGGAGCGACGCCGCTCGTCCTCGGCGAGTACGGCCTCGCTGACAAATGCCGGGAAATCAACAAGGCCGCCGCGAAACTCGCGCGCGAAGCCGGCAAGGGATTCGTCGCCGGCTCAATGGGGCCGACGACGAAGGCGATTACTGTGACCGGTGGTGTCACGTTTCAGCAGTTGGTCGAGAATTTTCGTGTGCAAGCCGCCGCATTGATCGAAGGCGGCGTGGATTTGTTGCTCGTCGAGACCTGCCAGGACACGCGCAACATCAAGGCCGCGCTCATCGGTATTGCGCAAGTTGGCGTGAAGATACCGGTCATCGTCTCCGGCACCATCGAACCAATGGGCACGATGCTTGCCGGTCAGACGGCGGATGCGCTCGTGGCGTCGTTGCAACACGTGGACTTGCTTGCCATCGGCTTGAACTGCGCGACCGGCCCCGAGTTCATGACCGATCACATCCGCACAATTCACGAAATGGCGACCACCGCCGTGTCGTGTTACCCGAACGCGGGCTTGCCGGACGAGGAAGGCCAGTACGGCGAAACGCCCACATCGCTCGCGGCATCGTTGGAACGGTTCGTCAAAAACGGCTGGGTGAACATCGTCGGCGGCTGTTGTGGCACGACGCCGGCGCACATCAAGGCCATCGCCGAGATGGTCGCCAGTAAGCCGCCCCGCCGGCATCGCGGCCAACGGCGCAGTTACTACTCCGGTATCGAACTCGTCGAGGCGAGCGACGACAACCGTCCGCTGATCGTCGGCGAGCGCACCAACGAAGTCGGCTCGCGGGCGTTCAAGCGGATGATTTCTGAGGAACAATTTGAGGAAGCCAGCGAGATCGCACGCGTTCAAGTCAAGAGCGGTGCGCACATCATTGATATCAACCTCGAAAACACTGACCGGGATGAGTTGGGCGACATCGACCGGTTTTACGAGAAGGTCATCCACAAGGTCAAAGTACCGTTGATGATTGATTCGACCAACCCGCAAGCGGTCGAGCGGGCGCTGACGTATTGCCAAGGCAAAGCCATCATCAACTCGATCAACTTTGAGGACGGCGAGGAAAAATTCCACAACGTCCTGCCGCGCGTGAAGAAGTACGGCGCGGCGGTCATCATCGGTTCGATTGACGAGGACAAGCAGCAGGCGCAAGCCATCACCCGGCAACGCAAACTCGCTATCGCGGTGCGCGCCCACCGGTATTGCACCGAGCGCGGCATCCCGGAAGAAGACCTCATCTTCGACCCGCTTACGTTCCCCTGCGCCACCGGCGACGCCAATTACATCGGCAGCGGCGTCGAGACTGTCGAAGCGATTCGGCTTATCAAAGAAAAGTTACCGCGCTGCAAAACCATCCTCGGCGTCAGCAACGTCAGCTTCGGTCTGCCGCCCGCCGCGCGCGAAGTTATCAACTCCGTCATGCTCTACCACGCCACGAAGGCCGGGCTGGATCTGGCCATCGTCAACGCCGAGAAACTCGAACGCTACCCGAGCATCCCGGACGAGGAGAAGCAGCTCGCCGAAGATTTGCTGTTTCACTCGCCGGACAAAGCGACGCTGCAACGCAACATTGAAGCGGTCAGCCAGCATTTCCGCGGCGCGGAAAGTCGCGTAAAGAAAAAGGCGTCGGACTTGCCGCTCGATGGCCGGCTGGCTAATTACATTCTCGAAGGCACGAAGGAAGGTCTCATCGCCGACCTTGACCTAAAGTTGAAGGACGCCGCCCCGCTCGAGATCATCAACGGCCCGCTCATGGCCGGCATGAACGAAGTCGGTCGCCTCTTTAATAACAACGAACTCATCGTCGCCGAAGTCCTCCAGAGCGCCGAGGCCATGAAAGCCGCCGTCGCGCACCTGGAAAAATTTATGGCGCACAGCGAGAGCGCGACGAAAGGCAAAGTGATTCTTGCCACGGTCAAAGGCGACGTCCACGACATCGGCAAGAACCTCGTGGAGATCATTCTCTCGAACAACGGTTACCGGGTCATCAACCTCGGCATCAAAGTCCCACCGGAGACGTTGATCGAGGCGTACCGGGAACACAAACCCGACGCCATTGGCCTCAGCGGCCTCCTAGTCAAGAGCGCCCAACAAATGGCCGTCACCGCCGCCGACCTCAAGGCCGCCGGTGTGACCGTTCCGATTTTGGTGGGCGGCGCGGCGTTGAGCGCCAAGTTCACCGAGACCAAGATCGCCGCCGCTTACGACGGGCCGGTCGCCTACTGCAAAGACGCCATGACCGGCCTCGCCACGATGAACCGCCTCGCCGAACTGAAACCCTCGGTAGGGCGCGCTGTCCCCGCCTCGGCGGGCAAGCCCAGCGAACCGGAAACCACCGAACGCAGCACCCGCGTCCGCATTTTGCCGCCATTATCGGCGCCGTACCCCGACCGGAAAGTCATTGCCGTCCCGAACCTCACGGAAGTCTGGAGCTACATCAACCCACAGATGTTGTACGGCAAACATCTCGGGTTCAAAACCAATTTCGAGCGCGCCCTCGCCGCGCGCGACCCGAAAGCGCTGGAACTCAATGCCGCCATCGAAGAAGTCAAATCCGAGGCGAAGAAGTTCATGAAGATCAAAGCCGTCTGGCAATTCTTCCCCGCGACACCCGAAGGCAACGCCATCAAACTACCGGGTCACACCTTCACTTTCCCACGCCAACGTAAACCCGACGGCCTCAGCCTCGCCGACTACCTTGCGCCGACCGGCGACAGCCTCGCCCTCTTCGTGGTCACCGCCGGCACCGGCATCATTGAGCGCGCCAACGACTTCAAGGCCCGCGGCGAATTCCTCAAATCGCACGCGCTCCAAGCGCTCGCGCTCGAAACCGCCGAAGCCGCCGCCGAATGGATTCACCGGCGTCTCCGGGAAGACTGGGGCTTCCCCGACCCGGCCGACATGACGATGCTCGACCGGTTCACGACCAAATACCGGGGCCGCCGGTACAGTCCCGGTTACCCCGCCTGCCCGGCACTCGAAGACCAAGCCGGTATCTTCAAGCTGCTCCGCCCGGAAGAAACTGGTGTGAACCTCACCGAAGGTTTCATGATGGAACCGGAAGCCAGCGTCAGCGCACTTGTCTTCCACCATCCGGACGCTACGTATTTTGGTGTGGGTGACACCGAGAAGTGAGAAGCGTGCTATGTACGAATTGATCAATCGAAACGCTGGCTTAATCGTTGAGTCCGTAGGCAACGCGTTTATCACCGAGTACGATTGGCTTATGGACCAACTTTCGCAGCGGAATGTCGCTACGGACGAAGAGTATCAGCGCCGGTATAAGAATTTCTGGGCGATGAACGCTGCGAGATTATCGCCCGATTTCTATGATACGTATTTTCGTTTGCTCCAGAATGCAAACACTCGTGGCCGTGTAGATTTGATCCAAGTTTGTCACGACTTGTACGAAGTGCCGTCTCACGACCGTCGTCACACGCTTCAGTTCTCGTTTGCGACAAAACTAGTGCACATGGTTTTAAGACAAAGACCAATCTATGATTCCTTGGTGCGAGATTTCTACTACTTGCCGGACGCCTGACCTGCCCCCGTTAGTTGGACAGAAGCTTGGGTGAGTCTTGGCTGAGTTTA
>JBBISF010000003.1:0-36633 GCA_037441425.1 Verrucomicrobiia bacterium
ATTCATTAAACTATAACCAATTGTTGCTCTGGCCTTTATGAGCGGACACCCGTGGTGTCTTCTAACAAAAATGGGTGTGTTTATAATAAAACACGCATTTCAAACATTTAATTGAATCAGATGTCTAATGCCGTATACTCATTTATATGACTTCCGAAGATAACCCGGTTGAAACAAAGCTCAGGTTACTGGGAGCGGCTGGCGAGGTGTTTGCCGAGCGGGGATTTCGCGACGCCACTGTCCGGGAAATCTGTGAGCGCGCCGAAGCGAATATCGCGGCCGTGAATTACTACTTTGGCGACAAGGAAGGACTGTACCGGGAAGTCCTCAATCACTGGGCCGAACTCAGCCGCCAAAAATATCCGCCAGACTTGGGCCTTCGTGGCGACGCCACGGCGGAAGAACGGCTGAACGCGTTCATTCGCTCGTTCTTGTTTCGCATCCTCGACAAGAGTCAGCCCGGCTGGCACGGCAAGTTGATGGTCCGCGAGATGACACAGCCCACCGAGGCGCTGAATGATCTGATCGACGAGGTGTACCGGCCGTTGACCGAGCGGCTCGACGCCATCGTCGGCGAGCTGCTGGGACTGGCCGCGTCGACCGAAAAGATTCGCCAATGTACCCGCAGTGTGCTTGGGCAGTGTGCCTATTACCGGCACGCGCGGCCGGTCATTCAACGCATGACGCCGGACCAGCGGTTTGAACCGGACGACATCGAGCAACTGGCCAAACACATCACCGCATTTTCACTGGCTGGCATCCGGCAGATAGCCGGACACTGAGACGTCACTGATTATGGAAACGACACCCGAAAAATCAGCCAACACCAACAGCAGTCCCAATCGGCCAAATCGAACCGGCTTCCGTGTCGCCATGGTGATCCTGCCGCTACTCGTGATCGGGGCGGGCGTGTACTACTACTTCGCGATGCGGCCTTACGAAGATACCGACGACGCGTTTATCGACGGGCACGTCACGGCGATTGCGCCGCAGGTGCCGGGCCGGGTGGTGAGTCTGCTCGTCAAAGACAACCAGAGAGTCAAACAGGGCGATGTGCTCGTCGAGCTTGGTCCGCGAGATTACGAAGTGCGATTGGCGCAGGCGCGGGCGCGGCTCGCCGGATCGAAGACCCAGTTCGAACAGGCCAGAGCCCAGGTGGTTGTGGACGAAGCGAAGGCCGAACAGGAACACGCTAAGGTGGTCGTCGCGGAGGCGGAAGCCGAACGGACGCAAGCGGATTTGAAGCGTTATCAAGGCGCGGAGAGCCGGTCGGTGTCCCGCACCCAACTGGATAGCGTGGGAACTCAGGCGCGTTCGACGGCCGCCGAGGTGCAGGTGGCCCGGAACCGTGAAAAAGCCGCGGTGGCGCAGGCGGCGCTGAGCAAAGCCGGCGTCGAGACGGCGGCGGCGGATGTGCAGCAAGCCGAGGCCGCGGTGCGACAGGCGGAACTGGATTTGTCGTACACCAAAGTGGTTGCGCCCGAAGACGGCTTCGTGACGCACCGCACGGTCGAGGTGGGCGCGTATGTGCAAACGGGTCAGGCGCTGCTGGCGCTGGTGACGGAAAAGGTCTGGGTCGTCGCCAATTTCAAGGAGACACAACTGACCTACATGAAGCCGGGGCAGCCGGTGCGGATCGAAATCGATGCGTATCCCGGCAAGGAATTCAAGGGGCACGTGGACAGCATCCAGCGCGGTGCCGGGGCGCGGTTCAGTTTGCTGCCGCCGGAAAATGCCGCCGGTAATTACGTCAAGGTCGTACAGCGGGTGCCGGTCAAGATCGTCTTCGACAGTCCGCCCGACCCTGAATTCACACTCGGTCCCGGCATGTCAGTGGTGCCGGTCGTGCGCGTGCGATGAACGACTTCAACACACAACTGCCGGAGGCGCGGCCGGAAGTTCACCCGTGGCTGATTGCCAGCGCGGTGATGCTGGCGACGTTCATGGAAGTGCTCGACACGACCATCGTGACGGTTTCGCTGCCGCACATGGCGGGCAGTCTGGCGGCAACCCCGGATGAGGCGACGTGGGTGGTGACCAGCTACCTGGTCTCCAACGCAGTGATCCTGCCGGCGGCGGCTTGGTTTTCACGGTTTTTCGGCCGGAAACGTTTTTTGCTCACCTGCATCGCCATCTTCACGGTGTCGTCGTTCCTGTGCGGCATGGCGGGAAGCTTGGGTTGCTTGATTGCGGCGCGCGTGTTGCAGGGGGTGGGTGGTGGCGCCTTACAGCCCTTGGCGCAGGCAATCATGCTGGAAAGTTTTCCCCCACACCGCCGCGGCGCGGCCATGGCAATGTACGGCATGGGCGTCGTGGTCGCGCCGGTCATCGGGCCGACATTGGGCGGATGGATCACCGATACCTATTCGTGGCGGTGGTTGTTCTTCATCAACATTCCGGTCGGCCTCGCGGCGATCTTGATGATTCGCCGCTTCATTCACGACCCGCACTATGTCAAAAGCGCCAAGCCCGGGCGCATCGACGCGGTCGGCTTCGGGTTGATGGCGCTGGGGCTGGCGACGCTCCAGATCATCCTCGACAAGGGGCAGGAGGACGATTGGTTCGCGTCGCTGTGGATTCGTTGGTTCGCGGTCGTCTGCGTCGCGGCTCTTGTGGGCTTCGTGTTCTGGGAGTTGCGCACGCGCGAACCCATCGTCAATTTGCACATCCTAAAAAACCGCAACTTCGCAATCGGCACGGTGCTGATCACTCTGATGGGTCTGGTCATTTACAGTCCGCTGACGTTGTTGCCGGAGTTTATGCAAGTGCTTCTCGGCTACCGGGCGGTGGACAGCGGTCTGGCGCAAAGTCCCCGGGGCATCGGTTCGTTTCTGATGATGCCGTTGGTCGGCTATCTCACGAGCCGGGTGGATGCCCGTCGGCTGATTGCCTTCGGGTTCGTCATCGCCGGCCTTTCCATCTTTATGTTGGGGAACATCAACCTGAACATCGGCATTGCGAGCGTGGCCCTGCCCAATTTCCTGCAAGGTTTGGGCATGAGCATGGTCTTCGTCCCGTTGGCCACGCTCACCACCGCGATGTTGCCCAACGATCAAATCAGCAACGGAACCGGGATTTTCAACTTGATGCGCAACATCGGCGGCAGCGTCGGTATCTCACTGGTCACAACAATGCTGGCGCGCGCCGCCCAGGCGCACCAGACCGTCCTCGTCGCACACCTGACGCCGTACGACCCGGCCTACCAAACCCGGCTGCACACCCTGCAAGCCGCGCTCACGCCGCAAGTCGGCTCAGTGCAGGCCGGACACCAAGCCGTCGGCGCGATTTACCATCAACTCGTTCAGCAATCCACGATGCTGGCGTTCATCGACAACTTCCGCTGGCTCGCGTTGGTCACCACCGCGTGCCTCGCGGGATCGTTCCTGCTGAAGAAAGCCCGGTTCCACGCCCCGGCCGCGGCGCATTGAAGGGAGCACCGATGAAAGTAAACCATTTCACGCTCTGCGGTTTGCTGGCGATACTGACCGGCTGCGCGGTCGGCCCGAACTATCATCCACCCGCACTGAACATCCCGGCGCAATGGGCGACGCCGTTGGCCGGCGGCGAAACCAACGCCGCGCCGGTGGACGTCGCGTGGTGGAAGAGTTTCCACGACGCCGAACTCGATTCGCTCATCAGCCGCGCCGCGCTCTCGAATCTCACTCTCCGCGTCGCCGAAGCCCGCGTGCGCGAAGCCCGCGCCCTGCGCGGCGTGGCCGCCGCCGACTTCTGGCCGACCGCCGATGTGCCGGCTTCATACATGCGTAATCGGATCAGCCAACACGGGTTTCTGGGCAATCTGCTGCCTCCCGGAACATCTCCCGACTACGACTTGTACGAAGCGGACTTTGACGCGGCATGGGAAATCGACTTGTTCGGCGGCACGCGCCGGAAGGTCGAGGCCGTAAAAGCGCAAGCGGCCGCCGCTGAATTCAATCGGCGCGGCGTCCTGGTCTCGTTACTGGCCGAAGTGACCCGCGATTACATCGAGACGCGCGGTTTTCAACAGCGGTTAACCATCGCGGCGCAAAACGTCGCGGCGCAAAACGAGGCGCTGGAAATCGCGCGCGACCGTTACCGGCACGGGCTGACCAGCGAACTGGACGTTCAGCAAGCCTCGACGCTGGTCGCGGCGACTGCGGCGCAGATACCGGCCCTTGAGATTCTGCTGAAGGCGTCCATCCACCGGCTCGGCGTGTTGCTCGGCCAGTCGCCGGGCGCGCTATTGACGGAGCTATCCGGTGACGCGCCCGTACCGGCTCCGCCGCCGGTCGTTCCGGTGGACTTGCCGTCCGTTTTGTTGTTGCGGCGGCCGGATGTGCGCCGCGCCGAACGCGAACTGGCCGCGGCCACCGCGCAGATTGGCATGGCGACGGCGGATTTGTTTCCGAAGTTCTCGCTGCTCGGCATGGCGGGCTTGGAAAGTGTCAGCGCTGGCGACTGGTGGACTGGCGGCAGCCGAATCTGGACATTCGGCCCGACGATGCAATGGCGGATCTTCGATGCCGGCCGCATCCGCGCCAACATCCGCGTCCAGAACGCGCGCCAGGAACAGGCGCTGGCGAGTTACGAGCAGACGGTGCTCAACGCATTCGAGGAGGTTGAGAACGCGCTCGTCGCCTACGCGAAGGAACAGGTCCGGTATCACTCGTTGGCGGCCAGCGGAAAAGCGGCCTGGGAATCCGTCGCCATCGCCCGCGACCGGTATAAGAACGGTCTGACCGATTTTCTGCCCGTGCTCGACGCCGAGCGTTCGCTCTATCAGGTCGAGAATGAACTGGCGCTCAGCCGGCAGGCGGTCTCGGTGAATTTCGTCGCGCTTTACAAGGCGCTCGGCGGGGGCGCAGAGAAATGATTCGCACCATCGTCATCGAACGCGAATACGGCTGCGGCGCAAGCGTGATCGCCGAGACACTCGCCCGGCAGCTCGGCTGGAAGTTGTTCGACCGGCAATTGACCGAGGAGATCGCGCGCCTGGCGCAAGTCGCGCCGGCCGCGGTCGAGCGGCGCGAAGAACGACTCGACCCGCTGTTTTACCGGCTTTCGAAAGTCTTCTGGCGCGGCAGCTATGAAAGCAGCCTGCCGGTCAGCGGGCTGGAAACATTCGACTGCGACGCGATGATGGCCTTGATGCGGCGCGTCGTCGAAGACGCCGCCGCCACCGGCCACTGTGTCATCGTTGGCCGCGGCGCGCCGTATTTTCTGCGCGACCGCGCCGACACGCTGGTCACGTTTTTGTTTGCGCCTCGTGAATACCGGCTCAAGCGCGCTGTCGAGTTGCTGAAAAATGAAAAGGAAGCCGGTAAGCTTGTGGACACGGTTGATCAAGACCGGGCGGCGTTTGTGAAGCACTATTTCAACAAAGAGTGGCCGCATCGCCCGCTCTACCACGCCATGCTCAACACCGCGCTTGGCGACGACTTCGTCATCGCCGCGATCTTGAACCTGATGGACGCGCTCAACAAGAAAGAGACTTCCGGATGAAATGCCGCACTCTGTTTTTTTGCGCCCTGACCACCGGTCTGGTTGCCGGTTGCGCCGTCGGCCCGGACTACCGGCCACCGAAAACGGCCGCGCCGGCCAATTGGAGCGAAGCCCAACGCGGCGGCACGACGAACGCCACCGTGCAGGTGGTCGAATGGTGGAAAACCTTCAACGACCCGGAACTGAATTCGCTCATCGAACGCGCCGTGAAGGCAAATTACGATCTGCGCATCGCCGAGGCGCAATTGTTTCAGGCGCGGGCGCTGCGGGCCGGGGCCGCCTGGAATCTTGGCCCGACGATTGCCGGGGCCGGCTCGTACACCGACGCGCGGCGCGCCCGGAATGCGTCCACCGCGCCGCTCACCCAGCCGCACACCGACTTGTACGACGCGCACTTCGACGCGACTTGGGAGATTGACATTTTTGGCAGTCTGCGCAGGCAACTCGAACAGGCCACGGCGTTGTACGGTTCGGTGGAGGAGAATCGCCGGGACGTGTTGATCAGCGTGTTGGCGGAAGTCGCGCGCAACTATGTCGAGGTTCGCGGCCTCCAATACCGGTTCGACATTGCTCGCCGGAACATCAAGGCGCAGCAGGACGCACTGGCGTTGACCCGCACGCGCTTCAATGCCGGGCTGACCAACGAGCTTGATGTGAAACAAGCCGAGTCCTTGCTCGCCACCACGCAGGCTCAATTGCCGGGGCTGGACACCTCGTTGAAGCAGGCGATTCATCAACTCGGCGTCCTGCTCGGTCAGCCACCCGGCGCGCTGCTCGGGGAACTCTCCGGGACCGCGCCGATCCCGGCCCCGCCGCCGAGCGTCCCGGTCGGGTTGCCGTCAGAGCTTTTGCGGCGTCGTCCCGACGTGCGCGGCGCCGAGCGGCAACTGGCGGCGGCGACGGCGAACATCGGCGTCCAGACGGCGGAGTTGTTCCCCAAACTCACCTTGCTTGGTCTCGGCGGGTTTCAGAGCTTGAGCGCCAGCAGTTGGTTTACGGCGGGCAGCAAATACTGGTCGGCCGGGCCGACGGTGACGTGGCGGTTGCTGGATTTCGGTCGCATCCGCGCGCAGGTCAAGGCGGCCAACGCGCAACAGCGACAAGCGCTCGCGTTCTACGAGAAGAGCGTGCTGACCGCATTTCAGGATGTCGAGGACGCGCTGGTGGCGTATAACAACGAGCAGATCCATTACCGGGCGTTGGCGGAAGCGGTGGCCGCGGATCGCCGGGCCGTCGAGTTGTCGAACGAGCTCTACAAGAAAGGCCTTGGCGATTTCCTCGCCGTGCTCACCGCCGAACGATCGCTCTACCAGGACGAAGACCAACTCGCCAACAGCCAGGCGACCGTCACGGCCAATCTGATCACACTCTACAAAGCGCTCGGCGGTGGCTGGGAGAATAAGGATTAGCAACCATGACAACCATCAAATATGTAATCGGACTGGCGTGCGTGCTGTGGGTGCTTACCGGTTGCCGGCCCGGCGCGGCGACCGGCAAGCCTGCCGGACTGCCGCCGGTGCCGGTCGTGGCCGGGCGCGTCGCGCAGAAGGACGTGCCGATCTACCTCGACGGACTCGGCACGGTGCAGGCGTTCAATGCTGTGACCATCCACGCTCGCGTGGACGGCGAGTTGAAGAAGGTGGCGTTCACCGAGGGTCAGGACGTGAAAGCCGGTGACCTACTGGCGCAGATTGACCCCGACCCGTACCGCACGGCGCTGGCGCAAGTCGAGGCGCAACTAGCCAATGCGCGCATCGAATTGGAGCGCGACCTGAGCGCGGCCAGCGCCGTCGCCAAGCAAGTCATCGACACGCAACAGGCACTGGTCAATCAACTCGCGGCGGCGGCCGACAGCGCCCGCGTGCAACTCAACTACACGACGATCACCTCGCCGATTGATGGTCGCACTGGCGTGCGATTGGTGGACCAAGGCAACATCGTCCACGCCAACGACGCGAACGGTCTCGTCGTAGTGACCCAACTCAAACCCATCTCGGTCGTGTTCACGTTGCCGGAGCAAAACCTGCAAGCAATTCGCAAGGAACACTCGACCGGCGACATCGAAGTCATCGCCGTTGATCGCGACAACCGCACCGTGCTTGCCACCGGCAAGCTCGCGGTGATCGACAATCAGATTGATCCAACCACCGGGACGATTCGGTTGAAGGCGACGTTCGCCAACGATGATTTGCAGTTGTGGCCGGGACAGTTCGTGAACGCGTGGCTGTTGCTGACGACGCGCAAGGGCGGGCTGGTCGTGCCGGCTTCAGTGGTGCAGCGCGGGCCGGAAGGCGCGTATGCGTTCGTCATCAAGCCGGACCAGACGGTTGCGGTGCAGCCGGTGAAGGTCGCGCAGATCGAGAACGGCGAGGCGTTGATCGATGAAGGTTTGCAGGCCGGTCAGTCCGTTGTGGTGGATGGACAGTACCGGCTTCAGCCGGGTTCGAAGGTGAAACTGGGCGCAACGGACAAAGAGAAGTGAACGTCTCTGAGCCATTCATACATCGGCCGGTAGCCACGTCGTTGCTGATGGCGGGCATCGTGATGATGGGGTTGCTCGGCTATTTCCTGTTGCCGATCTCGGCGCTGCCGCCGGTGGATTTCCCGACGATTCAGGTCACAGCGCAGTATCCGGGCGCGAGTCCGGATGTGATGGCGTCGTCAGTCACGACGCCGCTGGAACGGCAGTTCGGGCAAATCAGCGGGCTGGCGCAGATGACGTCGCAAAGCTCGTTCGGTAATTCGACGATCATTTTGCAGTTCGTTCTCGACCGCGACATTGACGCGGCGGCGCAGGACGTGCAGGCGGCCATCAACGCAGCCGGTGGCGTGTTGCCGAAGAACATGCCGAACCCGCCGACGTACAGCAAAGTCAACCCGGCCGACACACCGATTCTCACGCTGCAAATCACTTCCGACACGTTGCCGCTGGAAAAGGTCAACGACTTTGCCGACACCGTCCTCGCGCAAAAATTGAGTCAAGTCACCGGCGTCGGCCTCGTGACCATCGAAGGCAACCAGAAGCCGGCCGTGCGCGTGCGGATCAATCCGGCATCGCTCGCGTCGCTCGGCCTCGGCCTCGAAGACATTCGCTCGTCGCTCCAGCAAAACAACATCAACGCACCGAAAGGCAGTTTCGACGGGCCACGCCAGTCGTACGCCATCGGCGCGAACGATCAGATTTTGTCGGCGGACGATTACAAGCAAGTCATCGTTGCTTACCGGAACGGCTCGCCGGTAAGACTCGGCGACGTTGGCGACGTGGTGGACAACGTCGAAAACGTCCGGCTCGCCGGTTGGGTCGGCGACAAGCCTTCGGTCATTCTCGACATTCAACGCCAGCCGGGCGCGAACATCATCGAGACAGCCGACCGGGTGAAAGCGTTGCTGCCGCGGTTGCGTTCGTCGATTCCGCCGACCGTGAAAATCAACGTGCTCACTGACCGGACGCAGACGATTCGGGCATCTGTGCGCGACGTGCAATTCACGTTGGTGCTGACGGTCGCGCTCGTCGTGCTGACGATGTTCGTGTTCCTGAGAAAGTTTTGGGCGACAGTGATTCCGAGCGTGGCGTTGCCGTTGGCGATTATCGGGACGTTTGGTGTGATGAAACTCGTCGGGTTCACGCTCGATAATTTATCGCTGATGGCGCTGACGATCTCGACCGGCTTCGTCGTGGACGACGCCATCGTGATGATCGAGAACATCGTCCGCTTTATCGAGATGGGCGACCCGCCATTGCAGGCGGCGTTGAAGGGCGCGAAGCAGATCGGGTTCACGGTCATTTCGCTGAGCGTGTCGTTGATCGCGGTGTTCATTCCGCTGCTGTTCATGACCGGCATTGTGGGGCGCTTGTTCCGGGAATTTGCGATCACGATGAGCGTCGCGGTCGTGTGGTCGGCGATCGTGTCACTGACGTTGACGCCGATGATGTGCGGCCGGTTGCTCAAAGCGGAGAAGGGTGAACTGCATGGCCGGTTCTTTGAGTGGAGCGAACGCGGGTTCAAGGCGATGCTTGATTTTTACGACCGGACATTGAAGTGGGTGTTGCAGCGGCAATTCGCGACGTTGATGGTCGCCATCGCGACGCTGGTGCTGACGATTGCGATGTACATTTGGATTCCGAAGGGGCTGCTGCCGTTGCAGGATACCGGCTTGATTACCGGCGTGACCGACGCGCCGCAATCCATTTCGTTCAGCGGGATGGTCGAACGCCAGCGCGTCGTGGCCGACATCGTGCGCAAGGACCCGGACGTCGTCAGCGTTGCGTCGTTTGTCGGCGCGGGCTCGGTGAATCCGACGGTGAACACCGGCCGCCTCTACATCAACCTCAAACCGCGCGACGAACGCCATTCCAGCGTCAGCGCCGTTATCGATCGACTGCGCGACGCGACGAAAGACGTCGAAGGTATTTCGCTGTTCATGCAAGCGGTGCAGGACGTGCAGATCGACAGCCGCGTCAGCCGCACACAATACCAATACACGCTCGAAGACGCCGACGAAGCGGAACTCGGCGAGCAGTCGGACAAACTTCTATCCAAGCTGCGAACGTTGCCGGAACTGACCGACGTGGCGACCGACAAACAAGCCGGTGGCCTCCAACTTCACGTGAACGTTGACCGCGCGACCGCCTCCCGGCTGAACGTGTTGCCGCAGGCGATTGACGACACGCTCTACGATGCGTTCGGGCAACGGCAGGTCTCCATCATGTTCACGCAGCTCAACCAATACCGGGTTATTCTCGAAGTCGAGCCGCACTTCCAACTCACGCCAGACGCGCTCGACAAGATTTACGTGAAATCCACGACCGGCCAGATGGTGCTGGTCAGCACGTTTGCGAAAATGGAAACCCGGACCGCACCGCTGTCCATCGTGCACGAAGGACAGTTCCCGGCGGTGACGTTGTCGTTCAACCTCAAACCCGGCAGTTCGCTCGGTGAAGCCGTTAATGCCATCCAGCGCGCGCAAAAAGAAATCGGATTACCGGAAACCGTGGCGACAACTTTCTCCGGCAGCGCGGCGGAGTTCCGTTCGTCGTTGAAAAGCGAGCCGTTTCTGATTCTCGCCGCTATTATCGTCATCTACATTGTGCTCGGCGTGCTGTACGAAAGTTACATCCATCCGATCACGATTCTCTCGACGCTACCGTCGGCCGGCGTCGGCGCGTTGCTGGCGCTGCAACTTTGCCGGACAGATTTTTCAATGATCGCGCTCATCGGTGTCATTCTGCTCATCGGCATCGTGAAGAAGAACGCGATCATGATGATCGACTTTGCGCTCGACGCCGAACGTGAGCAGGGCTTGCCGCCGGAACAATCCATTTACCAAGCGTGCCTGCTGCGGTTCCGGCCGATCATGATGACGACGTTCGCCGCGTTGCTCGGCGCATTGCCGTTGGCGCTCGAGCAGGGCACCGGCTCCGAACTACGCCGGCCGATGGGCATTTCGATTGTCGGCGGGTTAATTTTGTCACAATCGCTCACGCTGTTCACGACGCCGGTCATCTATCTCTACCTCGACCGGCTTGGCAACTGGGTCCGGCAACGCCGCGCCGCGAAGATCGGCGTTCCGGCAGTGCCATGAACATTTCCGAGCCATTCATCCGGCGGCCGGCGGGGACTTCGTTGCTGGCGGCGGGATTGTTTTTGCTCGGCATCGTGGCGTTCCGGTTTCTGCCGGTGGCGGCTGTGCCGCGCGTGGATTTTCCGATGGTTTCGGTGAACGCCAGCCTACCGGGCGCGGACCCGGCCACGGTGGCATCGTCATTGGCCGCGCCGTTGGAACGGCGGATTGCGCAAATTTCCGGGGTGACGGAAATCACGTCGGCCAGCACGCTCGGCGGGACTTCGATCACGGTGCAGTTCGATCTCGACCGGAACGTGGACGGCGCGGCGCGTGACGTGCAGGCGGCGATCAACGCCGCGGCGAGCGAGTTGCCGGTCAACCTGCCGGCACCACCGACGTACCGGAAGGTGAATCCGGCGGACACGCCGATCATGATCATGGCGATGACCTCCGACACCGAGCCGGCGTCGCAAGTGTTCGAGTACGCCGACTCGATCATCGCGCAGAAACTGAGTCAGGTTGAAGGCGTCAGTCAGGTGTTCATTCCGAGCGCGGAGAAATCGGCGGTGCGCGTGCAGGCGAACCCGGCGGCGCTGGCGTCGGCGGGATTGAACCTGGAAGACGTGCGCGCGTTTCTCAGTCAGGTGACGCTGGTGCAACCGGAAGGTAGCCTCGACGGCGAGCACACGGCGTACACGTTGAGCAGTAACGACCAGATCAGCGACGCGCGTGAGTTCCGGCAGTTGATTCTCACGCAGCGGCACAACGTGCCGGTCAAGCTCACGGCGCTGGGCCGGGTGCTGCAAGGCGTCGAGAACACCCGGCTCGCCGGCTGGGTCGGGACGAAGACTGTGCCGATGCGCCGGGCGGTGTTGCTGATCATCTTCAAGCAGGCCGGCGCGAACGTGATCGAGACAGTGGACCGCATCAAGGAACAGTTGCCGCAGTTGCGGCGCTGGCTGCCGCCGGCGGTGAACTTGATGGTGATCAGCGACCGGACAACGACGATCCGTGCGTCGGTGAACGATGTGGAATTGTCGCTGATGGTGAGCATCGCGTTGGTGGTGATGGTGATTTTCCTTTTTTTGCGCCGGTTCTGGCCGACGTTCGTGGCGAGCGTGACCGTGCCGCTGGCGCTGGCCGGGACGTTCGCGTGCATGTACCTGCTCGGCTACAGCGTTGATAACCTCTCGTTGATGGCCGTCACGATCTCGGTCGGGTTCGTCGTGGACGACGCCATTGTCGTCATCGAGAACGTCTACCGGCACATCGAAGCCGGTGAGCACACGTTGCCGGCGGCGTTGAAGGGCGCGCGGCAGATCGGGTTCACGGTGATCTCGATGAGCACGTCGCTGGTGGCGGTATTTATTCCGTTGCTGTTCATGGGCGGGCTGATCGGCCGGTTGTTGCACGAATTTGCGGTGACACTGAGCCTGGCAATTTTGGTGTCCGGCGTCATCTCGCTGACGCTGACGCCGATGATGTGTTCCCGGTTTCTGAAGCCGGAGTCGGCGTACAAGACGGAAGGGCGATTTTACCGGGCGTGTGAGAAAGCGTTCAACTGGCTGCTGGCCGGCTACGAGCGCGGCTTGAAGTGGGTGCTGCGCCATCAAGGGTTCATGTTGCTCGTGGCGCTGGCGACGTTCGTCGGCACGGTGGCATTGTACGTCATCGTGCCGAAAGGGTTCTTCCCGCAACAGGATACCGGCGTCATCTTCGGCAACACCGACGCAGCGCAGGATGTGTCGTTCGCGACGATGGCGAAGATGCAGCAGCAGGTCGCGAACATCGTGCTGGCGGATCCGGCCGTGGACACGATTGGTTCGTTTGTTGGCGGCGGCGGCGGCGCGTCGACAGTCAACAACGGTCGGATGTTCATCACGCTGAAGCCGCTCAGCCAACGCAAAGATAAAGCCGACGCGATCATCGCCCGGTTGCGCCGCAAACTGGCGGCGGTGCCGGGCATCACGTTGTACCTGCAACCGATTCAAGACATCCGCGCCGGGGGCCGGCTCACGCGGGCGCAGTACCAATACGCGCTGCAATCCACCGATCTCGACGCGCTCAATTATTGGACGCCCCGGCTGGTGAACGCATTGCGGAAGAGCCGGGAACTGGTGGACGTGAACAGCGATTTGCAGATGCGCGGTCTGCAAGCCAACGTCGTCATGGACCGGGATGCCGCCGCGCGGCTCCGGGTCGCTCCGGCGGACATTGACAACACGTTGTACGACGCGTTTGGCCAGCGACAGGTGGTGACGTTGTACCAGCAATACAACCAGCACCACGTCGTCCTCGAAGTTGACCCGCAATACCAACTCGACCCGTCGTCCTTGAACAAGATTTACGTGAAATCGCAAACGGGCCGGCAAATACCGCTGGCCAGTGTGGCGAAGTTCACGACGAGCAACACCGCGTTGTCCGTCAACCATCAAGGTCAGTTTCCCTGTGTGACGATTTCCTTCAACCTCCAACCCGGTGTCTCCCTCGGCCAAGCCACGGCGGTCATCGAGAAGGCCGCGCAAGACTTGCGGATGCCGGCGAGCGTGCGTGGCAGTTTCCAGGGGGCGGCGCAGATTTTTCAGTCCTCGCTGGCGATGTTGCCGTTGCTGCTCGTGGCGGCGTTGATCGCCGTGTATATCGTCTTGGGAATGCTCTACGAAAGTTTGATTCATCCGATCACGATTCTCTCGACGCTGCCCTCCGCCGGCGTCGGCGCGCTCATCGCGCTCCTGGTGTTTGGCCTCGACTTGTCACTGGTCTCATTCATCGCGATCATATTGTTGATGGGCATCGTCAAAAAGAACGCGATCATGATGGTGGACTTTGCCATCGACGTCGAACGCGAGGAAAAGTTGTCACCGGAAGACGCGATCTACAAAGCGTGCATCATCCGGTTCCGCCCAATCATGATGACGACGCTGGCCGCGTTGCTCGGCTCCGTGCCGCTGGCGCTCGCCCTCGGTGCCGGCTCGGAGATGCGTCGTCCCCTTGGAATTGCCGTCGTCGGCGGCCTGATCTTCTCCCAAGTCCTGACTCTTTACACGACGCCGGTGGTTTACCTGGCGTTCGAGCATCTCCGGCAACACTTCCGACTGCATCGCCGTCAATCCTCCCATGCGACCCTCACGGCTTAATGTGATGGGTGTGATTGTCCTGGTGATCGGACTCGGTGGCGCCGCGCTCCTCTACCGGCAGGCGCGCCCGGCCGCTTCCAACGCCACCAGCGACTGGAAAGACAGCACGCTCACCCTGACCGATTCCAAGGCCAACATGCACGACATCGAGATGTACGGCGGCAAACTCGCGGTCTTGATGGTGCGCTGGCAGGAGTGGTTGCGACGTCCCCGATCACAAGCCATCCTCGTCGTTGCAGGCGCAATGCTGGTCGCGTTGACTTGTTTTGTGATGGCCCGCCGGTGAGCATCCGAAACCGGGCCGCGGAGGGGCGCGCGGTGACCGCCAGTCCGTGGTTGCGTCCGGGGACGGACAGGAATAACCTTCCCGCCGGCATGAGAGATTTCATTATGGGGCTGCTGGCGGGCATTCTCCTGACCTGCGTCACCGGGTGGTATTGGTTCGCGGTCCGCAAATCCCACCACGTTCAGCACGCGCAGGAAAAGGTGGCCACCGGCATTGCGCACGTCGTGGACAAAATGGAGGCCAAGCTTGACGCGTTTCAGTTGCGCGGCTCGGACATCAAAGAGGAACTCGCCCGCACCGGCCAGGTCGTCCGCCGCAACGTGCGGGCGTTCGGCGCGAACGTCGCCGATGCCACCGCCGACGCGCGGATCACCGCCACGATCAAAGCGAAGCTGATCGCGGACAAGGATCTCTCGGCGTGGCAGATTGCGGTCAGCACGACCGATGGTCGGGTCACGCTCTCCGGCACCGTTCAAACCCACGACCAGATCGGGCGAGCGATGTTGCTGGCGATGGAGACCGCCGGCGTCCGTGATGTGAAGAGCACCATCCAGGTGAAGAAGTAGCCGCGCTGTTGTGGGAGCGGCGTCCCCGCCGCGACCGGCTGCACCGGATGACACGACCAGTCGCGGCAGAGCTTGTCCTGAGTCCGTCGAAGGAAATGCCGCTCCCACCGGAGACTGACGTTTAGGTTACCACTTCGCGATTGAGGGTTGACGGAGTTTTGCCGGGAAGGCACACTGGCGGCGTTGTTCGGGTCGCGATGGACTGGATGTGCGGGTGGCCAGTGGAACGACAGTGATTCGCCGAACAACGCAAGGAGGAGTTTCAGCTCGGAGTTGCCGGCATGTCGCCGGGAGGTCCCACGATTGGTCTGCGCCGGTCCGGTCATTTTCCCGCCCGGTTACACCCGCCGGAATCTTTCCCGGTGCTCACCGCCTGTCGCGGGGTGTTGCCGGGACGACGCGGGGTGGGCACCGCGTTGTCGGGGGATCCCGGTTTTTCTCAAGGGGCGCTCACCGCGGGAGCGGGGGTGCGCCCCGTGACGGGCGGTGGGTGCCCCGCGTCACGCGGTGTTCACCCCTTTTCCCGGCCGAGGCACCTCGCGCCGCGGCAAATACGCCATTTACCCCAATAACACGCTATGAAAACCATCGCGTTCGATGGCGGGTTCAATCTCGACGATCCGAACAATCGCTGGGGCAATCCAGCTACCAGCTCGAACCGGGCGACCCCGGCTATACGCCGCCGCCGCCGCCCATCAACCACCCCCCCCAATAGGAGGAAACACATGACGCGAAATACATACTTCCCCACCCGCATGGGTGACGAAGTGAATTGGTTAGTGAACTTCATCAACAAACTGCCGCTGTACGCCACGGCCTTGGGCTTGAGCGCGGCGCAGGTCACGGCGGCGGTGGCCGATGCGCTCTGGCTGGTCTATGTGATGCAGGCGTGGCTCGGCGCGGTGCGCGCGTTCTCGCTGGCCTGCACCGACGCCATCGCGACCGACTTGCGGATCGTCGGCAGCGAGAAGACCGGGCCGGATTACGCGACGCTTACGCCCAAAATCGAAGTCAGTCTCACCGCCACCGGCGTGCTCGTGGCGTGGACCTGGGGCGGCTTCGCGCAGTACCTCGACATGATCGAAATCCAGGTCGACCGGGGCGACGGCAAAGGCTGGGTGCTGCTGACGTACGACACCACGCCCGGCTACACCGACACCGCAGCCCAGCCGGCGACGCCGACCAAATGGAAATATCGCGCCATCTACCGGGTGGGCGACCAGCAAGTCGGCCAATGGAGCGCCGAAGTGAGCATCACCGTCGGCGGCTGAGCGAATACGACTGTCATCACCTCCGAGAGGCCGGCCATCCCGGTCTCTCGGGGTGGTGCCGCCAGCAGCGGTTGCCATCCATTTCCGTCTGGCTTCTGCCCCGGTACCGGGGTTATTAGTTTGGGTGCGTGAAGACGTGGATCTTTGCCTTCGGTCTTTTGATCCTGAGTATTGCCGGTCTGATTGTCGGTTGGCACTGGGGACTTCAGCCTTACTATCACGCAAACGATCTTTTTACCGGCATTGGTGTGCCGATGCCTAACAGCACAAACGTTCAGGAAATTTCCGAGTTTATCGACCGCCGCCATCCTTTTCATTTGATCAATCCGTCATGGCTACACCCTAGCCAGCCTTCTACACATCCTGTATTTGACGAATTCTGGAAGACTGACCTTCGAGCGACGTGGTCACTCTATGAGACACGAGCGCGGGTTGTCCTCGTGTTTATTGTGTGGTTTGCAGCCGTTATGGGTTTGTTCCTGTTTGTTTCACACAGGGGAACAACTCACAATTCGCTTCAGCCAACACCGCTGGCGTAGCGTGCCTGAACTGGATCGCTTGGGGAAAGACGTAACCCCGCTCAGTTTCCGCATGCTTCAATGGGTTCACTCCACACCGGCAATTTCGGTGAGAAGGGCTCTGAGTTTGTGTTTCAGCACCCGGAAGGAGAAGAACTGGCTGCCGAGTTGGTAGTTGTGCTCGACCACCTTGTCGTTTTGACTGCGGAACGTGCGGCATGATATGGTGGGATGTCGCGTATGACCAAGCAAGAAATCGCGGAAATTTTCGAGGAGATCGGGACGCTGTTGGATTTGAAGGGGGAGAACCCGTTTCGTGTGCGCGCGTATCTCAACGCGGCGCGGATGATGGACGGGTTGCAGGAGGACCTCGGCAAGCTCGTGGCGGAAAACCGGCTCACCGAAATCAAGGGCATCGGCAAAGATCTCGCCGCGAAAATCACCGAGATGGTGACGACCGGCAAGCTCACGTTCTATGAGGAGTTGAAGGCGTCGTTGCCGGCGGGGTTGCTGGAGATGTTGCGGATTCCCGGCTTCGGTCCGAAGCGGGCCAAGGTGGTTTACGACAAGCTGAAGGTGGACAGCGTCGAGAAGCTGGAAGCGGCGTGCCGGGCCGGCAAGGTGGCGGCGCTGGACGGGTTTGGCGAGAAATCGCAGGAGAAAATTCTGGCCGGCATCCAGCAACTGCGGCAGTTCAGTGGCCGGCATCATTATCACAAAGCCTACGCCGTGGCGCAGTCGATCCTCGAAGCGTTGCGGGCGCACGACGGGGTGATCCGCTGCAGCCTTGCCGGCAGTCTGCGCCGGCACCGGGAGACGATTGGCGACATTGATTTCATCGTCAGCGCCAAGGCGAAGGATGCGCCCGGCATCATCGAGGATTTCACGGGAATGCCCGGCATCCTGAGCGTCAGCGCCAAGGGCGAGACGAAAGCCAGCGTGGTTCTGAAAGGCGGCATTCAGGCTGATCTCCGGGTGGTCAGCGACGAGCAGTACGCATTTGCGTTGAACTATTTTACCGGGAGCAAGGAGCACAACATCGCGTTGCGCGCCCGGGCGTTGAAGCTGAAGAATCTTTCGCTGAACGAGTACGGGTTCTCGCCGGTTCAGGAGAAGGAAAAGCCGAGTCCGCGAGACGCCGAGGGGCGAGGGCGGCAAAGCGCCAAGGAACTCGGCAGTGCCATCAGGTGCCGGGATGAACAGGAACTTTATCGGGCGCTGGAACTGGAGTACGTCGAGCCGGAACTGCGCGAGGACATGGGCGAGATCGAAGCGGCGGAGCAGGGGAAACTGCCGGAGCTGGTCGAGTTGGCGAACCTGCGCGGCACGTTCCACTGCCACACCACCTGGAGCGATGGCATCGAAACGGTCGAGGCGATGGCGCAAGCCGCGTTGGATTTGGGATTGGAGTATATCGGCATCGCCGACCACAGTAAGAGCGAGCGGCAGGCGAACGGTCTCGACGAGAAGCGCGTCCGGCAACAGGCGGAGGAAATCAAGAGGCTCAACGAGAAATTTGCGAAGGATGGCTTCCGCATTTTCTTCGGCACGGAGTGCGATATTCTTGCGGACGGTAAACTCGATTTTGACGACAAAACGTTGGCGCTTTTTGATTACGTCGTGGCCGCCGTCCACCAAGGATTCAGCACGGATGCCGGCAAGATGACGAAACGCATCTGCAAAGCGCTGGCGCACCCGGCGGTGACTATGTTGGCGCATCCGACGGGCCGGTTGTTATTGGAGCGCGAAGCCTACGCCGTCAACATGCCGGAAGTGATCGAAGCCGCCGCCCGGCACAAGAAGATCATCGAGATCAACGCCCATCCCTACCGGTTGGACATGGATTGGCGGTTATGGAAGCGCGCGAAAGAATTGGGCGTCAAATGCAGCATCAACCCGGATGCTCATAATATCCCGGATCTCCAGTTTCTCGCCGTCGGCATTGGCATCGCTCGGAAAGGCTGGTTGGAGAAGTCGGACGTGATCAACTGCCTGCCGCTGAAGGAAGTGACGAGGTTATTGGAAGCGGTTGCGGGAGGCGATCGGTCGCTTTTGGCAGAGAGAGCGTGAAGCGTGCGCATGTCGTGCTCCCCGTGATCAAGCGTGTCGCGTCGTCTCGTTGGCCGGATCGGCGAGGCCCGGAATGATTTGCCCGGCACCCGCGAGAAACGTTATCTGTGCTTTATGCCAGCCAGCGATGCGCTTGCTGCAACTCGGCGGCGAGCGGGAGGCCGTAGGGACAAGTACCGGCGGTGATGCCTTCACTGGTGGCAATGATGCGTTTCCACGCGGCCGGTAACTGTTCGTAATAGGTGCGGGCCGTAGTCCAATCGCCGTTGTCCTCGGCGTACATCCGGTGACGCATGATATCGGCCACTTCGGCGTAGCATTGGCCGCAGGTGATGCAGTCCCGGTAGTTGATCGGCGCGCGGGCGAATGCTTGCGTCAGTGACTCGACTTCGGACTTCTGCATTGGGTTGCCGGAAGCGCCATAGTTCTCCCGCATCTGCTCGAAATTTTGGATTTGCGAGACGACCGCAGTGACACCGTCGAGGCTCAGCAGATACCGCAGATAGGTTTGGAACGGTTTGTTCGGATCGCCGATCTTGGCGAGTTCGGGACGTTTGCTCTTCAACGCGGCACCCGATTTCATGCAGATGACGCCCACGTCGTGCTTCTTCGCCACTTGCAGCACCTTTTGGAAGTCGCCGGCGTCCGGCACGGCGGGCTGGATGGCGTCGAACATGCCGGACTCCATCGCGGCGGTGAGCACAGCGGGTGTGTTCGCGCCATGTTTGGACAGCGCGAGCCATCGCACCTTCTTTTCCTTTTTCAGCCGGTCATAGGCGGCGAGCACGCCGCGCTTGGTCTGGAAATCCTCAACCGTCTTCCATGTCGAATGCACCTTGAAGAAATCCACGTAATCGCTCCCGACCCGGTTGCGCTTGCCTTCGAACTCGTTGTACGCGCCTTGTTCGTCGAGGTTGTCGATGACCACGTCGAGATACATCCGGTCGCGGTTCTTGGCCAGCACCTCGCGTTGCCGGGGATTGCCGAACACCCGGTCAGACTTGTGGAAATAGTTCACCCCGGAATTCCACGCCTGCATGAACAACATGAAATCGCCCAGCCCATCGCTCGCGCCGACGATCTCGGATACGTCGATGTTCGTGCGGCCGAGCCGGCGGTGTTTGAGTTTGGGCATGGTCGCGTGGGGTGGCGGCGCGGATGCCGGCGGTTCTTCACCGTGGACACGCAAGACGCTCGTGCCCAGAGCGCCGGCACCGAGGGCGACCACACCGGCTTTGACCACTGACCCTTGCAGAAACTCGCGCCGACTAATGTTCTCCCGCTCGTTCATGGTCACGTTTCCTCCTGAGACTGGTTGACCAACTCTGCTGGGGCTACTTAACAGCGAAAACTATCTTGCACAAGTCCGAACTACGGCGTTGATGCCGGTCGAGGTCGGTAATACACGGCAACCTTGCCGACCTGCATGATCAACGTCGCGCCGGTCGCCTCGGCCACATGGCCGGCCAACTCGTCGCGCTCCTCCCGGTCGTGGTCGAAGCGGATCTTGATGAGTTCCCGCGCCGTCAACGCCTGTTCGATGCTCGCCAATACCGCCGGCGTCAACCCGGCCTTGCCGACGAACGCCACCGGCTCCAACCGTTGCGCCTCAGCCTTCAACTTGCGAAGTTCGGAATTGGTGAGCGTCATGTTTGCTTTGGTGTGATGCGTCCGGTGAGTAAGTCGTCGAGCGTGCCGGTGACTTTGAGTTCACCGGCCCAGTGCCGGAGGTAACTATCGTCCAGTTTCCCGCGCTGGACGACGACGACGCCGGCCGCGTCGGTAAGTTGGCGGTCGGACGGTGTGATGGTATTCCAATAAAGTTTGTGGAGGATGACATCCTCGGCGGTGGCGATCTGCGCCGGTTCGCCGAAAAGCGTGACCGGTACGCGGCGACGAAACATCTCCTGCTCGAACATTTCGGGTCGCAGCAGCCAGAAGTCCACCTTGAGCGCGGAACGTTGGTCGAGCGCATTGAACTGGTACGGTGGCCGGTAGGCTTCACGAATCGCCGCTTCGTCCAGATAGAAATCTTCCCGGAACGCGGCCAGCACCGCCGGGATGGCAGTTGGCGGCAATTGCACGACGAAATCGAGGTCGTGCGTGGTGCGCGGAATGCCCCAGTAGTTGCTCGCCATCGAACCGGTCAGCATGTACGACACGCGCGCGCCGTTGAGCCGGCGCAAACAATCCACCAGCAAGTCGCGTTCAGTCACGATTGTGTCGCCAATGCGAGCCGTTCGCGCAGCAACCGCTCAACCTCGCGCACCGACGCGGTCGGGTGCTGGTGACGAATTCCTTCGCGCGACATATCGCAACTCAGCTCGTGCAGGTCAAGTGCAACCGCCAGCCGTCCTTCGCCGGACATCTGCCGGTAGTGTTCGATCTGCCGTTCGAGTGTCGCTTGCGGTGTCACACTTAAAGTCTAAAGCCCACTGCCGCTGCCGTCAACGCCTGTTCGATGCTCGCCAATACCGCCGGCGTCAACCCGGCCTTGCCGATGTGCACGAGTGGATCCAAATGCTGAGCATCAGCTTTGAGTTTGCGAATCTCTGCGTTAGTCATGCTGCGCGATTCCGACGAACACCGCCCCCGACAGCCTATGTCGGGGTTGCGCCTCAGCTTTCAATTTGCGGAGTTCGGGATTGGTCAGTTCTATCGAGGCCATGGGTTACTGAATTCGATCTCCCTTTTGGCGATTGCAACTCTCACAGAGCAATTCGACATTTCTGACTGTGTTACTGCCTCCCTTTGAGACAGGAACGATGTGGTCGTATTCCAAGTTCTCCCGGCTGCCGCATCGCACACACTTGCCTTGGTCTCTCCGCCAAACGGCTATCCGGACTTCTTCAGGGATCTGAAGCCGTTCGCGCTTTATTTCTTGTGAAGCTTCAGAATTGAACTTTGCTTTAAGGCGCTCGAATTTTTGGCGCTCCTTATCACAATACTCCATGATGAGGAGCTTCTTTTCCTCATCAGTATATGTCCCGGTAACCTCGTAAAGGCAATTCTGGTAGAGCCAGCCATCCCGCCATCCGGACTCTATGACTGTGAGGTCGGATGTAATGACAGGCTCAACTTCTGATGATGTCCATAAACTTGTGTTGTTGATAATACCCTGCAGGAGTCTTGCGCGTTCCCTAACAACCTTGTAACTGTCCGAAAAGGGGGAATTGTATTTCTTTGACAACTCTTCAAACTGCCTTAGCTCTGCATTTAAGACGGTCTGCAGGTCATTACATGCCTTTTTGACTGCCACGCAGTTATCCTCCACTTACGTGTTGTTGCCAACTTGCCACCAAATATCTCCCGGTGAGTTCAATGACTCGATCATTTTTACTGTGCTTACGCCAGTCACATCTTCCCAATCACCGCGTCGCCGAATTCGCTGCACTTCACTTCCTTCGCGCCGTCCATGAGGCGGGCGAAATCGTAGGTGACGGTCTTGGCGCCGATCGCGCCGTCGAGACCTTTGAGGATCAAGTCGGCGGCTTCGGTCCAGCCCATGTAACGGAGCATCATCTCACCGGAGAGGATGACGCTGCCGGGGTTGACGACGTCTTTGCCGGCGTACTTCGGAGCGGTGCCGTGGGTGGCCTCGAAGATGGCGTGGCCGGTGACATAGTTGATGTTGCCGCCGGGCGCGATGCCGATGCCGCCGACTTGCGCGGCGAGTGCGTCGCTGAGGTAATCGCCGTTGAGGTTGAGCGTGGCGATGACATCGAAGTCTTCGGGGCGGGTGAGGACTTGCTGGAGCGTGATGTCGGCGATGGCGTCTTTGATCACGATGCCGGCGGGGAGTTTGACCCACGGGCCGCCATCAATTTCGACGCCGCCAAATTCCTTCTTCGCGAGGGCGTAGCCCCAATCGCGAAAGCCGCCCTCGGTGAACTTCATGATGTTGCCCTTGTGGACGAGGGTGACGCTCTTGCGGTCGTTGGCAATGGCGTATTCGATAGCGGAACGGACGAGCCGGTGCGTGCCTTCTTCGGAGACCGGTTTGATGCCGATGCCGCTGGTGGCCGGGAAGCGGACCTTCTTGAATTCTTTCGGGAACTCCTTGGCGAGGAAATCGAGCACCTTCCTGGCCTCGGGCGTACCGGCGGCCCATTCGATGCCGGCATAGAGGTCTTCGGTGTTCTCGCGGAAGATGACCATATCCACCTTGCCGGGATTCTTGACGGGTGAGGGGACGCCTTTGAACCAGCGGACAGGACGCAGGCAGACGTAGAGGTCAAGCATCTGGCGGAGGGCAACGTTGAGTGACCGGATGCCTTTGCCGACCGGCGTGGTCAAGGGGCCTTTGATGCCGACGAGGTAATCTTGGAACGCTTTGACGGTTTCGTCCGGCAACCAGTTGTTGAACTTCTTGAAGGCGGTCTCGCCGGCATAGACTTCGAGCCACTCGATCTGGCGGTGGCCGCTGTACGCTTTTTGGACTGCGGCGTCCATGACGCGCACGCTGGCCGCCCAAATGTCGGGTCCGGTGCCGTCGCCGCGGATGAAGGGAATTGTGGGGTTGTGGGGAACGTTGAGTTTGCCACCGTGGATTGAAATTTTCGCCATAGCGGGCGTGAGAATAGCAAAGCGTGTCGGGGGCGCAAGCGA
Source organism: Verrucomicrobiia bacterium (assembly GCA_037441425.1). GTDB lineage: Bacteria > Verrucomicrobiota > Verrucomicrobiia > Palsa-1439 > Palsa-1439 > JBBISF01. Next base: position 23,506 of record JBBISF010000003.1, read on the forward strand.
GGATTGCGTTCGCAAAATCGGATTGATAGGTTGGCCGGCATGATTCTCGATCAACTTTCCCAATGGCAACGATATGCCGCGGTCTCGCCGCGGTTGGGCGCCGCATTCCGGTTTCTCGAAGGCGTGACGGCCACCGCCGCCGCTGGTCGCCACGATTTGGAGGGGGACAACTTGTATGCGCTGGTTCAACGTTACACCACCAAACCGGCAAAGGACTGCGCGTTGGAGGCGCACCGAAAATACGCCGATATCCAATTTATGTTTCGGGGTCGGGAGACGATCTTGTGGTCGCCGCTATCCCTGCTCGCGGCCGTAACGCACCCCTACGATGCGGAAAAGGATTACGCCTTGTTCCAACCGGTCGTGACGGCCACGCCGTTACATCTGAGCGATGGCCATTTCGCGGTGTTCTTCCCGGAGGACGGTCACGCGCCGTGCGGGCAATGGGATGGCCCGAGCGACGTGCTGAAGGTGGTCGTCAAAGTCCGGGTGTGACGACGCGCGTCCGGTACAGGCTGGTGCGGGCGCAGATGTAGAGCGTCCGCCGGTCGGCATCGCCGAACGCGAGGTTGGCGGGGCGTTCCGGTAAGGAGATTTCTCCGACCTTCTTGCCGGCGGGATCGAAAATCTCCACCGCCTTGATGCAGGAAATGTAGAGGCAGCCGTCACGGTCCAACCGGAAACCATCGGGGCGTTCCACACGACAGAATTCCCGGCTGTTCGCCAGTGTGCCATCCGGCAACACGTCGAACGCGCGAATGTGGCCAAGCTCCGTATCGGCGATGTAGAGCATGGATTCGTTGGGAGAAAACGCGAGGCCGTTGGGTTTGACGAAATCACGCGCGACGACGGTCAGCGTTTTGTGATCGGGAGCGATCCGGAAAATCCCTTGGAAATCCAACTCGCGCCGTTCCGGTTTCACGCCGTAGGGCGGGTCGCTGAAGTAAATCGCGCCGTCGGATTTGCCGACCACGTCATTCGGGCTATTGAGTCGTTGGCCTCCAAAGTGCGTGGCCAGCGGGATGACCGTGCCGTCCGACAAGGTGCAGGAAACGCGGCGGTTCTCGTGTTCGCAGGTGACGAGCCGGCCCTGGTTGTCGAGGGTGTTGCCGTTGGCTTGGCCACTCGGCTCCCGAAAGACATCCACTGTGCCGTTTTGCCAGCGCATGATCCGGCTGGCCGGGATGTCGGAATACAGCAGCGCGTTGCGCGCCGGTACCCATACCGGTCCCTCGGTGAACTGAAACCCACCCGCGATTTTCTCGACCGGTATCATGCGGCGTGGTGCTGCCGCCAATACTCGCGGAAAGAGCGCAGTCGCGGAAGTGATTCACGATCCTTGATCCGGTTGGTGGCGGCTTTGCTGGCGATAATGTCATCGAGGTGGCAGACGGGAAAGCCTTCGACTTCGAGGTGCCGCTGCCACGCGTCGGTGAACCGCTTGATCCCGTCCGGTGCGAAGATGAGGTCGAGGTCGAACGGGCCGTTCTTGAGTTGGACGAAGTCTTTTCCGCGTTCGATTTCAGCTCCCGCAGTGCCGCAACTGTGGACCGGCAATTCGGCGGCGTTTTCTCGATGAAGAGGTCCGCATCCTGGGTTGTATCCGGGAAACCGAGCAGGATCGCGCCCGATTTTCCGAGGAACAGATACCGGACCGCGTGCCGGCGAAATACATCCCGCACCTCTTCCGCTTGGCGATATTCAAACGCGGCCATAACCAAGCCAATCCGGGAGGTTTGCTTCACACCAGCGCCGGTAATCTTCCGTCGTGTCGAAGGCGCGGAACGGAGCGTCGTCCAGCACCGGTTTGTGCGTATGGATGAACGCATAGCGCCAGCGCAATGGCAACGGGCGGCGTGCCGCGGCTTCAAATTCTTCCAGCCAGTCACGCGGGATGTCCATGCCGACATCCTAACGCGACCGGCCCGGCCTGTCCACTACCCGCTGTGGCGGATGTGGACGATGTCGCCGTCTTCGACGAGGTAGTCTTTGCCTTTGAGGTGGAGCTTGCCGGTTTCCTTCAACTGGACTTCGGCTTTATGCCCCGTATCGCCGGCGGCAATCAGCTCGGCGTACTGCATCACCTCGGCGCGGATGAAGCCGCGGGCGAGGTCGGAGTGAATCGCGTGGGCGGCGTCCACGGCGGTTGAGCCTTGCCGGATGGTCCAGGCGCGGACTTCGTCTTCGCCGGTGGTGAAGAAGCTGATGTAGCCCAACGCTTGGTAGAGCAACCGGGTCAGGACATGGATGGCCGGTTCTTCGATACCGAGGGCCGAAAGAAATGCGGCCCGCTCTTTGGGATCTTCGACCTGGGCAACTTCGATTTCGAGTTTGGCGCAAAGGGCGCAGGCGATGCCACCGGCCTTCTGCACGAGGTCAGGATTCGGGAAATTGCTCTCGCCGCAGTTGAGGGCGGTGACGAGGCCTTTGAGGGTGAGGAATTGCAGGGAGCGCACCCGCTTTTCTTCGCCTTCGTGCCACGCGTATTCGCGCAGGGACTTGCCGGCTTCGAGATGCGGTCTGAGCTTCTCCAGCAGGGCGGCCTCGTCGGCGCGTTCCTGCTCGAACTTGCGTTTCTGATCCTGGGCAATGCGGTCGAGACGCTTCTCGATCAGGCTGAGATCGCTGACGGTCAGTTCCAGCGCCATCTCGTCAATGTCGCGCAGCGCGTCGATCGAACCTTTCGGATGGAAGACTGCCGGGTCTTCAAATGCGCGGACGACATGGCAAAGGGCATCCATGTCTTTGAGTTTGTTGAGCCATTGCTCGCGCGGTTTGGGTTCGTGGGGTGGGGTGGGGGCGAGGGTGCATTCGATCTCGGCGTGTTTCGTTTTTTTCGGGTTGTACATCGCCGAAAGTTTGTCCACGCGCGGGTCGGCCACCTTGACGGTGCCGACGTGGTATTCGCCCGGCCGACCCAGCAAATGGTCCCGCCCCATGCCGGTCAGCAGGGAGAAGACGGTTTTCTTGCCGGTTTGCGGGAACCCGATGAGCGCGATTTTCATCTACGACTTGAGGCTGGCGCAGAACGCTTCGAGGCGTTCGAGACCCTTGGTGATGTTCTGCATTGAACAGGCGTAGCTGAGCCGGATGTGCGCGTCGCTGCCGAAGGCGATGCCGGGGACGCAGGCGACTTGTTGCTTCTCCAGCAGCAGGGAGCAGAACTGGGTGCTGTCCACGCCGAAACTGGAGATGTTGGGCAGCATGTAGAACGCGCCCATCGGTTTGACGCAGGTGACACCGGGGATGCTGGTGAGTTTCTGGTGCATGAACTCCCGGCGTTCGCCGAACGCTTTGACCATGTCGAAGATGAAGGACTGGTCGCCTTTCAACCCGGCCAGCGCGCCTTTCTGGGCGAAGCTGGTGGGATTGGAGGTGGAATGCGATTGGATGGAATCAATCGCCTTGGCGATGAGTTCGGGCGCGGCGATGTAGCCCAAGCGCCAGCCGGTCATGGCGAAGGCTTTGCTGAAGCCGTTGACGGTGATGGTGAGGTCGTAGATTTCCTTGCTGAGCGAGGCGAGGCTGACGAACTCCGTGCCGTCGTAGGTGATCTTTTCGTAAATCTCGTCGGAGAGTATGAGGATGTCTTCTTCGAGCGCGACTGCGGCCAGCGCCTGCAATTCTTCCTTGGAGTACACACTGCCGGTGGGATTGCCGGGCGAGTTGAGGATGATGAGTTTGGTGGCCGGCGTCATGGCGTCCCGGAACTGTTGCGGGGTGATCTTGAATCCATTGGCTTCGCTGGTCTCGACGATGACGGGTGTGGCGTCGGCCAGTTTGACCATCTCCGGGTAACTCAACCAGTAGGGGGCCGGGATAATGACTTCGTCGCCGGCCTGACAGGTGGCGAGGATGACGTTGTAGCAGGAATGTTTCGCGCCGCAGTTGACGATGACTTGGGACGGTTTGTAGTCGAGGCCGTTTTCCTTTTTCAGTTTCTCGGCGATGGCCGCGCGCAGTTCGGGCGTGCCGGAAGAGGGCGTGTACTTGGTGAAGCCGTCGTGCAGCGCCTTGACGGCGGCGTCCTTGATGTATTGCGGCGTGTCGAAATCCGGTTCGCCCGCGCCGAAGCCGCACACGTCCACGCCATCGGCCTTCATCTTCTTGGCTTTGGCGTCAATGGCAAGGGTCAGCGACGGGGTGAGTTTGGTGGCACGTTCAGCGAGTTGCATATCCATGATTTGGTTTTGCGTTAGGGGGTTGTAGTTTCAGTGAAGTTACACCTTGTGGCCAAAGAACTCCTCGATCAATGGCCGGAAATTGTTGTCGCGGATTTTGATGATCTTCATTTCGCGCTCGGCGTTGGCGGAGGAATCGCTGGCGTGGGCGGCGTTGACCATGATGTCCTGGCCGAGTTCGCGGCGGATCGTTCCCGGCGCGGCCTTGCGCGGGTCGGTCGGCCCGAGCACGTTCCGAATTTTGGCGACGGCGTCCTGACCCTCGTACACGAGCGCCACGATCTTTTCGGGGCCGGGCGCGTCTTTCTCGTGGGCCGGACATTGGGCGGGACTGCGTCCGGTCATGAACTGGACAATGTTGTTGAACTGGCACTCGGCCACTCGTGGGCCGAGGAGTTCGCCGAACTGCGCCTGCAGGTCAGGCGACATCACGCAGTTGAACTCCTTCTCCAGCGCCGCACCGGCGCGTTGGCCGGCCGGCTCGCGCAGCTTATCCCGCAAGACGGCGCGGACCGGACCGTAAAACTCCTCCGCCTCGGCGACGCTCATGTGATGGACTTTGATGGCGACGATATACAGGCCCGTCCGGGAGATCAGGTCCACGATGTTGCCGGGCCGGGCGCTGGGAAACCGGAAGTTGTCGGGCTTGAGCAGCACCAGCGTGCGTTCGATGTTGGTCTTGGCGCGGTGTTGGACGACGCCTTCGAGCAGGCCGCCACAAGCGTCGGAATGACGGGCCCAAATGCTGAGTTTCTTATCGGTTTGCTCAACGGCGGGCGGAGCCAGAACGGCTGGTTCGAAATACTTGATACCACCGCCCGGTTCCTGAACAAAGTCGCCGTACGTGTCGCGGATGGTTTCGCCGGCCGGGCCGCGACCGGGTTCGATGGAGCCCACGGCTTGGCGGACTTTGCGCGCGGCATCTTCCCCGCGGAACAAGAGCAGCATCACGCGCCGGCGGCGGCCGGTCGCGGGATCGGGCGCGTAGTTGTCGAGGATATACTGGCGGATGAGTTCCTGAATCTTGCGTTTGCCGGGATCTTCTTCGGTGACGATGGTGGCGGCGTATTCCTCGGCCAATTCCTTGCTGGGGGCGAACATCCGGGCGGCGACGAGATCAAGCGCGGTGCGGGTGAACAACCGGGTGATCACGCCGCCGGTGCGCGACTTGTAAATCGTATAGGGATTGATCAGGACGTACGCGAGTTGATCTTTAGAGGCGGTCATACATTGGTTGCCAAGTCAGTTGCATTTAAGAGTAAAGGAACGTGCCGCGCAAGCTCCGAGAGGTTGCACGCCGTCAGGCAATGTCCGGGGATTGGCGCGGCTGAATGGCGCGTTGGTTTAGCCGGTTTTCTTACCACCCATGATGCGGAACAGTTTCGTGCCACAATCGGGGCAAACCCCCTGCACGGCGGGCCGCCCGTTTTTCATCGTGACTTCCTGCGCGTTGGCGATTTCTTTCTTGGCCTTGCACTTGACGCAATAAGCTTCTGCCACAGTTTCACCTCCCCCGACGCCGCGTGGGCGTCCGTTTGCATGGGCGGCATCATAGGGAGCGGTTTTCGGAGCGTCAAGCGGCAATCGGTAGCCTCAAAGTTGAGAATGACCGGCCGGGCGACGGCATTTTGACCGGGGCGCGTCTTGTGTTTTGAACTGAATATGATAGCATCCAATGTCGCGCGGAGTAGCCTTTGCGCGAAGCCAATCATGCACAAAACAATCGTGAAGTGGGGGACACTCGCGGGAGTGTGGATGGGGTTGCTGATCGTCACCGGCGGGTGTGGGCCGAGCGGGTTGACGTGGGGTGGCGATACCGAAGCGAATGCCTGTTGCCTGAAAGCGAAACAGGCGGAGGAGGAGCGCGACTTTGACACGGCGCTGGAGTTATACAAGAAGGCGCTGTTGTTGAATCCGCAGTTGGCGGACGCGCATTTGGAAATCGGTTTGTTGTACGAGGGCAAGAAAAAGGATCAGATTGCCGCAATTTATCACTATCGCAAATATCTGGAGTTGGCGCCGTATTCCAGCAAACGCCAGATGGTGAAGGATTTCATCGAGCGCGCCAAGGTTTCGCTGCTGACGAGTCTGCCGCAGGCGGCCATGTTGGATGGTGATTCGGCGGCCCGGTTGGAGACGGACAATACGAATTTGGCGCAGGAAAACGCCCGGCTGCACGCGCGGGTGGCGGAATTGGAAAAGATGCTGGAACAGCGCACGACGCAGGACATTTTGCAGTCGGATAATCGTCCCGCGCCCCAACCGGTCGGCCCGGTTGCGAGCGTGCCGGCCACGCCGGCGCCCGTGTTGGCGTCGAATGCGCCCGCCCCGGCTCCGTCCAGCACCGGGCGTACGCATCAGGTGCAGAAGGGTGATACGCTGTATTCGCTGGCGCAGCGGTATTACGGCAACCGGGCGGACTGGCAGAAGATTTACGAGGCCAACCGGCAAGTATTGGCCAGCAAGAATCAGTTGAAAGTCGGACAACAGTTGGTGATCCCATGAAGGCCGGGTTGTCCGGTGGTGATGGGCGAAGTTGAGGAACGGGTATGGTCGGTAAAATTGCGGCGGCAATGGTTTGCGCCTTTTGGGCGATCATGATGGTCGCCCTGGTGCGAATGGAGTATCTCGGGGAGCTGGGCGGCACGGAAGTGCCGGCGGAGCTTGTCTTGAGCAAAATCTTTTCCCAGGAAACCCCGGCGCGGCTCAACGTCTTGCACGAAGGCCGGGTCATCGGGTTTTGCAAGGTGGATATCGAACGTCCCCCGCTGACGCGGTCGGCGACGGTCGGGACGAACCGGACCGCAGCGTTGCCGACCATCTGTTATCAGGCGCATACCGAGTTGACCTTGGCGCTCGGCAACTTCGGGATCCCTTCCCGGCTGTGGGTGGTGGGGAACACACAGTTCGATCAGGATTTCGCGATCCGGTCCTATCAAATCCTGACCACGCTGGGCGATGGCCATCTGGAATTGCAGGGCGACGAAGCCACGCACAAGCTCTTGGTCGATTTCTCCATCGGCGCCTATCACGATCACCGCGTCATTGACTATCAACAGTTGCGCGGCGACGGGCTGCAGAGTCTGATGGGGTTTGCCAACATGGGAATGTTTGGCGCAGCCGGTTTGGCGCAGGTCCTGCCGCAATTCGGCGGAGGGATCGACATGGCCGCCGGCAAGCGATTGATGAGCGTCCGCACCAGTGAGTTGCAGATTGCCGGCGAAGCCGAGGAGACGTATCTGATCGAAATCCGGCTCGACCAAAGTCTCTGGGCCAGAATCTGGATCAGCAAGCAAGGCGAGGTTCTCAAGGTTGATACCTCGGCGCATCTGGTGATGTTGGCGGACACGTTGACCGATCTGCAGAACCGGTATCAGGACGAAACCGAATATGATCCGCACTGAACATTTGACCAAGGCCTTCGGCGACGTGGTGGCGGTGAAAGACCTCAATCTCGACATCGCGTCCGGCGAGCTGTTTGCCTTCCTCGGTCCCAACGGGGCCGGCAAGACCACGACGATCAAGCTGCTGACCGGTTTGCTGAAACCGACTTCCGGCCGCGCGCTCGTGGCCGGTTACGACATCCAGCGCCAGTCGGTGGAAGCGCGGCGACTGGTCAGTTACGTGCCGGATCTGGCGTTCCTGTACGACAAACTGGAGCCGATGGAGTTCATGACGTTCATCGGTCAGTTGTACGGCATGGAGCACGACGCCATCGCCCGCACGAGCGAAGAGTTGTTCGAGTTGTTCGATCTGCGCGAGGCCCGGTCGAAGTTGATCGAAACGCTCTCCCACGGCACGCGCCAACGGTTGGTGATCGCGGCAGCGTTGCTGCATGATCCGCAGGCGATCATCGTGGACGAGCCGATGGTGGGCCTTGATCCGCGCAGCGCCCGCGTGGTGAAAAACGTGCTCAAGGACCGGTCACGGGCCGGGTGCACGGTGTTTCTCTCCACGCACACGCTCCAAGTGGCGGAGGAGTTAGCGGACCGGATCGGCATTCTCAACCATGGCCGGTTGATCGCGGTGGGCACGATGGATGAATTGCGAAAGGCCAGCGGCGTGGGCGGCGCGTTGGAGGATGCGTTCCTGACGTTGACCCGCGAGGAGGAACAGGAAGAAGTGGAGACGCGCCCGGCATGAGCACGACGAAATTTTTCCGGTTGTTGATCGGCGTGTACGCCAGCATGGCGCGGCGGCGCCTCGGCGCGGTGCGGAAACGGTCGCGACTGATGATGGCGGTGATCGGGATGTTCGTGCTCGGTTACTGGGTGTGCGGCTATCTGTTGTTCCGCGGCGGGTTCGCGTTTTTGACGAAGTTCCCGGGATTGGGCGGTTTGTTGATGGACCGGATGATGTACGTGTTCTTCGCGTTCCTGTTCCTGATGCTGATCTTCTCCAACATGATCATCGGGTACTCGACGCTGTTCAAGAACCCGGAGACCCAATGGCTGCTCACGTTGCCGGTGCGCCACGTGGATGTGTTCCGTTGGAAATTGTTGGAAACGACGTTGCTGGCGAGTTGGGCGTTTCTGTTTCTGTCCGCGCCGTTTCTGCTGGCCTACGGACAAGTGCGCCACGTCGGCGGCTGGTTTTACCTGAAAGCCTTTCTGCTGTTCCTGCCGTTCACCATGATCCCGGCGGCAATCGGGTCGCTGGTCATTTTGGTCATCACGCGGTTTCTGCATCGCCGGATGTTCAAGTGGGCGTTGTTTGGTTTGGGTTCGGCGGTGGTGATCGCCGCGGCGTATTTCATCAAACCAATGCAGGTCGCCGAAGTGCAGCACGCGGAAATGATCTCGGCGATGAACCAGTTACTGCACAACAGCCGGTTGGTCCTGCAACCGATGTTGCCGAGTTACTGGGTGGCGTCGAGCATGATTGCCTGGGGTGAAGGCTGGGGTGGGCGCGGCCTGTTTTTTTTCCTCGTGCTGTTGAGTAATGCGTTCATGGCCGTGCTGGTGTCAGTGACGGCCAGTCGGCGCATCTTTTACGAGGGGTGGACCTGCAACCACAGTCAGGGCCAGTGGCACTTGGGGTGGGGGATGCTCGGCGAAGAAATTCATGTCCGGCGCGGCAACCGGTTCCTGGATCGTTTCCTCGGCTTGTGGCCGTGGATGCATCCGTCCACCCGGGCGTTGATGGTCAAAGACATCCGGGTATTCTGGCGCGACACCTCGCAATGGAGCCAGTTCGTCATCTTCTTCGGCCTGCTCACCCTCTACGTCCTGAACCTGCGCAACGTCGCCTACGAATGGAACAGCGAGATGTGGGCGAGCTTCGTCTCGTTCCTCAACCTCGGCGCGTCGAGCATGACGCTGGCGACCCTGACCACCCGGTTCGTCTTTCCGCAGTTCAGCATGGAAGGCCGGCGCTTGTGGATCGTCGGCATGGTGCCGTACGGACTGAAACGGGTGTTGATGGAGAAATTCTGGCTCAGCAGCTTGTGGTCGGTCACCATCACTCTCGGATTGACCATTGCCTCCTCGTTCATGTTGCGGTTGCCGGCGTGGATGGCGGTGTTATTCACCGGCACGGTGGTCTGGATGAGTTTTGCGTTGTGCGGCATCGCCGTGGGTATTGGCGCGTTGTTCCCGAATTTCGGCACCGGCTCCACCGCCAACCGGTACGACAACCCCGCCAAGATCGTTTCCGGTTTCGGCGGCACGTTCTGCTTTGTCCTGAGCATGATCTACATCAGCCTCGTGATCGGCGCGGAAGCGTTGCCGGTTTACTACGGCTACGGCACGACGTTTGAAGGTCGCCCGTGGGGCTTGGTTGTTGCGTGGATTTTCGTGTCCCTGCTGAGCTTGGCGGCGATTGCCCTCCCGATGTCGCTCGCCTTGAAAAAAATGGAAGCGCTGGAAATGTAGTGCTTTACATTCCCGGCGGTTTTTGTTACGGACTGGTTTCAACAAGGAGGTAGTTTCTATGAAGCAGGGAGGAGTGTTGACCGCTACCGCTGTGCCGTCCAACGGCAACGGCACCGAATTTGATCTCACCGACGCCTCCGTTTCGCCCAAGGAGGAGCTGGAGCAAAAGCTCGATCACGCGCGCGAGCAACTGTTGACGCTGCGCCGTCAGCAGGAGGAACTCGAACGCCAGAAGGGCGAGCTGGAGGAATTGCGCCGGCGGCAGGAGGAATACATCCGCGGCAAACGCGAGATGGTCGAAAGTCTGACGCGCGGGTTGGTCGTTATGGAGCGCGATCAGATCGAGTCGCAACGCCGCGCAGAACTGTGCGGCAAGACCATGACCGCGTTTCGCGATTACCTCGAACAACTCCACGGTCTCAACGACGAGGAATGGACGAGCACGAATGTCCGCAGCGAGTTGAGCCACGCGCTGGGCATCATTGACAATTCCCGGTTGGAGTTCAACCGCGCCCGCACCAAACTCGATTGCCTGAACCCGTCGGCGGGGCAACCGGCCGAAGCCGCGCCGACCACCGAGACCGCGACGATCGATTGGCCGGAATTGTTGCGTTACCTGCGGCTCGGGGCTGCGGCGAGCGCGCCGTTGATCGCCGCCGGCACGATTTGGTTGATCATTGCATTAATTCATTGGCGCTGAGATCCGGGATGAAGCTCACGCACAAAGCCGAGCGGCCGGTGGACCGGGCCGTGCAGGAGTTGGACGAGCAGATTGCGCAACTGGAGCGGCAGTTGCGACATCTGGAGCACCGGCCCGGTGCGACCATCCGGCCGGCCAACCAGCCGGATGACGGGGCGTTAACGGAAAAGGTCAGCACGTTTGTGCGGACCATGCTCAAGCCGTCGGAGGGTGCCGCCACGCCGTCCTACCGCGCGCGCAAAGACTTGTTCGACGTGGTGGACACGCCGTTGAAAGAGTTGGAAGCGGAACCGATTGCGTTCGCTCGCCGCGCGGTCGAGCCGGACTTGTTCACCACTCCTCCAGCCGCGGCCGTCACCCCGGAGAAACCGGCCGCGAAAGATGAGAAGTTGCTGCGGTACCTGGGTGTTGGTGGCATCCGCACCTACAAACCGACCAAATCCATCCAACGCCGCGACCGCAACCGGTTTCTGCTTTGGATCGGTTTGGCCATCGCGGCGGTTTGGGTGCTGATCGTGGTGCTCCGGTAGTGCTCAACCTGCGCCGCCGCTGTGCGAACATGACCATTTGCGGTCAGAGTCCTGCGGCTTTTAACGTTGAAAATCCCGGGCTGATGGTTTAAGCAAGCGACCGGTATGCTTGAGTTGATGTCCAAGGGCGGGCCGTTAATGTGGCTGATTTTGCTCAACGCCATCGTGGCGGTGGGCGTCTTTTGTGAACGGCTCCTGCATTTTCATCGCGCGCAGATCAATGGGAAGGACTTTGTCAATGGCATCCGCAACGCGTTGCAGCATGGCAATTTAATGGAGGCCATTACGCTCTGTGACGACACGCCCGGACCTATCCCGCAGATCGTCAAAGCCGCCATCGTGAATCAGGATCATGGCCGGGAGGAGATGCGCGAGGCGATTCAGGATGTGGCCCGGCATGAAGTGGCGCGGCTGGAACGGCGCTTGACGACGTTGGCGACGATTGCGCAGATCACCCCGTTGATTGGCTTTCTGGGGACGGTGGTGGGGATGATTGCGATGTTTCAAGTGATTCAACAGGCTCAACTGCCGACGCCGGGAGAACTGGCGCGCGGGGTCTGGCAGGCGCTCTTGACGACCGCCGGCGGTCTGGTGGTCGCAGTGCCCGCTTACGTCGCGTACAACTACCTCGTAGCGCGAGTTCAGAACCTCGTCCTCGACATGGAGAAGGCGGCCAACGAGATCGTCGCTTATTTGACCAACCGGCCGGCAACCAACCGCGCCGCGGGGCCGTCGGTGGTCGCGGCTCCATGACATTCCGCACCCATTGCGAAATCGCCAAAGGGCGCATTGATCCGGCCCCGATGGTGGACATTGTTTTCCTACTGTTGATTTTCCTGGTGCTGAGTTCGCCGTTCGTGCTGCAACCCGGGTACGGCACGGTGGACTTGCCGGAAAGCCCCAACCCGACTTCCGTTTCGTTTCAAGGGCTGGTGGTGACGATCAGCCGGGACGATCTGTTGTTTTTCAACAACCAGCGGGTGACCTTGGTCGACTTGCCGGCGCAGCTCAAGACGGCGGCCCAGAAATCCACAAATCCCGAACTCATCATCAAGGCCGACCGGCAAGTGACGGAAGAGATGGTGGTGAAAATCATGTCGCTGGCATTCGAGGCCGGCATTCCCGCTGTGAATCTGGCGACCCGGCCCGCTTTGCCGGCAACGGTCGCCCCGCCGCTGAAATAGGGAAGGTGGATGTGCGCGTCCGACATTTGACTGGTCGGCAAATCCAACTGTTTCTGCTGGGTGCGTCATTGCTCGGATTTGCCGGGGCGTTTTTGTCGGTCGGGTTGCCGCGGTATGTGAGTCCGGTGCGGCCGGTGCGCAATGTGCCCGTGCGCTTGATGCGCTCGTCAACGGAGGCGACCAACGATGTCCGCTATTTGTTGGCTGAGCTCCTCGATCCGAGCCTGATGGCGTTGCCCGGTCGGCGGGGGTTCTCCCGTGAAAGCTGGGTGCGGGCCCCGGCAGCCGCCTATCAGCCGAGTAATTTCCGTATGCCCCCGGCCATGTTGGCAATGGCGCGTTCCCCGGAGTTGCCGGAGTTGTTGCCGGAAATGCCGTTGGCGGTCGCGGTGCAGGGTGCTGCGGAACGCGCCCTGCCGGCTGCCGAATTGGCGGGGTTTTCCGCCGGCAACGTCACGCCGCTGGAGCAATCCGTGTTTCGGATCGCTGGTCGTCTGGCCGCGCGGGCAGTGATGCGCGCGCCGAAACTGGGATTGGTCGAAAGTCCGGTGCCCCTGCGGTCGGCGGTGGTGCGCCTTGGCGTGGGCGGGGACGGATTGGTGGACTACGCAATGTTGGAGGTCTCCCGACGAGACCTCCAACATTGCGTAGTCCACCAAT
>JBBISF010000003.1:36643-50713 GCA_037441425.1 Verrucomicrobiia bacterium
CTCGTCGGGAGACTCCACCGTGGATGCGCAGGCTTTGGCGTACGCGCGCGCGTTCCGGTTTGAACCGCGGGCCGAAACCAACGTCGTGCCGGCGATGGAGTGGGGGACGCTGAAGTTGCTCTGGGCATTCACCGCGCCGCCAGTGGCCAAGCCGTAGTCGCTTGTCTTTTGCGTTGCTCCGCCGGAAGTGAGTGGCTATTCTTCGCGCACTGATGGAACCCATTCATGAATTGATGAAGCCGCGGCTGGAGAAGCGACAGAAATTGATCGAGCGTGGTGTTGATCCATATGGCGGCGCGTTTGAGGTGTCGGAATCCGTCGCGGCGGCGCGGGCGAATCCGGTGGCCGAACGGGCGGTGCGGCTGGCGGGCCGGGTGATGAGCACGCGGGATATGGGGAAGAGTTTGTTCGCCGACATCAAAGACTCGACCGGCAAGATACAGATTTTCGTGCAGAAGAAGTTGTTGTCCGAGGAGCAGTTTGATCGGTTCAAACATTTTGTGGATCTCGGCGACATCATCGGCGTGGGCGGCAAGTTGTTTACGACGCACGCCGGGGAGCTGACGGTCCGGGTGGAGGAGGTGACGTTGCTGGCGAAGGCGATTCGGCCGTTGCCGAAGGAGTATTACGGGTTGGAGGACGTGGAGACGCGGTTGCGGCAGCGGTATCTGGATTTGATTTTGCACGAGAAGGTGCGGGAGACGTTTGTGTTGCGGAGCAAGGTGCTCGGCCAGATCCGCCGGTATCTGGATGACCGCGGGTTCATGGAGGTGGAGACGCCGATGATGCAGCCAATTGCCGGCGGCGCGGTGGCCAAACCATTCAAGACGCACCACGAGGCGTTGGGGATTGACCTGTTTCTGCGCGTGGCACCGGAGTTGTATTTGAAGCGGCTGTTGGTCGGCGGCTACGAGAAGGTTTACGAGATCAACCGCAACTTCCGCAACGAAGGTACCTCCCGCCGGCACAATCCCGAGTTCACGATGCTGGAGGTGTATCAGGCGTACGGGAACTACGAGACGATGATGGAGTTGGTGCAGGGGATGATTACCACCGTGGCCGATGAGATTTTTGATTCGCTCGTGGTGCGGCGGTATGACGGCGAGGAGATCAACCTGACGCCGCCGTGGCGGCGCGTGACGTACCGGGAGCTTGTCGAAGAACGGCTGGGCAAGGATTGGTTTGGCATCGCGCCGCAAGAGCGGCTGGCGCGCGCCACCTCGCAATGGGGTGTCGAAATTCCGGCGGGCACGCCGGATTATGAAGTGACCAATGCGGTGTACGAAAAGACCATCGAGCCGACGCTGCTAAATCCGACGTTTGTGACACATTTACCGGCCGAGTTGGTGGTGCTGGCGAAACAGAACCGGCAGGACGCCGGTGTGGTGGACGTGTTTGAGTTGGTCATCAACGGCCAGGAGATCGCGCCCGGTTATTCGGAGTTGAATGACCCGGTGGTGCAACGCGAACGGTTGTTGCATCAGGCCGCCGGTCACGCGGAGAAGTTGGATGAAGATTTCCTCATGGCGCTCGAATACGGGATGCCGCCGGCCGGCGGGATGGGCGTGGGGATTGACCGGCTGGTCGTGATGCTGACGGGTGTGGAGAGCATCCGGGATGTCATTTTGTTTCCGCAACTCCGCCCGCAGACATGACGCGCCTGCCTTTTGAATTATTCCTCGGTCTCCGGTATCTCAAACCCAAGCGCACGTTTGTGTCTGTCATCACGGTCATCTCGCTGGCCGGGGTGACGATTGGGGTGTGGGTGTTGATCGCGGTGATCGCTGTGATGAGCGGGTTTGACCGGGAGTTGCGCCAGAAGTTGATCGGGATGCACGCGCACGTGACGGTCAGCGCGGCCGGCAGCCCGCTGGACCGGCAACAACAGCAACTCATCGAACAGGACGCCCGGAAGTTGCCGCGGGTGAAAGCGGTGTCGCCGTATGTGCTGGGATTGGTGTTGGTGGAGTTCAACCGGCATGTGGCCACG
The DNA here is from genome assembly GCA_037441425.1 of Verrucomicrobiia bacterium. Taxonomy (GTDB): domain Bacteria; phylum Verrucomicrobiota; class Verrucomicrobiia; order Palsa-1439; family Palsa-1439; genus JBBISF01. The sequence continues at coordinate 38,634 of JBBISF010000003.1, forward strand.
CCGTACGTGAAGGGGATTGATCCACAGGGGGAGGTCCAGGTCAGCCAGTTGGCGCAGTACATCAAGGTTGGGAAGTTGGACTTGGCCGGGGACAAAGTCGTGATTGGGCGCGATCTGGCGGACCAACTCGGCGTGTTTCTTGGCGACAAGATCACGGTGTATTCGCCGCGCAATTTGGAGAAGCGGGGGAAAGAAGTCTATCTGCCGATGGATTTGGAGGTGACCGGCATCTTCGAGTCAGGGATGTTTGAGTACGACGTGGGATTGATATTCACGTCGTTGGAGACCGCGCAAGATTTGTACGAGATGGGCAACGCCGTGCACGGGATCGAGGTGATGACGGACGACCCGGTGGCCGGCGCGGCAGAAGTCGCGCGCGAGTTGAATCGTGAACTTCCGCCACCGTTGCGGGCGCAGACGTGGGCCGAGTTGAATAAACGACTGCTCGGCGCGATCCAAGTCGAGAAGACGATGATGTTTTTCATTTTAATCCTGATCATCGTGGTGGCGGCGTTTGGCATCATGAGCACACTGATCACGGTGACGGTGCAGAAGACCCGGGACATCGGTGTGATGAAAGCCTTGGGGGCGACGCCGCGGAAAATTTTGGCGGTGTTTTTGTTGCAGGGATTCACGGTCGGCGTGATTGGCGTGGCGGCGGGCGTGGCGCTGGGGTTGTTGACGGTGGACAATATCAACCCGATCAATCATTTCCTGTCGCACATCCTGGGGATTGATCTGTTCCCGCAGGACATCTACAACTTCGCCGAAATTCCGGCCTTTCTGACACCGCGGGATTTGCTGACGATCACCGGATCGGCGTTGGTGATTTGCACGCTGGCGGGATTGTTGCCGGCATTGCGGGCGGCCCGTCTCGAACACGTGGAGGCGCTGCGCCATGAGTGAGGCGGGGGCGGACATTTTGGTTGCGCGGGGTTTGAGGAAAATCTACACTCTGGGGCGGACTCAATTGGAGGTGTTGCGCGGGATCGATCTGCGGGTGCAGCGTGGGGAAGCGCTGGTGATCGCAGGAGCTTCGGGAGCGGGAAAGAGTACGTTGTTGCACTTGTTGGGGGGCTTGGATGCGCCATCGGCAGGCGAGGTCAGCTTGGATGGCGTTTCGCTTTTTGGGCTGTCAAACGTCACCCGGACGCGGTTGCGCAACGCGCAGATTGGATTTGTATTTCAGGCGTATCACCTCCTGCCGGAACTCGACGCGTTGGAAAACGTGTGCCTGCCGGCCATGTTGGGTGATGGGAATTCGTCGGTCGCGCAGGCGCGCGGGGAAGAATTATTGCGGTCGGTCGGGTTAGGGGAACGGATGGAGCATCGGCCGGCGGAGTTGAGCGGCGGGGAGCAGCAGCGCGTGGCGATTGCGCGGGCGCTGATGAATCGGCCGCGGTTGGTGTTGGCGGATGAGCCGACCGGCAACCTGGATTCGAAGACCGGGGAGGAAGTGCTGGATTTGTTGTGGCAGTTGCGCCGGGAGTTGGGAACGACGCTGGTGATGGTGACGCACGATGAGCATGTGGCGCGTCGGGGCGAACGGGTCTTGAAGATTGCGGATGGTGTGATAATGGAGTAAGAGCGGACACGATCATGGAAAAAGGTTTGCAGATATTTTTGGACGGCAAGTTTGTGCCGGAGAATGAGGCCAAGATTTCGGTCTTCGACCACGGGTTGTTGTATGGCGACGGCGTGTTCGAGGGCATCCGGGTTTACAACGGGAAGATCTTCCGGCTGGAGCAGCATTTGGATCGGCTGGCGGCGTCGGGGAAGGCGATCAGTCTGCAAATCCCGATGTCCCATACCGAGTTGACGAAGGCGTGCTGTGAAGCGTGCCGTCGCAACGGGATTAAGGACGGGTACATCCGCCTGGTTGTCACGCGCGGGGTCGGGTATTTGGGGCTGAACCCGTTCAAGTGTGCCAAGCCGTCGGTATTCATCATCGCGGCGACGATTGAGTTGTACCCCGAAGAGGTTTACCGGAATGGCTTGAAACTGATCACGGCCAGCACGCAGCGGGTTAACCCGGCAGCGCTGAGTCCGTCCATCAAGTCCCTGAACTACTTGAACAACATTTTGGCAAAGATTGAGGCCGTCAACGCCGGGACGGTCGAGGCCATCATGTTGAATTCGGCCGGCCACGTGGCGGAGTGCACGGGCGACAACATTTTTATCGTTCGCGGCGGCAAGGTGGAGACGCCACCGGTCAGCGCGGGGGCGCTGGTCGGGATCACGCGGAATGTGGTCATGGAATTGGCCGGCACGGCGGGCCTTCCGGTCAGCGAACCGAATTTGACGCGGTATGATTTGATGACGGCGGATGAAGTGTTTCTGACCGGCACGGCGGCGGAGATCGTGCCAGTGGTGAGTCTTGACGGTCGGGTGATCGGCACGGGAAAACCGGGGGTGCTTACCTTGAAATTAACCGAGGCATTCCGTACATTGACGCGCGCGGAGGGAACAGCGATTTAGCGATGTTGTGTTACATCTGCAAACAGAACGAAGCGACAGTGCATCTGGCGCAAATCGCCGACGGCAAGATGCAGAAACTGGACTTGTGCGAAGCTTGCGCCAAAGAAAAAGGCGTGCAGGACGTGACGAATGTGTCGTTGGCCAGCTTGTTGATGGGGTTGGGGTTGGCGGACGAAGTCAAGACCGAGGCGGCCGGCGCCCAATGTCCGGTGTGTGGGTTCACGCAGAGCGATTTCAAGAAGACGGGGCGGTTGGGTTGTAGCGCGTGCTGGCAGGCGTTCGAGCCGGCACTGAACTCATTGCTGAAAGCAATGCACAAGGGCGAACGGCATGTGGGCAAGATTCCCAGCCGGGCCGTGCACACCATCGCCATTACTGATCGCATCAAGGATTTGTCCAAGGAACTCGATCAAGCGGTCCGGGAAGAGCGTTACGAGGAAGCGGCCCAGATTCGCGATCGCATCCGGGAACTGGAGGGGAAACTGAAGGTCGGTAGTCCGACGACGTGAGAGCGCGATGAAACTGGCAGATTTGCTCAAGAACCCCGGCGAATGGGTGCATGTGGAAGGCCCGAACGGAAAGATTGTGTTGTCCAGCCGGGTGCGGCTGGCGCGCAATCTGAAGGATTTCCCGTTTCCCGGGTGGGCAAAGAAGGCCGACCGCCAGAAAGCGTTGGACTTGATGTTGCCAGCCGTCCAAGGGCTGGAAGAAATGAAGGAGTGTTTCGCGGACTCAATGGACAACATCGCCGCCGTTGATAAACAGGTACTCGTCGAGCGTCATCTGATCAGCCGGGAACACGCGGCGAAAAACGTCGGTAGCGCCGTGGTCGTCAATGGGACGGAGACTGTCAGCGTGATGGTCAACGAAGAAGATCATTTGCGGATGCAGACGGTCAAAGCCGGCCTGCAATTGAAGAACGTCTTCAAGATCGTTGATAACGTGGATACCAAGCTGGAGGAGCATTTGGATTTCGCATTTTCGCCGCGGTTGGGATACCTGACGGCGTGCCCGACCAACGTCGGAACAGGGATGCGGGCCTCCGCGATGATGCATTTGCCGGCGTTGGTACTGAGTGACCAGATTAACCAAGTTGTGCAGGCGGTGAACAAACTTGGACTGGCTGTCCGCGGTCTTTACGGCGAGGGCACCGAGGCGCTGGGCAACTACTTCCAGATTTCCAACCAGACGACGCTTGGGGAAAAGGAACTTGACCTGATTGACCGCCTGAACAAGGTGGTTTTGCAGGTGATCGAGCACGAAGAGAACGGCCGGCTGATGCTGCTGGAAAAGAAGCCGCAAGTGGTCTATGATCAAATCGGTCGCGCGTACGGGATCCTGACCAATGCCCACACGATCACCTCGAAGGAGGCATTGAATCTGCTAAGTATGTTGCGGATGGGGGCGGACTTGGAACTGTTGCCCGGAACGGCCCGCACAATGATTGATGAATTGGTAATCCTGGTTCAACCAGCGCATGTGCAGAAGGCGGCGCAGCGCAAACTGACTGCCGAAGATCGGGATGTGTTCCGTGCCGAGTTGATCCGGGAGCGGTTGACGCGCCTGACGAAACCCAAAGTCGCCGGGCGACCGCCTCAGGACGAGAGCGGCACAGCAATTGTGTAGAAGGAGGCTGTAAACGTGAATAATTTTACTCCCCGAGCCCAACAGGTTCTGGCGTTGGCCCGCAAAGAGGCGGACCGGTTCAACCACAACTATGTCGGGACCGAGCATCTCTTGCTTGGCCTGATCAAACTTGGTCAGGGAGTTGCCGTCAATGTCCTGCAGAAGCTCGGCTTGGATCTCGAAACCGTCCGCATGGAAGTCGAAAAACAGGTGGGCACGGGGCCGGAAACCAAAATGGTCGGCAACATCCCCTACACACCGCGCGTGAAAAAAGTGCTCGCGCTGGCTCAAAAGGAAGCCAAACAGCTCAATCACAATTACGTCGGCACCGAGCACATCCTTCTCGGCTTGCTGCGCGAAGGCGAGGGCGCGGCGGCGCGGATTCTCAAGTCGTTGGATGTGGACATCGAACGTTGCCGGAACGAGATCCTCAAGGAACTCGACCCGAATTTCACGCCGAGCGAAGGCGGCGGCAGTTCCGCGGGACCGTCTGAGGAAGCCGAAGGCGGCGGCCCGCAGGCCGCTGGCAAAAAGGAAGTTAAGACGCCAGCCTTGCGCATGTTCGGGCGCGACTTGACTGAATTGGCCCGGAAACTCGAGTTAGATCCCGTCGTGGGCCGGAAAAACGAAATTGAACGCGTCATCCAGATTCTCTGCCGGCGGACGAAGAACAATCCGGTGTTACTCGGCGAAGCCGGTGTCGGCAAGACCGCCATCGTCGAAGGTCTGGCCCAGGAAGTCGCCTCCGGCATGGTGCCGGAAATCCTGCGCAACAAACGGGTCATCACGCTCGACCTCGCGCTGATGGTGGCCGGCACGAAATACCGCGGCCAATTCGAAGAGCGCATCAAGGCGGTCATGGACGAAATCAAACGCTCCAAGAACGTCATTTTGTTTGTGGATGAATTGCACACCATCGTCGGGGCCGGCAGCGCCGAAGGCGCGATGGACGCCAGCAACATCATCAAACCGGCCTTGTCCCGCGGCGAGTTGCAGGTCGTGGGCGCGACGACGATGAACGAGTACCGGAAGTACATCGAAAAAGACGCGGCGCTGGAGCGCCGCTTTCAGACGATTGTCGTCGAGCCGCCAACACTGGAGCAGACGATTGAGATTTTGAAGGGCCTGCGTCCAAAATACGAGGAACATCACCATGCGAAGTTCACCGACGAGGCGTTGGAGGCCGCCTCCCAGTTGTCCGACCGCTACATTACCGGCCGGTTTCTGCCGGACAAAGCGATTGATGTCATGGACGAAGCCGGCGCGAGGGCGCGCATCAAATCGTTGACCCGGCCGCCCAACATTCAGGAGATGGAGCGCGAGATTGAGAAGGTGCGCGTGCAGAAAGAGGTGGCCATCAAGGCCCAGGATTTTGAGAACGCCGCCCATTTGCGCGATAAGGAGAAGAACGATCGCGAGGCGTTGGAGCGGGTTGTTCAGGAATGGAAATCGCACCGGGAAGAGAAGGAAATCGTCATCAACGAAGACGACATCACCCAGATTGTCGCCAAATGGACCGGCATCCCCTTGAATCGCATCGAGCAGAAGGACGCGGAGAAACTGCTGCAGATGGAGGGCGAACTACGGAAGTCAGTTGTGGGGCAGGATGAAGCGGTCGGCGCGATCAGCAAGGCGTTGCGGCGCAGCCGGGCCGATCTCAAAGACCCGAACCGGCCCATCGGCTCGTTCGTCTTTCTGGGGCCGACGGGCGTCGGCAAGACATTGATGGCGCGGGCGCTGGCGGAATTCATGTTTGGCGATCAGGACGCGCTGATCCAACTCGACATGAGCGAGTACATGGAAAAATTCAACGTCTCCCGGCTCGTCGGTTCGCCGCCGGGCTATGTTGGTTACGAAGAAGGCGGTCAGTTGACCGAGCGTGTGCGGCGCCGGCCGTACTCCGTGGTGCTGTTCGATGAAATCGAGAAGGCGCACCCAGATGTCACCAACATGTTGTTGCAGATCATGGAGGACGGACATCTCACGGATTCGCTTGGTCGCAAGGTGGATTTCCGCAACTGCATCGTGATCATGACCTCCAACATCGGCGCGGATATGATCCGCAAAGGCAGCGGGCTTGGTTTTGCCCCCGCGAAGGAAGAACACAACTACGAGGATATGAAAGGCAAACTCCTCGAAGAAGCCAAACGCGCGTTCAAGCCAGAATTCATAAACCGGCTCGATGATCTCATCGTCTTCCGCAGCCTCAACCGCGGCGACATGGGCCAGATTGTCGAACTCGAAGTCGGCAAGGTCAAAGGCCGGCTCAAGTACAAGGATGTCGAAATTCACCTCACGCCGGCGGCGTTGGACTTCCTCATCGAGAAGGGCTACGACCCGCAGTTCGGCGCCCGGCCGCTGCGGCGGGCGGTGGAGAAATACTTGCAAGACCCGTTGGCCGAAGAGATCCTGCGCGGCAACATCAAACCCAACGAGACCGTCGAAGTCACCGTGGCCGACGGCAAGTTGGTCTTCAACCAGTTGGCGGCTAGCGCGAGTTAGCGGAAACGCTGGCCGACCACTTCATTCAGGCGCGCCACGAAGCGTGGCGCATCCGCAGCGTTTAGGATGGTCTGATCACCCGGTCGATGGCAGCGCCGCATTCGCTGGTCAATGGCGGGAAATTGCCGGCAGAAACGTTTTGTTCGACTTGTGGGGCGTTTTTGGCGCCGGGGATGACCACGGACACCGCGGGGTGCTGGAGAACGAAACGCAAGGCGAGTTGAGCGAGGGTGCCGCCAGCCTGCGTCGCGATCGGTCTGAGACGTTCGACTGTTTCCATATCGCGCGCGAATCCCGGATCATCGTGCCATTTGCTGCGGATTTCGTCGGGGTTGAACCGGGTGGTGGCGGTGTAGTGGCCGGAAAGCTTGCCCATCGCGAGCGGACTGCGAACAATGACCGCGATGTTGTGCTCCCGGCAATAGGGGAGAATGTTCTCCTCGGCCTGCCGGGAAAGCAGGTTGTAGGGGGTTTGGACAGCGGCGAGGTTGCCACGGGAGTTGAACCCCTGCACGCGGCTGAATTCGTGAGTCGAAACGCCGAAGTGACGAATCTTGCCGGCTTGTTGGAGGCGTTCGAAGGCGTCGAGAAATTCGTCCCAGCGTTCGGTGCGGCTCAGGTGGCACTGGTACAGGTCGATGTAATCGGTGCGCAACCGCTGGAGGCTGGCGTCGCAGGCGTGGAGGACGTATTTCCGGGATTCGTTGAAAGTGCGGCGACCATCCGCGTCGTGCCAGTAACCGCATTTGGTGGCGATGAAGACGTGGTCGCGCACATCGCGCAGAACGTTGCCGACGAGTTCTTCGCTGTGGCCCCAGCCGTACATGTCGGCGGTATCGAAGAAGTTGACGCCGAGATCAAGGGCGCGACGGAGGGCGGCGCGCGAAACGTCGTCGGAGATGCCGGTCCAGCCGTCGGGCGTGCCGTCGAGGGTAATGGCCCCGCCAAATTGCCAGCAGCCGAGGCCGGCCGGGCTGATTTGCCAGCCGGTCTTGCCGAACGTGCGGGGCGTTGTCATGTCAGACGCGGACCGGTGCGGCGGACGGTGGCGAGTTCCGAAAACTCCGCCAGAGATCCACGGGCAACAAGCCGAGCGCAATGAGGAAGATCTGGCTGGCGTTGAACAGCATCAGCCATTTGAACGCGGCGTCCATGAAGCCGTAGCTGTGCAGGCCGACGCCGAGCATGTTCACGCCGAACCACGAGAACGCAGTGACCACGTTGCCGAAGATGACGAGGTTCATCAAACCGCGGTCGCGCACAAGTTTGGCCCAGAGCGCGTGCAGGATCAGCGCGTTCCAGATGACGATCATGAGCGCGCCGTTCTCCTTCGGGTCCCAACCCCAGAAACGCCCCCAGGATTGGTCGGCCCAGATGCCGCCGAGCACGGTGCCGACGAAGCTGAATAACGTGGCGAAACACACGATGGCATAAACCATCTTCGCCAGCGCCTTGCCAAGTGCGAGGTCGCCGGCAGCGCCGACTTTGGTTGAAAGCAGCGGCGTGAACACTCCCAACAGCACGTACGCGATCCCCAACATACCGGCGACGAATGTGGCCGAATAGCCGAGGGTCACCACGACCACGTGCGTGGCGAGCCAGAAGTTCGTGTCGAGCACGGCGCGAAGCATTTCCATCGTGTCGCCGCCCAGCGCGAGGTTGTGGGCGATCAGCAACGTGACGAAGCCGGCCAGCCCGGCAACGGCGCTGCCGAGGCCGACTTTGTACACGCGCTCCAGGCCGATTCCCAAGACGCACGCGCCCCAACCAATGAAGATGGCGGACGAATAGAGGTTGGTGACCGGCGGGCGGCCTTCCAGCATCATCCGGAAGATGAGGCCGAACGTGTGGACCACAAACGCCAGACAGATGAGATAAAACGCCGAGCGCCGGAGTGATTCGGACAACCCCGGCAACAATCCGTACGTCAACAACGCGCCGCCGGCCAGCACGAACGCCATGAGATAAATGATCATGGCGTGAAGGAACAGTTTGATTTGGTTGAAGTAGTACTCCGCCCGGCCTTTGGCCACCGCGCGCGGGAAACGCGCCGCCAGCCAGTTCTGATATCCGGCCACGGCGCTGTTGAACGCCGCCGCGTCGTCGTGACCGTAGGCGGTGGCCATCTGCGCGAAGAATTGGACGGCGGGCGGGATTTCGCCGGTGCGCATGGTGCCAAGCAGACACGCCCCCATGTTCGCCCAGGCGTCTTTGTCGGCCGGGTCGGCCGGCGGCACGACCAGCGGATGGGCAAGCTTGGAAACGGTCTCGAATTGCTGGGCGATGCCGGCGAGCTTCCGGAGCGCCTGCTCATCGGCTTTGCCGCCGGCTTGCTGGGCTTGCGCGGCCGCCAGCCCGGCCGGCAGAGCGGCTTGGTAATCCGCGAGCAGGGCGACGAAGTTGTGCGTGCCTTCCGGCTCGATGCTGTTCTTGAGCTGCCGATAGAGCATCACCGCGTTGGCGAGCTTCAGGACCTGTTTTTGATACGTGGTGCGCTGGGCGTCTTCCAGCCGGTTGGCTTGCCGGGCTTGGGCGAAAATCTCATTCACGACCGGTTCGAGTTCGGCGTACGTGTAATAGCGCAGGCCGGACTTATCGATGCCCTTGTGGCCCAGGTTCAGTTCGCTGATCACGTCCGGGTGATGAATCAGAAAAATCGGCCGGGTGTCGGCCAAGTCGGGTTTGAAAAGAACCTCCAGCAGCCAGTCCGTGGAATTCAGTTTCCTGGGGTGATGCCAGAATTGCCACGCCGGCACTTCTTCGAGCGGCACGTCGCCGGTACTGCGGATTTGCAGCAGGGCATTGCGCGCCACGGAGTCGAACGGTTGGATGCGCCCATCGAGCAGCACCGGCAAACGGCCAAACGCGGCGGCATGGAGCGCGCCCTTCTTCCGCGGCATCAGCACGGCGACGATCTCCATCGCGAACAAGGCGAGAAAGAACCACGGCAGGATTTTGTACAGCGTCTTCATGATGTCTTCCGTTTTGTGGCAAACCAAACGAGATGGGTCACGAATTGTACGATGAGGCCGATGCCGACCAGCACGCACGAGAAATACGGCGTGAGCCAGCTTGGATTGTGGACGACTTGGAGCACCGTGCCTTTGTCATCGGGATCGAAGCTCGCCTGATAGTATGTGTTGCCGGTATAACGCAACGGGTTGTTCATATAAATCAACACTTCGCGGTCTTCACCGGTGGCGGGCCGGGTGAGGCGGATGCGGCTGGAGAAGTTCTTGGGGATGTTGGTGCCGGGATATTTGTCGTGCTTGAATTCGAGGAGCTGAATGTTGAACGGCATGTAATAGCGCTGAGGCCGCAGGCTCAATTGATACTGATGACCGTTGTACACCAACGTCTGCGGGCGCGTGATGTAGGCGGAAACCAGATACGCGCCCAGTGAACCTTGCGGGCCGCGCAGGTCCATGATCCCGGAAGGCATGTCGCGTTTGTCGGTATCCGTTTCGTGCGGCAGTCCGCGCCACCAGATACCGGAACCGAAGCCGGCCGTGGTCGCGATTGGCTCGTAGCCCTCCGCTGGTTTCTCAACGAGCGACGAGTTGGAATAATACCGTTCCACGCGGACCGCGAACGGCATTGCCGGGTTGGTCAAATCGCGGCCCGCGACCAACCGGCTCGCGGGAATCGCCACCACGGTATCCGTTTGCGGATCGGTGGTGTCCACGATCGCCAGTTCGTACTGGCGCGATGACTCCGAATAGTTCTTCGTCTCACCGGTGCGGAGGTGCAGGATGCTTTCGCTGGAAAACGTGTCGGTGAGCAGTTGACCGAGCAGCAGCAACATGACGCCGAGGTGAATCATCACGATGCCGTACTTTTTCTGGCCCGGCTGATAATACCGGAAATGGGCCGTGAACAGGTTCAACAACAACAGCCACCCGATCAGATAACCACCGGGGAAGATCGGAATGCGCCACGTGGACCATTCCGGCGACCAGTAGATGAAGAAGCTCCGGAAGAAATCGTTTTGCGCCTTGAATAGCCCCAGATGAACCTGGGCCATTGTCCCCCAGAACACCAGCACCAACCCCAACGCCAGCAGGATCACGGTCAGTTTGAGGGACGAGAAGATTTTGAAAACGCGCTCGAACATATCAGTACTTCACCTCGCTCACGAACTTGGTAAAGGCCGCCTTTTGGGCGGCAACGATCTGTTCGTTGCCCATCAACTTGTAGAACCACGCCTGCCCGGGCAGCAGCACAATCACGCCGACCAGCGATGTCGGCTGGCCGCTCCGCGCATCGGCGCCGCTCATCTCCGCGAGCGTTGCCTGACCGCTGGCGGTCTTCAGCGTGGTCATGGTTTTCGTGAGCGCCGCGCCTTCCAACGCCGGTAACCCGAGTTGCCGGCGCCACCGATTGATATTCGGCGCGACGCCCCCGCCTTCGCCGGACGAGGAGCTGATATTCACCGCCGCCTGGCCGCCGGCAATCTCGAACTTGGCCGCCAAAAATTGTCCAGCCGGCGCTTCCGTCCAATCCGCCGGCGCGTTCCACTGGGGCGTGTTCGGAGCCGCCGCCATTTCCGGCGCGGGCGCGCTGGCGGAGAATTGAACCGACTTCAGAAACGCCACGAACGCCGGTTTCGCCTGCGCGACGAGCTGGTTGTCGCCGGTCATCTTGAAGAACCACGCCAGGTCGCCCCGTTGTTGCAGCACGGCCAGAATGCGGGTGGACTCGTTGTTTTGTTCGTACAATGTGGCCGGCTGCCCGGCCACTTCGACCGGTTGCGCCAGCTTCCGCATCTCATCTTCGGACACCGGAGGTTGACCGACCTGATTGCGCCAGCGATTCACATTGCTGAGTTCGCCACCCGCGGTGCCCGTCAGCGGAATCACACTCACATCCGCCTGTTGGCCATCCTTGCCGGCGACCTTGAACGAAGCGACCCGCATTTCGCTGGGCGCGACCTCCGTCCACCCCGCCGGCGTTTGCCACTTCAACTGCGGGGACGCCGCGGTCGCGTCCGGATGGTCAGCGGGCATCTCGGCCTGTTCCATCGGCGGGGCTTCTGGCTTCGGAACGCGATAAACCTGAATCTTCTCCCGCCCGCAGCCGACCAGCAGGCCGCTCCCCAGCAAGAGACACAAAATCCTACCTAAATTGGATGATAACCGGGACACAACCTGTATTTACAATCTTTGACCGCGCCGCGCAAGCCGGTGTTTGAACGGCGCGGTAATTCAAGCCGATTCGATGGTTAGCGTTGCGGTTGGATCGCAGCCGGCAAGCTTGGTGTACTCGCCGATGGGATCGGGGCCGGCGGACTTCGCGCCGGTCCAGACGTTGACCACTGCACCAGTCACGAACATGGTCGCTTCGATGACCAGCTTCCAGTTGCCGGCAGTGTTGTCCCAATACAAACGCGGCGCGGCACCGGTAAGCATCTGGGCGGGATCATCGTTGGCGAGGTGACACCAACCGGCACCGAAGTTGAGCCAGTAGCCGTTCTT
>JBBISF010000003.1:50813-83285 GCA_037441425.1 Verrucomicrobiia bacterium
GAGGCCGTCGGTGTAGCCGGCAATCCGGTAAGTGTCCACGGTGGGACCGGGCGGCGGAACCGGGGTCGGCGGTTGCCACGCGACAGGATGTTTCCGTTTGGCGGGCGGACGCCAGCCCCGGACCGGGGCTGGGCCATCCCTTCAGGCACTGACGATAACGGTGAGGCTCGCGCTCATGCGGCCGTACGGCTGGTTGTGGCGGATGAACATGGCGGTGTAGGTCCGTTTCTCGGGCTTGCCGGCCACCAGCAGGGGCCGGGCGTCAAGATAGGGGAAATGCAGACAGCGCGCGAGCAAGGTGGGCGCGGCGTCGCCGTCGCGTTGGCAATACAAGTCCACCGCTTCGGCGTCGCCTTTGGTGGATTTGATTTCCGCGCCGCCGGTATCCAGCCCGCGCCCGCGCAAGACCGGCTGCGGCCCTTCGGAGTCCATCACACTGGCCTCCTGGGACTGAGGTCGTTCGATGCCGAGGGTGTCGCCGATGGCGGTGGTGTAACCGGGGCAGGCCTTGACGCGTTTGACCAAGGCGCGGAAGCGCGGGACGATGCCCGGCGGCACCGGCGCGGGGAAATCGGCCGGCAACACGGGGAGCGTCTGGCCCGACGGCGTCGTGTCGCCGCCATCGCGCTCGTGGTTCTTGGTGGCGGTCCACGCCTGGGCCGCGCCCTGCATGACGGCGCCGAACTCCACCAAGGCCGCGAACCGGGCCGCGTCGAGCACTTGTTGGACGATGTCCGGGTCGGTGGCGGAAAGGCCTAAGGCCGTGAACTGGCCGGGCAGGGTGGTGGCAAACCGGGTGAACAGCGACGCTTTGCTTTGATTATCGTAGGGCATGTAGTCGGATTGGGCCATGGGATTCTCCTTTAGGGTTGGGGGATCGGAACATTGCGAAAATCAACCGCCGCCAGGCGGTGCCGACCCGGTGCCGGGCGGGCGTGAACCGGGGCCGGGCACGGGTGACCCGGGGCCGGGCCACGGAGCCCCGGTACCGGGGGATGATGAATTGGTGCCGGGGAATGACGACCCGGCGCCGGGCAATGATTCCCTGACGCCGGTTGACGGCCCCCCGGTGCCGGGGAATGACTTCCCGGCAAGATTTGGTGATTGCGGGGCGAGATTCTCTGGCTGCCCGGCGGGACAACATGCGGAATGATGGCCGAAAACCGAGAAATCATGGCTGGGCCTGCTCGCAATAGGGGCATTTCTTCAGGCACGGTTGCCGGCCGAGGATCACGTCCAACGGACACTTCAGCCAATACTCCAGCGCGGCCACGTAATCGAGGGCGCGACGGCATTTGCCCAGGAGCATGTCGTGTAACGTGGCGCGTGGGATGCGGGTGCGGCTCGCGAGTTCTCTCACCGTCGATTTCGTGAGTCGCATCCGCACATATCGACTCACCGCGGCTCTGTAGTCCGGCATCACGAGGCGGGAGATTGGCACAGATGTTGTCCGGTGCGCCGGACAAATGAAATTATTTTTCAGCCCCCGCCGGAGCTTGTCGAAGACCCGCGAACCACATACACTGCGCGGGCATGGGGAAGAAAACCAGTACAACTCCCGCCCCGGCCAAACCTTCGGCACTCGTGGACACGCGCGTCATCGACTGCGGCGAGTGCTTCTCCTAGGTCCAGTTCCATGGCGGATGACTCTGCCAGAAACGGCGTTCAAGGTCATAAATATTTTTGGGGTGGTAACTTTGCCCGGAAAAACGTGGAACCGGACACTACCGAAATGGATAACTTCGCACGGAGGACGCGCACTGCCGGTACGACTGGCGCGGAAAATAAGCGACGCCAAAAAGTGTCGTCAAGAATTTGAAGCGCCCCTGGCAACTTTGATGATCAGCCCAGTCACGACGACATCTACTGACGCTCAATGTCCGCCGCCTTAGCGGGGATGAGCTGATTGACAAACTCATCCCACAACCTAAGACACGATTCGGCCAGGTCTAGGGCGTCGAAGAACTTCCCTTCACTGTGCACTGTAAACTTGCCTTTCGTTGTGTGGATTACACCATTTCTCCCCGACGACTCAAACGTCCGGCTGACCAGATGAGTTCCGTCAGTCCACTTAGAAGTAAGACGACAATGTTTTGTTTGATTGCACAGATCAGCGCAAATTCTCAACTCAGGGTGTGCACGGATAAACGCAAGCAAATGATCCCGTGTGATCCCTACTTTGTTGGTGTTCTCAATCCAGTCCCCGATGTGGTGGCAATGGATGAAGAACGAAAGCACGTCATCGACATAATATTCGCGGGTTTCCTCAATGTACGGCACGCCTGTATAAATATCGCGAAGGCGTTTTAAGTACCTCCGTGTACGATCAATCTGTGTCATTCCTTGACCGGGAGAGTCTTCCACGCTTGTCGGGCCTCCTCCATTGCTGAGGCTTAAGATTCAATCCCCGTTAGAAGCCTGTCGGATTGAATTTCCTTTTCACTGCGTCTGTTTGTTCCTTTTCTTCTCGCTGCTTGCTTTCAGTATCCAATTCCGTTTGTTCCTTTGCCGCCAGGTCTTCGAGATCAGTATCTATGTATCGCACCTGCATTCTAAACAGGCTCAAAGTTTCACCCCGGACGTCTTTATATCTTCCTCCCGGGCAAACCAGGACCGGCTCATCCTTCGTTCCGATATTCTTAAAGCTCTTGCTGGTCTGACCAACGACTATACGCCTGCGATCAATCAGAATAGTTTCATCAGAACTTGAAAATAACTCGTTCCAGAAACCGGTTTTGCGTGGCACTACATGACCGTATCTCTTAGCTAAGAGTTCAAATAATGTTTTAGCCTGTCTCTCGGCCTCATTCCCGTATGGTGACTTCAATTCCCCAAGTCCCTCAATACAATAGACCTTCTTGGTTTTTGGAGTTATCCACACGTAGTACTCTTTGATTAGTTGTGACGGCTGCCCCGGGGTAAACTCCAATTGATATGGGTATACTTGATCCCAGTCCCAGTCGTCCTTTTTCTTGCCGGTCACATTGATTCTGCCCACGGACGCACCAAGCGCGATTCCGAAAGCGCCCGTGATCTTCAAATCGCTTTCTCCAAGTCTGATTTTCGCGGCAGCGCCGGCCTCTGACGGAGCAGGAGTGGCCCCTTGCCATTGTTCTGCGGCTACGCCTAGCCTCGCTTGCTCGGCCTTGTGTGGATCATATCCAAGACGCCGCTGGAGTTCTGCCGGGAGCTTGTTCAGAGGAACCGTTGCTATACCGGTCTTGTGGCGGAGTGTAATTGTTGTCAGGGTCACATTGCCCCATTGCACATCTTCATACTTAACACCGTCAATTGTGATCGTAGAAGGTAAAGCTGGCCCTTCTGCCATTGCAGACCACGCCCAAGGAAACGTCAGGACGAGAGCGAGTAGTAATCTCATGTGACCTAGTCGTGGACAAAATACATACTGCCACGTCTTCGGGATTACAATCCAGTAAACAGCGCTACTAACGGAACGGCCACCCGTTCCGCTCCGGAGCGGAATCGGTCACGATTCCGTGTGCTGTGGCCCCGGCATGTCAGTGGTCGAGGCCGACCCATGCGCGAAGCAACCAAAAACAATCGCCTTAGCTCGCCATGGAGAACTCCTTTCATCCCTCTGGCGGGCGGCCGGTACTTCATCTGCCGGATTTACGTTCGGCTGGACAACATGGCCACACCATGCTCGGTGAAGGCGTAGGGCAGGTACTTGATGTTCTGGCCGCGCTTCAAGATTCCAGATTGGAATCTTGAACCGCGACATTGCGGGGCCTCGGTGGCCGTGAGTTGAAACATGAAGTCGGCCGGAAAGCGATCCCGGTTGCGCCGCACGGCTTTGTTGAGGTTGCTGGTCGTGACTCCGTAGAGCGTCGCCAGGTCCCGGTCGAGATTCTCGCTGGGAACCGGCAAATCGGTTTCGCTCATGGACACGCAGTATGCCAAAGCGAGCCGGTAGGGCAAGCTCCGCAATTTCCTGACGGTACGGCTGCCGGTCAGCGCGCCGGCAGCAACCAGGTGAGGGAGACGTTCAAGGCGCGCGCCAGAACCAGCACTTCGTAATCGCACACGCAACGCAGGCCGATTTCAAGCTTGGCGATGCTGCCGCGGCTGAGGGGCAACCCCAAGTCCGTGACCCGCTCCGCCAATTGTTGCTGGGTCAGCCGGGGCCGCGCCTGTAGCCGCGCTTGGCGGACCCGCGGGCCGATGAGGTTCTTTTGCGTTTTGCGGAGTTGAGGCGATGTGTTTTTCATCATGACCGGCAAGTATGCACAACCGTCGGTCGGGGTTGTTCTCACTTGAGAACAACATTTGGAAGCGGTGTCTGACGACACGCCGAGAGATCATGGATGGCAAACCGCTCCCACGACCGGCAGCCGGGGGCGCATTCGGCTTGACGCGGGGGCGGTGATTGGGCACGGTCGCGGCGGCGAAGAACGCGAACATGGCGAACCCCGTGAGACAGGAGGTTGACCGTGGCTGATCAGGAGCCGGTGCCGGAGCGGATGTTGACCGAGGCGGAGTTTAACGAGGCGATGAAGGACCCGGAGTGTTTTGAGCTGCAGGTGGACGCGTGGCGGCGCATGGTGCAGGGTGAGTTCGGGGAGATCCCGGCGGAGGTGCGGGAGAGGTTGGAAGCCGCCCTCCAGAACGTTGAGAAGCAAGCCACGATCAGCTTGGCGGCCGGCAAGCTGCGCGCGTTGATGCACGTCATGCAACGTCCCGGCGGCGAAATGCAGGACGAAGACCGACTGGCCCAGTGTCAGGCATTGACGGAGGAGGTCACCGACGCGCTGTTGTCCCTCCCCGAACCTTATCGCACGGAGTTCATGAAGGATTTTGTCCCTTTGCGCGACCGGGTGCGCGCATTGAGAATTGATAACTGAAACCGGCCGTGGCGACGTGGCTGGCGTGGTTTCGAGGGCCGCACAGCGGGGGCGGTCCGCGTCTGGCATACACGCATCAGTCTGGGGAGCGGAGTCTAACGACACGCCGAGGGGTCATGGGCGGCAATCGCCTTCGCCCGCCATGGAATGCCTCCTAAGCACCCTCTGGCGGGCGGCCGGTACTTCATCTGCCGGATTTACGTTCGGCTGCCGGTCAGCGCATGGGCAGCAACCAAGCCAGGGAGACATTCAGGGCGCGCGCCAGAACCAGCACTTCGTAATCGCTCACACGGCGCAAACCGATTTCAATTTTGGTGGTGCGGACGCTAGTGGCCGGGGCGGGTGCGATACCGGGCCTTGGATTCCTTCACCTGAAAGCCGATGCCCTTCTGGGGAGGTTCGGGCAACGCCGGCGGATCAAGGATGTCCATGACGTGATGGGTTGTCAGAAGAAGATCGCGAAGGAGAAGTAAGGAGGATCCGCGAAGATGGCATCGAAGCAGCCCTCGCGCAGCACCATGCCGTCGAGGGGGTTGATTCTTTTCATCGGGGGCTGATACCGGACAGATGACGGTGGGGAGCCTGATTATTGGCGTATTCTTGGCACGGGCGGATCGGATCATAGATCAGCCCATCAGATCAAAATCTATTTGCGGCAAGCGGTGTTCTTCACCACGGCCGCCAATCAATCGTCCAATCCGCCCCAAAAGCAAACAGGAGACAACCGCCGTTGGTTGTCTCCTGTTGTCAGATAATCTTCGTCCGGTGGGTCTCAGGGCAGGAGCGTGCTCAACACGCTGTTGCTGCCGGCATCCATGATCTGGAATGTCGAGACGTCGAGCATGTTGGTCAGGCCGGCCGGCATGGTGCGGAGTTTCAAGTGTCCCTGCGCGTCGCTCATCATCGAGCCGATGATGTCGCCATTGACGGCCATGTAATAGGTGTTGGAGCTGCCCAGCCCATTGGCCATCAGCTGGAAATTCTGGCCGCGCGTGGTGGCGCGCATTTGGAGCGAGCCGGTGGCGTTGGTGAGGACGCCGTCGTTGTGCATCCGGGAGTTGGTCATGAACTGGAACATGGCGGGATTCATGAGGTCGGCCATGAGCACCGTCTGCGTGCTGCTGTTGGCAATAGCCACAGTGGATGCGTCCATCATGGTATTCATCATGCCGGGGAACGGCATTGTGCCGCCGCCCACGTGGTTGGTGCCGCCACCGCCCATGCCGCCGCCTCCCATTCCGCCCATGTTTGGGGTGAGCGCTGCGCCCGTGCCGGGGATGAAGGTGACCAGCGCTTTGCCCTTCGGGCCGGCCATGAATGTGGCCAGTTGGGTTAGGTTGGTGTCGCTGTCGAGTTGTGCCATCACGTAGTAGGGCATGCCGGTCTGCAAGCCGCTGCATTTGATCTGCAACATCTGGTTGGTCTGGGGACCGGATTGTTTGAACTGACCCGCCACGCTGCCCATCACACCGGGTTCCACGCCGGTGACATCCATCTGGTCTCGCATCTGGTAATGGAACACTGTCATGCCATTCATCATTGGGGCGCCCGCGCGCACGGCGAGCAATGCGACCGCCATTGCTGCCATTCCACCGACCATCCATTTAGCCGAATGCATCGAACAATACCTCTCGCTGATGATTGTTGTGTTGCCCCCGGGCGGCTCAGCAACGCAGTGGCCTCGGCGGCATCAAGGAGGTTTTGCGACCCTTGAATGAGCGGGACGCTAGTCATGCTTCATCCCGAAGTCAAGCGTGGACGGGCCTTGTGTCAGGGCCAACGCATCATGGTTTGAAGAGGGATTGGAGGTTGGCGTGATCCCAGGCGGCGTTGAGTTGCTTGGCGCGGGTGCCGACTTTGGTTTGCATGCCACGCCCTAACAGATTCAAGGCGATCTCGCGCAACGTCGCGAGGTTCTCGGCGGTGTGGCCGGCCCGCATGCGGCTGTGTCTTGCGCTGCTGCTAGGCGATGTGCCGCAAACCAGCCGGTGATCACTGCGACTATCGTAACCAGCAGCGGTATGAGGAGGCTATAGTTCATCTTCAAGGGGCTAATATCTATCCGGACCAACTCGCCGAGGGGTGGGAGTGCGCGCCGAAAGCCGAAGTCATGCGCGATTTCTAGAACTGCCGGGAGGTCCGGTCAAGTGCATTGGGCTTGACGCGGTGGCGGCGGTTCGGCACGGTCAGGTCCAGTGAGGATGAATTGATCGGATGAGTGAACCTAAGCTAGACGGCGCGACCCCTGACGCAGCCGGCTCCAGACCCGACGAGGTGTTGACGGAAGCCGAACTCAACGCAGCACTGGAAGATCCGGAGTTGTTCAAGCGGATGTTGGAAGGCTGGCGGCGCATCCTGCTTGGCGAATTCGGGGAGATCCCGGCCGCGGCCCGGGAGAAGATCGAACGCGCCGTGCGCAAAGCCGATGCGCAGGCCGCCATTGCGGTTGTGGCCGACAAGCTGCAGGCGCTGATTCATGTGATTCAGCGTCCACCCGGCAGTATGCAGGGCGATGCCCGGCTGGTGCAGTGTCGGGCGCTCGTCGAGGAGATCACCGACGCGTTTTTGAATGTGCCCGAACCCACGCGCAGCCAGTATCTGAAGCAATTCCTGCCGGTGCGCGACCGGGTGCGCGCGCTGAAAATTGATGACGGAGAGTCGCACCCGGCTTGAGCGCGGTCAGTGGCGCGGTTAACGGAACGCGAGCAATCGCGCATTGCCGCGCCTGTCATTCTTCAAAGATTTCTCGCCAGAGAAAAACCGGCAGCCGGGGTGTCGCCATCCCGGCTGCCGGTGAGAACCGTGAGGTTGTCTGGCGCGTTAGAAGTTCGCCGTGAAGACGATGTTCCCGTGCGGGTCGCGCACCTGAACGGTGGTCACGTGCAGCAGATTGATCCCCTTCGGCAGGCGGTTCAGCTTCAGGTCGCCCCGCCGATTGCTGCGCACGGTGCCGGCGGTCGCGCCGTTCACCAGCAAGTCGAGGGTCTGGTTGGCTGGCGCGCCGTGGGCCACGAGGGCGAATTGATTGTGCGCTTTGCCCCGGCGCTGCTGGAGATGGAGCAGGGCGTTGCCTTGCAGGTTCGTGCAGACCAGGCCCGGCTCGAGCGCAACGTGTTCGGCGAAGGCGCAATAACCCGTGTTGGTGGCATTAGTGAAGTCGCCAACCAGATCGACAACCCCATTGGAGTCGGTCACGGAGATGGTGGTGACATTGGTGGCTGCAAGTCCGTCCGGCAAAGGGAAGCTGGCGCGGCCAACGGGGTTGGTCGTCCACCAGGAGCCACCCTCACATTGGTTCGTGCGGATATCGACGGCAAAACTGCCCAACGGGAAGATGTTCGTGCCGGTTTCGTCGGCGACGCTGACGGTGTAGGTGCCGACCAGCAGACCAACGGTACCGACATGAACCGAGGCCGCGGCGTTGCCATCTTCCTCGTCGGTTTCGATGCTGGCCCGACCCACCGTACCGGTCGGCGCGTCGTTGGTGGCGGTGAGGAGAATTTCTTCGTCCAACTGAGGGACGGCGTTGGTCGGCGATGTGAACGTGCCGGTGAGATCAACCAACGTGTTGGAATCGCTGATCGAAATGCTGACGATGTTCGTGGGGGAGACGCCGTCCGGCAGGGCGAACTCTCCGCCGCCGATGGCGAGGCTCGGCATGGCATTTGTCCAGTCGTCATGGCTCCATAGTTGGACGTCAAAGGTGCCCAAGGCATAGGTGTTGGTGCCGGTGACGTCGGTGACACTCACGGAATACGTTCCCACCAGCAGGCCGATGGTGCCGACGTGGAGGTTCGGGGCATTCGTACTAAAGCAATCGCCAAAACCAAACGCGGCCAGTCCCTGCGCGCCGGCGGGGGCGTTGGTGGTGGGGGCGAGAACGGCGACGGAGAGCGAAGTCACTCCATTATCTGCGAAAGATGTGATGGTAAGACTCGCAATAACGAGAGTTGTGAATACAGCAACAAGGCGTTTTTTGATCATAGCATAGCCCTTTCGTGGGATAGTTGTTTTCCTGCGACCAGCGCCTAACATAAGCACGCATTGCGCCAAATCAAGTAAAAAGCCGGGCTCGGCGCAAGGCGCCGCTCCGGATGGCGGACTGATATGCTGGCGATTGGGCAGCGGGACGATTGTGTTCAGCGGGGGATGCCGTTAAAATTCAAGCCATGAATTCGCTCTGGCTGGTGATTGGATCGCTGGCAGCGTTTGCCGCGGCCTACCGGTATTATGGAGCGTTTCTGGCGGCCATCGCGTTGACGGTCGGCACGACGTACATGATCAATTACGCGCCCAAGCGCATTTACGCCTTGTGCACCGGCATCCCATTTGTGTTCGTGTTGATCACCGTGCAGGCGGCCGGCGTGCAAAGTGTCCTCGGTTGGTGGCGCAAGATTCCGACGTTACCGGCAGCGGAAGCGTTTCCGCTGAAGTTGTGCAGCATCCTGGCGTCGATCATGTTGGCGTTGACCGTCGTGATTGCGGTGGACGCCGGGCGGCGTTGGTTTGAACTGTTGCGGCGACCGCGTTCCGGCGAGCCGGTGGTGGCCAACGCGCTTACTGAAACCGTCTGACCCGCCGCTGGTTGAAGAGCGGAATCATGAAGTGAGCTGAACTGTTTGCAGGAGTTGTTCGCGCAGCAGTTCATGCGAGAGTCGGCGGCGTTCTTCCGCGGGCAGAGTGTCCGGCAACCAGAGGCAGAACGGCCGGCCGCACGTGATGCTCATGGTTTCCCGGCGAAACCAGTTCCCCAGTTTGTACGGCTTGCGCGTGTCGCGGATGATGACCGGCAGAATGGGCGCCTCGCCCAGCAAGGCGATCATGCCGGAACCGGGCTTGAATTGCGGATCACCGCCGAGGACGGATTTCTCGCCGAGTCGAATGCCGCCTTCCGGGAAGACGGCGACGCACCGCCCCGCGCGCAGTCGGCGAACAGCCTCGCGCACCGGCCCGGGAGCGGATCGCAAACGATCAATGGGAAATGCGCCCAGTTGCCGGGCCAGCCAACCAAGAATGGGATTGCGGAACAGTTCGGCCATCGCCATGAAGTTCACGGGCCGGCCTAATGTGGTGCCGACAAATGGCGGATCAGCCCAACTGATGTGGTTGACGACCACCAGCAGGCCGCCATCCGGCGGGACGCGTTCGCGGCCAATGCGGCGGGTGTGGAAGATGATCCGAAAGATCGGAAAGAAAATGACGCAGGCAATGAAGTAGAGGCCGCGGCCGATGAATGACATTCCGCTGCTTATAAACGAAAACGGCCGGCCCCGCAATCCGGACGGGACCGGCCGTGAAAACGAATGGTGTGGGTCAGGCTTTCCGGCGGATCAACAGACCGGCGCCCGCCAACCCCAACGCCGCGAGCACGAAGCTGGTCGGCTCGGGGATGATCTCGAGGCTGTTAATGTACGAGGTGTTCGAGGAACCGGCGCCACCGTTCGCGTTGAACGTGCGGAACTGGGCGATTCCCTGGTCCCCTTGGCTGATCAGCGAACCCGTGATGGTTTGTGAACCACCCGCATTCAGCGTGATGTTGGCCGAGTAAGTGGTGGCGCCGGTCAACGTGAAGGCGACGTGCAAACCATCAGCCGTAAACCCGAGCGACGTGGCGGTCGGACCGGCGCCATCATTGACGGTATAATTGTTATCGCCGCCAACAAAGTAGAGTTCCCAAAGATTCTGACCGCTGGCATTTTGCAGCCCAATGCCGACCGTTCCACCTTTATCAATGAACCCGTTGTCGAAATCGACGCTCACCGTCTGGCCGACGACGATAATGCCGCCAGTGAACGGCCGAACCGCGTCTGCCACTTGGCCGTTGTTGGCGTACAGCCCCCAGGAAACGCCGCCGACATCAATCCCGCCGGAGGGAGCGGCTCCATTGGTGGTGGACGACTCGATGATCAAGCCGTTTTGATTCGCGTCGTTGGTCGTCGTGGACAAGGTCCAAGCGCCAAATCCACTGCCACCGTTATCGCCGGTCTGCCAACCATCGTTGTACGCAGAGTTGGACGCGTTATCGGAAGCCAGGTTCGAGGCTTGAACGGTTGATAACACCGAAGTGCTCACCAACAACGCCGGTATCAGAGAGAATACAGTGGCTGAACATTTCATAATGATCCCTTTCTCCAATTTAATGTTTCCTCGCCTACCGCAGTAAATCGGTTGAACAAGGGTCTTTCTAACAAAAAAAGTAAGGGGTGTCAATGCTGAAAATAAAAAAAGTTCAGGCCGGTAACCGCGCGCGATTCTGCAGCGCGTGCCGGTAAACTTCCACATATTGCTTGGCGGAATCGGCCCAAGCGAAGTTCTTCGTCATCGCTTGGGTGCGGAGACTGGCCATGTGGCGGGGACGATCATACCACGTGCTCACCGCCCAACCGATGGTGTAATAGAGCGCCTGCGGCGTGACGTCCCAAAATTTGAAACCCGTGCCCGCGCCGGTGGCTTCGTCGTAGTTTTCCACTGTGTCGTCGAGGCCGCCGGTCGCGCGGACGATGGGTAACGTGCCGTACTTGAGCGAGTAGATTTGGTTCAACCCGCACGGCTCGTAAAGCGACGGCATCAGAAAGAAATCGCTGCCGGCTTCGATCAGGTGGCTGAGTTCGACCGAGAACCCGATGTGCGCCGCCACGCGTCCCGGGTAGGCCAGTTGGAGGGCGCGGAAGAAGTCTTCCGTGTCCGGGTCGCCCGTGCCGAGCACGACGAACTGTATGAGCATGTTGTTGAGCGCCGCCGGCAACGCGTGGCGCAGGAGATTAAATCCCTTTTGCGGCGCGAACCGGCTGACGATGCCAAAGACCGGCAGCTTATCGTTCACTTCCAGTGCAAACTGTTTCTGGAGCGCCGTCTTGCAGGCCGCCTTGCCGGCTAGATCGTCCGGAGTGAACCGCGCCGGCAAATGCCGGTCGGTGGCCGGATTCCAGTGGGCGTAATCCACGCCGTTGAGAATGCCAAAGAGATCAGCGCGCCGGCGGTTGAGATACGGCGCCAGCCCTTGACCACCTGCGGGAGTCAGGATTTCCTTCGCATGGGTCGGCGAGACCGTCGTCAGCGCGTCGGCAAACCAGAGGCCGGCTTTGAGCAGATTCGCGTGGCGGTAATCCTCGAAGATGTCCGAGGTAAAGTACTCCGTCCCCAGGCCGCAAAAGGGCAGGAGATACGGCACGTCGTATTTGCCTTGGTAGCCGATGTTGTGGATGGTCAAGACGCTGGCGGTGGACGACAGGGGAGAGTTGATCCGATCCCACGTTTTGAGGAAAACCGCCGCCAGTGCCGACGGCCAGTCGTGGACGTGCAGCACGTGGGGAATCCATTGTTGATCCTTGCAGATTTGGAGGGCGGCTTTGGAAAACAACGCATATCGGAAGGCGTTGTCGAGGTAATGTCCGTCCGGTCCGTCGTAAATGCCGGGTCGGCCGAAGTATGCGCCGTAATCCAGGAACCATACCGGGACTTCCTCGTCGAGCCGCGCCGACTGAATCCCGACCCAATGCTCGCTGCCGCCGCCCATATGGATGCACGCCGTGCCGGCTGGTTTGATTCCGTGCTTCGCCCGGTCGATCTGTCCGTACAACGGGATCAACACCCGGGCGTCATGCCCCATCTTCCGCAGCGCCTTCGGCAGATCGGCGACGACATCACCCAGCCCGCCGGTCTTCGCATACGGCGTGCATTCCGAAGCGACAAACAACACGCGCAACGGCTCCTCAGATTGTTTCCCGGTTGTGCCCCTCCGTTTGGCAACAGACATAACCCCATTATCCTAACGGTCGTGGCGCGGGCGCGCAAGCTCGCGGGTGTCAGCGAACAGGATTGCGTGTTGCGCCGCAAACGCTAAGATGCCGCGCATGATTCAATTCGACACAGGCAAGGGTGGGTTGAAGCGGGCGGTGATGACCACGCCGGCGGCGGAGGCGCACGTCTATCTGCACGGGGCGCACGTGACGCATTATCAGCGGCGCGGCGAGAAGCCGGTTTTGTTCCTCAGCCAAAGGAGTGCGTTTGAAGCCGGGAAAGCGATTCGGGGCGGGGTGCCGGTGATTTATCCGTGGTTTGGACCGAAGGCGGACGATCCCCAGGCGCCGGCGCATGGCGTTGTCCGGTTGCAGGAGTGGGAGGTGGAAGCGCAGACCGACACCGAGATTTGTCTGCGACTCCGCGTGGAGAATCCCGGCAGTGTGTTGCGTTACCGGGTGACGGTCGGCGACCGGTTGGAGATGGCGCTGGAAGTGGAAAACACGTCGGCGGCGGCCGTCCGGTTTGAGGAGGCGTTGCATACGTATTTCGCGGTGAGCGACGTGCGACAGGTGAGCGTGACCGGGTTGGAAGGGGCGGAGTATCTGGACAAGCTGGAGAACTTCGCGCGGAAACGGGAGCCGCGTGAGCCGATCCGGTTTGCGGACGAATTCAATCGGATTTATCCGGGCACCCGCGCGACCTGTGTGTTGCGTGATCCCGGTTGGCGGCGACGGATTGTGGTGGAGAAGGACGGATCGGATTCGACGGTGGTCTGGAATCCGGCGGTGAGGCAGACGCGAACATTGCCGGACTTGGGGATGGAGGAGTGGCCGCGGATGGTGTGCATTGAGACTTGCAACGTGGGTACGGACAGCGTCACAGTCGCGCCCAGCCAGCGGCATGTGCTGCGGGCGCGGATTCACCCTGAAAGCGAGTGATATGGCTGAGAAAATACGAGTCACAATTTGGAACGAGTTCCGCCACGAGAAGAAGAACCCGGCGGTGCGGAAGATTTACCCCGATGGAATGCACGCCACGATTGCCAAGGGGTTGGCGGCCTACAAGGATCTGCAATGCCGGACGGCAACCTTGGACGAGCCCGAACATGGGTTGACCGAAGAAGTCTTGGCGACGACGGATGTGCTGACGTGGTGGGGGCACGTGGCGCATGGAGACGTACAGGATGACATCGTGAAACGGGTGCAGCGGCACGTGCTCGAAGGGATGGGGCTGATCGTGTTGCATTCCGGGCATTATTCAAAAATCTTCCGCGCGTTGATGGGGACGAATTGCTCTCTGAAATGGCGCGAAGCGGATGAAAAGGAACGGTTGTGGAACGTCGCCCCCGGGCATCCGATCACCGAAGGCCTCGGCGAGTATCTGGAATTGCCGTTCGAGGAAATGTACGGCGAACGGTTCGATATTCCCGAGCCGGACAAATTAATCTTCATTTCGTGGTTCGAAGGCGGCGAAGTGTTCCGCAGTGGTTGCTGCTGGGACCGGGGACACGGACGCGTGTTCTACTTCCGTCCCGGCCACGAGGCTTATCCGACGTATCACGACAAGAACGTGATGAAAGTCATCGCCAACGCCTGTCGCTGGGCGCGGCGCCGGGTGACGATTCCGGACACCTGTCCGATGAGTCCGGCGCTGGAGCCGATCAAGAAGAAGGCCCAGGAGTTTGGCCGCGCAGGAGTCATTCAGACATGAATAAGCTGCGGATTGGCATCATTGGATTGGGAGCTGGCCGCGGTCACGCCGCCGGTTATCAATCGCACGCGCACGCCGAGTTGGTGGCGCTGGCGGACCCGGATGAGAATCGGCTGAAGGAAGTTGGCGACAAGTATCAAGTTCCGCACCGGTATCGCTCCGCGGAAGAGATGTTGGCCAAGGAGAAACTCGACGTGGTCAGCGTCTGCACGCCGAACAAGTTTCACGCGCCGTTGACGATGGCCGCGCTCCAAGCCGGCGCGCACGTGCTCTGCGAAAAACCGATGGCGCTGCACGCCGCGGAAGCCCGGCAGATGCTCGTCGTCGCCCAGCAAACCGGCAAGCGCATCATGATCAATTTCTCCTACCGGTTTGACCCGAAGTCTCGGGCGTTGAAATCGCAAGTGGAAGCCGGAGCGCTGGGCGACATTTATTTCGCCCGCACCGTCTGGCATCGGCGTCGCGGCCTGCCGGGGTTCGGCGGCTGGTTTGGGCAGAAGGAACTGGCGGGTGGCGGACCCCTGATCGATCTGGGGGTGCATCGGATTGATCTCGCATTGTGGTTAATGGGCTATCCGAAACCGGTCTGGGTGTTGGCCAGCACATACAACCACATTGGCACGCGCCTCGCGCGAGAACAGGGGAAGAAATTCGATGTGGAAGATATGGCCGTCGGGCTGGTCAAGTTTGACAACGGCGCGACGCTGGAGGTGGAGGCGTCCTGGGCGGCGAACATTGCTGAGAACGAATTCATGGAGACCCGGCTGTTCGGCACGAAAGGCGGCGGCATCCACCGCAACGTCCGGGAGACTTACGAGTTCGAGAGCGAAGTGTACACCGAGCGGGATGGTTTTCAGTACGACACCAAACTGCATTTTCCGCCCGGCCCGGCGCTACCCAATCAATACCATCACTTCATCGAGAGCATCCTGACCGACACGCCGCACATCGCGACCGGTGAGGAAGGTTTTGTCGTGATGGAATTGCTCGACGCGATTTACGAAAGCGCCGCGACTGGCAGGCCGGTGGAAGTGAAAGATTAGACCAGCCGCTCCCGCGGTGCGCGGCCTTCGTCGGCGTCAATCAGATCGAAGAAGGTCTGAATGTCGTGGCGGTCGGCAAAGCCGCTTTCCTGCTTGCGTTGCGCCAGGCGTCCGCTGGCTTCATCGCGCCAACCGCGCTTGGCGAGGTGGCCGTTGAAGAACTCGATTTCCTCGGCCGTGCGTTGCCGGCCCTGTTGGAAACACCACTGCAACAGTTCCTCGTCGCGGCCGCCCTGTTTGACGCGGGCCACCACATCGGGGTATTCCACGCCGAGCCACCGGCACATCCAGCCGTCAAAGCCTTTGCCGAGGTTGGCGTGATAATCCTCCGGCAACTTGCCTTGGGCGTGGAGCTTGATCTTGTCGAGCATTCGTCCGAAATGGACGATGCCGCCGACGGTGTCCGTCGGACGGCGCAAACCGGGGATATTCATCGGGTGAACATTCGCTTCTATTTTGGGAAACGACAAGTATAATGCGCGGCTATGCGATTACTGGTGGCCACGCGCAACAGGGATAAACTGAAGGAAATCCGCGCTTTACTCGCGGATTTGGATTTTGACATTCTTTCCGCCGCCGACATACCCGGTTTGGCGGAGGTCGTCGAGGACCAGCCCACCGTCCGCGACAATGCCGTCAAGAAAGCTGTCGAAACGGCCCGCGCCGCGAAGATGCTCACGCTGGCCGACGATACCGGGCTGGAAGTGGACGCGCTCAACGGTGACCCCGGCGTGCGCTCGGCGCGGTATGCCGGGGACGCTTGCTCCTATCACGAGAACAACGCCAAGCTGCTCCAGGCGTTGCAAAGCGTGCCGCTGGAGAAACGCACGGCGCGGTTCCGGTGCGTGGTGGCGATTGCCGACGAGACCGGCAAAGTCGAAGTCGTGGAAGGCATCTGCAACGGCGCGATTCTGATCGAAGAAAAGGGCGGCAACGGGTTTGGTTACGATCCGTTGTTCCAGCCGGATGGCCAGGTGAAAAGTTTCGGCGAGCTCCCGGAAGACGTGAAGAACCGGATCAGCCATCGCGCCAAAGCGCTCCAGAAGGCGTGGGCCGTGCTGTCGCGGCACAAGCGCGCGCGGGGCTAACGACCGGGCATTCAGTTTGCCTCGGCGCACGGAACGGGGCGATCCTGCGCCCGGTCCCGTTACGACAGGAGGAACCATGGCGGTGCGATCATTCGAAAGTCTGAGTGAAAAGGAAATCCTCGCGTTGGCGATCTCGCTGGAGGAAACCGACGCGCGCGTGTACGACGATTTCGCGGATGGATTGAAAGACCGGTATCCCGAACAGGCGGCGAAGTTCCAGGCGATGCGCCGGGAGGAAGACGGTCACCGGCATCGGTTGCTGGAGCTCTATCGGCAGCGGTTTGGCGACCACGTTCCGTTGATTCGCCGGGAAGACGTGCGCGGGTTTGTGAAGCGGCGGCCGGTCTGGCTCACGCGGCCGCTCGGATTGAAAGCGGTGCAGCAAGCCGCCGAAACGATGGAGACGGAAACCCGGCGATTCTATGAAACCGTCGCCCGCCGGACAAGCGATGCCGGTATCCGTCAGCTTCTGGGCGATCTGGCCGAGGAGGAACGCGGTCACGCCGACACGGCGGGGCGCATTGCCCAAACCGGGTTGAGCGAGGAAGAATCGGCGCGGGCGAAGCGGTTGTTCATCCTGCAAGTGATCCAGCCGGGTTTGGCGGGGTTGATGGATGGTTCCGTCTCAACACTTGCGCCCTTGTTTGCCGCGGCCTTCGCGACGCACAATAGCGGAGAGACGTTTCTGATCAGTCTGGCGGCCAGCGTCGGCGCGGGCATCAGCATGGGGTTCGCGGAAGGGTTGTCCGACGACGGCAGTCTGACCGGCCGCGGGCATCCGTTCATCCGGGGGCTGGTGTGCGGGTTGATGACGACGTTGGGCGGGATTGGTCACACGTTGCCGTATCTGATCCCGAACGTGAAAACCGCCACAGCGGTGGCCGTCGGAGTGGTACTTGTCGAACTCGGGGTGATCGCGTGGATCCGGCACAAGTACATGGATACGCCGCTCGGTTCCGCGATCTTCCAGGTCGTACTCGGTGGCGTGCTGGTGTTCCTGGCCGGCGTGTTGATCGGCAGTTCGTAGGAAAAACGTTGGTGGGATTGGATGCGGACTGAATCTTCGGCTATTCTTCGGCTGGTCGCGGTTTGACTTGGAGGAAACCATGAGCAAGATTCGGGTTTTGGTCGGCACGAAGAAAGGCGCGTTCATTCTCGCGGCGGATGGCGCGCGCAAGAACTGGAAGATCGAAGGCCCGCATTTCATGGGCTGGGAGGTGTATCACCTGAAAGGCTCGTCGGTTGATCCGGACCGGATTTATTGCTCACAGACGAGCAGTTGGTTCGGACAGATCATCCAGCGCTCCGACGATGGCGGCAAGACGTGGACTCCGCCCGGCGGGGGTGGCAGCCCAAGTTTGCAAGGTTTCCCGATGGGCGAGAGCAACAAGTTCGTGTACGAAGGCGAGGTCGGCAAGCATCTCTGGTACGACGGGACGCCGCATCCGTGGGAATTCAAACGCGTCTGGCATCTTGAGCCTTCGCTGACCGACCCGGACACTTGCTATGCCGGCGTGGAAGACGCCGCGCTGTTCCAGACGACCGATGGCGGATATTCGTGGAAAGAACTGCCGGCGTTGCGCCACACGAAAGGCGAACTCTGGCAGCCCGGCGCCGGCGGCATGGGGTTGCACACCATCCTGCTCGACAAGTCGAATCCGAATCGCATCTTCGTCGCCATTTCTGCCGCCGGTGTCTTCCGCACCGAGGATGGCGGCAAGACTTGGAAGCCGATTAACAAAGGCTTGAACATGCAGTACGAATTACCGGATAAAACACAGGAAGTCGGATTCTGCGTCCACCGCATCGCGCTGCATCCGTCCCGGCCGAACACGTTGTTCATGCAAAAGCACTGGGACGTGAACCGCAGCGACAACGCCGGCGATAGTTGGACCGAAGTCTCCGGCAATCTGCCGAGTGATTTCGGCTTCCCGATCGAGGTCCACGCGCACGAGCCGAACACCATCTACGTCGTCCCGATCAAGAGCGACTCCGAGCATTATCCGCCCGACGCCAAGCTCCGCGTCTATCGGAGCAAGACCGGCGGCAACGAATGGGAAGCGCTCACCCAAGGCCTCCCGCAAGAGCACTGCTACGTCAACGTCCTGCGCGACGCGATGGCCGTGGACACGCTCGACAAATGCGGCATCTACTTCGGCACGACCGGTGGCCAAGTCTATTGCAGCGCCGACAGCGGCGCCAACTGGCAGTGCCTCGCGCACAACTTGCCGGGTGTGTTGTCGGTGGAAGTGCAGACCTTGAAATGACTCGCGTCGAAATCCCATTTCACCTCCGCACGCTCGCGCGCGTCGCGGGCCGCGAAGTCACCGTCGAAGTCCCGCCGCCGGTCACAATCGGCTCAGTCCTCGACGCCGTTGAAGCCAAGTATCCGGTCTTGCGCGGCACAATTCGCGATCATGTTTCCCGGCAACGCCGTCCGTTCCTTCGGTTCTACGTCTGCGGAGAAGATTGGTCCAACTTGCCGGCCGATACGCAGTTGCCGGAAGAAATCCTCACTGGCAAAGAGTCTTTCGCCATCGTCGGTGCCATTGCGGGTGGGTAGTTTCGGTGGCAACCGCGGCCAAGACGTGCGCTGCGTCCAGGGCACTGCGGGACGGCGCGGATTTCCCATGGTGTCTGGCAAACGGCCTCGCTAACGTCGCGCCCCATGAAAACAATCTATGTCATTCTGGTCACGGTGTTGTTGGGATTTTACGGCAGGTCGCGGGCCGAGGTGGCACGCCATCCGTTGTTTTCCGAGAACGCCCGGGCGGCAGCGCGATGGTCGCCAAACCGAAGTAACCGGATTTCCCGTTGTGTTCCGTGGGAAGCATTGGTAACGTCTCGAGTATGAAGTCAGTCAAGATGGTCGGTGGCCTCGTCGCCCTGGCGTTGACAGGGTTGACCATTGCGTCGGCTCAAGAAATCTCGGTCGGGGCCCGCACCGATGGCAGTTCGTTCCTCCTGTATGAGCCCATCCGCGTCGAAGTGGGCCTGCGCAACAACACCGGCGTTACGGTCGAATTGAAATCCACGGCGGACCGATCGTGGTTGCAGTTTTTTATCGTTGATCCCCATGGACGGGAAGTCAAACAGTTGGCAGCGGTGGACGCGTCGCCTGTGGTGATCGGCCCGCGGCAGACAGTCAGCCGGGTGGTGAATTTGCTGCCGTTGTTTGATCTCCGGGAAGAAGGCGCGTACACGATTCAGACGATGATCAAAGCTGAAGGCGTCCAAGCGGCGGCGATGCCGCTGAAGATTTCAATTTGCCGGTCGCGCGATCTTTGGACGCAAACCGTTGGTTTGCCCCCGCCCCCGGGCGGCAAGACCCAGTACCGCACCTATGCGTTGATCAATAAACACGAACGCCTGCGCGATGTGTTGTACGCGAGCATTCGTGACGAGCAGGCCGGCGTGGTGTTTGGGATGTTGGACTTGGGCCGGTACGTGGCGCTTCGCGACCCGGAGGCGGCAGTGGACAAGGCCGGCAACCTGCACGTGCTGTGGCGGCTCGCGCCCCGGCAACTGGGCTACGTGGAGATTGATCCGTTCGCCGAATACGTGGACCGGGCGGTGTACAATGATTTGATTTCGTTGCCCCATCTTGTGCAGGCGTCCGATGGCACGGTGCACGTCGAGGGTGGTCAGAAGATTTGGCCGAACCCCGATAAAAATGTGGTCACGGAAGCGGAATTAGACCGCATCGCGGCGATGATCGAGCCGGTTAAGCCCCCGCCGAAGAAACATTGGTGGGAATTCTGGAAGCGGACGCCGCGACCAGCGAACGCACCTGCGGTCAAGTAACCTAGGCGGCGGCTTGGGTGCCGCCTTCTCGTTGGATCACACGGATGGCCGCATCGTCATCCATGGTCTTGAACACCGCGAAGAAATCGCCCCGGCCGGCCGACGACGCATAGGAGTAAAGGATGTTGATTCCAGCGCCGCCGAGGTGTGCGCCGAGTTGCGCCGCCGCGCCGACTTGGTCCGCGTCGGAGACGAGCACGACCGGATTGGCTTTGCATTCAAACCCGGCCTTCTGCAACGCCGCCTTGGCCCGGAGCGAATCTTCCACCACCAGCAACATGACAAATTGATCGCGGTCGCTATAGGAGCAATACGCGAGGACGTTGATGTTCTGTTCGGCGACCACCGCCAGCACGCGCGCCATGGCATCCGTCTTGTTGCCGATGCGAACTGCCAGTTCGATTTCCTTGCGAGCTCTCGCCATCGCGCGCGCCTCCAGTGGCGGAGCATAGTGCGAAAACTCGAAACTTTCAAGGAGTTTACTGGGAGCCGTCCGCGGCGAGATGTAACACCGTCCGGGCAGCGGCAATGTCCGCCTTGATTTGGCGGGCCAGACTGCTGGGAGAATCGAACTGTCGTTCGGCGCGAAGCTTCTGCAAGAAGGATAGTTCGATTTCCTGCCCGTAGAGAGCCCCGGCAAAGTCGAGAATGTAAACTTCCAAGACATGCCGGGGTGTGCCGCCGAATGTGGGGCGGAGACCGAGGTTGGCGACGCCGCCGTGGGGTTGCCCGTCGAAATCGGCTTGGACGGCATAGACCCCGTCGGGCGGGAGGATTTCGTTTTGCGGATTCAGGTTCGCCGTGGGGAATCCCAGGCGCGTGCCGCGGCCATCGCCTTTTTCGACAAGGCCCAGAATCGAGAAGGGGCGCCCCAGCATTTGAGCGGCGCGGTCAAGGTCGCCGCGCAACATGGTTTGGCGGACGGCGGTGGAGCTGATGATCTCGTTGTCGAGGGTGACGGATTGGATTTCCCGGGCTTGATAGCCATACCGGGCAGCAAGTTGTTCAATGAGGCGGACATCGCCCGCGCGGTTGTGACCAAACCGGAAACGCGTGCCGACGCAAATCTCGTGGAGTTGCCGGTTGTGCTTGGCCACAGTCGCGATGAATTCCTCCGGCGGCGTCTGGGCAAAGGCGCGGTCGAAGGTGAGAACCAGACAGACGTCTGCGCCGTATTGTTCGATCAACCGGAGTTTGTGTGCGGCAGAAGTGAGCAGGGGTGGGGCGTGTTGCGGTTGCAGCACCCGGACGGGGTGGGGATCGAACGTCATGACCACGGACTGTCCGGCACGGGCGCGGGCATCGTCGCGGACTTGTTGAATCAACCGTTGATGTCCCCGATGCACGCCGTCAAACACGCCGATCGCAAGACAAACCGGGCCGGACACGGCCGCGAGTTCGTCGAAGGTGTGGATGACCAGCATGGCCGTCACCGGTTACGCAAGCTTGACGAGTTTCAGAATCGGGATGATCAACGGGACGAGTTGATCGCGGTTCAATTTCAACAGTTCATCGAGCGGATGGGCGTTCTTCACGTCGAAATCACCGGAACGGGTGCGACGGAGTTGGGCAAGATGCGCCCCGCAGCCCAGCGTCGCGCCAATATCGTGGCAGAGGGTCCGGACGTACGTGCCTTTGGTGCAGGTGCAGCGGAAGGTGATATCCGGCAATTGCGTTTCCGACGCCCGGAGATCGTAAATATGAATCAGGCGGGCTTCGCGCTCGACGGTTTTGCCTTTGCGGGCCAGTTTGTACAACGGTTGGCCTTGGTGTTTGACGGCGGAAACCATCGGCGGGACTTGTTGGATATCGCCCCGGAACTTGGCAAACGCGGCTTCGATGTCGGCATCGGTCAGCGGCGGCACCGGTTGTTCCGCGACAATTTTGCCGTCCGCATCCTGAGAGTCGGTGGCGATCCCCAACCGCATCACGCCTTCGTACGTTTTATCGTCCGACATGAGCCGGTCCTGCAACTTCGTGGCGCGCTCCAGCACGATGAGCAACAGCCCTGTCGCCATCGGATCGAGCGTCCCGCAATGACCGACCTTGTGAAACTGGAAATGCCGGCGTAACCGGTCGACGACGTCGTGGGAAGTCAAGCGGGTCGGTTTGTCCACCAGCAACACACCGTCGAAAGGCGTCAGTTGAGGCGGCATGGGTTATAAGCCGGCTTTCTTGATGGTCGCGTTGATCGCGGCGAGGACCTTCGCCTCGACTTCGTCAGGCGTGCCGGCAATGCGCGCGCCCGCCGCTTCGCGATGGCCGCCGCCGCCAAACCGCCGGGCAATGGAATTGACGTCAATGTGGGGATGTTTGGAGCGGAGACTGATGCGCACTTTGCCGGGCTCGGTCAGTTCTTCAAACACCACGGCGACGAGCACGCCGTTGATGGCTCGGGCGTAATCAATCAACCCCTCGGTGTCCTCGCGCTTGGCGCCGGATTTCTCGAACATCTCGACGGTCAGCCAGAAATACGCGGTGCGTTTCCGATTGGCGAGCTTCAGGTCGGCGAGCGCGAGTTGCAGCAGTTGGAGTCGCGCGATGGGGTAACTCTCGTACACGTGCCGGCAGAGTTCGCCGACGTTGACGCCAGCTTCGATCAATTCGGCCGCGACGCGCAGTGATTCCGCCGTGGTGTTGGCAAAGGTGAACGAACCGGTGTCGGTGGAAATGGCGGCGAACAGGCACGTGGCGATGTCTTTGGTGAGTGTGAAGCCGCCGCGCGTGATGAGCTGATAGGCAATCTGGCCGGACGCGGGAGCTTCCGGAACGATCCAGTTGATCGCCGCGAACTTCTCGTTGCTGATGTGATGGTCAATGTTGATGAAATGTTTCTGGGAACGAATTTTCTGCGCCGCCGTGCCGACGCGCTGCCAGGTGGAGGCATCAATGGCGATGACGACATCGAAATCGCGTGGTTGTTCGGACGGGCGGGTGATCAGCCGGCAGTGGGGGAGAAAGTGAAACTTGGCCGGAACCTCGTCATCGTTCCAGGCGGTGACGTCTTTGCCGAGGTCTTTCAGCAAGAGCGTCAGCGCCAGTTGTGAACCGATGGCGTCGCCGTCAGGCCGGTAATGCGTGAGCACGAGGAACGATTTCTCACGACGAATCAGATCGGTGATTTGTTGAATGGGGTCAGTCATACCGTGCTCGCGGGAGGCATTGTACCGATAACGGATGATGGCACAAGTTCTTTGCGCAGGAAGGTGTGTGTGGCGCGATATCCAGTACCCGCGGGAACGACAGTGGGCACTTTACCAAAAAGGCTTCTGCAAAATCAAAGGCGGGCAGGCCACGGAAGCGTTCACCATCTGGCAGCGGTTGCGGATGTTCTATCCGCAAAGCCCGCTGGTGGTGGAGACGCTGTTGTTGGAAGACGATGAACTGGTCCGGCGGCTGGCGCTGTGTCAAATATCGTTGGGCCAAGAGAAAGAAGCGTTTGCGCTTTTGCAGCAAGCCGCGCAAAAGTTGCCGACGCCAGCGCCGCCGTTATTGGGGGAACTGGTGGTGCAAGCCGCGACAGTCGCCAAATGGATGATCTACGGCTGCAAGTGACGGACTGGTTGCTGCGCCGGTAGATAATCTGCTCTTCTGTGCGCCGTTTCGCCTTCATTCCGTCTCCGTTTTCAGGAGGCTACTCAGCGCAGATTCCTAAAGCCAGCTTCCGTCCATTTTTCGGTGCCCGGTCAAATCGATAAAACCCTTGCATCGCCGCACGTGATTCGTTATTGTTCGCGACCCTGAATTTAACGGAGCAATACGACTATGTCTCGACGATGTGAAATTTGCGGTAAAGGCGGAATCCGCGGCAACATCATTCACCGCCGCGGTCAGGCCAAGAAAAAAGGCGGGATCGGTCAACACGTCACCGCCATCACACCCCGGCTGTTCGAGCCGAACCTCCAGAACGTCCGCGCCGTCGTCAACGGCGCGACCCGCCGCATCAAAGTCTGCGCCAACTGCCTCAAGAGCGGTCGCGTTCTGAAAGCCGCCTGACGTCGCGCACGCGCAACTGCACGGACTCCACGCCCCGGTACTCGTTTAGCTCCGGGACGAACGCCAGATCAAACTCCTCCGCCGGTAACGTTTGGTCGGCCGCGTTCCACCATACCGCTTCGCAAGCCGTGTCGCCATCCGTCACGTAGAACTTGAGGTGTTTCTCTTTTAACACACGTGCCGCGCCACGCAACCGGACACCGTACACAACGAAACACGGCGTCGGATTTTCCGGGCCGCACGGCTCAATCTGTCCCAACTGCCGGAAGAACGCGGCGTCCAAATCATCCAGTCGCGCGACCGCATCCACTGCCACTTGCGGCTGCATATCTTCATCGCGCAGTTCCCGGCTCGCGTACGCATTAATGGCTTCGCGGAACACAGTCAACTTGCCGGCCTTCAACGTCAAGCCCGCCGCCATCTCGTGACCGCCGTGTCGCTCCAAAAACGTCGCGCTCGCGTTGAGCGCTGCCACGATGGAGAACCCGGTAATGCTCCGACACGAACCTTTACGCTCCGAACCGATGACGATCGTCGGCCGGTAAAACGCCTGCGCCACCCGCGACGCCACAATCCCAATCACGCCGGCATGCCAAGCCTCATCCGCCAACACCAAAACCCGGTCGTTCTTGTGTTGCCGGGCTTGGTCGAGCGCTTCTTCGACGATCCGTTCCTCAATTTGCTGTCGTTCGGCGTTGTGCGCGTTCAGCAACGCCGCCAATTCCTTCGCACGCGGAGCATCCTCCGTCAGCAACAACTCCAAAGCCGCCATGGCGTCCGCCAACCGTCCGGCCGCGTTCAAGCGCGGGCCGATCCGGAATCCGATGTGAGCGGGTTTCACCTCCCCTGTCACACCGGCCACGTCCATCAACGCGCGCAGTCCGATCTTCTTCGTTCCCGGCAACCATTCGAGACCGGCTTTGGTGAGAATCCGGTTCTCACCGATCAACGGCACAATGTCCGCCACCGTGCCGAGTGCCACCAGATCGAGATGCTCGCGCAGATCAATTGTCTCGCCGAGTGACCGTTTTTGTTTCAACAACGCGTGCGCGAGCTTGAAGGAGACGCCAACGCTGGCCAACTCGCGGTTGCCGTCAGCACGCTTTGGATTTACCAACGCGCGGCACTCCGGAAGTTGTGACGGCGGTTCGTGATGGTCGAGCACCACGACGTCCACGTTTTGTGATTTGAGACTGGCGATTTCCGCGACCGCGGTCGTTCCGCAATCCACGGCGATGAGTAACTGAGGTTTGTGCTCTTGCAGGCAACGCGCGATGCCGTCGGCGCTCAAGCCGTAACCTTCATCGAACCGATGTGGCAGAAAATTCGTCACCGTCGCGCCGGCCGTGTGCAGCACCCGGTGGAGCAACGCGCTCGACGTGACGCCATCCACGTCGTAGTCACCGTAGATGACGATCCGTTCGTGATTCTTGATGGCAAACAGAATGTGCTCCACCGCCGCCACCATGTCCGGCAACTCGAACGGATCGCGCAACGCCCGGAGTTGGGGATTCAAAAACCGCCGCGCGGCTTCAACTTCCCGGCAACCGCGGTTGACGAGCACTTGGGCGAGCGGTTGTGCGAGATGGAGTTCGCGGGCGAGTACATCCGCCGCTGGGTCAGCGGCCGCGATAATCCATCGTTTCACACCTTCGCCGGTGCTGATTTGGCCGCGGCGGCCTTGGCTGCGCCGGCTTCCTGCCGGTGATACCAGAGGACGCACGGGCTGGCGATGTAGATCGACGAGTAGGTACCGGTTAACACGCCGACGAGGAAGCAGAATGCGAAATCGTTCAGCACCCGGCCACCGAAGCCGTACAGAGCGACGGAGCAAAGGAATACCGTGCCAGCGGTCAGAATCGTTCGGGACAACGTCTCGTTGACGCTCCGGTTGATGAGATCGAAGTAACGGAGTTTGCCACCGGTCAGCTTCTTGTTTTCCCGAATCCGGTCGAAGACGACGATGGTGTCGTTGATGGAATAGCCAATGAGTGTGAGCACTGCGGCGACGACCGGCATCGAGAAGGTTCGGTGCGGCCACGGCCACAGACAGAATAGACCGACGGTCATCAACACGTCGTGCATCAACGAGACTAGCGCGCCCAAGCCATAGCTGAACTCGCCGAACCGGAAGGCGATGTACACCATGATGGCGATCAGCGCCACGGCCACCGCCCAGAGCGCCTGTTTGAGCAATTCCTTGCCGACCACTGCGCCCACCCGTTCCGTGCTGAGCACTTTGAACTGTGCTTGCGGATATTTCTCCCGGAGATACTTGACGACTGCCTCCGTCTTGCCTTCCGGCAGGCGCAAAGCCAGCACCTCGTCTTTCGCGCCACGTTCATACTGAATGAACGCCTCTTCAAACTTGTTCTCCTCCAAGCTGTGGCGAATCTCGTCCGGGTTGATGCGCTTTACAAATCCGAGCGTGGCCGTATCGCCACCCTTGAAATCAATGCCATACACCTCGCCGACACCGACCTGCAGGCCGCCGCGATGGACGAACGCGACCATCCCGGCGATGATCAACGCCCAAGACATCGCGAACGCGAGCTTCCACACACCCAGGAAGTTGATGTGTGGAATGTGCCGAAACACATGCTGCATTTGGAACGACTTCATCCAGCCCTTCATCACCAACCAATCGAAAACGAGGCGGGTCACGAACACGCCGGAGAACAAGTTGGCCAACAAACCGATGACCAGTGTGACGCCGAAGCCCTTCACCGGGCCGCTGCCCATGGTAATCAAAATGAGTGCGGTCAGGATCGCGGTGAAGTGCGCGTCGAAAATGACGCGAAAGGCCCGGCTGTAGGCCGCGGCGATGGCCGACAGCAGTCCTTTGTTCGCGTTCAACTCCTCGCGGACACGCTCATAAATCAGCACGTTGGTATCCACCGCCATGCCGATGGAGAGCACGATGCCGGCGATACCGGGCAGCGTCAGTGTGAATTTGAAGATCGCCAGCACGCCGAAGGTGATCAGGATATTCATCGCCAGCGCGGCATTGGCGACCATGCCCGCCAGCAAGTAGTACACCGCCATGAACACCACGACCGCGATCGCGCCGATCATGGCGGCCTGAAAGCCGCTGCGAACGGAGTCGGCGCCCAACGACGGATCCACGCCGCGTTCCTCCATGATCTTCATCGGCGCTTGGAGCGGGTTTTCCAGCAGATTGGCCAACTGCTGCGCCTCGACCATCGTCATGTTGCCGCCGGAAATTTGCGCGCGACCACCGGTAATCGGTTCGTTGATGACCGGGGCCGAATAAAGCTGGCCGTCCAACACGATGGCCAATTGTTGATGCACATGGGCGCTGGTAAGCCGGGCAAATTCCTCCGCGCCCTCGCTGTCGAATTCCAACGACACATAGGGTGCGCCCGTTGTCGGCTCAAACGCGGGGTAGGCGCGCTTGATGTGAATGCCGGTCATCTCATGGCGTTTGCGGACGAAGAACATCCGTTTCACCGTCCGGCCATCGGCCAGCTTGTCCTCGTAACTCATTTTCTCGTAGCCGACCGGCGGTTCGAAGGACGGATCAGATTCCGCCTCCTGAACCAATTGCTCGTTGTCCGGATGCACCAGCCGGAACTCCAGGAACGCCGCCTTCTGGAGCTTCTCGCGCATCTCCTCGACGTGTTCCTGTTTCAACCCGGCCACCTGCACCAGAATGCGGTCCTGCCCCACCGGCTGGATGATCGGCTCGCTGACCCCGCCCGGATCAATTCGCCGGCGGATGATCTTGATCGCCTGCTGCACCGCCTGGGCGCGACCTTCCGGTTCGATCTGCGACAAATCCACCTTCAGCAGAAACGACGTGCCGCCGCGGATATCAATGCCTTTGTTGATGCCGTACTGCACGTAGCCGTAAATCGACAACGCCAGGACGGCCGCCACCACTCCGAATTTCCACGTCAATTGCTTGTTCATTGCTCCCCGCTACCGCGCTCCAACACGCTCGTGATCGCGCTCTTGGTCATTTCCACCTTCACGTTGTCGGCAATCTTCACCACCACCGATTTCTCCTTCACGTTGGCCACCACGCCAAACAGGCCGGCCGACGTGAGCACTTTGTCGCCCGCCTTCAGGCTCTTCAACAGATTCTCGTGCTCCTTCCGCTGCTTCGACTGCGGCCGAATCAACAGGAAATAAAACATCACACCGAGGATCGCAAACATCAAAATCATCTGTGCCATTTGTGCCTTCGGGTTTTGTTCAGTACCCTCTGGAGTTTGTCCCGCCATTGCGAGTAAACTTAATATTGTCATTGATCTCCTTGTATATGCCAGTGAATACAGCTTAACCGCCACCGCGAAACAGCGAACTCCCGGTCACCGAACAGAACCAAATCTCTGTAGGTTATTGTAGGGTGTGACATCATCGTAAGGACATCACCTTAGCCTTTTGCGCTTCGTCTAAGAAGGGTGACGTATGCACCGCATTATCAAGACTTGCCTTCAGAACCTGACCGTGCGCCGACACGAAAATACCAAGGACGAAAAATGGAATACCGACGAAAAACCCCGCTATAACCCCAAAGAATAAAGCAACGATTTCACGTTGCCCCATCTTAATCCCCAGAACGACACCTACAACGCCCGCAACTATTGCCAGAACGATACCGAGCCTTTTTACTACATCTCCGAGTGCGGTAACCATTCGGGCTATCAGATAGGCGTCGGCATAACGCTTCGTCACCTGATCTGCAAAATTATCACTCGGTGCTGAATCAGTAGATGTGCTACCCACAGATTCCTTCGATTGTCTGCGCTGTGGACGAACCAATAGGAAGTAAATCAGAATCGCAAGGATCGCCCCAACCAATACAAACATTCCAATCATTTGCACCAACTGGCCAGTCGAATCCGTTTCCGCCCCCCCCGGAGCTAGGGATATCGATGCCAATAATTCAAACACGCTCATTGTTCTCAACTTTCTCCTGATAATTCGCTACAAACTCTCGACGAAATTCCGCAAACTTCCCGGCCGCGATGGCCGCGCGTGTCTCGCGCATCAAATTCACATACACGTGCAGGTTATGCGTCGTCACCAACCGCAATCCCAGAATCTCATTCGCCCAGACCAAATGCCGGACGTACGCCCGGCTGAACTGCCGGCACGCCGCGCACTGGCAACCCTCCTCCAACGGACGAAAATCTTCCCGGTACTGCGCGTTCTTGATCGCATACGTCCCCGTCCGGGTGAACACCGTCCCATTCCGGGCCACGCGGGTCGGCAACACACAATCAAACATATCCACGCCCCGCGCGATCATCTCCACCATCTGCGGCGGCGTTCCAACCCCCATCACATATCGGGGCCGATCCGACGGCAAATGCGGCACACTCGCCGCGACTTGCGCGAGCATCTCCCGAAACGGTTCGCCGACACTCACGCCGCCGACCGCATACCCGTCAAAATCCAGCGCCACCAACTCCCGGGCGCACTGCTCCCGCAAATCGGCAAACACACTTCCCTGCACAATGCCAAAGAGCAAATTCCCGTTGTTTTCCCTTGATTCCCGGCAACGGGCCGCCCACTGTAGGGTCAACGCCACGCTCCGGCAAGCGTATTCTCGGTCGCACGGCCACGGCGGACACTCATCGAACACCATCGCGATATCGCTGCCCAACGTCGCCTGCGCCGCCATCGCCTCTTTCGGCCCGAGAAACAACGTCGCCCCGTCCACATGCGACTGAAACTCCACTCCGTCCGGCGTGATCCGCCGCAACTTCGCCAACGAGAACACTTGGTAACCACCGCTATCCGTCAGGATCGGCCCATCCCACCCCATGAACTTATGCAGCCCCCCGGCTTGCCGCACAATCTCCAAGCCCGGTCGGACGAGCATGTGGTAGGTATTGCTGAGAACGATCTGCGCCCCGAGTTCCCGGAGTTCCGTCGGGGCCATGCATTTCACCGTCCCCTGCGTCCCCACCGGCATAAACACCGGCGTCTCGATCACCCCATGCGCCGTGCGGAGTTTTCCCGCCCGCGCGAAGCCATCTTGCCGGACCAATTCAAACACCTGCTCCATCTCGGCAGGCTAGAGAGAGTGTTGAACGAAAGCAAGCCAGCAGCCGGTTGCCGAACGAAACAAGCGAGCGCCTAGAGCCTGTCATGCACTTTGTCATCCATGCCATGTCCCACCAAAGTGCATGACAGGCTCTAGTGGCCGGGCTGCCCACGCAACAAATCCAGTGCGTGCGGAATCGCGCCGGACACAAAACCCAAACATTCCACCGCCCCCTTCGGACTACCCGGCAGACAAATCACCAACGCCCGCGCGACGACCGCCGCCAAGCTTCGCGACAAGATGGCATGCGGGAATCGTTCGAAACTTTTCGCCCGCATCACCTCGCCAAATCCCGGCAATTCTTTCGTGGCAATGGCGCGGACGGCTTCCGGAGTGACATCCCGCTCCGCAATGCCGGTGCCGCCTGTGAGCAGCACCAGATTGCACCGATCAGCAAATCCCCGCGTTTTCTCCTGAATTAACGCCGGTTCATCCGGCACAACCGCTTGCGCCGTCGCTGTCCATCCCTGTTTTTTGCAGAAAGTTTTCAGGGCGGGACCGCTGCGGTCTTCATACGCGCCGCGCGCGCCACGGTCGCTCACGGTGATGATGCCGACGGTGATCATCGCTTCGTTTTGCTCACAAGCGTGATTTCACCGATCACCATTTCTTTGTCCACAGCCTTGCACATGTCGTAAATGGTGAGCGCGGCAACGGTCACCGCGGTCAAGGCTTCCATTTCCACCCCGGTTTGCGCGGCGATTTTCGCCGTGGCGGTGATCGCAATGCGCGCGTGGTGCAACTGCAGTTCCACATCCACGTGCGTCAGGTTAAGCGGGTGACAGAGCGGAATCAGTTCGGCCGTGCGCTTAGCCGCCTGGATGCCGGCCACGCGAGCGGTATTGAGCACGTCGCCCTTGGTGATTTGATTCCGCCGAATCAGCGCGATGGTTGCCGGTTTGAGAAAAATCGCGCCACGGGCCACGGCTTCCCGGCGGGAGACCGGCTTGCGGGAAACATTCACCATCCGCGCGCGGCCGCGGCGATCAACATGAGTGAGTGGTTTCATCCGCCGATGGCGACCATTTTACGGCCGGGGATGTAGTTGTTGCGGAATTCGTGTTGCTCCGGTTTGTTGTGCAAGGCGCGGGCGAAAACTTCTTTGAGCATTTCGTCGGTGGTGGATGGGGCGCGCAAGGCCGGTTTCAGATCGAACTCCAGATGCGCGCCGAGACAGGGACGCAGTTTGCCGTCGGCGGTCAGACGGACCTTGTTGCAGTCATCGCAGAAATGGAGGTTGGTCATCGCGCCGATGAAGCCCAAATCAATCGGCACGCCGTCCGCGCGGTAGTAGATGGCCGGGCCGTTTCCATAAACGGTGGCGCTGGGCACGAGATCATAACGCGTTTCGATGATCCGGCGCATGTGGCCGATGGAGATGAAGTTCTCGTCGGTGAGGACTTCATTGGTGCTGACCGGCATGAGTTCGATGAACCGCAGCGGGAGTCGCTTCTGTGCGGCGAATTCAATCAGGTCGAAAATCTCGTCCGCATTGCGGCCGCGGATCATGACGGCGTTGAGTTTGACTTGCGGGAAACCGGCGGCGCGGGCCGCGTCAATGCCGGCCAGACAATCCGCCAGCCGGCCATTCCCAGAAATTTCGCGGTACCGGTCGGGATCAAGCGTGTCGAGAGAGATATTGACCTTGCTGACGCCGGCGGCGCGCAATCCGTCGGCCAACGGCGGCAACAAGGTGGCGTTGGTGGACAAACCGATGTCGTTCACACCCGGCAATTGGCGCAGCGCGTGGATGAATTCCACGAGATTACGCCGGACCAGGGGTTCACCACCGGTAATGCGGAACTTGCTGACGCCCAGCGTCGTGGCCACGCGGGCGACGCGAAGAATTTCTTCGTAGGTGAGAATCTGGCCCTTCGGCAGCCATTCGACTGCACCATCATGCGGCAGGCAGTAGAGACACCGCTCATTGCAACGGTCGGTAACTGAAATCCGCATGTACGTGACCCGATGCATCAGCGCCGGGAGAATACGTGGTTCGCGCGCCCGGCGCAAGGGGGGGTGTCCTTGGTTCCGCCACCAGCCTACTCCGGCCGGAAACCTTCCGCAATTGGGGAAGTTCTGGTGGACGTCAAGACGAATTGAATCACAATAAATGTTACCGGTGGCGGGAAAGGGGGTGCGGGGGA
>JBBISF010000004.1:0-3810 GCA_037441425.1 Verrucomicrobiia bacterium
GCTGGCGTTGGTGACGGTGTGGTTTCAGTATCAACGCGCCATCGGT
Source organism: Verrucomicrobiia bacterium (assembly GCA_037441425.1). GTDB lineage: Bacteria > Verrucomicrobiota > Verrucomicrobiia > Palsa-1439 > Palsa-1439 > JBBISF01. The sequence goes on from JBBISF010000004.1 coordinate 47, forward strand.
GGGGATGTGGTGCGGCCGGAAGGTTTTGGTTCGCGACTGGCGGCGGCCGGCTGGGCGGTGTGGTTTTATCTGGGGAAGGTGGTGTGGCCGGTCGGCCTGAACTTTGTGTACCCGCGGTGGCAGGTGGACGGGACAATGTGGTGGGCGTACTTGCCGGGGGTGGCGTTTGTTGCGGTGCTGGCGGTCTGCTGGCGGCGGCGGAAAGGATGGGGGAAACCGGTGTTGTTCGGGCTGGGGTATTTCGTGGTGTCGCTGTTTCCGGTTCTGGGTTTCTTCAAGATATACTTCATGCGGTACTCGTTGGTCGCGGACCACTGGCAATATGTGGCGATGATCGGGATTTGTCTGTTGGTCGGGTATATCCCGTGGCGCCTCGTGGGCGGAGTTGTGGTGACGATCTTGTGTGTGTTGACGTGGCAGCGGGCGACGGTGTTGGCGGATGCGGGAAATTTATGGCGGGACACGTTGGCAAAAAACCCGCGGTGCTGGATGGCCCACAATAATCTGGGAACAATGTTGGCCGCGGAGGGGAAAACGGGTGAAGCCATCGAGCAATATCGGCTGGCGCTGGCAGAGGAGCCGGATTTCGCAAACGCGCACAATAACCTTGGCGACGCGCTGGAGACCTTGGGACAGACGGAGGCGGCTTTGCGGGAATACCAGGAAGCGTTGCGGTGTGATCCGCGCTACGGGAAAACGTACTATAATCTCGGTGTGTTCTACGCGCAGCGTGGCCAACCGGATCTGGCGGAACAGAATTACCGGCAAGCGTTGAAGTTCGGTCCGCGGGATGTGGATGCGTTGTATAATCTCGGTGTGTTGCTGGCGCGGCAAGGCCGGTTGGATGAGGCCGCGTGGGAGTTTGCGGCGGCGGCGCGATTTCGACCGGAATTTGTCGAAGCGCAATACAACTGCGGCCTGGCGTTGGTGAAACTTGGGCGGAAACCCGCAGCGCGACTGTATCTGGAGACCGCGCACCGGCTCGCGCCGGAATCGGCGGCCATCCAGCAGGCTTTGGAGAATTTGAGTCGCCGATGAGTGTTTCTCGACAGGTTTGGTTCGGCGTGCTGGTCTGTGTGGGCGCGGCGACGGCGTTTCTGTGGGTGCGAAGCGTGACGCTGCCGATGCAGCGCGCACCAGATGGCCATTATGTCTTGGTCGACCCGGACAGTTACATACGTTGGCGGTTGGTGGAACGGGCGGTGGCCGGTGAGGGGGTGCGGATTCGCTGGATCAACGACGATAACGCGCCGTTTGGGCGGATGAACGAATGGACATCGCCGATGACGATCTGCGGCGTGGCTGCGGCGAAGGTGTTTGGTAAGAATGGCAGTTTGTGGCTGGGGCCGGTGATAGGGCTGGCGGGGTTGGCGGCGCTGGGATGGTTGGGATGGAAGGTGGGAGGATGGTCGTTGGCGTTGTGTTGGCTTGTGGCTTGGCCGGCGCTGGGACCGGTTTGGCAGGTGACGCAGTTTGGGAACGTGGATCACCACGGCCTACATTTGCTTTTGTTCATTGTGATGGTGGGCGGCTGTTTGCTGAACCGGACCACGGCAGCCGGTGTGTTGGTCGGCTTGGCGAGTGCGGTTGGATTGTGGTCAGCAGGGTCGGAGATGTTGCCGGCCTGGGTGGTGGTGGCCGGATTAGCGGTGTGGGAGATGTCACGCGCGGAAAGGCGCGCCCACGAAGATAAATTTTGGCGGGCGTGGTGGGTGAGCGGGTTGGCGGGAACAACCGCGGCATGGTTGTATGAGTTTTGGCCGCATGTATTTCATCCGGGAATTGAGATCATCTCCGTCTGGCATGTGGGGTTGTGGCTCGTGTGCGGCGGGTTGCTGGAATATGTGGCGCGGAGTGGGCGGCGCTCCCGGCAAATGACAGCGTGCGTCCTGGCGATGGTGGTGATCGTGCTGTGGGCCGGCGCGGAATCTGGGTTTGATTGGGCCCGGTTGCACGTCATGCAGAACGAGTTGTTCAAGCGACAGCTTCAGTTCACGGTGGAATTCGCGCCGTGGATGCGAGCCGGCTGGCGGGCCGGGTTGACCCAGGGCTGGTGGCAGTTCGGGTTGCTGGTGCCGTTGCTCCTTGTGCCTGCCGCCAGCATCCGGACGTTGGATGGACGGTCGCGTTGGTTGCTGGGAGTGGCGGGAATATATGGATTGCTGACGTTGGTAGAAGCGCGTTGGGATTACTTTCTGGCGGCGGCGGTTGTGATGAGCGTCGGAGTTGGTTTACGCTGCCGGTGGCCGCGCCGGCCGTGGTGGTGTGTCGCGCTGGTTGTCTTGGCGACGATCCCGCCGTGGATGGCCGTTGCTCGACTGCGCAACGAGGCACGCGCGGTGGCCGCCAATCCCCTGCGCGGGCCGAACGGAACGACATTCGTGCTGGAAGCGGCATCGGATTGTTTAAGTCGCACGGGACGACGGCCGGTTGTGCTGGCCGTGTGGGATCAGGGAGCGGTGCTGGCCGGCATGGGGAAGGTGCGAGTGATTGGGTCGGGTTACTGGTCGAATTTGGACGGCTTGCGCGACACGCATGAAATGTTCAGTACGACATCGGCTCAGCAATTTTGGGAGTTGGTGCGGAAGCGTGAGGTGGAATACTTTTTGGTGCCGCCGCCGGCGTTGCTGGCGGATGCGATCAGCGATTCGTGGTGGTTAATGAACGGTACGCGCCCGACAATCGCGCAGGTGAAGGCGACGGTGATCTGGCAAGTGGCATCGCGCGGCGACTTCCCGGTGGTGTCGTGTGAGTCAATGACACGGATTGCGCCACAGGGGTTCATTCTCCAGCTCGAGAAAATAGCGAAGCCGGGTAGCCGGCCACATCAGGTGAGATAGGTGTCATTCAACGGATCGAATCAAAACGGGTGGCGATGGGACGGAATCGCACGGGCGGCGTTGGTGGTCGTCACGGGTCTGGTGATGTTATGGATGAGTTGGGGACGCTGGCCGGATGTGCTCGTGGATTTTGCGTGGCAGTTGTATATTCCGTGGCAGTTGATCGAAGGCAAGATGTTGTACCGGGACTTGGCGGTTTGGAAGGGGCCTTTATCGCCTTATCTGAACGCATTCTGGATGGAGTGTTGGGGGATCAGCCTGCGCTCGGTGGTCTGGGGAAATCTTTTGGTGCTTAGTGCCATCGTCGCGTTGTTGTATTCGATCATTTCCTGGATCGCGAATCGTTGGATGGCAACGGCGGCGTGCGTGTTGCTTTGGGTGTGGTTCGCATTTGGTCAGTCCACGAGCATTGGAAACTATAATTTCGTCTGTCCCTACGCGCATGAATTGACTCACGGTCTGGCGTTGGCGCTGGCCGGCATTTACGCGCTGATGCGTTTCCAACGGCGACCGCGGGTCCGTTGGCTCGTCCTCGCCGGCTTGGCGTGGGGCGGCACGTTGTTGACGGATATTTCCGTAGCCGTCGCTGCCACGGTTGCGCTCGGCGCGGGGGTCGCGCTGACTGGCCGTGTTCAAGGAAAGCGGTTAAAGTGTTGCGCGATCTTTGTGGGAGCGACGATGTTGCCGGCGACGATTGTGGTTGCGCTATTGTGGCTCCGGTTGCCATTTGACCAAGCCATCCGCGGTGGGTTTTCTGCCTTCGCTCCTTTGGGCGCACATAATGTAGTCGCGTTGCCGTTTTATCGTTGGGGTTTGGGGCTTGACGATCTGCCCCGCAATTTGCAGAGGTTGCTCGGCGTGTCAATCGGTTATGCTGCCATCTGCGGGACGGCTCTGTGGCTGGCCTTTCGCGGTAAGACATCA
>JBBISF010000004.1:3820-74559 GCA_037441425.1 Verrucomicrobiia bacterium
TGGGGCGCTTGGGCGACATTGGGGGCGATGTCGGTCATCTGCGCGACGGTGTTCTGGAAAACCCCTTGGCTTGCTGACGTAGCGCGTCCATTCACCTTGATCTTGGCAGGGATGACGGTTGCCAACGCGTGGGCCTGGCACAAGGCTGACACGCGCGGCGAGACTGTGTTGCGGGACCAATTGACAACGCGGTTAATCATCCTCCTGTTCGCCTTGGTGCTGTTGGGCAAGATGGGGTTTAATGTTCACCTCTATCACTACGGTTTCGCGCTGGCCATGCCTGCGGCTCTGATCGTGTGCACGGGTGCGTTGGCGTGGGTGCCTGCGTGGATCAAGCGTCGGAATGGCGATGCCCGGATTTGGCTGGCGATGATGGGCGCATTGGTCGTGGTAGCGAGTATTTCCCATCTGTTGATCGAAATTTCGTGGTGGCGGCAGAAAGACGTGGTGGTCGGCAGTGGCGCGGATTCGTTCTTGGCGGACGGCCGGGGGCGTTATGTGAACGGATTGCTGCAAGAGTTGGGGCGGGGTTGCCATGCGGGGGAGACACTTGCCGTGCTGCCGGAAGGCTGTATGATCAACTTTTTGGCGCGGCGTGTGAATCCGACTCCCTATTTCATGAATATCCCGGTGGAAGGACTTTATTACGGGGAGGCGCGGATCGTGCAGGCGTATGCGGCCCATCCACCCGATTGGGTGGCGTTGGTGGAGCGGGATTATTCAGATTTGGGGATCGGAGTTTTCGGGCGTGATCAGGAAGTCGCGTTGATGGCGTGGGTGAAGCAGAACTACGAACCAGTGTGGCAGATCGGTCACGAACCGTTTCGTGACGGGCGTTTTGGCATCTTATTGCTTCGGCATCGGGTCGAATTACCGGGTCCGGATCTTCCAGACAGCTCGAGCCCATAGTCGAGACAATAGATGAATCTGGTGGCCAATCTATCGGCAGTGCGTGACCGGTTGCGGGTGACGGGGGCGGATCGGGTGACGTTCCTGCACGGGCAATGCACGAACGACGTGAAGAGCTTGCGGCCGGGTGAGCATTGTCATGCGGCGGTGTTGAACGCGAAGGGCAAGATGCGCGGCGATGTGGACATTGTGTGCCGGGAGGATGCGTTCTTGTTGTCGGCCAGCAAAGGATTGAAGGAGTCACTGGAGAAATTCGTGATTACCGAGGACGTGGTGATTGAGGACGTGAGCGCCACGGTGGGTGAATGGGCGCTGTTCGGTGAGCCGGTGGGCTTTGCGAACCGGTTGGGCGGCTGGACGATGCTGGGGGAGCGGCCGGACGGAGAGGCGCTGTCGTTCGAGGAATATGAGATTCGCCGAGTCGAGGCGGGTGTGCCGAAGTGGGGCGTCGATATGGATGAGAACACAATCCCGGTGGAAGCTGGGCTGGCGGCGTGGGCGATCAGTTACACGAAAGGATGCTACATCGGGCAGGAGACGATTGCGCGGATCAAGACGTATGGGCACGTGAACCGGCAACTCGTGCAGTTCGGCATGGCGACGATGCCGGAGCAGGGGACGGTTACGGCGGCGGTGTTTTCGGCGCGGATGGGAAAGGTGTTGGCGTTGGGTTATGTGCGTCGCGAGCTTGCAAAGCCGGGAACAATGGTTACAGTCGGCGGAGTTCAAGCGGAGGTACTGAAGATATGTGGAAGCTAATCACGTTGAGCGCAACCTTATTGATTGGAGCGAATGTCATGGCAGCAGAGACAGACCAGGTAGCGGTGATCGAAACCAAGTTCGGCAAGATCGTAATCGAGTTTTACGAACAGGATGCGCCGAAAACGGTGGCCAATTTCATCAAGCTGGCCAAAGCCGGCTTCTACGACGGAACGACGTTTCACCGCGTCATTCCCGGCTTCATGATTCAGGGCGGCGACCCATTGTCGAAAACGGATCCGCGCGGCCCGCGCGTTGGTACTGGCGGTCCGGGATACACCGTCGAAGCGGAGATCAAGCGCGAACACAAGCGCGGCTCGGTGGCGACCGCGCGCCAAGGGGATGAGGTGAATCCCGACCGCCGCTCCAGCGGCAGCCAGTTCTTCATCAACGTGAAAGACAATGATTTTCTGAATGGCGGGTACACGGTGTTCGGCAACGTGATTGCCGGCATGGATGTCGTGGACAAAATCGTGAACGTCCCGCGCGACAGTCGCGATAATCCGCTGGAGAAGGTCGCGATGACCAAGGTATTCATCACGACGCGGGCCGAGGCGTTGAAGAAGTGACCATTGACGAGTTGGCGGAAGTGTTGCGCCGGCTCGGTTGTCCACCGGAGCAGTGCGTCGCGATGGCCCGGCAACTGGATCGGCGGGCGCGGATGGATGCCGGCCGCAAGAATCTCTCCTACGAAGCCGCCTTGGAACATTTGCTCGGTCTGATGGCCCAAGGTTGGGCGGCGCCGCGTTCGAAGTCGTAGCGGGTTCATTCAATTTTGTACATTCTCACGGTTGCGCGGCCCGGCGCTATCCGTATCCTGCCGAATTACTTGCTCATTTCTCAGTGGCATATGCCCTGCTTTTCATTTGCGAGAGGATTGCAATTCGATGGCGACTTTCACATATCGCGCGCGGGATGCCGCCGGTAAAACAGTCAGCGGGCAGGTCGAGGCCATGGATCAACAGGCTGCGGCCTTGTCGTTGATGAGCCGGGACTTGATGGTCACCTCGCTCAAGGCGGGGGCGGTGCAAGCCAAACCGCGGTCGAAACGTTTTCAAGGCAACGTCAAATCGCAGGACTTGGTCGTGTTCACCCGGCAATTGGCGACGATGATGGATGCCGGCCTGCCGCTGGTGCAATCATTGACGACCTTGGAAGAACAAACCGACAGCAAGGCGTTCAAGCCGATCCTGCGGCAGATCACGCAACGGGTGGAGCAGGGCGATCCCTTTTCCCAGGCGTTGCGCGAGCATCCCAAAGTGTTCTCCCGGTTATTCGTGAGCATGGTGGAAGCCGGGGAAACCGGCGGCTTGCTCGCCGAGATTTTGGATCGCGTGGCCAGTTACCTGGAGGCCAGCACCCGGCTGCGCAAGAAGGTCAAGTCCGCGATGTCCTACCCGACCATTGTCTGCTGTATCGCAATCGGCATCGCGCTGTTTCTAATTCTGAAGATCATCCCGATTTTTGCCGATATCTTCAAAGACTTCGGGGCGAAACTGCCCGGACCGACGCAGGCGTTGATCACCATCAGCAACGTGATGCGCCAATACTTTCTGCTCTGCGCCGGCGGGGTGGGGGCCGCGATTTTCGGTCTGGTGAAATTTAAACATACCCCGCGGGGTGCGGCGCTCTGGGACCGGGCCAAGCTGAAGCTGCCGGTCTTCGGCAAGTTGATCCACAAGATCGCCATGTCGCGGTTTGCGCGGACGTTCGCGGCGCTGGTGCGCAGCGGCGTGCCGATTCTGGAAACGCTACGGATTGTCGGGCAATCCTCCGGCAACACGGTCGTCGAACGCGCTGTGGAACAAACCGCCGCCAGTATCGAACGCGGCGACAACCTGGCGTCCGCGATGGGCCAGCACCGGATTTTCCCGCCGATGCTCGTGAAAATGGTCGCGGCAGGCGAGCAAACCGGCAAGGTGGACACCATGCTGGAGAAGATCTCGGATTTTTATGACGAAGAAATTGAGGCGACACTGAACGGGCTGACGTCGCTGATCGAACCGTTGTTGATCGTGTTTCTGGGGGTGGTGGTCGGGAGCATTGTCGTCTGCATGTTCCTGCCCATCTTCAGATTGAACCAAGTCGTGCAGTTTTAAATGGAGGAAAGAAGCGTTATGGCCAAGATAATCGTAGCCGATGATGATGTGGCGATGGTGTCCGTGCTCTCCGAAGTGCTCAAGGATAACCATCACCAGGTAATGCCGGCGAGCACGATGGAGCGCGCGCTGGAATTGGTCAAGGAACAGGTGCCGGACCTCGTCCTCGCCGACATCGAGATGCCGGAAGGCCTGCCCAGCGGACTGGAACTGCTCAAGCAGGTCCGCGAGTTCAACGCCTCCATCCCGGTCGTGATGATCACCGGCCAGGCCACCAAGGAGCGGGCGCTTCAGGCGTTGCGGGGCGGCGCGCAGGACTTCATCGAGAAACCCTTTCAGATCGACGAACTCGTCAAGCGCGTCGGCAACGCGTTGTTCCAGCAAAAGGCCGTGCACGCGCTCGAAGAAAACGTCGAGCTCAAGCGCCAGTTACAGGACAAATTCCGGTTTGAAAATATCGTCGGCAAAAGCCCGGTGATGGAAGGCGTCTACCGGATGATCGAGCGCGTGGCCAACACCGATTCCACCGTGCTGATCCTCGGTGAAAGCGGCACCGGCAAGGAACTCGTCGCCAAAGCCCTGCACTACAACAGCCGGCGCGCCGCGTTGCCGTTCGTGGCGGTGAATTGCAGCGCGTTGCCGGAGCATCTGCTCGAAAGCGAACTCTTCGGTCACCGCAAAGGCGCGTTTACCGGCGCGGCATTCGACAAAGTCGGCCTGTTCCAGCACGCCGATGGCGGCACCATCTTCCTCGATGAAATCGCCTCGATGGCCCCGGGTCTCCAGACCAAACTCCTGCGCTTCCTTCAGGACAAGGAACTCCGACGGGTCGGCGACAACGAGACCATCAAAATAGACGTCCGCGTCCTCGCGGCGACCAACGAACCCTTGCTCCAGAAGATCAAAGAAAAAGGGTTCCGCGAAGACCTGTACTACCGGATCAGCGTCATCCCCGTCTCCCTGCCGCCGTTGCGGGAACGCGGCGAAGATCTCGACCTGCTCGTGGCCCACTTCGTCCAGACCATCTCCCAGCAACAGAGCCGGCCCACGCCGAAGATCGGCGATGGCGTCATGGACCTGTTCCGGGCCTACCGCTGGCCCGGCAACGTCCGCGAACTCCAGAACGCCATGGAACGCGCCTGCGCCCTCTGCGATAACAACGTCATCGAACTTAAAGACCTGCCCGAACGCATCGTCGAAGCCGTGGCCCACGCCAACGCCCCCGGCCTCGTCACCAGCGGTGGCGCGGCCACGTCGGCCGCGGTCGCAACCGCTCCGGCCGTGCTCTCCGCGCAATGGTCCGGGCTGACCCTCAAGGAATTCATCCACCAACAAGAAGTGGCGTTCATCCAGAGCGCGATCCAGGCGCACGGCGGCAACAAAGAAAAAGCCGCCGAAGCGATCGACATCAGCATGGCGACGCTCTACCGGAAGATGACCCCCGGCATCTCCCCGCGGTTCCCGATCACCGAACCCGAGCCAGCGTCAACCGAATGATCTCCGAAACGGGCGGGCGGGCGGCGAAGTAGCTCGCTACGTCGCACGAGCCCGCCGGGCCGGGACATTGAACAGGGAGACCGGGAAGACCGGGGAGCGGCCTGCTGCGCTCGTTGTAGTGGGAGCGGTTTTTAACCGCGACAACCCCGGCTGTTCACGACGAAGAGCATGAAGTCCAACACCCGGAGTTTAATAACGGTGCAAACGGACTACTCGGTGCGTTGCAGTGAGAAGGAATTCCAGCGCCTGCAAACAATCGGCTGGCACGGTGGCGAATCGGAATTCAAGGCAGCATTGAGAGATGAAATCTTGCTACCGCCAAAGAAGCCGCTTTATCCATTACCCGAGTATTTGGAATTCGGTCAACATTTGCGGGGTTGGAAGAATTAAGGTGCATGCGGCGCAGAAGCTGGGCCGGCAATGGATCGGCATTGACGTGACCTATCTGGCCATCAACCTCATCAAACGCCGGCTGCGTGATGCGTTCGGCGAGGAATTGCAGTTTGAGGAACTCGGCCACCCGACCGACCTCGCGGGCGCGCAACGATTGGCGGAGAAAGACAAGTTCCAGTTCCAGCATTGAGCGTTGTCGCTGGTCGGCGCGCGCCCGCTCCGGGAAGGCGACGGCAAGGGCGCGGATCGCGGCGTGGACGGGTTGCTCTATTTCTACGAGAGCAAGGATGACCGGGCGAAAATCATCGTGCAGGTCAAAGGCGGCGGCGTGAAGCGCGACGACATCGCGACATTGCTTAGGGCGGCAAACAGGCTTCGCGAGCGGGGTGAATCTGCAAGTTCCTTCGGGAAATCACATTTCCTGTCCCGCTCCGATGCGGCGGCACGGTCAACGACTGTCCGCGAACGCATTTCCGGTTGGAATTGCCCTCGCCGAGAGTCGGCGCGCGCGTTGCCGATTGGCAGCGGGCTCGCCGATTCTCTGGTTTCGGTCCAGCCGGTTGTCCCCGGACTCATGGAGAATGTTGAACCGATGGCCCGCTATGAAGCCGCCTACGGCACCGCCAAGGAAGCCCACCAGGAAGCGTTCAATACCTTGCAGGCCGCCGATGTGGCCGCGACGACGTTCCTCGGCAACGTCCGGAAGATGTTGACCAGTTTCCTCGGCAACTTCTGGAGCACCCAATGGGAGCCGACCGGTTTCCCCGACAAGTCCACCGCGGTGCCTTCCTCCCAGGACAAGCGGATGAATCTCTGCGCGTCGTTGCAGATTTATTTCACCAACGTACCGGCGCAAGAGGTCGCGGCGCTCGGCGTGACGGCGGCCAACGCCCAGGCCCGGTTCGACGCGATCTCGGGTGCCCGGGATGCGGAGGCGCTGAAAGATGAGGATCAGACCACCAGGAAGCAGGCGCGCCCTACCTTTGCTTCGTTCTCGGTGGTGAACTTCTTCCGGTTCGGCTGCGGCGCGCTGGGGCTCGTGCTACGTAGCGGCCGACTTCGCAGAGTAGCAAGGCTCGCCCTCCAGTGACCACCTCCTGCCGGTCAATACGTCTTGCGCAGGTTGCTGGGGAGGATGTTCAGTTCGTTGCGGTACTTGGCCACGGTGCGGCGGGCGATGGGGATGCCGCGTTCTTTGAGGATGGCCACGATCTCCTGATCGGACATTGGCCGGGTGGGGTCTTCGCGTTCGATGAGTTTGGCGATGGATTCTTTGACGCTGGTGTTGGACATCGCACCGCCGCCGGCGGTCTCGAAGCCGGGGGTGAAGAAGTATTTCATCTCGAACAACCCCTGGGGCGTCTGCATGTATTTGTTGGCCACGGCGCGGCTGACGGTCGTTTCGTGGACGCCCACCACTTCCGCCACTTGGGCCATCGTCAGCGGTTTGAGATGGGCGATGCCTTTGTCGAGGAATTCGCGTTGCCGTTCGACGATGACTTTGGCGATGTTATGAATGGTTTGCTGGCGCTGGTGGATGCATTTGATGAGGAACTTGCCGGCGCGCACTTTGTCGCGGATGTAGTCGCGCGCGTCGGTGGCTTTGATCGGGTCCGCCATCAGTTCTTTGTAGGTGTTGCTGATGCGGAGATGGGGAATCTGTTCGTCGTTGAGCAGGACGACGTACTCGCCGTTGACGCGCTGGATGACCACGTCGGCGGAAACGTATTGCTGTTGTTCGCTGCTGAACATCCGGCCCGGTTTGGGTTCGAGCGTGGAGACGAAATTGGCGAGGGCTTGAACTTCCGGGAGGCTGAGGTTGAGCACCCGGGCGATTTCGGGGTAGCGTTTCCGGCCGAGGTCTTCGAGGTGTTGGTTGACGAGAACGGATTCGACGGATTCCGCCTTGCCCAGCCGGTCGAGCTGGAGCAGCAGACATTCTTTGAGGTCGCGGGCACCGACGCCGACCGGGTGGAACGTCTGCACGACTTCGAGGACGTGCTGGAGTTTGTCCAGTGGCAACCCGGAACTGACCGCCATTTCCTCCAAAGGCGTGAGCAGATAGCCGTCGTCATTGATGCTGCCGATGATCAACTCGGCGATCTTGCGTTCGTCTTCCGGCAGGTTGGCGAAGGCGAGTTGTTCAAGCAGATGTTGCTGGAGGGATTTCTCGACGGTGATGGAATCGAAGAAATGCTGGCGTTGTTCCTCCTGATCGGGTGAGCGGCCGCGAAAGGAATTCGTTTGCGAGAAATACTCGCGCCATTCTTCGTCGAGTTTGGACAGGACCTCGAATTCCTGTTTGAAATCCGCTTCGTCCTTGCGATCCGCCTTCGCGGCGACCGGCTCGTCGCTGTCACCTTCGACTTCGACCTGCGGTTCATCCTTGGCGGATTCCTCGAGCAGGGGGTTCTGTTGGAGTTCTTCCCGGACCAGTGATTGCAGCTCCAAGGTGGAGACTTGCAGGAGATGCAGACTCTGCTGCAGTTGCGGCGCGAGAATCTGCTGCAACGATAGTTTCTGTACCTGATGTAATCCCGGTCCTTGTGCCATCGGCGGCCACTATAGCCGCAGTTGTGAACGAGATAAAGTGAAATCCTGTCCAACCTGCCGGTGAAGGTCTCGCGCCGAACATTTTTGCGGACGGCCGGCTGGGCCGGCTTGGGTTTGACGGCCGGCGGCCTCGTCGATGCGATGGTGATCGAGCCACACCGGCTGCAACTCAGTCGCCATAAACTGTCGATTCCCGGTTTGCCGCGGGCGTGGGACGGTCTGCGCATCGTGCAACTCACCGACCTGCATTGCAGCCGGTTTGTCTCGCCCCAATTCATCGCCCACGCCATCGAACTGGCCAACGCCTGCGCGCCGGACCTCGTGTTGTTTACCGGCGACTACATCACCTACAACAACCATTTCGGCCCGCCGGGCTGGCGGGTCATCGGCAGTCGCGACGTGGTGGCGAAGTTTATGCGACAATGCGCCGCGGCGATGCGGAAGATTCGCGCCCGGTACGGCGTGTGGGCCAGCTTGGGGAATCATGATGTTTGGTTCGATCCCGTCGTCGTGACACGGGAAATCGAAGCGGTCGGCATCCCGGTGGTGCGCAACGCCAACCAGTCCGTGCGCATCAACGGCGAAACCCTTCCGATTGTCGGCCTCGGCGATTTATGGACGGACGGCGTCTATCCCCATATTGCCTTTGCCGAGGTGGACGCGCCGTTTGCCATCGTCCTGATGCACAACCCGGACACGTTCGCGCATTGGTCGCGACCGGGCGCGCATCTGATTCTGGCCGGCCACACCCACGGCGGGCAGGTCAATTTGCCGCTCATCGGCCCGCCGATTGTGCCTTCGCAATACGGGGCGAAGTACGCGCAGGGGTTGTTCAAGCGCGGGGCGACCCAGATGTACGTGAATCGCGGCGTGGGCATGATCTTCCCGCCAGTCCGCTTCGACTGTCCGCCGGAAGTCGCGGTGTTCGAACTCCAATCTGCTTGAGTCCGGTCGTCCTCGGAGTAAAATCCGCCGCGTGGGGGTACAGGTCACCATTTTGGGGAGTGGCAGTGCCGGGAACTGCACGCTGATCGAATCCGATACCACGCGGCTGCTCGTGGATGCCGGGTTGAGTGCCCGGCAAATCACCCAACGGTTGGCCGCCTGTGGCCGGAACGTTGAGCAGGTGGACGCCGTGCTGCTGACGCACGAACACCGCGATCACACCCGGGCGCTGGGCGTGTTGTGCAAGACCCGCACGCTTCCGGTCTACGCCAACCGGCTGACCGCCGAAGTCATCGCCGACGATCCGGACTGGAATGGGCGCGTGCACGTCTCGTGGCGGTTGTTCAATACCGGCACGCCGTTCGAGGTCGGCGATTTCGCGGTGGAATCGTTCAGCGTCCCGCACGACGCCTGCGATCCGGTGGGCTACGTTGTGCACCATGCCGGTAGCGGCATGGCGGTGGGTGTGTTGACCGATCTTGGCCACGCCACCAAGTTGGTGACCGAACGGGTGCGCGCGACCGACCTGCTTGTGGTCGAAGCCAATCACGATTTGAAGATGCTGCAGGAAGATGCCGCCCGGCCGTGGGCCACGAAGCAACGCATCATGAGCCGGCATGGGCACCTCAGCAACGACGCGGCGGCGACGTTGACTGGTGAGATCGTCAGTGACCGGTTGCGGCATGTGTTCCTCGCGCACCTCAGCCGCGATTGTAACCGGCCTGAATTGGCCCAGCGAGTCGTGGCGGAAAAGCTCGGCAAGCTCGGCGCGCGGCATGTCCGGGTCGGCGTGTCGAGTCAGGACGCGCCGACACAAACGGTCACGCTTTGATTGCCATGATCATCGGCGTCCCGAAAGAGATTAAGAACCACGAGTACCGGGTGGGGTTGTTGCCGGTGCATTGCGAAGCGTTGCGCGAGGCCGGCCACACGGTGCTGGTGGAACGGCACGCGGGAGAGGGAAGTGGCGCGACGGACGCGGATTACCGGGAAGTCGGGGCGCGGTTGGTGAATTCCGCTCGAGAAGCCTACCGGCGCGCGGGCATGATCGTGAAAGTCAAAGAGCCGCAACTCGCGGAAATGCGCTTGGTTCATGCCGGGCAGATTATCTTTACCTATTTTCATTTTGCGGCGGAGCGCGAGTTGTTTCAGGCCGTCGTGCGGTCGCGGATCATCGCCATCGCGTACGAGACGATTCAGTTGCCGGATGGGACGCTGCCGTTGTTGACGCCGATGAGCGAGATTGCCGGGCGGATGGCGGTGCATGAAGGCGCGAAGTATCTGGAAGAACCGATGAAGGGGCGCGGACTGTTGTTGGCCGGCGTGCCGGGCGTGGCGCCCGCGAAGGTGGTGGTGCTCGGCGGCGGCGTGGTCGGCGCGAACGCGGCGAAGATGGCAGCCGGGTTGGGCGCGGACGTGTCGATCTTGGATGTGAGCCTGCCCCGGTTGCGTTATCTCGACGACGTGATGCCGAAGAATGTGAAGACGTTGATGAGCAACGCGCACAACATCCGTGAGCAGGTTCGGCAGGCGGATTTGTTGATCGGGGCGGTGTTGCGGCCGGGCGCGCGCGCGCCGCGGTTGGTGACGCGGAAGTTGGTGGGGCAGATGAAGCGCGGGGCGGTGATCGTGGACGTGGCGATTGATCAGGGCGGTTGCATCGAGACGTCACGCCCGACGACGCATGGCGATCCGACGTACGTGGTCGGCGGCGTGGTGCATTATTGCGTGACCAACATGCCGGGCGCGGTGGCGCGCACGTCCACGTTGGCGTTGACGAATGCGACGTTTCCGTACGCACTGGAGATTGCCAACAAAGGTTACCGGCGGGCGGCGCAAGAGAATGCGGCGCTGGCACGGGGGTTCAACATCGTGAACGGCCAGATCGTGTATCCTGACCTGGCCGTTCAATACGACACACCACTCACGCCTCTATCACGCGCGATTCAGTAGCAGTAAAACGATCCGCCGCTGTAGTAGTACACGCGCGGGGGAGAGTAATAGCGGACGGGTGGCGGATTGTAGTAATACGCCGGCGGCGGGGCATAGTACGAATAAGAGAAGGCGAACGACGGGAAATACCAACCCCAATCGCCGCCCCAGTAGTCGTGTCCGCGGTACCCGTGATCGCCGTGCTGATAATATCCGCGGTAATAACCGCCCCTGAATCCATGTCCGTCACGCGCCATCGCCACGGGTGACACCATCAATCCGCCCACCGTCACGACCGCGGCAATCGTCAAAACCTTCAACATCCGTTTCATTGTATACCTCCGCTATCAATCCCTCTGACGAACCCGCCGGAAATCTATTCAAAACGCGCCCGAACGCAACCTGGGTCACGTATGCTGGTGATGATGGAGATGGTCGGGGCAGTATTCTTCGTCGCCCTTGCAGTCGGTGCAGACCCGGAAATCCAGCGTGGGATCGTCGTGATCGGTCTTGCCGCAGACGGCGCACCGGTGAAAGGCGGTGGCGGCGTCTTCTTTTTGTCGGTCTTTGACCGCGCCGTAGAACGCGCGGCGGCGCCGGCCTCGTTGAAGGCGTTCCCGGATGGAAAACTGGTATGTGCCCGAGGCTTCGAACGCGAGCATCTGTTGTTCGCGCGAGGCTTCCCAGAAGATAAACAACGCCATGAAAATCAGCATGTACTGGCTGTTCAGGGCCGCCCACACCAGAGCGATGCCGGCAATGATGCGGCTGATCCAGACGGAGACCACTGTCGCCGTCTCGGCGCGCAGAAAATGCCACAGCGCATCCCGCAGGATGCGTCCCCCGTCCATGGGGAACGCGGGGATCAGATTAAAGAGCAAGAGCCGCAGGTTCCACCGCGAGAGTGAAGAACAAACGTCGAACATCGGCCCGGGCACGCCCGCCAGATTGCCGAGTAGATGCGTGAGGCCGGAGAAGATCAACCACAACACCAGTGTGACGAATGGTCCGGCAACTGTCGTGATCAAATGCGCGGTGGGATTGAAAGCCGGTCGCACGAACGCCAGCCCGCCCAGCGGCCAGAGCAAAATATCCGTGGCTTCACCGTCGCACCACCGGGCCGCGAGGGCGTGGCCAAATTCATGCAGGAGGATGCTGCCGAAAAACAGGAAGACGAATACGAGGCCGATCAGGAAATTGGAATACGCGGACGCCTCCCAGTAGGCGAAAATGAAGAAGGTGAAGTGGAGTCGGACCCGAATGTCCCAGTACGTGCCCACCGGAACGCCCATGTTGAAGAAATCCATCGAACTGATCCGGGGACTAGCGTTTGGTTTTGCCCATTGCTTGGAGGGCGCGGAGCGGGAGAGTGCGGAGTTCTTCCATCTTGGCGGCGGCCACTTGCATGACGCGATGGAAGCGGGCGGGCGTCATCAGGTCGGGCCGGCGTTGGGCGCGGCGAATGAGCAGTTCCATGCGCCGGGAATAACTTTCCAGTTGCCGGGCCACCTGCTGGGTGGTTTTGTGCAGCAGTTCCAGTTGCCGGAAGGCATACAATTCCGTGCCCAACCCTTGCAGAAGTTGGTCAATGTCCTCGATGAAATCCGCGATGGTCTCACGGTCGAACGTGAAGAATCCCAAGCTGCGCGGGTTGTTGGCGCGCCGCGCGCCGGGCAGTTCCCGGCTGATGAACATGACCGGCGGCCGCTCGTCCCGCAACGCGATCCGGTAGGACAACAGCGGCGTGCCGGCAATCCGATGAAACCGCACGCCCGGCGGGAGCTTGGACATTTGCGCGGGCGGTTCGGGGGCCAGCACGCGGATGCCGTCCAGGCGCTGGGCCAGCCGCTGGAGTCGGTGAAGCGCGGCGCGGAGTTCGCCGTTGAATGTATAGCTCATGGTCAGTTCGCCACCGGGCCGCAACGTGGCCAGTTCCGCGACGGCATCGGCGAAGGCGTGGCCGGTGATTTCGTCGAAGATATAAAACGTGTCCGGTTGCAGTTCGTTGATCTTCACCCACACCAAATGCCGGTGTTCGGAAGTGAAGGCCTCCTGCAACAAGCGCACCCCGGCGGGCAGGCGGCGTTGCACCTCCCGCAACAGAACCTGTTGAGCGCGCATCGGTTTGATTGGCTTGGCTGCCGCCATGATTTTCTCGCCGGCAATCGTTATAGCGGATTTCCCCCGGCGACGAAAGAAATAGTTTTGGCAGGCCGCCCCACCACGCCCCCGCGCATCATGATTCCGCTGCTGCGGTTGAGTTCGTCAGTTGGCGACGCGCACGGTGATGCCGACTTTGCCGCCGGTAAACATCTCGGCAAACGTTGTGGCCACGGGCCGCGGCTCGGTGCTCTTGTCAAACGGGTCCGGATAGCTGGCTTCGATGACGAAGTCCTTGCCGTCGGCTTTGATCCGGGCGCTGGCGGCGTCTTGGGTGACGATGAGGACGATCTGGTTGACCTGCACCACATCGCGGGAACTGGTGACCAGACCCTGCGGGGAACGGGTGATGTTGACGAGCAGTCGCATCTGGGGAATGCCGCGCACGACGGTGAAACTGTCGAGGATCACTTGGAAGTTGTAGGTGGCATCGTCGGTGGGCAACGCCGGTGGCGTGATGACCAACTGCACGGGTGGCGTTTTCAGCACCGCCCCCGCGTGGGTGGCGACAACCAGCAGCAGCGCGACTGCAACGGTCAAACGTTTCATGACATAGTTCCTTCGCGGTCACAGTTAAGGACAGTCGGCGCGATCTGTCAACGCCGTTGAAATCTTGACGCGGGTGGCGGCGGTTCCATTCAAAAATATTCTCGCTGTCTCCCGCCGCATCCGGTAAGCGTTGGCGAATTTTATGAAGACCACCGCGCGCGCGTGGCGCATCCGCGCCGTCCAACTTGATCTCGCCCGGCAACGCGAGACGTTGCCAGCCATCCGGCAATTCATCCGGTTTGCCCAAGATTGGAACTACAACACGCTGGTGCTCTACCTCGAAGGCGTGGTGCGGACGAAAAGCTTCCCTTACCGGCCCGCGAACCAGAGCTACACGCCGGATGAGATGTGCCGCATTGTCGCGATGGCGGGTGAGGCCGGACTGGAAGTGGTACCGTGCGTTTCCACGTTGGGACATGTGGAACACTTCACCCAATGCCGGCAACTGCATCACCTGCGGGAAGACGCCCGCCAAGCAGCGCACATGTTTTGTCCGTCTAACCCGGGTGTGTACGAGTTTCTCGAATGTTACCTCGGCGAAATCGCGGCTTTGTTTCCCAGCCGGAACTTCCACATTGGTTGCGACGAAGTGTGGGGACTCGGTACCTGTCCAGCTTGCCGACAACGCGGGCTGGCCCGGGAAGATTTCCTGCTCGCCCACATTCAGCGGGTTCGGACGATCATGCAAACGCTCGGTAAACGCGTCTGGATTTGGGATGACATGTTGGAAAACGCTCCCGAGTCGAAACTGGCCGAATTGCCGCGCGACGTGTTGCTGTGCGCCTGGAACTACGGCGCGGAACAGATGGATTACGACGGTGTCCAAGGTCACTTCAACAATCTTGATCGTCGCGATTGGCTGGCGTTGTATGAGAAGTTGGGATTCGACGTGTTGATCTGTCCCTGGGGCCGGGAAATCGAAAACGCACTGGCCTATACCGAGATCGCCCGGCAACGCCACGTTCTCGGCGGGTTGCTCACGAACTGGGAACTCTCGACCGGATTCCTGCCTTCGCTCCTACCGGGCACGGCGTTGGCCGGTGCCTTATGGTCGCAACCGCAACGCGATCCTGAACAAGTCCTGACCGCGACCTTGCAGCGTTTATTCCCCAGTTTGGACGCAACCGCTCGGGAGGCCGTCCGCGCGAGTCTGATCGGAGGGCTTTGGTGGGGAACGGCGGTGACAAACTCCCTGTGCGGGCGTCTCACCATGGAAGAAGGCCGGCAACTCCAGAATCTGATTGTCGTTGAGAAACTTCTCGCCGCCCAGTTACATTGCCGCCTCACCGGTTTGGAGCGAGACATCCTGGAGCAGTTGCACACGCAGGTGCGCCTGCAACTGCTGGCGGGCCGGCAACGCGCCACGCTACCGCGGCTGATTGATCCGCGCCTTCGACAATTCGACCGCCGGGCGGTGCGGCGTCGCGCCACGGCGTGCGTACAGGAATGGCACGCGCTCGCGCGGCAAGGCGCCCAAGATTGGCGGCGCTACCGGCCGGGGATCCACCCTGACCACGCCGCAGCGTATTATCGGCAACAGGCGCGGCAATTGCAGGACTTTTTGCGGTCGGGAAGACCGCAAGCGATGTTGCAGGTCCGGCTATTTCTGTGGGATGCGTACTCCGCGCCGCGGCTCAAGATCGAACTGCGGGCGGCTGGAAAATGGAGTGCGGTCTACTGCGGCTGTTTCAAGCCAGTCGATCTTTCCAGCAAGCAATACATCCTTCAGGTGCCGGTAAGGAGGATTGATCGCCGACCCGACCGTGTCCGCTTCACGGTGTCCGGGTTTGGCGGGCAAGGGATCAGTTTCGCCGCGGTGCATTTCGCCGATGGTTCGCTGGTGCCGGCCGCCGTTAAACGCCAATGCGGGCAGGTGGTCAACCCCCGGGCCGTGCTCAAGGACGACTCCACCGTTTGTTACCTCGGTTCGCCGGATACCGTCCGTACGCTCCGGGAACACGGTGAAAGTGGGGAATCGTTGGTGGAATTGGCGTTGGCGAAGGTGTAGCGGGCCGTCAAAATTCAGGTTGAAATCGTGGGGGAGTTCCGGTAGAAGACTCCCGCACGAGGGCCGGGGGAGGCGAGTTGCTGCCCTCGCTTTTTTCGTCTTGTGGTCAAAACTTGAGAAAGGTATTTGGTTGTGTTGTCGAGTGAGTTAAAAATTTTGTCGGGCAATGCCAATCGCCCGCTCGCGCAACGGATCGCCGACTCGGTCGGCGTCCGGCTGGGCGATGCGACGGTGACGGCCTTTCCCGATCAGGAGACATTCGTCAAGATCAACGAGAACATCCGTGGACGCGACGTGTTCATCGTGCAACCGACGAGTCCGCCGGCGAATCAGCATTTGATGGAGTTGCTGATCCTGATTGATGCCTGCCGGCGGGCGAGCGCGAACCGGATCACGGCGGTGGTGCCGTTCTTCGGGTACGCCCGGCAGGATCGCAAAGACCAGCCGCGCGTGCCGATCACGGCCAAGCTGGTGGCCAATCTGATGGTCGCGGCGGGGGCCAACCGGTTGTTGACGATGGACCTGCACGCGCAACAGATCATGGGGTTCTTCGACATTCCCGTGGATCATTTGTACGCGGCCCCGGTGATTTACCGGTACTTCAAGGACAAGCACCTGTCGGATCTGGTGGTGGTGTCGCCGGACGTGGGCGGCGTGAAAATGGTCAACGCATACGCCAACATGTTTCACGCGCCGCTGGCCATTATCGCCAAGAAACGCAAGTCGGCCGACGATGTGGAAGTGCTGAACGTGGTCGGCGACGTGCGCGGCAAGAATGTGTTGGTGGTGGACGATTTGACGGAGACGGCGGGCACATTGACGCGCGGGGCGGAAGTGTTGAAGAAGAAGGGCGCCAAGAAGGTGTTCGCCGCGGTCAGCCACGCGGTCCTCGGCGCGGCGGCGATGGATCGGCTGAAAAGCTCGGCTTTGGAAGAGTTGGTTTGCACGGATTCGGTGTTGCACGGCAAGATGAGCCGGTTCAAACTGGTGGAGTTGTCCATCGCCTCCCTGTTGGGCGAGGCGATCCAGCGGATTCATAATTCCGAATCGGTTTCCTCGTTGTTCGACATCAACGGGGCGCGCCCGGAAAGCTGAACGATTTTTTATTTGGAGAACAAATCATGGCGAAGCAAATGAAGTTAAAAGCGAATCTGCGCACCGAGTCCGGCAAGTCGCTGGTCAAACGGCTGCGCGCCAGCGGCGTGGTGCCGGCGGTCATTTACGGCCCGCACACCCAACCGGTGAGTGTGGGCGTCGGCGCCACGGAACTGGAAGACCTGTTGCATCATGCCAGCAGCGAGAACGTGCTGGTGGATTTGCAAATTGAGGAAGCCGGCCAAACCAAGAACCGATTGGCGCTGATTCAGGAAGTGCAACATCACCCGGTGACCGACGCCGTGCTGCATGTGGATTTCCATGAATTGTCGGCGACCGAAAAATTCCGCACCGTCGTTCCCGTGCGCGCGCTGGGGGAACCGGAAGGCGTCAAAACGGGCGGCGGTGTGTTGGAGTACGTCATGCGCGAATTGCACGTCGAATGTCTGCCGAAAGATTTGCCGGACATGGTGGAAGTCAACGTCGAAGCCCTGCAAATTGGCCAGTCCATTCACGTCCGCGACGTGAAACCGCCGGCGGGCGTGACGTTCCTCGATGATGCCGATCAACCGGTGTTCATCGTTGTCGCGCCGGTGGTGGAAGAAGAAGCCCCGGCCGAGGGAGCCGAATTGGCCGAGCCGGAAGTCATTGGCGCGAAGAAGGAAGAAGGTGAGGAAGGCGCCGAGGCCGAAGGCAAGAAAGGCGAAGCGAAACCGGCGGCTGCGGCCGGCAAGGCCGAAGCCGGCAAGCCCGCGGCTGGCGCGAAAGCCGAAGCGAAACCGGCGGCTGGCAAGGCGGCGGCCCCGGCCAAGCCCGCGGGCGGCGGCAAGCCCGAGGCGAAGAAGTAACCGGGCCAGGTTGTCGTGCCGGTTTGTCCCCAGTTGGTTGTGGGTCTCGGCAATCCCGGTCGGGAGTACGCCGGGACGCGGCACAACATCGGGTTCGAGGTTGTGGACCGGTTGGCGGAGAAGAGCGGTTGTTCTTTCAAACGGAAGTTGCGGTTCGCCGCGGATGTGGCGGAAGTGATGCGCCCGGCGGGCAAGATCATGTTCGCCAAGCCGCGAACGTTTATGAACCGGAGCGGTACAGCCGTGGCGGCGCTGGCGAAGTGGTTGAAGATTGCGCCGTCGGCGGTGCTGGTCGTCGTGGACGACGCGGATTTGCCGGCGGGCGAAATCCGTTTGCGTACCAGCGGCGGGAGTGGCGGCCACAACGGCCTGCAATCGGTGATCGAAGCGTTCGGCAATAGCGAAGAGTTTGCGCGATTGCGGGTGGGCATCGGTCGGAGCGGTCCAGTGGGAGCGGATATTACGGGCCATGTGTTGAGCCGGTTCGGCGCAGCCGAGCGGCCGGTCGTGGATGAAGCGGTGAAAAATGCCGTTGCGGCCATTGAATGTTGTGTGGAGAATGGCTTGACGGCAGCGATGAATCAATTTAATCGGAAGAAGGAGAACAAAGTTTGAACAAGTACGAAGGACTATTTATTTTGGACGGTACGGCGTCGGAAGACGCGACCAAGGCGACAATCGACAAGATTCAGGCGGCGATCAAGCAGGCCAGCGGCACGGTGACCAACGTGCAGAAGATGGATCAACGGCCGTTTGCCCGCTCCAGCGGCGGCCGGGACACCGGTTACTATGTGAACTTCATCTTCTCGTCGCCGGCCAAAACGATCGCGGAGCTGGACGCGAAGTTCCATTTGGAGACGGATCTCGTGCGGTGGCAGTTCACCAAGCACGAGGAAGTGGACGAGGAAATCGAAAAGAAGAGGCGCATCCGCCGGAAGAAAGCCGAAGAGGCCGCAGCCAAAGCATAGGCGCGCATGGCGAATTTTAACAAAGTTTTGTTGATGGGTAATCTGACGCGCGACCCCGAGGTCCGCTACACGCCGAAGGGCACCGCGATCGCCACGATCACGTTGGCGGTCAACCGCGCGTGGAGCAGCGAGAGCGGTGAGAAGAAGGAAGAAGTGACGTTTGTGGACGTGGACGTGTGGGGGCGGCAGGCGGAGACCATTGGGCAGTACATGGCCAAAGGCCGTCCGTTGTTCATCGAGGGCCGGTTGAAATTGGATCAGTGGGATGACAAGGAAACCGGACAGAAACGCAGCCGGCTGAAGGTGGTTTGCGAGAACTTTCAGTTCATCGGCGCACCCAAGGGCGGCGGCGGCAGCAAAGAGGAGTTCAGCGACCAGCCGCCCGGCAAGCCTCAACGCGCGGCCCGTCCGGCCGCACCAGCCCCCGCGGCTGAACCGACGGATGACGCGCCGGCCGAGGGCGAAGACAACATTCCCTTTTAACGCAGGAAGGAAACGATAAGAATTATGCCGAGAAGGAATTCACCAAGTTCGACACGCGAACCCGGGATGCGCCGCAGCCGGCACGACGTGATCGTGAAGCGGGACTGCAAATTGTGCAAGGACGACATCGTCATTGATTACAAGCAGGCCGATTTGTTGAAAAAATTCATGACCGAGCGCGGCAAGATTCTGCCGCGGCGGATTTCGGGCAATTGCGCCTGGCATCAACGCGAACTGACCCGGGCGATCAAGCGCGCACGGGTGATGTTGCTGGTGCGGTAGCGACGAGGAACGATTTATGGCAACTGAAGTGATTTTAACGGGCGAGGTCGAGAACCTCGGCGGACAGGGCGAGGCGGTTAAAGTGGCGGACGGCTACGCGCGGAATTTTCTGTTGCCGCGCGGCCTGGCGATCTTGGCGACGCCCGGCAACCTGAAGCGGATTGAGGCGTTGCGCAAGAGGCGCGAAGCGGAACTGGCGGCCAAACGCGAGGAGGCCCAGAAGTTGGCCGAGAAACTCGCGAAGATCGTTTGCACGATCAGCGTGCCAGTGGGCGCGGACGGCAAGTTGTTTGGCGCCGTGACCACGGCGGACATTGCCGTGCAATTGAAGGCGCAAGGTGTGGAAGTGGATCGCAAGAAGGTGGTCTTGGAGCATCCGTTGCGGCAGATTGGTGAAACGGAAGTTGAAGTGAGGCTGCAACCGGAAGTGGTCGCCAAGATCAAGGTCAACGTGGTGGCCGGTGCGGCGGATACCAAGGCGCACACCGCAGCCCCGGCCGAAGCGGCCACCGCGCCGACGCGCCCGGCGACGCGGAAACCAAAGGACAAGGACAAAGCCAAAGCGAAGTAAACGTTAAATGGTGGGGAACGCAGTGCCAGCAACCAATTCTGTACCGGTGGAAAACAGCATCCCGTCTAACGGCGGGAGCGTGCCCCGGACAGCCCGACGGTTGGGCGGGCCGGCCCGGCCGGGCGCGGCCCCGACGGCGTTGGCGATTGAGCGGATGTTGCCCAACAGTCTGGAAGCGGAGATCGCCGTGTTGGGAGCGATGCTGGTCAGTCCGCAGGAAATCGGGTCCCTCGTCCGCGAACGGCTCACCGACGAGCATTTTTACCACGCCAAGCATCAGGCCATTTTCCGCGAGATGTGCGGGATGCAGGACAAGTTGCACACGGTGGACTTGGTGACGTTGACGCAGCGGCTGGCGGACAAGAACCTTCTCGAAGAAATCGGCGGCGGCGCCTATCTTTCGCAACTGATGATGAGCGTGCCGACGACGGCGCACACCGAGCACTACGTTGAGATTCTCACGGACAAGTATCTGCTGCGCCGGTTGATTGGGACGGCGACGGACATTGTCGGGCGGGCGTTTGAAGATCAGGAAGACGTCCGGGAGTGGCTGGCCGAAGTCGAACAGCAAGTGTTCGATATTTCCGCCGAAAAGGCGGCGACGGGCGCGCGGGTCGTGAAAGACCTGATCAAGGACGCGATGGCCAGCATCGAGAAGTTGTACGACAACCGCGGGGCGCTGTCCGGGTTGGCCACGGGTTTCCGGGATTTGGATCGCATCACGTCGGGATTGCATCCGGCCAACATGATCGTCATTGCGGCCCGGCCGTCGATGGGCAAGACGTCGTTGGCGATGAACATCGCGGAGAACGTGGCGATTGATCAGGGTAAGGCGGTGGGGGTGTTCAGTCTGGAAATGTCCGCGGAAGAACTCGTGAAACGAATGCTCTGCTCGCGGGCGAAGGTGAATCTCCGGTCGGTGAGCGACGGATTTTTGGGCGAGAAGGATTTTCATCCATTGACGGCGGCCGCGAGCCAGTTGATGAAAGCACCGCTCTACATTGACGATGTGGCCGGGTTGACGATTCAGCAGGTGCGCGCCCGGGCGCGGCGGATGAAACTGCAATACGGCATTCAGTTGGTGGTGATTGATTACTTGCAGTTGATGCGCGCGCCCTCCCGGCGGGCGGATCTGAGCCGGCAGGTGGAGATTTCCGATATTTCGTCCGGCATCAAGGGCTTGGCGAAAGAGTTGCAGATTCCGGTCATCGTGCTGAGCCAGTTGAACCGGCAGCCCGAGCAGCGCGAGGGTGGCAAACCGAAGTTGTCCGACCTCCGCGAGTCCGGCGCAATTGAGCAGGACGCCGATGTGGTGGGATTGCTCGTTCGCCCGGAGGTTTACGCGGACGAGGGCGACGAACGCGCGGCGGAGCGCGGCAAGGCCACGCTGATCATCGCGAAGCAACGCAATGGTCCAACGGGCGAAGTGCCGCTGACCTTTTTGCACGAATACACCAAGTTTGAAGACGCCGCCCGTGTCGAGGCGGGAGATGTTCCCGATTTTGAAGGGAGCGAGGCATGAGCGGCTGGCGGCGGATTGCCGGGCTGATCTGGTTGTTTCTATTACCTTGTGGGCTTTGGGCGCAGGACACCGCGCCCATCGTGCGCGAGATCGAGGTGCGTTTCGATGGACCGGCCACGGTAAACAAGGCCGTGGTGCTGGCCAACATTCAAACGGCTGTCGGTCGCCCCATCTCCGAGCAATTGATTCAGCAGGACGTGCGCGACCTGATTAATACCGGGTACTTCTTTGATGTGCGGGTGTCGCGGGAGACGGTGGCGAATGGGGTGAGCGTCATTTACGAAGTGACCGGCAAGGCGACGATCAAAGAGATGATCATCGAAGGGAACCAATACTTCAAGCAGGTGCGCGTGCAACGCGATCTGAAGCAGAAGGTTGGTGATATTTACGACGAGCGCAAGGCGCATGATGACGCCCAGAAGCTGGTCGAAACCTATCAAAAAGCGGGGTTCATGGATGCGAAAGTCGAGCCCGAAGCCAGCATTGATCGGGATACCGGCAAGGCGATTGTGCGGTTCAAGATCACCGAAGGCCCGCGGGTGTTTCTCAAGCGGATTGTCTTCGACGGCGTGAAGGCGGTGCCGGTGAAGAAGCTGCTCAAGTTGATGAAGACCCGGCATCGATGGTGGGGTTCCTGGATGGCCGGCACCGGGGTGATCAAGAACGAGCAGTTGCAGGAGGATTTGGATTCGCTGCGGGATTACTACCGGTCGCAGGGGTATCTGGACATGGCGATCAAGGGGACGCACATTGAGCGCGTCACGCCGAAGTGGATGATTCTGCACGTCTCCGTTTTTGAGGGGGTGCAGTATCGGGTTGGCACGGTCACGATTGAAGGAAACAAACTGTTTCCGACGACGAGCCTGGAAAAACAGTTGAAGATGACGCACGATCACATCCTCACGCCGGCCGGGATGGAAGCGGACACGAAGGCGCTGCAGGATTACTACGGTGGCCGCGGCTACATTGACACCACAGTGCGGACCACGCGCACACCAAGCACGGAAGCCGGGCACATTGATTTGACGTACTCCATTCACGAAGGCGAGTTGACGTACATTGAGAAGATTCAGATTCGGGGGAACACGAAGACCAAAGACAAGGTCATCCGCCGCGAGTTGGCGGTCGTGCCGGGACAGGTGTTCGACATGGTGCGCGTCGATAAAAGCGCGGAGCGGCTGCGGAATCTGGGGTACTTCTCCAAGGTGGAGACGACGCCGTATCCCACGGACGTGCCGAACCGGAAAGATCTGGTGGTGACGGTGGAGGAGCAACGCACCGGCAGTGTCACGTTTGGCGCGGGCTTTAGCTCGGTGGACAGTTTGGTCGGGTTTGTCGAGGTCACGCAGGGCAACTTCGATCTGTTCAACTGGCCGAATTTCACCGGTGGCGGTCAGAAGCTGCGCATTCGCACACAGGTCGGGTTCAAACGGCAGGACTATATCCTGTCGTATACCGAGCCGTGGTTTATGGACCAGAAGTTGGCCTTGGGCGTGGATTTGTTCCATAACACCAGCAGCTACTACAGCACCAAGTACAAAGAGCAACGTACGGGTGGCGATCTCCGCCTGGAAAAAGCATTGAGCGAATTCCTGCGGGGACAGGTCGAATACAGCATCCAGGATATTGGAGTGAACGTGGACAAGACAGCCTCGACCCAGTTGCGTATGGAAAACGGTTCGAAGATCCGCAGCGCTGTGGAAGTCAGTCTGACCTACGACACGCGCGACAGTGTGTTTCTGACAACGCGGGGCAACCGCACGGAACTGAGCGCGGAAGTGGCCGGCGGCGCTTTCGGCGGCGATGTGTCGGTGTATAAGCTCAATGCCAAGACGTCGTTCTTCTTCCCGCTGTTCAATGGGCACGTTCTGCAATTAATGGGCGCCACCGGTGTCGCCGAAGCCTATGGCGCCTCCAGCGTCGGCGATCAGCTGATCGTTGAACAAACCGACCTCTCCGTTTTTAAGCCGAACGGGGTGCCGATCTTTGACCGGTATTTCTTGGGCGGTCCGAACAGTCTGCGCGGGTTCGGTTACCAGGACGTCAGTCCGAAAGACGTCGATGGCGAATCGGTGGGGGGCAACACCTACGCCAACGGTACGGCGGAATACACGTTCCCGATTGTGGAACGCATCCGGGGCGCGCTGTTTTTTGATGCGGGCAATGTGTGGCGGGATTCCTACCAATATGGACTGAAGGGTTTGAAGGCCGACGTTGGCATCGGCGTCCGTTTAAACTTGCCGATTGGGCCGTTGCGATTGGATTATGGCTATCCGATTATGACGGATAAGACTTCCGGCCATAGCGGAAAAATTCAGTTTAGCGTTGGCTACCAGTTCTGATATAGTCAGCTATTAACAAGCGAAGACCAGAAACAAAGACCGAAACAAACACAAGGACATAACACTCATGAATCGAACAAAACTCTATCTGAGCCTGATTGCCGGCATGGCGGGCCTCGTCGCGAGCAGCTTCGCCCAAACCGGTCGCATCGTCACGGCGGACATGCAAAAGATTTTTGACACCTACTACAAGACGCCCATCGCCCGCGGTAAACTGGAAGAAACGCGCGACAGCTTCACCAAGGAGTTGCAGACCAAGCAGGACGCGCTGAAGAAGGCCGTGGACGAACTCAACAAGCTCAAGGAAGAACAGGATCGTCCCGAGTACACTCCCGAGGTGCGGGAACAGAAGAAAAAAGCCCTCAACGAGAAGCTGGCCGACTTGAACAACATGCAGCGTGACATGCAGGAGTACCAACGCAGCCACCAGCGCATCCTGGAAGAACAGAGCCTCCGCATGCGCCAAAGCATCCTCAAGGAAATTACCGACGTTGTCACCAAAGAAGCCAAGGATGCCGGCTACATGCTCGTGCTGGATAAATCCGGCAACACGTTGAACGGTCTGCCCAGTGTGGTCTATTCCCAGGAACCGATGGACATCACGGCGGACATCATCAAGATTCTGAACAAGGACGCCCCGGCCACCCCAGCGGCCACGCCCGCTCCGGCTGCGCCCAAGCCTGAAGAAAAGAAATAAGCGAGTGTGTCGCTTACTGCCCGTGACATTGCGGAGTTAATCGGCGGCCAACTCACCGGCAATCCCGGTGAGTTGGTTACCGGTGTCGCGGGAATTCGCGAAGCGCAGGCCGGCGATGTTACCTTCGTCGCCCAGCCCAAGTACTACCCGGCCGTACAAACGACGCGCGCGTCGGTGATCTTGGTTCCACTGGATGCCGCGCTGGAATCCCCGCAGACGCTCATCCGTGTGGAAAACCCCTCGGCGGCCTTCACCAAAGTTGTGGAACGCATCGTTCCGCCGCCAATCAAGTTTGCCCCCGGTATTCATCCGACGGCGGTGGTGGAAGCCGATGTTATTATCGGCGAGCGCACGCACATCGGTGCCGGTAGTTACATCGGGCATGGCTGCCGGATCGGTAGCGACTGTCTGATCTATCCGCATGTCACGTTGCGGGAGCGCACGCAGGTGGGCGACCGGGTCATCTTGCATCCCGGCGTCGTGCTTGGCGCGGACGGTTTTGGTTTTGAAACCATCCGGGGTGAACATCAAAAAATTCCTCAAGTCGGCTTCGTGGCGATTGGCGATGACGTCGAGATTGGCGCCAACACCACCATTGATCGGGGTCGGTTTGGCAAGACCCGGATCGATCGGGGCACCAAGATCGACAACCTCGTGCAGATCGGCCACAACTGCGTCATCGGTGAACGCTGCGTGATCTGCGCGGGCACCGGCATCGCCGGCAGCGTCATCATCGGCAAGAACGTCACCATTGCCGGGCAAGTTGGCATCGCCGGCCACCTCACCATCGGCGATGGCGCGGTGCTCGGCGCGCAATGCGGCGTGGCGCAAGATGTTCCCGCCGGTGCCGTCGTTCTCGGCGCGCCGGCCGTGGATCACCGGCAATTCAAACGCGCCCACGTGGCCCTGCAACGCTTGCCGGACCTCCTTCCCAAACTGCGTAAACTGGACAAGTAGCCGGTTGCGCCGCGCTGACCCACTGACGTTGGTTTGTCACACTGCCGGCCAGGCAAGCTGACTCACTCTGTCGAATTTCGGCGGTTTTTGTCGTGCGGCACCGGTGGTGCTAAAGTAACGGAGAGTTATGATTCGATTCGACAAACTGACCATTAAAGCCCAGGAAGCGTTGCAGTCGGCGCAGGACATCGCGTCCAAGCTGAGCCATCAGGAAGTGGACTGCGAGCATCTGTTGTCGGCGCTCATTCAGCAGCCGGATGGCCTCGTGCGACCGCTGCTGGAAAAACTGGGACAAACTCCGGACGCGATTCTGCGGAAACTCGACGACGAACTGAATCGGCGCCCGCAAGTTCAAGGGGCAGCCGAGACCTACCTGAACAAATCGCTCCGGCAAGCGCTCGATGCCGCGCAGACGCACGCCGACAAACTCAAAGACCAGTTTGTCAGCACCGAACATTTGCTGCTCGGTCTGGCGGAACAGAAGAAAGTCAGCGCCAAAGCTCCCGACATTCTCAAAGCGCTCCGGGAAGTTCGCGGTAATGCGCAGGTCACGGACCAGAATCCTGAAGACAAATATCAGGCGCTTACGAAATACGGGCGTGATCTCACGGAAGAAGCCCGGCGCGGCAAACTTGATCCGGTTATCGGCCGCGACCAGGAAATCCGGCGGGTGATGCAGGTGTTGTCGCGGCGCACGAAGAACAACCCGGTGCTCATTGGTGATCCCGGCGTGGGCAAGACCGCCATCGTGGAAGGTCTGGCGCGCCGCATTATCAGCGGCGACGTGCCGGACGGCTTGAAGGACAAACGCGTCGTGGCGATGGACATCGGCGCGATGCTGGCCGGGGCGAAGTACCGGGGCGAGTTTGAGGACCGGTTGAAGGCGTTTCTGAAAGAAGTCATCGCCGCCGAAGGCAAGATCATTTTGTTCATTGATGAGCTGCACACCGTCGTGGGTGCCGGCAAGGCGGAAGGCGCGCCGGTGGATGCGGCGAACATGCTCAAACCATCGCTGGCGCGGGGGGAGTTGCACACCATCGGGGCGACGACGCTTGATGAATACCGGAAGTACGTCGAGAAAGACCCGGCGTTGGAGCGCCGGTTCCAGCCGATTCAGGTGGGCGAGCCGAATGTCGAGGACACGATTGCGATTCTGCGCGGGTTGAAAGAGCGCTACGAGGTGCATCACGGCGTGCGGATTCAGGACAGCGCGTTGGTGAGCGCGGCGGTGTTGTCGCACCGGTACATCGCGGACCGGTTCCTGCCGGACAAGGCGATTGACTTGGTGGACGAAGCAGCTTCCCGGTTGCGGATCGAGTTGGATTCGTTGCCCACGGAAATCGACCAGATCGAACGGCGCGTGATGCAATTGGAGATCGAACGGACGGCGCTCAAAAAGGAGACCGATGCCGCCAGCAAAGAACGATTGGGCAAGCTCGAGAAGGAACTGGCCGATTGGCGCGAGCAGAGCCAGAAGCTCAAGGCCCAGTGGCACAACGAAAAAGGCGTGGTGGATGAAATCCGGCAATTGAAGTCGGCGCTTGAAATGTCGAAGGAACAACTGGAGCAGGCGCGACGGGAAGGCAATCTCGGCAAGGCTGGCGAGATTCAGTATGGTCGGTTGCCAGAACTGGAGAAACAACTCAAAGCCGCGGATGCCAAACTCGCCAAGCTCCAGAAGTCCGGCAAGATGCTCACCGAAGAAGTTACGGAGAGCGATATCGCGGAAGTGGTGGCTTCGTGGACCGGCATCCCGGTTTCCCGTCTGCTTGAAGGGGAGCGTGAAAAATTGGTGAAGATGGAAGACCGGTTGCACGCCCGCGTGGTCGGTCAGGATGAAGCCGTCACCGCCGTGGCCAATGCCGTGCGGCGTTCGCGGAGTGGCCTCCAAGATCCCAACCGGCCCATCGGTTCGTTCATCTTTCTCGGCCCGACCGGTGTCGGCAAAACCGAACTGGCGCGCGCGCTGGCGGAGTTCCTCTTCGACGACGAGAACGCCATGATTCGCATCGACATGAGCGAGTACATGGAGAAGCACACCGTCGCCCGTCTGGTCGGCGCGCCGCCCGGCTACGTCGGCTACGAAGAAGGCGGACAGCTCACGGAGGCCGTGCGGCGCAAGCCGTATAGTGTGGTGCTGTTCGACGAAATCGAAAAAGCGCATCACGACGTGTTCAACGTGTTGCTGCAAATCCTTGATGACGGTCGCCTCACTAACGGGCAAGGGCGGATGGTGGATTTCAAGAACACCGTCATCATCATGACGAGTAACATTGGCTCCCGTCATTTCGCCGAAAGTCTGTTGGACGCGGATTCGGTGCGCGAACATGTGCTCACCGATCTCCGGCAACATTTCCGTCCCGAGTTTCTCAACCGGGTGGACGAAGTCATCATCTTCCACGGCCTGAGCATCGAGCACATCAAACAGATCGTGGAGATTCAGTTGAGGCGTGTGCTAAATCGTCTGGCCGACCAGAAGATCACGCTGACGCTCACTCCAGCAGCAAAAGAACTGATCGCCCGGGAAGGCTACGACCCGATCTTCGGCGCGCGCCCACTGAAACGCGTCATCCAGAAGAAGATTCTTGATGCGTTGTCGTTGGAGATTCTTGCCGGCCACTTCAAGGAAGGCGACAAAATCA
The DNA here is from genome assembly GCA_037441425.1 of Verrucomicrobiia bacterium. GTDB lineage: Bacteria > Verrucomicrobiota > Verrucomicrobiia > Palsa-1439 > Palsa-1439 > JBBISF01. Next base: position 32,032 of record JBBISF010000004.1, read on the forward strand.
AAGCGGATGTGGACAGGAAGAATGCCGGCGGGGTGGCCTTTCAGCGCACTTGAATAAGCGTTGTCGGGTCTGCGATCCCGCGCCCTATTTCTGGCCCGGTTTCCGCAAGATACGCTCGCCGCTGCCGGCTGCGGGCGGTTTACCCAAGACGCGATCTTTTTGTTGGCGTGGACCGGAGATGAGCTGTCGTTCGCCGGCAGCCGCAGGCGGCGCTTGTTTGATGGTTTGTTCGCCGGCGGGCGCGGGCGCAGTGGCAATCGGCTTGTCCTCGGCGACCGGTGCTGCTGGCTCGGGAACAGGCGCGGGTGGCGGCGGAGGCGGTGGGGCGACGACAACCGGTTCGGGCGCAGGTGGCGGTGGCGGCGGAGGCGGAGGAGGGGGCGGTGGTGGGGCGACGATGACAGGTGCCGGCGGTGGTGGTGGCGGTGCGACCGGTGCCGGTGGTGGAGTGGGCGCGGCAGGTGCCGGAGTTTCGTGTTTGAGGAGTTTCCGGAGCGCGCCGGTGGTGCGACTAATCGGACTGCTGGGCGGTGGCGGTTCGGCTCCGGGCAGGCGGACGAAGCTGCGTTTGACGGTCGGTTGTGGTGCGGCCGGGCGTTGCGCGATAGGCGCCGGCGCGACGGGTTTGGGTGCGCCCAAGCGGGGAATCGGGGGACGCACAGGCGCGGGTGGTTCGGGAGGTGGCGGCGGTGGAGGAACCTCTTGAGCGACCGGCGCGGGTTCGGGTGGCGGCGGCGCGACGGGAGTAACCGGTTGTGGAGCCGGGACGGCAACCGGCACTTGGGGTTGCGGTGGCGTTTGGACTTCGGGCAGATAGACCAGCATGAAGATGCCCATGTGAATCTGGTCACCGCTCTTCAGGGGATGAACCGTGATGGGGAGGCCGTTGACGAAGGTGCCGTTGGTGGCGTGCAGATCAACCAGCTTGTGCTCGTCGTCTTCGGTGACAATGATCGCGTGGTGCTTGGAGACGCTGCGGTCGTTGAGATGGATGGTGTTGTCGGGCGCGCGGCCAATGGAGCAGATGGTGCCGCTAAGATCGTGAGCGCGAGGTTGCGGCAGCCCCGCCAAAATGTGGAGTTTTGCCTTCATTTCGCATTCCACCATAACAACACCCCGGGATGCTTGCAAACTCAAAGCGGGTGATGAGTGGGCGCAGCTTGACGCTGCCACCATAATGGAGGTGGGAACGGTTTCCCACCCACGGCTCACGAACACCCCACCGTGGGAGGCCCATGGAACCATCTCGCTCACTGTGGGAATTGGAAGAGGAGGTGCTGGCAGGTGCGCCAGCGTGGTCTCGGCTGGGGCCGTCGGAAACCCAAACCGGCGCGCGGAAATCGAACAGGTTACGCTCCGCCTCCAAAAGTTTCTCGATTCGTTTCTCGACGCATCATTGACCGCAATGACTACACCGCCGAGAAGGCGAAATTGATGAGGCGGAAGAAGATATTGGAGGAACAAAAAGCCGCCTGCGCAGCAGGCCGGGCCGATTGGCTCGAACCTTGTCCTCGACTGTAAAAAAGCCCGTGGTTCTTGCGTGAAACCGTGGTCACTACTTCTCGAAAACTCGTCGAGTTGCGTGGTGGAGCGGGCGATGGGAATCGAACCCACCTCACCAGCTTGGAAGGCTGGCGCATTACCACTATGCTACGCCCGCATCCTTGGCGCGACGTGCGCAAGCTACATCACGCCGCCCACAAGCGTCAAGACGGGAAACCGCTTGTGCCCGCGGTGTTCCGGTTGTACATGTTACGAGCAATGGCGATGCGCATGATCCGGTGTTGGCTTTTGTTCGGCCTGCTCGCGTGGGGCTTGACCGACGCGGTCCACGCCCAGACTTCCGGCACCGGGTTCGTCGTCAACGAACACGGCTACATCGTCACCTGCGCCCACGTCATCCGCAACGGGCGCAAAATCGAAGTCGTGCTCGGTGACCGGGTGTACGACGCCACCGTGGTGGAAGCGGATCAAATCTTCGACCTCGCCCTGTTGCGCGTCAACGCCGATAACTTGATCCCGCTGCCGTTGATTGATTCCGACCGGGTAGAGGTCGGCGAAGAAGTGCGCGCGTTCGGATTTCCGTTGGCGACAATGCTGGGTGACAGCGTCAAGATCACGCGCGGCACAATTTCCGGCATTGAGACCAGAGACACGTACAAATACTTTCAGGTGGATGCCGTGCTCAATCCCGGCAACAGCGGCGGCCCGTTGGTGGACGACCGCGGCCAGGTCGTGGCCATCAACAACGCCAAGCTGAGCGGCCCGGCGGTCAGCGGCATTGGGTTGGCCGTGCCGATCAACTACATCAAGGATTTGTTGCGTCGGCAAGACGTGTCGTTTTCCACCGTGGCGGTGCCCCCGCGCATGGAAGGCCCCATGCTCGTGCGGAAAGTGTCGCCCTCGGTCGCGCTGATCAACGTCACGATGCGCGCGGCGGCGGTGAACACCGGCGCGCCAACCGCCACGCCGATTCCACCGCCCGAACCGCTGGAGTTGGTGCCGACGATGGCGAAGTATAACCGGCTGGTCTATAGCCTCGCGTTTGCGCCGGACGGCAAGGTGCTTGCCAGCGGCGCCGGTGACGGTTTGGTGGGCATCTGGGATGCCCATACCGGCGAACTGAAGCGGCCGCTCATCATTCACAAAGGCGCGGTTACTTCCGTTGCCTTTGCGAAGGACGGTCAATGGCTGGCCAGCGGCAGCTTGGACAAAACCATTCAACTCTGGGACGCCCACACCGGCGAATTGCGGCGCACAATGGCGTGGAACTCCGGTCCCGTGTACGCCATCGCCCCTTCGCCGGATGGAGAAACCTTGGCGGCGGCGACGGGGCGGCCGGGGGAAGCCGGTTTCATTCGACTCTGGGAAGTGAAGACCGGCAAGGTCCGCCGCAATCTCACTGGCCATCGCGCCGAAGTGACGGCGGTCGCGTATTCGCCCGACGGCAAGTTCCTCGCCAGCGCGAGCAAAGACAAAACCATCCGCCTCTGGGACGGTGACACCGGCAAACTCCTGCGCATTCTCAAAGGACATTTCGACGAGGTGTATGCGCTTGCGTTTTCACCGGATGGCCGGTGGCTCGCCAGCGCCGGCAAGGATTACACGGTGCGACTTTGGGATCCCGAGACCGGCGGGAACAAACACACGTTCACCGGCCAACTCGATGAAGTGGATGCGGTCGCGTTCTCGCCCGATGGCAAAACGCTGGCCAGCGGCAGTCTCGACAACACGATCAAATTCTGGGATGTGGCCACCGGCAAATTAGAGCGCACACTCGACGGTCCGGGTGAAGGCGTGGTGGCGCTGGCGTATGCGCCCGACGGCAAGACACTCGCCGTTGCCGGCAAGAACAAGACGCTCAAGCTCTACGATCTCACGGCACCGGCAGGGGAGGCGGCTGCCCAGCCGGCCCCTTAAATTTTTCCACGCCCAGTTGCCCCAGCGCCGTTGCCGCCGCAAAACGCACATCCCAAAATTCGTCGTGCAACACCGGTAGTAGCCGGGGGATTGCGCGCCGGTCACCGATTCGGCCCAGCGTTTGCGCGGCGCGGAGACGAATCAACTCCCGGTCATCGCGCAAGAAACGGATGGCAGGTCCGAAGGCGGCGTGGGCGCGCAGATGGCCCAGCGTGTAAAGCGCGGTGGTCTGGGTCTTCTCCCGGTGGAGCAGGGGCAGGATGACCGGAATGGCGTTCGTGGCCGACTCAAATCGGGCGAGGAAATAACAGCACACCCGCGCCGCTTCGTCATCGGGCGCGTGACGAACACCGTCGATTAGTGCCGGGACCGCATTTGTTCCCAGGTAATCAATCAGCGCTTCCGCCTTCACCTGCACCATGACGTCGGGGCTGTCCATGCGTGTCAACCAGTAGGGAAGCACTTCCAAGCCGCGGCGTTTCAATTCAGCCCACGCCTGATCGGCGTCGGCGTGATCGGAGATCGCGACGCGGATCAGGTGTTCGAGGGGATTGTGGACATCCACGTGCCGGGTGTGAATGTGGACGCGCCCTTCCGAGCGTGATCCCCATAAGAGCAACGGCACCGGTCGCGCCGGGAAGGGCGCGCCCCCGTGCGGCGTTGCTTCCGTATCAATGCCGCAGCCATACCACGGTTTTACCCAGACGGTGTTGTTCGTCTGGCCTTGCGAGTACGTGTCTTGGCCGGCGAGGTCGAGCAGCACGGCGATTGAACCGTATTCCCGTTTGTCGCCGTCTTGGCCAGCGGCTTGCGATTGTTTCGGGTCTTTGCCGATGTACACATCGTTACCGGCGTGATCGAGCAGCAGCGCGAAGGAGTTGTAGAGCGCCGCGCCTTGGGCCGTGGTGTCGCCTTCGTAATGGTCATTGCCGGCACGGTCAATCAGGATGCCCACCGAGTAGTCGTGGGCCGCGCCTTGGCAGATGTGACCGGCGGTGTAGGTGTCGTTGCCGCTCCAGTCAATCAGCGCGCCACTGCTGAGATGGATGCCGGCGCCCTGACAATATTGATAGGCTTGATAGGTGTCATTTCCCGCCGCATCAAGAAGCAACCCAAGCGAATACCAGTAGCTGGCCCCTTGTCCGTACACGTCGGCGACGTAATGATCGTCGCCCTGCAAATCGCACAAGATGCCGACGCCGCCGCCGGCAAACGGGCGCAGCCCATAGCCGAATCCTTGGGAGAGGGTGAACCTGTGCCCCGGCAACCACGGACACGGTTGGTTGCCGGTGGCGACGTACGAGTCGTTGCCCTCCACATCCAGCAATAACCCCACGCCACTCGTGCCGCCATATCCTTGCGATTCCGCCGTTGCCCGGTAAGACGTATCGCCACCGCGCTGCCACAGAATGCCGGCGCCGAAAGTTGCCGCGCCTTGGGCATGTGTGTCCGCCACGAACTTGTCGCGCCCGCCGCCGTCCACCAGCATTCCGCAGCCGAAGAACCCGGCGCCCTGCGACAGATGTTTGGCTTCGTAAACGTCATCGCCACCGCAGTCTACCAGAATGCCGATGCCGAAAATACCGGCGCCTTGAGAGTAACTCTTGCGCGAGATGTATTGATCATTGCCGGCCAGATCGATGACGATCGAAATCGGTCGCCCTTCTAATCCATTCGCGCCGCCGGCGGAGTTCTCGTACACATCGTCGCCGCCGAGGTCGATGATCAGAAAGGCTTCCTCCTTGTACACGTTCCGGCCCACGCCACCGATGATGATCTTCCCGAGCGGGGTGTCAGTCGAGACCTCGAATTCTTCCGTGTAGTGATGCTGGCGCAGTTCCCGGACGGCTTCGTCCACGGCGCGCGTCAGTTCCGCGAACGCCTGAAAGAGGTGGGCGTGATTCAACCGGTTGCTGGCGGCGAGGATGAGATTGACCGGTTCGTCGTCTTGGAATTCCAGATTCTTGTCGCGCCGCAGGAGATCGGGATCAATGCCGGCCTTGTCGGCGTCGTCTTGGACAGTCTGGAGCAGGAAAGCTTCGAAGGCTGGTTTGTCGGGCTTCGGCAGGAGCGGCCGGACGCGGAGGGCGGCATCGTAGATCAATTGCACCGCGGAAGCGACACCCGGCGGAACAGCCGGCAGGTGTAACGGGTGGGTTGGCGGTTGCCAGTGCGGATGCGCGCCAGTCAACGCCGTGACGATGTCCGTGAGATTGGTGGCGCGGCTCAGCTTCGCGCGTACCTCGTCGGCAACGACCGACAGTGTGAGCGGTTCTTGCAGGGTCATGCGCACGACCGGCAGGATGAGGTTGGACTCGGCATTGGTTTTGGAAAAGGACAAATCGTGCGGCGTCATCTTCAAGGTGCGCAGCGCTTGTGCGAGATAGTACTCGTCGGTGGCGTCAAAGGCCGGCGGGATTTCACCGCCACGACATAGCGGGCACAGAGCTAGGAGTGCCGCGCCGAGGAGGAATAGTGGTCGTCGGTTCATGGATCAGCGGTATTGGAATAACCGCGAAGCTCCCAAAAGCCAAGCCGCCAGCTTGTCGTTGATTTCGTCCAGTGATCAACCGCCGGTTTCGAAGCCGGGGTAGAGCGTCATGCCGCCGTCAATGTAGATGTTGGTGCCGGTAATGTAATCAGCATAATCGCTCGCCAGCCAGACGGCGGCTTGGCCAATGTCTTCCGGTTCGCCGATGCGTTTGTAGGGAACGAGCTTCATCAGGTTTTTGTAGGCTTCGGGAGTGTCCCAAGCGGCGGTGTTAATTGGGGTCCGGATCGCGCCGGGGCAGATGCTCAGGACGCGGATGCGGAACGGGGCGACTTCTTGGGCGATGCTTTTCATCATCATCATGACGCCGCCTTTCGAGGCCGCGTAGTTGACGTGGCCGGCCCACGGAATGACATCGTGCACCGAACTGATGCAGATGATCTTGCCGGCGGCGCAGGAGATTTCCTTCTTGATGCCGCGGCGCTTGAACTCGCGTACCGCTTCGCGCGCACAGAGGAACTGGCCGGTCAGATTCGTGCCGATGACCTTGTTCCATTTGTCGAGGGTCATCTCCTCGAACCGGGAATCGCTTTGGAGGCCGGCGTTATTGATGAGAATATCAATCGTGCCAAATTCCTGGCACATCTTGGCGAACATCGCTTGCACCTCGGCTTCCTTGGAGACGTCGGCTTGATGCGCGTAGCACCGGCTCCCGCTCTGGCTGGCGGCGGCCACGACTTCATCTGCGGCAGCCGGGTTCGCGTAGTAGTTGACCACCACGTCCGCGCCGGCTTCGCCGAGGGCGATGGCGACGGCTTTGCCGATGCCGCTGTTGGCGCCAGTGACCAGCGCTTTTTGGCCTTTGAGAATTTTGACGGTTGGGCAAGCCGGCAGGACGACGCTCGGCAACTGATCCATCTCCACATCGCGGACGAACTGACTCATGGTCGTAGCCATGGATGATTTCTCCTTTTTAGTTAAGGGCTTGAGAAGCGTGACGACTCGCCGGACTTGGACAGCGCCAGGCTCCGGAAGGTTCACTGCGGGGGCGACGGCGTCTTTTCGAACGTCAACGCCGCGGAGTTGATGCAGTAGCGCAGGCCGGTCGGTTGGGGGCCGTCGTCAAACACGTGCCCCAGATGCGCGCCGCACCGCCGACACAAGATTTCGGTGCGGTGCATGCCGAAGGAATTGTCGGGTCGGCGCTCGATGTTGTCCTCGGCTGCCGGCTGAAAGAAACTGGGCCAGCCCGTGCCGGATGCGAATTTGGCGGCGGATTTGAACAACACGGTTCCGCAACACACGCAGCGGTAAAGACCGTTCTCGTGGTTGTTCCAATAGCCGGACGAACACTGGCGTTCCGTCCCCGCCTGACGCGTGACCCGGTACTGTTCGGGGGTGAGTTGTTGGCGCCATTCGGCGTCGGTCTTGACGATCTTCTCCACGGTGACGACTCCTTTCCGGACACCGGCATCGGTGAACTCAACGATTTTTACTTTCTGCGCGAATGAACCGGTCGTGCCCAGAAGGGCGCTCCCACAAATTAGTGCGAAGCAAATCTTCATTCCGTCACCACATGGCAACTTGGCAAGTCATGCTTGTGGAAATAATCCTGATGATATTCTTCCGCCCGCCAAAATTGCTGCGCGGGCACAATCGCGGTGACGATGGGCCGGTGGAACTTGCCGGACTTGTCGAGGCGGTCTTTCACCGCGCGCGCGATCTTCTCCTGTTCCGGCGTGTGGTAGAAGATGACCGACCGGTATTGCGTGCCGACATCCGGGCCTTGCCGGTTGAGGGTCGTTGGGTTGTGAAGTTTGAAGAAGTACTCGACCACCTTTTCGTAGCTGACCACGGACGGATCGAACGTGATCTGGCACACCTCGGCGTGTCCGGTGCGATCCGTGCACACCTGTTGGTACGTCGGATTCTTCAGATTCCCGCCCATGTAACCAACCACGGTCGAGGTGACGCCCCGCAGTTGCTGAAACGCGGACTCCACGCCCCAGAAACAACCCGCGGCAAATGTCGCTTTTTCCATTGGAGGTTCTCCTTGCGCGCTAAACGCCGTCACCGCGCCGACGCCGAGCAGGCAGCACCACGATCGCAATCTGTCAGCCATCGCGGTATGTGTCATCCGGATTCCAGCGGTTGTCAAATGGCGACCGCGCACTTGCGCGGGCGCCGCGGGAATGGTATCGGTGAGCAGCGATGGGCCGGTTCTTCAGGCAATACACATGATCTCCGAACTTATACGTCTCAACGAAGACGCGCGGCGCGAGAAAAACTGGAAGCGGTGGGGACCGTACCTTGCGGAGCGCCAGTGGGGCACGGTGCGCGAAGATTATTCGGAGTGGGGGAATTGCTGGGATTATTTTCCGCATGATCAGGCACGCAGTCGTGCTTACCGTTGGGGCGAAGATGGCTTGCTCGGCATCACCGACCGCGAATGCCGGCTGTGTTTGGCCCTCGCCTTGTGGAACGGCAAGGATCCGATTTTGAAGGAGCGGTTGTTTGGATTGACCGGCCCCGAAGGTAATCACGGCGAGGACGTGAAGGAGTGTTATTACTACCTCGATTCAACGCCGACGCACTCCTACCTGAAGGCGCTCTACAAATATCCGCAGGCGGCCTACCCCTATACCCGGTTGGTGGACGAGAACCGCCGCCGGGGCCGGGGTGACCCGGAATTTGAACTGCTTGATACCGGGGTGTTCGACGACAACCGGTACTTCGATGTCGTTGCCGAATATGCCAAAGCCTCGCCTGATGACATCTTGATGCGCATCACGGTCGCCAATCGCGGGGCGGCGAAGGCGACGATCCATTTATTGCCGACGTTGTGGTACCGGAACACGTGGGTGTGGGGCTGCAAGCACGAAGGCTGCTGGATCCGGCCGACGCTGGAACTGCAGAACGACGGCACGGTCGTTGGCAGCCATGTTGGTTTCGGCAAACATGTGTTTGTGGCGGACGGCGCGCCGCAGTGGTTGTTCACCGAAAACGAAACCAACACCCAAAAACTGTTCGGCACCGATAACTGGACGAAGTTCTCCAAAGACGCATTCCATGACTACGTTATCGGCGGCAAGACCGCCGCGGTGAACCCCAAGCGGACCGGCACCAAGGTGGCGGCGTATTACCAGTTCGAGATACCCGCCGGGCAGGAAGTTGTTGTGAAGGCGCGCTTGTCGGCTGTAGCCGTGGGCGATGACCGCGGCGGATCGAAGGGGATGCCGCGCTCAGCGAGCGCGGCGACAGGTTTGGGCAAAGACTTCGACCAAATTTTCGCCGACCGGATCCGCGAAGCCGATGAGTTCTACGCGGCGAGACTGCCGGCCAACTTGAGCGCCGAGGAAAGGCGTGTCGCCCGGCAGGGCTATGCCGGGTTGCTCTGGTCGAAACAGTTTTATCACTACATCGTCCGTGACTGGCTCGACGGCGATCCGCAGCAACCACCGCCGCCGGAAAGTCGGAAGCATGGGCGCAACAGTGACTGGCCGCATCTCTACAACCGCGATGTGATTTCGATGCCGGACAAGTGGGAGTATCCGTGGTACGCCGCGTGGGACTTGGCGTTCCACATGATCCCGTTCGCGAAGGTGGATCCGCAATTTGCCAAGGAGCAGCTCGTCCTCTTCCTGCGCGAGTGGTACCTGCACCCGAACGGGCAATTGCCGGCCTACGAGTTTGCGTTCGGCGACGTGAATCCGCCCGTCCACGCGTGGTCGTGCTGGCGCGTTTATAAGATGACCGCGCCACCAGGGAAGCGCGACCGGGAGTTTTTGTCGCGCACGTTTCAAAAGCTTATCATCAACTTCACCTGGTGGGTCAACCGCAAGGATGCCGGGGGCCGGAACATCTTCGGCGGCGGCTTTCTCGGTCTGGATAACATCGGCGTATTCGACCGCTCAAAGCCGTTGCCCACCGGCGGGCATCTGGAACAGGCGGACGGCACGGCGTGGATGGCGTTTTTCTGCAACACGATGCTCGCCATGGCGCTGGAATTGGCGCGCGACAATCCGGCCACGGAAGACATGGCTTCAAAATTCTTCGAGCATTTCGTGGCCATCGCCGATGCGATCAACACGCTGGGCGGCACCGGCTTGTGGGACGAAGAAGACGGGTTTTACTACGACCAACTGCACGTGGACGGCCAGGTGATTCCGCTCCGGGTGCGGTCGCTGGTTGGGTTGCTGCCGTTGATTGCGGTGGAAGTGTTGGAGGAAGAGATCATCGCCAAGCTGCCCGGCTTTCGCAAACGGATGAACTGGTTTCTCGAACACCGGAAAGACCTCGCCCAGCACATCGCGTACATGGAAACCGAAGGCGCGGAGGCGCAACACGGTCACCGCTTGCTGGCCATTCCCTGCCGCGACCGACTGGAGCGCGTGTTGCGCTACCTGCTCGACGAAAACGAGTTTCTGTCACCGTATGGCATCCGCTCGGTTTCCAAGTATCACGCGCAACATCCGTACGTCCTGCCGGTGAACGGCCAGGAATTTCGGGTGGACTACGAGCCGGGGGAATCCGCAACCGGCCTTTTCGGCGGCAACTCCAACTGGCGCGGCCCGATCTGGTTTCCGATCAACTACCTGCTCGTCGAAGCGCTGGAGCGCTACCATCATTTCTACGGCGATGCGCTGAAAACCGAATGCCCCACCGGTTCCGGCAATTGGCTGAACCTCCAACAGGTTGCTGATGAATTGCGTGCCCGGCTGGCGCGCATCTTCCTGCCGGATGCCCAAGGCCGTCGCCCCTGCCACGGCGACGAACCCCGGTACGTCAGCGACCCATACTGGAAAGACCTCGCCTTGTTCTACGAGTACTTCCACGGCGAGACCGGTCGTGGCGTCGGGGCGAGCCACCAAACCGGCTGGACCGCGCTCGCAACGCGTTGCATCGAGGACGCGGCAACGGCTGGCGATGCGCGAGCGGGATGCCGGCGATGTTATCCGTTTTGACGGTGACAGGTGGAAGCGCATTGTGCGCGACTGACGGACTGGTCACGACTTGGAGAGAGACAACATGTTCGATGGCGAGCTTGATCTTACCGAAGGAAGTCTCCAGTTCCACGCGGTGTGACAGGACTCGGCCCTGTAGCCGATTCCCATTGAGAAACAGCAGGCTGCGCTGCATCGATGCAAGTCCGGGTTGGAGAACGATAGTTGCCGAATATGGGTGGATGGCGTATGCTGGCCGCCGTCTTGTTCGACATGGAAACCGCAGGACACTTTGCCAGCACCGCCGTCGCCACACCGCCGTTCGCCAAGCGAGCCATGCGCGCGATCTGGTCGGTGTTGCCGCGGTGTGCTCTCAGTTACAACTTGGGCAAGCTGGTGACCCGGACGTTACTCCGGCCATCCGCGACTACATGGCCGGTGTTGGAACGATTTGGTGGGAAGTGCCCCATGGTGTTGGACCTCGGCAGCTTTGTCGCGAATGATCTTTATTGTCTGGATGATCATTATGAGGCGGTGACGCTCCGTTTGTGGCGCCGTTTGGCCCGACAATCCCGGACGATCCTCGATGTCGGCAGTCACATCGGGACTTTCGCGTTGGTTGCGGCTGCGGAAAACCAAGCGGCACGCATCATCGCCGTGGAAGCAACGAGTGGACACTTCACAAGTCTCCGGCACCATAGTGCCGCGTTTCCCAACGTCATTCCTGTGCAGGCTGCTATCGCCGACCGGGCGACGGAAATGTGGTTTTGCGCTGACGGAAGCAATGATGGTGGTGGCTATCTGAGTGTTGAACGCCCCCCGGGTGTCGAATGCCAGCCGGTTGCCACGCGCACGCTGGAGCAGCTTTGCGCCGAGTACGACATCGGCCAGTTGGATTTGATGAAGTTGGATGTGGAAGGGTTTGAGCACAAGCTCTTGGCGGAGGACCGTGAATTTTGGCGTCGGCACGCCCCGACGCACCTGATTGTGGAGATCACCAGCGACCGCCGCAATTGTGGCCCGACGAATGAATTGTTCCGCGCGATGGCGCGTCGTGGCTATCGCGCCCAGCGCGTTCAAGGATTGTATACGGTCCCATGGGGTAAGCCCGAGGCGCTGGCCAACTGGCATTTTACGCGTGGGGAGGCGGCCAGCGCGCGTTGATGCCAGAGCTACGGCCCAAGCGGATCATGGTGTTTTGTCTCTCGGGTTTGGGAGATGCCATCCTGGCGTCGGCGGCGCTGGCGGCGCTGGCCGCGCGTCCCGATCAGTTCCGCCTGACGCTCTTGACGATGTTTAGAAGTGTTAAGGAGTATCTGGACGACCAACAGTTCACACCGGATGTTCGCTTGATCCAGTTTCTCGGAATGTCCAAGTGGAATATCTTCCACCATGCTTGGCCATTACGAAAAGAGCAGTTTGACGTCAGCGTGTTGCCATATGCAATGAACCGGCTGGGATATAATCTGATGAGTCGGGTCGTGGGGGCACGTTACCGGATCGGTTTCCGGTATCAACGGCAGTTCATCATCAATGCCCCAGCGCTCAATCAGTGTGTAATTGATGAAGATCCGTCGTTGCACGCGGTGCAAGAGAACCTGCGTTGGGCATCGGTGCTCTGCAACACGGGAGTTGACGCGTTGCCGGATGAGTTTTCATACCGGATTCATCCGTCCGCAGTGACCGCTGCGGATGCGTATCTCAAGGAACATAAATTAGATCAGGCAGCGCCGCTTATCGGCATCCATGCCGCCTGCAATTCACTCAAGAACCAACACTGCCGCTGCTGGCCACCGATTCGTCTCGGCGAGTTCATCCGGCGGTTTCGCGAGCAAACGCCGGGGGCGCGCTTTATCTTGTTCGAGGGGCCAAGCGACCAACAGATGAACGAAGCCGTGGTCGTGGCTGCCGGTCCGGCATCAGGGGATATTGTCGTCGCCAAGATGTTACCCCTGCGTTTGGTTGCGGCGCTCGTAAAGCGTTGTCACCTTTTTCTGAGCAACGATTCCGGTATGATGCACACGGCGGCGGCCTGTAAAGTGCCTTGTGCGTCCATCTTTGGGCCGACGAATCCAGCTTGGGTGCGGCCTTGGAAGACCCAGAACATTATCGTTAGCCGACAACTGCCGTGCAGCCCTTGTTTTTACTACTCCAGCCGGCCCTTGGTGTGTCCGGCTCACCTGGATTTTGCCTGTGTGCGTGACATCGCTGTGGACGACGTTCTCAACGCCGTCCAACAACTGCTCGCTCAAACTCATGTCCACGCAATCCCCGTCCAAACCTGAGCTGCGTCAGGTCGGTCTTTGGATTACGCTGACAGCGGCGCTGGTGTATTGCGGGTGGCTGGGGTGGCACTGGTTGTCGCTGGGGTATAGCGACAAGGAACTGGCGGGATTTGTCTCCCGGGTCTGGGACATCCAACGGTCGCTGGCCGGGCATCACGGGCTGCCGTGGTGGACGCCGTGGTTCATGGGCGGAGCCAGCTACGGATTGGATTACTCCCATGGACTGTACCTGATTCCCTGGCTGCTGCTGGCGACGATGTTCAGCTTGCCGGTGGCGGGCAAGCTTTGCGCCTTGATCGCCATCTTTGCGGGAACGGTGGCGATGTACTGCTGCGCCCGGTATTTTCTTAAGAACGACTGGGCGGCAACTTTGGCGGCACTGGTGTTTCTGTTGCATCCCGAGCAAATCATCCGTGCCGCCGGGGTCGAGCAAATGACGGTCATCATGTGCTTGCCGTTCATCCCGCTGACATGGTGGTGGTTCGCGCGGGTGCTGGATACCGGCAAACTGCGGGACTCGTTTTGGTGCAGTGTCAGCGCGGTCTGCCTGTTGGGAATGGACCACCAACAGGCGCTCATCCAGTACATGTTTCTGGCCTGCTATTTCGTTTATTGGCTTTGGAGCAATGGGGCTGTGCGACGGGTCTCAGCCATCCGGATGTGCGGACTCATCGCCATCTTCACCGTGGGCCTTGGCGCGTTCTTCATCGTCACCAGATTTGTGGAGTCGCATTACATCAAACAGTCTTACGATGAGCCGGTGACGGATTTGCAGCGCAATTACGCGTTCAAGAGTCTGTTGGCGCTGGTGGACCGGGATGGCACGATCACCCGGCAAGCCATCCGCGGCGCGGTCGATGCCGTCAACGCCCGCGGCGGTGTGCGCAGCCAAGCCGAATTGACCCAACTGCAACGGCTGGCTGGTCTCCAGATTGATTCGCCGGAGAAGTACGCGGGCCTCGTGTTGTTGGCGGTGTTGACGATCACGATGTTGTTCAACCGGGATCGGGTGAACCGCCGGTTATTCTGGTTTTTCGTGGGCATGTTGTTGGTGACGGTGATGCTGGCCAGCGGACGCAGCAGTGTGTTCAGCGCCAACTGGCAAACCTGGCAGGCGCTCACGTCGCTCGCCGGGGTGCCGGGATTGGTCACGCGCGCGATCTGGTTGGCGTTGCTGACGATGGCGACGTTTCTCGTATTGTTCATCCATCGCAAGCTCACGACCACCCGGAAACGCATCTTTGCCGGCGGGGCGTTGCTGGTGTTTCTCTTTCTGCCAGCGTTCCACATCCTCGCCGTCGTGCCGTTCTTCAAGGAGTGGCGCGCGCCGTTTGTGTTTTATGATTTGCCGGCGGTATTCTTCGGCGCACTGCTGGCCGGGTTTTTCGTGACGGATGGATTGCCGTCTGCATCGCCGGCGAAAGTGGTGGCCGGTCTCGGGTTGTTGCTGGTGGTGGATTACTGGCCGTATCAGCAACCGATGAAAATCAATGACGTGCCCGGACACACGTTCCAAAACTTGCGCGCCACCTACACAGCACTGGCCGATGATCGGGACTGGGTTAAGACCTATGCATTTTCAGGACGACCATTCCATTTGCTCGGTCCCCGGTGGAGCGATAAACCACAGGTATCGGAGACGTTTGACAGCCAAGCGTACCCGCCCGGAATGGGGTTGCTCATCCCGAACATGGGTGGCGAATTATTCAATCTGGTCGGCGCGCGCTATGTCGTCTTCGACAAGACCGATCCCGGCGGCAACGCTCAACTCGCCAGCCAATTGCGGCAAGCGGATCCGGTGGTGACCGAGAACGAAGATTTTGTCGTCTTTCGCAACGCCGGCGCGCGACCATATCTGACGGCGTACCTGCGCGCCTGCGCATACTTGGGCGATTTCCGGCAATCGTCGCGGCTAGCGCTTACCTTGTCGAACAAGGGCTGGCCATTGGTGCAAATCAATTCGCCCCAAGAAGCCGCCAGTTACGAACGGGTGTACGCCCCGCCGGCCGAAGCGCTCCGGTTCAGCGGCATCCCGAATCTATATGAACTCCATCCCGATTCGCTGCCGCTGTTGCCGGCAACGTCGAGTGAGCCAGTCACCCTGACCAGTGTCCAGTTGCGCCGGGAGAGCAATTACCGGATCCACATGGAACTGACTGTGCTGAGTCCCTGCACCCTGGTCATTGCCGAGAGTTACTATCCTTTCTGGCAGGCGACGGTGGATGGGAAACCCTCCGCAGTGCTGCGGGTTAACTGCGGTTTGATGGGCCTGTCATTGCCGGCAGGACAGCACAGCATCGAGATGCTCTTTCGGCCGCCGCGCGCCTACGCGGTGGCGGCTGGGGTCAGTGTGCTGACATTGGTGGCGGGGTTGATCCTTTCACGGCGCGGATCTCCATAATCGCCCCGGCACCGGCGAGCCAACTCAACAGGGCGAGCAATAAACCGGGAACGGCCAGCACGGCAGCAAGCAAGATCATCACAATGCCCGATGGAGTCCAGATGTGTTCACGATCAGCGCCGGACAGCCAGTGCTGCAACAAATAAGGCGGGAAGCCCAGCCGGTTCAGCGCGCTCTGCACCCAGCCGAAGGGATCGTATTCCCAGCTCACGGTTCGCAGTGTTTCGGCCCGCAACCCGGCTCGTTCCAACGCGCCCCGCAACGCGTCCGGCGTGAAGTGGCCGAGATGCCGGGGGACATCGAGATGTTGCCAGTGTTGCCGGGAAAAACGGAACTGCCAACTCGCCAGATTCGGCACGCCAATCACCAACCGCCCGCCGGGCTTGAGCAGCCGGGCGCAGGCTGCCAAGCGTTCCCGCGGATCCGGCAGGTGTTCCAGGACTTGGTTCATCACGATTAGATCGAATTGTGGTTCGTCGCCTAGAGTGCCAAGTGCGCCCACCCGGACGTCCAACCCATGCTGGTCGCGCGCAAACGCGGCGCTTTCCTCCGTGCGCTCCAAGCCGGTGACCTGCCAACCGTGATCGCGCAGCGCGGCGAGCATCCAGCCGTGGCCGCAGCCGATTTCCAAAGCCTGGCCGGTACCGCGTTCGCGCGTCCAAGCCCGGACACGCCGGCGGTGGATGAACCGAAAGAAACGCAGGATCAACGGATGATAGGCCCGGTAAGAGGCGGGGTAATACGCATCAAGACTCGCGGGTGGCGGCCACACGAAAACAAATCCGCACGGCTGGCACCGGTGGAGGGCGAACGATTGACCGGTTACGTGATCGCGGGCATCGAGGAAATGCCCGGTCTCCTCCGCATGACAAAGCGGGCAGGTCATGGTCGCGGATGATTGTAGTGCGACAGTTTCCAATCCACCACGCTGAGCGGCCGGGCGACCTGATCCTTGTAGGTCCGCGCCAGATAAATGCAAATGACCATCAGGAAGAACGCGACGTAGATAAAATCGAGCGCCACCAACCAGTGGAACTTGTCATTGATGACCAACGCGATGTTCAGCGCGATCAGCAACGGGAACGCGTACACCGACAACCGCAGCGGGAACGTGGATGAGCTGAGGATGCCGGCCACGGCAAAGACGATGGCGCGCCAAAGATTGTAGTGGGTCTGGCCGATGATGCGTTTCTGCCGGGAGTAGGGGATGCCTTTGCGTTGGAACCCAACGTGGGCGACTTCGGTGCGCAGAAACGGGAACGTGGAATGGTTCGCCAAAATCGCGTCGCGCACCGGGGCGGAGACGAGAAAGAACTCCGCCATGTCGAGGACAATATCGCTGTCGGCGACCAGGCGGTTCAACCGGTAGAACGCCTTGCGCGCGAGTTGCCAGGGAAGCGGTTCAGGACGCTCGTCGCGCCGCCCATAGACGATGTCGTGGCCGGCTTCCCATTCGGCGATGAACTGGGGAATCATTTCCGGCGGGTCTTCGCAGTCCACGTCAATGATCGCCACCGCCGCGCCGCGCGCGTGGCGCAGACCGGTGGCGACGCTGGCTTCGTAGCCGAAATTGCGCGAGAGCGTCAGCACCTGCACCTGCGGGTTCTGCTCTCGGAGTTTGAGAATCGCCGACAACGTCCGGTCGGCGGAGCGGTTGTTGGTGAAGATCAACTCGAAGTCATACCGGTTGGCCAGCGGCGCGAGGGCCTTCTGCAACCGCTCATAAAACAACGGGATGGCTGTCTCTTCGTTGAACACCGGACAGACGATCGAAATCAACTGACGCTCGCTCATGATAGGTGTTGCCGCCACCAGTTTATCGTTTCGCGCAAGCCGGTGTCGAGATTGTAGCGAGGCCGCCAACCGGTGGCGAGCAACCGGGTGTTATCAGCCACGATAGGCAGCGGGTCGCCGGGAGCGTAGGGGCGCGCGCCAAACTTGAGCAGTTCCGGTCGTCCGATGATCGCGCCAATCTGACCGGCCAGCGCGCGGACGGTGATCGGCTGGCCGCTGCCGATGTTCACGGCCCCGGTGAGATTGCTTTCCGCGACGGCGACGATGGCCCGCGCAACATCCTCCACGTGCAAGAAGTCGCGGACCTGTTCGCCGGGGGTTAGTTCTGCCGGTTGGCCGCGCAGGAGTGATTGAATGATGTACGGCACCAGCCGTCGCGGGTCTTCGCGCGGACCATATTGGTAGAACAACCGCGGCCAGGCAACTGGCGTGTCGAGTTGCTGGAGCTTCTCAAAGAGTTCCAGTTTGCATTGCGCGTAGAGCGTGGTGGATTCACGCTCGATACAGGTGCCAATGGCAACAAAACGTTGGGTGTTGACTTCCTGGGCCAAGCGAAGACTGGCGGTAACCCATTGCTGGTTCAGTGGTGAGTCGAGGTACTTACCGGGTTCGGCGTACCACGCGAGGTGAAGGCAGATATCGAACTGCGAACGCGGAAAACGGAAACCAGGCGAGAGCAGATCGCGGCCGAGGGTGGTCACTTCGTGACCGGCCTGTTCCAGTACAGCGGCGACGTGGAAACCGATAAAGCCGGTGGCGCCGGTGAGCAGGACTTTCATAGCAACGGCAGAGCTTGATCACGGGCAGAGACAGTCGGGTGGGGGATGGGCCACGGGATGGCCAGCTTGGGATCGTTCCAGCGGATGCCGCGCGCCAGTTCTGGGAAGTAGAAATTGGACATTTGGTAGAACACCTCGCAGTTGTCGGTGAGACATTGAAAACCATGCGCGTAGCCGGCCGGCGCGTAGAGTTGGCGGGGAGAATTGGCGGACAATTCAAACGCCTCCCATTTACCGGAGCGCACGTCCGCGATGACGTCCCAGATCGTGCCGGCAACGCAGCGGATCAGTTTGGTCTCGGGATGCGGCTCGGCTTGGAAGTGCAACCCGCGAATGGCGCCGCGCTGTTTGGTGAGCGTGGTGTTGCACTGCGGCCAATGGATGTTCAAGTTGTGCTCGGCGAATTCGCGTTCGCAATAGGTCCGGGCGAGGAAACCGCGTTCGTCAGCACGCGGTTCCAGATCAATCAGCCAGACACCCGGTAGTGACGTGGTGTGAAACTTCATACAACCCGCGGCTCCGGAACGGGGATGATGAACTTGCCGCCGCGTTGTCGGTAGGCGGCTTGTTGCTGAAGAATCTCGTCGGCAAAGTTCCACGTGAGCAACAGGGTGTGGTCCGGCATCTGCGCCAACAACTGATCGGGGGCGAGGATGGGGATCCGGACACCCGGCATGTAACGGCCCTGTTTGTGTGGGCTGCGATCCACGACGAACTCGATGGTTTCGCGGCTGATGCCGCAGTAGTTGAGGAGCGTGCTGCCTTTGGCGGCGGCGCCGTAGGCGGCCAGCCGTTTGCCTTGGTGGCGGAGATCGGCGAGAAACCGGACGAGTTGGGCGCGGAGTTGTTCCACCCGGCGGGCGAAGTCGGCGAGGGAGTCCAGTCGGTTCACACGCCAAGCCGTTTCCTCGCGCAACAGGAGCGGGACGGATTCCCGGGTGCGTTGGTGGGATTCGCTGTGGACGAATTGGACGCGAAGTGAACCGCCGTGAATAGGGAGGCGTTCCACATCCAGCAGACGTAATCCGTGGCGCTGGGATAACCGGTCGAGCGCCGTCAGGGAGAAATAGCAGAGGTGTTCGTGGTAGATGGTGTCGAATTCAACGCGGTCAATGAGGTCTTTGAGGTAGGGAACTTCAAACTGGGCGACGCCTTCGTCTTTGAGCAGGAGCGCGACACCGCGCATGAGACCGTTGAGGTCGGCGACGTGGGCGAGCACGTTGTTGCCGATGATGACATCGGCCTGCCGGCGTTCGTTGCGCAGCTTGCGGGCGAGCGGTTCGCCAAAGAATTCGGCCAGGGTGGGGACGCCGCGTTCGGTCGCGACTTGGGCGATGTTGGTGGCCGGCTCAATGCCGAGCACGGGGATACCGGCCGCGACAAAATTCTTCAGCAAGTAGCCGTCGTTGCTGGCGATTTCGATGACGAGGCTTTGAGGAGTCAGTTGCCGGGTGGCGATGAGTTTGGCGGCGCTGTCTTGGGCGTGCGCCAACATGGCGGCGGACGTGGAGGAGAAATAGAGGTATTCGCGAAACAGGATTTCCGGCGGCACGATCTCGGTGATTTGGACAAGCGTGCAGTCGGGGCAAAACGCGAGGTCGAGAGGATAAACCGGCTCCGGGCGCGTCAGTTGGGCGGGGGTGAGATAGGAATTGGCGAGCGGCGTTTTGCCGAGTGACAGAACAACTTGTAGATTCTGTTTGCCGCAGGAACGACAGGTGTGACCGGTGGTCATGCGGTCGTCCCCAAGAACTGCCGGTACCAATCAATCGTGCGCCGCAATCCGTCGTCGAGGGTGAACAATGGTTTCCAGTCGAGCACCCGGCGCGCCTTCGCCGCGCTGAGGTATTGCTGGCGGATTTCATGGATCGCTTCGTTGCGAACCTCCGGCTGAAGCGGGGAATTCATCAGGCCGAGGATGCGTTTCACGAGGTCCAGCACGGTGATCTGGATTTCGTTGGAGAAGTTGAATGCCTGGCCGCGGAGCTTCGGGTTCTCGCCCAATTGTTCGGCCAACAACATATAGGCCGCCGCGCCGTCCTCGATGTAGAAGTAGTCGCGCACGAACTGACCATCGGAGCGGATGAGGGGGCGTTCGCCGCGCAACACCGAGCGGATGGTGCCGGGTACAATGCGGTTCCAATTGAGATCGCCGCCGCCGAAGAAGTTCCCGCAGCGTGTGACGGCTACCGGCAAGTTGTAGGTAACGGCGTACGCCTGGGCGATGAGATCGCTGCAGGACTTGCTCACGTCGTAGGGATGCCGGCCTTGCAACGGCGTGTTCTCATCGTAGGGAAGTTTTTCCTGATCGCCATACGCTTTGTCGGATGACGCAAGCACGATCTGTTGGACGGTCGGGCTGCGCCGGCAAGCCTCCAGCAGCGACCATGTGCCGCCGATGTTGGTTTCAAAGGTGGAGACCGGATTGCGGTTGGCAATGGTGACGATTGTCTGCGCCGCGAGATGGATGACCGTGGCGATTTCATATTCGCCAAGGATGCGTTCCAACAAGGTCTGATCCGTGATGTCGCCCCGGACGGTTTTCACTTGGTGAATGAGACCGGAGCGGACGAGTTCGCTCTGCGGCACCCAGTCCCGGACGAGACAGACGACATCGGCACCGGCTTTCTGGAGGCGCGGTACGAGCCAACTCCCGACGAGACCGGTGGCACCGGTGACAAACGTAGGACGATCACGCCAGAAGTTGTTCATGGTTCAGCTCCACACCTTCCACGGGGCTTGGCTGCTTTGCCAGAGTGATTCGAGCGTCCGGGTGTCGCGCAACGTGTCCATGCACTGCCAGAAGTCATTGTGCCGGTAGGCGACGAGTTGCCGGTCGGCAGCCAATTTTTCCAACGGCTCGCGTTCAAAGACGGTCTGATCGCCGGCAATGTAGTCGAGCACTTGGGGTTCGAGGACGAAGTAACCACCGTTGATCCAGCCTTCGCCGATCTGCGGTTTTTCGGTGAACTCTTTGACGAAATCGCCGTCGAATGTCAGCCCGCCAAACCGGGCGGGTGGCCGGACGGCGGTAATGGTCGCAAGTTTGCCGTGGCGACGATGGAATTCGAATAACCGGCGGAGATCAACGTTGGTCACGCCGTCGCCATAGGTCATGAGGAACGTTTCCTTACCGAGCAAACCGGCGAGACATTTGAGGCGGCCACCGGTTTGGGTTTGGTCGCCGGTATCCAGCAGGTGCACGAGCCAGTCTTCGCGTTCCTGAGCGTGCGTTTCCACGCGGCCTTTGCCGAGGTGGACAGTGAGATTACTCTCCAGTTGATAGGACTCAATAAAGTAGCGTTTGATATGTTCGCCCTTATAGCCGAGCGCGAGAGCAAACTCTTTGAATCCGTGGTGGGCGTAGCTTTTCATGATATGCCACAGGATCGGCCGACCGCCGATCTCCACCATGGGTTTGGGTTTGATTTCGGTCTGTTCGGCCAAGCGCGTACCCAACCCACCGCATAGAATGACGACCTTCATTGGCAAATTAAGAAAGCCGGAGGCGCGGCGTCTTTGTTGATGTGGGTGCCACAACGAAGTTGGTAACCAGTTCTCACGGTTTTGCCAGCAGGTTTCTAGCATTCGGCTGGCGCTCGGTCAAGAATGGGACGCTTTACGATTTAATTTTGATGTAGGGACAATGCTCTGCATCAAAATCTCTGTTTGTGATGTCCCGCGTCGACCAAGGTTTGGAGGTTTGACGCGCGTTGGTCGAGTTTGGAGCCTTTTTTGTAATTCTCCTCTGAACAGGTTCCAGGTAACGAGGTCAAGTCAAGGAAGGATCTGCCGATTTGTCTTTACAGGCACCGAGGGAGGATTTATCGGTCGGCCCGGTGGAGAGCCGTAATCCAACCCAGAGGAACAATCATCATGACTAATGGCTCTAAAGTTTTTAATTGTGTCTGCATCCTGTCACTGAGCCTAGCATTGACTGGATGTCAGACAATCCGTAGCCCCGGCACAGCAAGCCAGTTTGCGGACAGCGTTAGGGAGACTCCCGTAGACGTGGTACGGGCCCATCTGTTGGCGATGCACGATCCGACGGTGTTTGAGTCGCTCGCCGCGCCGGTGGTGGGCATCTCAGGCGGTGAAGGTGCGGATCGTATTTGGTATCGCAACGCCGAGTTTACGGTCCGGCAACGTCAGGAAAATCCCGCGCCGCCGCACCGAGTGATCGACTTGCAGACACACTTCCTTGATAAGGCGCTGGCTGCCGTCATCGCGAGGTATACCACGGCGGATCGTTCGGTGACCTGTCGGGCTATCTATACGCTCTCGCGTGAAAGTGGCGAATGGCGAATCGTGTCCCTTGTGTTTGAGACGCAGCTCACTCAGTTCCTCCACCGGGACCAATGCCGCGCGCGCGATTAATGCCTTGGGATGGGGCTGGGGAGACAGGAGGATTTCTATAGGGCCAAAACAAACAAAACTACCCGGCGAATTAGGGCGCTTTGCGGTTGAATTTTGAACGAAGGGCAACTAACTTGCGCGCGTGTCCAGCATCCTCACAACAGCAACTTTGCAGGTGCGGGTCCTTGAGGTGCGCCCGCTGACCGAAGCGACCTATGTGCTGCGATTGGAACGGCAGGGTGTGGCGTTTCGGGCCGGGCAATCCATCACGCTGGGTGTCAGCCGGATGCGAGTCAATCGCGAATACACAATTTATTCGGGGGAACAGGACGATTACATCGACGTGCTGATCCGAGAGATTCAAGGCGGCACGGTTTCAGTAGCCTTACGCCGCTGTCCCCCGGGTGAACTGCTGGAGTGCAACGGCCCGTTCGGTTCATTTGTCATTCCAGAGCCATCAGATCGGTTGCGAAAATACCTTTTTATCGCTTCCGGCACTGGCATTGCCCCATACCATTCAATGGTCCGGACCCATCCTGAGCTTGATTACCGGATCATCCACGGGATTCGCAATGCGCGGGAACAGTATGACCTTGCGGACTACGACCATGCCCGTTATGTCGCTTGTGTGACCGGTGAACCCGGTGGCGATTTTTCCGGGCGCGTCACCGCCTATCTCCACCAACACCCGGTCGATCCCGGCAGCCACTGCTATTTGTGCGGCAACGGTCGCATGTTGACGGCCGGCTACGAACTGCTCCGCGAACAAGGCGTGCCCAGCGACCAGATTCATCTGGAGGCGTTTTTCTGATGCGCGTGGCCATTTCGTATCCGCCGATAGTTAACGAGCTGGGCCAGAAGGCCATGGTCTCGCAGAACCGCAACGTCCAGTATTTCAAGACGCCGACGTATCTGTTGCCGGTGGTGCATGCGCAAGCGGCCACCTGGTTGCGTGATCTCGGTCACGAGGTGTACTGGGACGACGGCAATGCTCAATTGAAAACCTTTGCGCAGTGGTACCGCGATTTGCTGGCATGGCAACCGGACCTAGTGGTGTTCGAGAGCACAACCCCGGTCATGAAGTTTTACTGGCGGCTGATCCAGCGGCTCAAACAAGACCGACCGGATATCATGATCGTTATGACCGGCTATCACTCGATGCGGATGCCGTTCGAGACGATGAACAAGTGTCCTGTGGACATTGTCTTGCGCAGTAATCACGTCGATTTCGTGCTCAGCAAATTGGTGCCGTTTATTACCACGCACCCGGACTGGCGCACCACCTGCGCTCTTGAAGGATTGTTTATTCGCACGGCCAACGGTGAGCAACGGCAGACCGGCAGTTTCAAGCAGATTGAGCCGCTCGACAATTCGCCTGATGTGGATCGTGACCTGGTCCAATGGCAGCGGTACGCGTACGAGAACGGCAATTTTCTGCGAACGCCCGGCACCTACGCCACGAGCGTTGTCCGCGATTGCACATTCGGTAAGTGCACCTTCTGCCGCTATAACGGTCCTGATCTTACGTTTTCGATGCGATCGGTCCAGCGCAGTCTCGACGAATACCAGCGACTCATCGAGCAATACGGCGTCCGCGAAATCTTTGATGATTCTGGCGTGTGGTACCGCGGCAAGGAAGCCCGCGAGTTTTGCGAGGGACTCATCGCCCGCGGGCTGCACCGAAAGGGTTGCTACTTCGGCCTGAACACACGGTTTGCCTACCTCGATGAGGAAACCATCCAGCTCATGGGCCAGGCGAATTTCCGGTTCGTGTTGCTTGGCTTGGAAGCGTGCGACGACGAGACGCTCAGCCGGTTGAACAAGGGGTATCAAGTTGTGGACGTTGAACAGAATCTGCGCTGGTTCACCAAGTACGGTCTGCATCCGCACCTGACCGTCATGGTCGGTTACTATTGGCAGACGCAGCAACAACTGGATCAGACCGTCCAGACGGTCCGGCAATTTATGTTCCAGGGCCTCGCGCGGACGCTCCAAGTCACCATCTGTACCCCGCTGGATTTCACCCCTTACCACCAAGAATGCTTGGACCAGGGCGTTCTGCTCACGGACGACTACGACGACTTCGACATGAGCAAAGTCATCGTGAAAACGCCGATCCCACACGAGCGGCATTACGAGGCCATCCGTCAGATGTACGGGATTGCCTTTCATCCGAAATTTCTCGCACGGCAAATTGCTTTCCTTGCCTCAGGTCGCATTCGGGATTGGGAATTCTTGTTCACTTACGGTTGGCGAGCTTTACGCCGCGTGCGCCAACACATCTTCAACTTGACTCAGGCCCGCCAACTTCAAAAACCGGCCAGCGGTGATGCTCACCACGCCGACGAACCCGCGTTGAACTCGTGACGTCGTCCGGGGCATCCATCCTCATCGCCCTGCCGGCCGCGACGCGCTATTTGGACGAGTCCCTCGCCGCGCTCGAGCGCCAGACGGTTCGCGATTTTGAAGTCATCCTCTTGCCGGACGCGCCTTCGGGTCGGTCGTGGCCCGCGTGGTGCCGGGAAGTCCCCACCGGTCGGCGGCGCCCGGCCGAAAAACGCAATCGGGGTATCGCGGAAGCGCACGGGGCCATCATTGCGTTTCTCGATGACGACGCGTGGCCGGTTGACCGGTGGCTGGAAGCGGCGCTGCCGCACTTCAATGATCCCGGCGTTGTCGGCGTCGGTGGTCCCGGCGCGACGCCGGCGCATGATCCCTTCTGGGCACAACTCAGCGGGCGGGTATATGAAAATGTACTGGTTTCAGGTGGATACCGGTGTCGGTACCGGGCCGGCTCGGCGCGGGACGTGGACGATTGGCCAAGCTGCAATTTCTTTGTGCGCACGGCAGTCGTCCGGCGGCTCCACGGTTTCCGCACCGACTATTGGCCCGGCGAAGACACCTACCTGTGTTTGGAACTGACGCAGACCCTCCGCCGGCGCATCGTCTATGAACCGCAGGCGCTGGTTTATCATCACCGGCGGGCGCTGTTTCTGCCGCATCTCCGGCAGATCGGCCGGTACGGACTGCATCGCGGCTATTTTGCCCGGCATTTTCCCAGTACCTCGCGGCGACTGAGTTACCTGATGCCTTCGCTATTGGTGTTGGGATTGGCGGGGGGCGCACTCGGCAGCGCGTTCCTGCCGGGGCTGCGCGGGCCCTATGTTACCGGGGTGGGATGTTACCTGTTGGCCACACTGGGCGCGGCGGTCTCGTCACGCCCGCACGTTTGGCTCTTCACCTGGTTCGGCATCATGGCGACGCATGTGGTGTACGGCGTGCGGTTCCTGATGGGGTATTTCTCCACCCGACTGCCCGGCAGCGTGCAGCGATTTGATCACCCATCAGAAGACGACCCGAATTTCGACCGTAAATAGACTATGCCGACGGCGAACCGCAGGCAGTACAACGCCAGCACGTGGATTGGACGGGAGAGGAAACGCTTCCATTTTCCCTGTTCGAGAAACACTCCAAAGTAACGGTACCAAAGCCCAAATTGTTTCTTAGTAATCGCGTCGCGCCCCCACTTGGTAAAGTACGTCGCGAAGTTCTGCGCGTAGTAAGCTTTCTTGCGGATGTACCGGCGAAAATCAAACTTGCCTTCGTTGTGCAGTAGATGTGTGTCGGCCAACGCAAATCGCCCCCTTACAGCCAGTCGCCGGTCGAGATCCCAGTCTTCCGGCCCACACAGGTTGGGGTCATAACCGCCGATCTCAACGAATGTTGCCCGGTGGATGAAGCGCACGGCGTCAATCGGCGTCGTGTTATAAAACGACCGTTCAAAATTCTGCACGCTGATCCAGAAGCTTGTGCCCACGATCTTTTCCGGGATGAACGCGGCGATTACATCCGGTACCGCCACGACGGCTAGGCATGCGCGTACTAGCGTTGGCGCAACCATCATGTCGGCGTCGAGAAACAGCAGAAACTCCCCGGTGGCTTGTGCCGCGCCAAAATTGCGCTGCGCCGAGCGTTCGGGACCGATCTGATAGAAGCGAACACCATATTTGCTAGCGACGGCAGACGTGTCGTCGGTGGAGAAGTTGTCCACGACGATGATTTCCAGTTGTTCCTGTGGGTAATCCAGAGCGCGAACTGCGGCGAGGCAGTCGTCGAGAAACCGTCCCGCATTGCGCGTGGGAACAATGATGCCAACCCGCGGTTCAGCCATGAACACAGCGAATACAATCCCGAGGCCATGCTGGCAATCATTTTATCGCATGGCCTTGGTCGGCCTGCTCTGGTACAAAGTTTATCTATGCACAAAGAGGGGGCGCAGAGCTTGCAAGAAGTGCGTGTGGTGATAGTGCTGCACTACTACGCCACGGGGCCCGGTCAGGAACTACATGGGTGGCTGGTTGGAAAGCGAATCGCCGAAGCAGCGCTGTTGGAACACCCGTTCCCTTATTCCGATCGCTCGTTCGCCCGTTGGGAGCGCTGCTCTCCTGACGGCAAGCTCGCCGGGCAAAATTTTCCGAGGTGGGTTCGACCCATGTTTCTGCGCTACACGTTGGATTTTATCCGCACGCTGCGTCTGGTTCTGCGCGCCGGCGTCCGGTATGACTATTATGTTGGAAATGGTGCGTTTAACACTGCACCCGGTATCATTCTGCGGTGGCTCGGCAAAGTTCACCACGTGGTTCTCTACACGATTGACTACGCGCCTCAGGCGGGTGGCAATCGCCTCTACGAAATGGCGTACCGGTGGATCGATCGTTTTTGTTGCCGGCGAGCGGATGTGATTTGGAATCTATCGCCGCGGATGCAAGAGGCCCGACAGAGAGACGGTTTGCAGGTGCGATTCTGTGCACCGGTAGTGATCGTGCCCCACGGTACCCATGCGACAGCACTGGCCTGTCTATTGCCTGGAAACCCTGACCCGTTGCGGGTTGCTTTCATGGGGCACGTACAAGAGAAGTCCGGTTTGCAACTTTTCCTCGAAGTCATGCCGGAGTTAGCGCAGGAACTTCCCGGGTTACGGCTCGAGGTGTTTGGTGATGGCCCTTATCTGCCCCGATTGCGTGAGCAGGTGATCATGCGAGGGCTCACTTCGTCCGTTGCCTTTCATGGGTTTATTCCAGACCACGTCGAATTGGAACGTCAATTGGCACGTTGTGGGGTGGGGTTGGCGCTCTACCATCCCGAGACGGCCGGGTTTTCTTGGTTGGCTGATCCCGGTAAACCGAAGGTTTACCTCGCTTGCGGATTGCCGGTCATCATCACGAATGTTCCGTCCGTTGCCGAGGAAATCGAGCGTCGCAAAGCCGGGATCTCGATCCGGTTCGATGTTGCCGAGCTGCGAATGGCCCTGCATGCCGCGATCTGCAACCACGGTATGTACCGAGCCAACGCTTTGGCGATGGCCAAGGAATTCAATTGGGACTGCGTCTTTGATCGAGCCTGGCAGGAGACGCAGGCACTAGTCAAACGGGAGCAGGAACGATGAAACGAATTGCCCGCTGCTTCGCATTACAAGTTAACGGTTTGTTGCCGTTTCTCTATCCGTTGTGCCATGTGGTTCGACGGGGTAATTGGTTCCGTGGCGTGTATCGTTACGGTCGTGACTATCGGCGTTACCGGATGGCAGAGCGCTCCGGCGACCCATTTCCGTTACGTTTTTTCAATACCTACCCGCAACTATTTGACCGGTTTGAGCCGGCGGGCAATGTTCCGCGCCACTATTTCCTGCAGGATCTGTGGGCTGCGCAAAAAGTATTTGCGTCGCGCGTGCCGGTTCATTACGACATTGGTAGCCGGGTGGATGGCTTTATTGGGCATTGCGCGATATTTTGTCAGGTGGTCATGCTCGACATCCGTCCCCTCGCACTCAAAGTTCCCAACGTCGAGTTCCATCACGCCGACGCCACGGACATGAGTGATATTCCGAACGGAAGTATTCCTTCGTTGTCTTCGTTGCATGCCGTCGAACACTTCGGTTTGGGTCGGTACTGCGACCTGGTGGAGCCGGGAGCGCATGAAAAGGCGCTGCGGGAGATGATGAGGGTGTTAGCTCCAGGCGGTAACCTGTATTTGTCGGTTCCTGTCGGGCGGCAACGTCTGGAGTTTAACGCACATCGGGTATTTGATCCGGTTGGGATTCTCGAACTCTTGCCCAGCCTGAACCTGCAAGAGTTTTCGGTGATCGATGACGCCGGTGTATTGCGAGAGAACGTGCGGCCCGCAGAATACCGACAAGCCGGATACGCTTGTGGCTTGTTCTGGTTCTGCAAGTCTGTGTAAGTTGCGAATAATTGATGAACCGGACCGATTTCTTTGCCAGCGCCGAAGCCGTGATTCGAGAGACGATTGCTACAGTCAGTACTGTATACGGCAAATCGGGAAGCCACATTGATATTAGTTCTCCATCCTACCGGCGGCCGATCTTGGAGAGAATTTGGCGCGTGCTGTACGCAAACGCGTGGCGCCCAGATGTAGGAAAACTCACGGTTCTTGATATAGGGGTGGGCAAGGGATGGAGTTCGTACTTGCTGGCTGCGCATTGCCGTCGGGTATTGGCATGTGATCTCTCCACTACCATTTCCGAGCAGATGGAATTGAATGACCAACCGCAGTGGCAACGCCTTCTCTGGAAGCACTTTGTTGCTGGTCGTCCAAATTTGGCTTACGTTTTTTTCGACGGGACAGCTTTGCCGGTGACGACCGAGTCAGTGGATCTCGCCGTTGCGGTGGCAGTCTTCGAGCATGTCGGCAACAATACACTCGACCACACCGCCCGACGTGCTTGGTTGCGAGAGGTATCTCGCGTGCTCAAACCCGGCGGGCGGCTACTGATTGTCGCGTGTCCCAACCGTCATTCCTATGCCGAAGCTCTCGCCCGCCTGCTGGGGTTGCCGCATCATACCAAGACGTTTTCCGGCAACGAAATGCGAATGCTCATCGAAGAGGCCGGGTTGGCAATCGAGGAGATTCAGTTTACCCACCCGTTTATTGATTTCTATCCGCTTCGCCTGATGCAACGACTGTGGTCGGTGTGCTACGGCTGTGGGATTCGCTTTGTTGAACCAGTTCTTGGGGTGCTACCGCTTCGCTACGTGTGGCATCACCATTGCGTAATTGCAGTTCGCAAGTGACGACAGCCGGTCAGGCGGACCGTCGCTTGTCGGCTACGGCTTGTAGCCCAGCAACACCAACGATGACCGATGCGAAACCGAGCGCAACCAAGTGGATGTAGATTGCCGTGGCTGGGCTTTGGTAACGAACCACTACTTCAGAGTGTCCGGCGGGAACAGGGACCGCATAAAGAATCAGGTCGGCGCGCACGGGCGCGACCGGGTGTCCGTTGACCGCTGCGTGCCAGTTTGCGTCGTAGCGGTCGTTGATCAATAGATAACCGGGCGTGGGGGCTTCGACCGCGGCTTCGATCCGGTTACCGGAGTAGCGTTGCAGATGAACGGTTCCCACCGCGTTGCCGGTCCCGCTCGGGGCGGTTGGGTGGTCGAGTAACAGCGTGCGGCGCGGGTCCCAATCGGCGGACGCTAGTCGGCGACTCAGTTCAGACTGATTATCGAAAACTTCGATTCCCGGCACAAATGTCGCCTTGGACAGGTAGTTCTTCAGAGTCACCACCGCGTGGGTCGCCTGCCAGGTATCGGTAACAGCGATCACCGTCAGGTCGTCTAATTTCGTGCCTTGCGCCTGGAAGAGCGCCACGCCGGTGATGTTGGTCTGCAATTCGGTCACGCGCTGAAGCTGGCTTAAGCCGGCAGCCGGTAGTGCCAGATACTTGACGCCGGCCAGTTGCCAGAGACGGATCGGATTGCTCTCCAACGCACTGAAGAACGCGAGGTAGTTGTCGGGCATTCGCGACGAGGCGGGAATATCAAGGGATGCAATCCGGTAGTACGGAAACACCGCGCTCAGGTAGTAGTGCAACAGACCATCTTGCGCGAGGAGTTTGACGCGCGCCGGTTCTGGATCGGCGCGGAGGGTTTCGATCAGCGGGTTGCTCCGGTACGCCGCGCGGAAGTTGAACGGTTCCAGATAGTGCGTGTGCACCCAAAACATCTGGGCGACAACCAAGCCCGCCAACACGGGAATGCGGGCTGACGGTTTCGCCGCCACAAACCAGAGCAGCCCCACGACCGCCACAGTCACCCCGGCGGCAAGACGGACAACACCCAGCGCGGCGGCAATTTCCGCCCGGCTATACCCTTGCGGCGCCAGCGTCTGCGGCAACCACGAATCCGCTCCCAGTGCCGCCAACAACACCAGGCCCGCCGCCGCGCTGACACCGGTCAGCAACCAGCGCCACCGTTGATTGGGTGAACCGTCCAGCCACATCTGCACACCATAGGCCGCCAGCACGGTCAGACAAAATCCGCCCGGCACCATGAATTTCAGCGGATTGCGCCACGTACCCATGTACGGGAGTTTGTAGAACAACCAGTAGAATGGCGCATACCGACCCAGCGCCAACAGGTAGCAGATGACCAAAGCCACGGTGAAGAACCGACCGTAGAACCGGCTATCGGTGTCGAGTAACTCCTCTGTGGTTGCATCCTTTTGGGCGGGCCGATTTCTGCGCCATAGCATCCACGCCCCGGCCAAGGCGAACACCAAAGCCACGGTGCCGAAGCTGTTGGCACTGATGGAAAAATTGCGGAATCCTTGATGGTCTTGCGCCCAGCCGGCTTGTCGGCCAATCCGTCCCCAGTACGGCCCATCCGGATCACCGCTGCGCCAGCCGAAAAAGCCGGGCACGAGATAATCCAAAGTCTCCGCGAACGGCAGACTCCACTGCGTCGCCCAATTCCAATGCTCTTGAGGGTTATCGCTGGCCACCTGTTTGACGCCGGTGATTTGCGTTTCAAGCATCGTTTGGAGCGTCGGCAACGCCACCAGTGCTGACATTCCGATAACCGCCAGCAACCGGCCGCCAAGCATCAGACTTTCCCGTCGCTCCCGCCGTAGCGCACGACCGATACCGGCCAGGAACAACGCGCCGACCAGCAAGGCCACCAACATTCCATGGTCGGGCTGGAGACAGATGTTCATCCCTAAAATTGCGCCACAGACAATCGCCGCCCACCAATTCCGACTACGGATCGCCCGCAGCGCGGCACCGACGGCCAACGGCATCAGAACTAGCAGCGCCATGGGGCCAAAATGACCTGAGTAGATATTGCTAAGCAACGGTCCCTGCCACCCGTAGATCAACCCGCCGATGACGGCTGCCGGGCGCGCCAGTTTCAATTCGCGCAACAGCCAATAGGCCGTCCCGACAGCCAGTGCGCCGCAGAGCGGATAAAATAGCGTGAAAAACCACCACACCGGCAAGTGCGCGAGGAGTGAAGTCGGCGTCAACGGTACCGGCAAATTCGGAAACCCGAGCCAATAATCATAACTCATGAACCCTTGCGGCGGGAACTGAAACCGCATCGCGCGATAGCTGCCCGGTGTGACGTCATTGGTCAGCGGAACGAATTGGCCGCCGGAGAAAAAGTAGCAGAGCCACAACTGCAACAGAAGCGTTCCGCCAGCAGCCAGTAACAGCCAGCGATTATTATGTTGCCCAACCGGTTTCTTCACTTGTTAACCTCGCTCCGTCGAACCGCGCGCCACGTGCGCCAGGTGTCGCGGAAAATCTCGGCAATCGCGCGCCAGCCCACGGCGCTGCCAAATTTCATCGTGTGATTGACCACCACCGGCGCCTCGGCCATGCGGGCGCCCAGTTTCACCAAGTGGACCAGCAATTCAAGATCGAAGGCAAAGCCGGTCAGCTTGGTGTTGGCCAGCGCTTCGGTCAATAGTTCGCGCCGGACCAGTTTCAGACCCGTCTGCGTGTCGCGGACCGGCAACCCGAACAGACATTTCACCAGCCGGTAGTAGCCCCAACTGTATAGCCGCCGCAGCGCGGGATACTCGACGTTGCTGTCCGGGTGCATCTTGCTGCCGATGACGGCGTCGGCGTTGTGGGTTTTCTGCAGAATCAGGAACAACTCGATTTGCTCCGGTGGCAGGTCTAAGTCGGCGTCGAGAAAGATCACAAACTCGCCCCGCGCGGCGCGGGTGCCCTGGCGCAACGCCTCGCCCTTGCCGGCGTGCGGCAGATGCAGCACCCGGACTTCGGGAAGCTCGGCCGCCGCCGCGTCCAGCGCGGCCGGTGCGTCGTCCGTGCTGCCGTCGTCCACCGCCAGAATCTCAAATGGCCCCAAGGGACGTAACACGCCGGCCGTGTGCCGGAGATTCACCAACACGTTCGGGCCTTCATTATAGACGGGCATGACGACGGACAACATGGCTGTACCTATTCTATGAACCAGTCTTGACGGTTGCTGTCAACTGCCGCGTTGAACGGGTCAACAAAGCCAACCCCGCCAACAGAGTCACTGCGCCGCAACCCCCAAGCTGGATCAGCCGCACTAATTCCGTGGCGGTTCCGCCGTACCACATCAGGACGCTGCTGTAGATGATCGCAAGCACGCCATAGCCGAGGCTCAACCCCAACCGGCGCGAGGCCAGCGCGTACGCGCCGGCGGCTTGCAGCAGTCCGATGCCGAACATGGCCCGCGCAAATGCCGGCAACAACGCCGTCACCGGCTCTTCCACGCGTCCCAGCAACAGCCGGCACAGGAACGCATCGCTGTGTATCACCGCCACCGCGCCCACCGCCAGCAGGCCCACGTAGAGCAACAACAACAGTTGCGCCGTCCGATCAGTGCGTTGTCGACCGGAACGCGCCGTGAACCAGACCACCAGAACGGGGCTTGCCAGATACACCACCGCGCGACCGAACAACCCGGCCGCGCTGTACACGCCCAGCGCCGGCCCGTCCAAATGACGTTGCGCAATCAGCAGGTCCGATTGGAGGAACAGGAACTGCCCGCCCACGACCGCGAAGGCCGCCACCAGGAACAACAGAAACTCCCGTTCCATAACCGGCTGGATTGAGCCGGACAACCGGACCTGACCCCCATCGCGGCGCAACACCAAGCCCACCGCCAAAAGACTGCCCAGCAGCGAAGCCACGATGCCGCTTTCCGCCCGGGGCCAAACCGCCACGATGCTGACGCCCAGCAAACGCATGGCGACGTTGGCCAGGCCCAGCCCGGCCAGAAAAGTGAATTGCCCCAGGCCCGCGCACCAGGCATTCATCAAGCCGCCCCAGATTCCGGCCAAGGCCATCGCCAAAACCAACCCGGCCACCGTCACGCGTGGCACCTGAAAGAACCGCGCGGCCGGGTAGAGCACCACCAACGCGAGCAGTGACACCACCACCGTGACGCGCAGCAAAAACGCGGCGCTGGCGGTCTTCAATTCGGCAACCCGCGGTTGGTCATCCACCGCTTGATGCCGGGCCAGATAATGGGTCACGGCCTGATTGGCGGCGGCCATCCCCAGCGACAACATGGCGGCCAGACTGAGCGCGGCGTTGAGGTACCCGAATTCGGCGAGCGGCAACAGGCGGCCCATCAACGCCTGAAACACATAATTGCCAAGCGCGCCCAACAAACTGGCCGCCGTCAGCACCGCGCTGCTGCGCCACCAGAATCGTTGTTCCCCAGCCATATCGGCCTGACTGTGTAAGCCAAAACCATTGCCGCCGCCAGAGTTTTCGTGTACAAGCTGGCCCACCATGAAAATTGTTGTGGCGTACTCCGGCGGGTTGGATACCTCGGTCATTTTGCGATGGTTGAAGGACACCTATCAATGTGAAGTCGTCGCGTTTTGCGCCGACATCGGGCAGGAAGAAGAACTGACCGGCCTCGATAAGAAAGCGTTGGCCACCGGCGCGAGCCGGTTCTTTGCGCTCAACCTCGTGGAGGAATTCGCCCGCGATTTCATTTTCCCGATGATCCAAGCCGGCGCGATCTACGAGAGCCAATACTTCCTCGGCACGAGCATTGCCCGCCCGCTCATCGCCAAGGCGCAGGTCGAGATCGCCCGGAAAGAGAAAGCGGACACCGTGGCGCACGGCGCCACCGGCAAGGGCAACGACCAATGCCGGTTCGAGTTGACCTATGCCGCGCTCGCGCCCGATCTCAAGATCATTGCGCCGTGGCGCTTGCCGGAATATCACAACCGCTTCAAGGGCCGGGCGGAGATGCTCGCGTATTGTCAGGAGCAGGGGATCAAGGTGGAAGCTAGCGCCAAGAAGCCGTACTCGATGGACCGCAATCTTCTGCACATTTCGTTTGAGTCCGGCATCCTCGAAGATCCGTGGAGCGAACCGCCAAAAGACATGTTCAAGCTCAGCGTGTCGCCCGAAGACGCCCCGAACCAACCGGAGTACGTCGAACTCGATTTCGAGTCTGGCATTTGCGTCGCCGTCAACGGCAAGAAACTCTCGCCCGGCAACGTCATGCGGATGTTGAATAAGCTCGGCGGCAAACACGGCATCGGCCGGGTGGACCTCGTCGAGAACCGGTTCGTGGGCATGAAAAGCCGGGGTGTGTACGAAACACCCGGCGGCACGATCCTGCATTTTGCCCACCGTCAGATGGAAACGCTGACGATGGACCGGGAAGTCATGCACCTGCGCGACTCGCTCATCCCGAAATACAGCGAACTGGTGTACTACGGCTTCTGGTTCAGTCCGGAACGGGAAGCGTTGCAGGCCCTCGTCACCGAGAGCCAGAAGAATGTCACCGGCACCGTTCGCCTCAAGCTCTACAAAGGCAACGTCGTCACCGCCGGCCGCAAATCGCCGGTCTCGCTCTACAACCCGTACGTCGCCACGATGGAAGCCGACAAAGGCGCGTTCGATCAGACCGACGCCACCGGCTTCATCCGCCTCAACGCCCTCCGGTTGCGGACCCGCGCGGGCGTCTTGAAGTCGGGCAAAAAGACGCAGCCCTCCGCCTGACCGGGTTCGGAATCGAGTATCTTCGGCGGAATTTCCGGCCGGGGATGCCAGCCTGCACTTTTCTCACCCGTGAGACGGGAACTCTGCCATTCTGCATGGCATGAAGATGATTGAGCTGCGCCTGCAAACCATCCGGGGCGCGCAATTTCTGGAGACGCTCGGCCGGCTCAGCTTTCTCCCCGTGCCAAGTCCTCAGCCTGAAATGCCCGTGCCGGAAGGGCGGCCGGAGTGATGAACCACCCCGCGCCGTCATCCCCGTCTGGGTCGGCACCAAGCCTGCCGGCAATGATCCCGTCGGCCAGTACACCAAGCTTGCCGGCTGCGATCCGCTGGCGAGCCTCACCGTCGAACCGCAGACATGATCCTCACGCACGCGGACGGAACGGTGCCCCGTTCCGCTCCGGAGCGGAATCGGTCACGATTCCGTTGGTCGTCGGTAAAGCTCTGTGCCCTCACCGCGCCGCGTCTTTGCTTCTGTCTTTACATCTGGCTTCGCGCGCGTGATGCTACGACACGGAAGATTGGCCTGCAATGAAGTGTGCGCCGGTAAGCTCGAATCGCGCCGTCCGGAATAGGCTGCAAAAACGCAGTTCACCATAAGGCTAGGTGATGATGCTGAAATTCCTGTCAGGGCTTAGCATGATAGTAGCAGTCTTCCTTGTGTTCAGTTCGTTCGCTGCTGCACAAAACGCAGTCCCGCCTGCGGATCTATCAGCAATTTCAGATTTCTTTCGTAAGTATGTTTCGATAATCAACGCCGGTGATACGAACGCTTACTTACGGCTTGTACATCCGAAGTATCTGGCGTGCAGGACGGCTAAGACAGGACCCTTTTACAGGCATTGGTTGAATTCAGAATTCAAATACCGGATTCCACCCGATTATACTGTGCACACGGAAATTATAGCCAATTGGACAGGGGGGGCGGACTTGCCGATATATTTGAGTTTCCGGTTCCGCCGACGCATTTTGTCAGTTTTGGTTTTCGGACCAAAGAGGTCTCACTGGGTGCGTGCCGGTACGTCATCTGCGTGACCAACACTGTGTTTCTTGTCATTCCATGTCCGAAGCCTCGGATCGTCGAGTACTACCGCAAGCTAGAGACACGTCCTTGAAGGCCACATGCAAGAAATCACTTCGCTTCAGCGAACGGCGATCCGCGCGTTCGCTGGGTGTTCGCGTTCTGCTCCCACATCGCGTCTCCATAATCCTCGGCCGTTTCGCTAACTTGCTGTCTGCTGCTCCTATCCGGCGTGAGCGGCCAGCACGTCCGGCTTTACAGGCGGGGCGGGGCGCGCGAATCTGCCGGTAGGAGAAGGAGCAGCAGTGGCGCATACATTCGGCAGCAGTATGAAACGCTGGCACAAGGCCGTCTTCTTGATTCTCGGTATTGTGCTACTGTTTCGGCTCGGACAGTTCGCTTGGGTTAAAGCAACGCCGAGGTTGACACCGAGCCAACAAAGGTACATCGCGTTGCCCTGCGGTTACTGGCTGTCCATCTTCCCGAAGAATGGGAGTCTGTATACAATCTGCGGAGTCACGCTGTGGGTATCTGCACCGGGCTGTTATGTCGCATTGATTGGGCCGAATTGTTTTCGTGACCAGGCGCTCATCGGATGTGTCGCCTTGGCTTTCGCGGGGCTGACTCCTCTCGTCGGCTGGCGTCGAAAATCGTGGAAGCTATTGGGGATTGGACTGGGGCTTTCGGCCGCGTATGGTTGGTATTTCCGACCATGGCGGGTATTTGAGAGAATCATGTTGAACCCCAGTGCACCTTCTGAATCGCTGTCCCGATTTTATCGGGAGGCGTTGCCCTGGATTTGGTGTATGCGGTGCGTTGTGGTGGCTTGGATGGTCGCGCTCTTATTGACCGTTTTGGTGGTTTCAAGGCGGTACTGGCAACATCCAGCCAGCGCTTGGCTACGCCCCCGATGAGGCGGTCGGGTTGATCTTTGTCGGTGGTCTTGAGGCTCTTGCGAATCTGCTTGCCGTCACGCTTGAATAAGGCATAGTACACGCCCGATGTTTCGGATCAATACAGGTTTTTCCCGACGTGATGCAGGGCGTGATTTACGATTGGCGTCGTTTTCATGCCTTGTATCACACAGGGTGACAACTTGGGGTCATAAGTGCAAAATTGCAGTTTGTACGGAAACGGAGTTTGACCGCATAAACATTGATTGATGAGCCGGTAGCTCAGTTGGTAGAGCAACGGCCTTTTAAGCCGTGGGTCGTGGGTTCGAATCCCACCCGGCTCACCAATCTTTTCCCGCCGCGTTCAGCGGTCGAAGAATTCCCGGGCCCGTTGAAAGTCGGCCGGGATTTCAGGGGCGGCGACGCTGAGTCGCCTCAGACCGGCGTGTTCGCTCTGTTGACTTTTTGGCAAATCTTCCGCTAGGTTCGTGACCATCCGTGGGATGCGCGATGGCCCGGGTGGCGGAACGGCAGACGCATCGGACTTAAAATCCGAAGGTGGGTTAAACCACCGTGGGGGTTCGAATCCCCCCCCGGGCACTTCGGCTGGGGCAGGGGCGTCCTGCGGTTTTCTGCCTTTCCATTTGTCAGGGCCGGGTGCTTGCTTTATTTTGGTCGTCATGCGCCGTGTGTGGGATCAATCCAGTTTGGCCGGGTCAATCCGGGCGTGGTTCAGCCGTTTCCGTTCGGTCACGCAATTCCTGTTGGTGGCGAACTGCGCCGTGTTCATCGTCCAACTGCTGTTCCGGTTTGCCAACAGCGGATGGTTTGACGAGACCTTTTCCTTGAGCGGCGCGGGCTTGCGGCACGGGTTTGTCTGGCAGCCGGTGACGTACATGTTTTTGCACGGCGGCGTGCTGCACATCCTGATCAACATGCTCGTGTTGTGGTTCATTGGTCGGGAGGTGGAGTTCTTCATTGGCGCGAAACATTACATGCGGCTGTATTTCCTCGGCGGAATTGCCGGGGCGGCGCTCTGGCTGGCATTCAACTGGCACGAGGGCGCGGTCCTGGGCGCGTCGGCCGCGATATTGGGGTGTGTCATTGCGTTCGCGACGTTGTTCCCGGAACGGGAGATCACCTTTCTGCTGTGGTTCATCATCCCGATTTCGATCAAGGCCAAGTATCTGGCGTGGATTTGCGTGGCGCTCGACGTGGTGCCGCTGCTCGAACACGAGCCGGGGAACGTGGCGCATCTGGCGCATCTGGGCGGGGCGCTGCTGGGATACGTTTACGTGAAACAACTCGGCTACGGGCCGCCGCCGTTTTGGATGCGGTGGGTGGGGGCGCTCGAGGGCGGGTTGCGCCCGCGCCGGTCGGAGAACGTTTCGGCGGCGGAGTATATCCGGGAGCAGGTGGATCCGATCCTCGACAAGATCAGCCGGGAAGGGATGCAGAGTTTGACGCGGGAAGAACGAGCCATCCTGGATCGGGCGCGCGATTTGATGGAGAAGAAGAAGCGGTGACCCGGCGAAAAAGAACCCAGACGGTCGCGACAGGAATGTCGCTCCTACGACAACCCGGCCTGTCGAAGGCGAGTGCGGAAAAGCTTTTGCGAAATCTCGGTTTCCGCGAGCCGGCCCGGATGCGGGGGGCAATCGGGCGGCTACATGCGGATGAAATTCAGCGGCGCAGTCTGCGCCGGATCTTCCGGCATCTGCTCGACGCTTGCACCCAGTCAGCCGACCCGGACCGCGCGCTGGTGAACTTCGAGCGGCTGGTGGCGGCGTTGCCCAACGCGAACATGTTGTATCACTACCTGCACGAGGTGCCGGAAACGCTGGATTTGCTGGTGACGATCTTCGCGCATTCGCAGGCGCTGGCGGACACGTTGACGCGGGACGCGAAGTTTTTCCATTTTTTGATCTCCCCGGAAATGCTGGCCCAGCCGCGGGAGAAAGGCTGGCTCGATGCGGAGTTGGCGCGGCTGGTGGCGGGATTGCGGACGCCGACACAGCGGTACGACGCGGTCCGGCGGTTCCGGCGGCGGGAGACGTTGCGGATCGGGGCGCGCGATCTGGTGGGCCGGGCCACGGTGGCGGAGACGACCCGGGAATTGTCGAACCTCGCGGATGTATGTTTGCAGGCGGTATTTGAGGTTGCGACGGAGAAACTAGGGAAGGAGTTCAAGGTTGAACCGGCCGCCGGGTTCGCGGTGATCGGGATGGGGAAACTGGGCGGGCAGGAGTTGAACTACTCGTCGGACGTGGACGTGATTTTCGTGTACGACGAGGAAGGCGAGTTCAATCCCCGGCTGAGCTATCATGAGTTCTACACGAAACTGGCGGAGGAAATCATCCACGCGGTCGCGGCGCCGAGCGAGCAGGGGAACATCTTCCGGATTGATTTGCGGTTGCGGCCGGAAGGCAAGAGCGGGCCGTTGGCGCGGTCGCTGGAGAGTTGCGAGAATTATTACGCCGAGCACGGTGAGACGTGGGAACGGATGGCGTTGATCAAGGCGCGGTGCGTGGCCGGCGACGCGACGGTGGGGGAGAGTTTCATCCGGATGGTGCAGCCGTTCATTTACCGGCGGCATACGGGCGAGAACATCATCCGCCAGATGGCGGCACTGAAACAGCGGATCGAACAGGAAATTGTCCGCGACGCACGGCTCACCCGGCATGTGAAGCTGGGGATTGGCGGGATCCGCGAGATTGAGTTCATCGTGCAGGCATTTCAGGTGTTGCGCGGCGCGGCGGTGCCGGCGTTGCGGGAACGCGGCACATTGCGGGCGCTGGAACGGTTGGTGGCGGCGAAGGTGTTGACCGCCGCGGAGGCCCGGCGGTTGGCGGACGCCTACCGGTTTCTGCGGAACGTAGAGCACCGGTTGCAGATGGAGATGGAGTTGCAGACGCACACCATCCCGGATGAGGCACAGGCGTTGTACCGGTTGGCGCGCAGTTTGGGGTTCGAGTCGGTCGAACAATTTCAGGCGGCGCAGCAACAGCACACCGCGGCGGTCCGGCAGATTTACGCGGGCGTGTTGGCCCACGCCGAGACGAGCGCCGCGCCGATGCCGGAAGTGACGATTGCGTCGGCGGGATTTGCCGACCCGGTGGCCGCGACGAAGATTCTGGAGAGTTTGGAAAACGGGCCGGGGTTTGTGCATGTGTCGGCGCGCACGAAGGAATCGTTCCGGCGGTTGTGGCCGACGGTGTTGGCGGTGTGCGGGCGGTTGGCCAACCCGGATGCGGCGTTGGTGAGTTTCGAGAAGTTCGTGACGGCGTACGGTTCCCGCGGGCTGCTGTATGAGTTGCTGCTGGGAACGCCGAAGTTGCCGGAGATGTTGTTGCGGTTGGGCGACGCGAGCCGGTTTTTGGCGGAGACGCTGGCGCACCGGCCGGAGTTGTTCGATGAGATTTGCCGGGGCGCGACGCTCAGCGAGCCGAAGAACCGGGAGCGCATGGCGGCGGAGTTGCAGAGCGTGGTTGGGACACCGGCCGACGCGGCGCGAGTGTGGAAACGCGGGGAGTTGTTGCGGATCGGGATCGAAGACGTGATGGGGTTGGTGGACGTCGAACGCGTGCATCAGGAGATGACGCAAGTGGCGGAAGTGTGTCTGGAGTTTGCGGTGGGGAAACAGAAGAAGGGGTTCGCGATCATCGGCCTGGGCAAGTTCGGCGGACAGGAACTGGGGTACGGCGCGGACCTGGATGTGTTGTTTGTGAGCCGGCAGGACGGGCCGGCGGCGATCAAATTGGCGGCCGAGGTGATGGCCTTCATGGAACGTTCGACGGCGGTGGGGACATTGTTCAAGGTTGATCCCCGCCTGCGACCGGATGGGGAGAAAGGGCCGTTGGCGGGTTCGCTGGCGGCGCATCGGGAGTATTACCGGCAACGGGCACAGTTGTGGGAACGACAGGCGTTGACGAAGGCGCGGTTCGTGGCGGGGGACGAGCGGTTGGGGCGGGAGTTTATGGAGATGGCGCGCGGTTATGTGTACGGTCAGCCACTGAATCCGGCGGAATGGGAGCAGATCCGGCACATGCGGCGGCGGATTGAGATGGAGCGGGGTGATCCACAGCACCGGGAATTTGAATTTAAGACGGGGCCGGGCGGGCTGATTGATGTGGAATTTCTGGTGCAGGCCTTGCAGTTGCAGCAGGGGACACGCTATCAGCAGTTGCAGACGGCGCACACGCTGGCCGCGCTCAATCGGCTCACCGCCCTGAGCGTTTTGGACGACGAGCAGAGTTATCAGTTGCGGCGCGGGTATCTGTTTTTGCGGCGTGTGGAATCGGTGTTGCGCCGGGTGGAGAATACGAGCGTGTCGAAAATTTCCAGTGAGCCGCGCGAACAGGAGGTCTTGGCCAAACGATTGGGATATATGAACGCAAAGGAGTTTTTGGGAGTCTATCAGCAGATGACGCAACAGATTCGTGCGGTTTACACAGCCATGATGGATCGTTCCGGGGAGGATGCGTGAGTCCGCCACCCGCGCCGGGTCGGAAACTGCGGGTCATCGTGGTGGATGACCAGCCGGCTGTGTGTGAAGTCGTGGCGGATTGCGTCAAATACGCCGGCCATGACGTCGTCGCCACGGCGCGCGACGGCCTCGAAGCCGTGGCGGGCGCGCAGCAGCACCGGCCCGAACTGGTCATCATGGATGTGGTGATGCCGCAGTTGGACGGCGTGGCGGCGATGGAAGCCATCTTGAAAGCCGGCACGGCGCGGTGGGTGGTGTTGATGTCGGGGGAATACCGGTCGCACGGATATACAAAGGCCGGGATGACCCAGCGCGGCGCGACGGCGTTCCTGGAAAAACCATTTGATGTGTCGCAGTTGTTCTCGCTCCTGGATGATTTAGCGGGTCAAACCGGCCCGGCCCCGGCGGCGTCATGATCCAGGGTTCCGACGCGCGTTTTTGTCGTGCGCTCCGTGGGTGGGGCTGGTAGTATTCTCCGTTGAAGGTAAGCGTCAGACCATGAAAGGTAATATTTTTGCCACCATCGCCAAGATTGGGGTTCTGCTCTTGGTGGCCTTGGGCATCCTCAACGTTTACGGCGTTGTGCGCTTCATCCAGACCCAACGCAACCTGAACCGTGCCGAGCAGCACCTGGTGCAGGTTTCCCTTCAACGCCAGGCGGTGGAAGGCGTGTTGCGGGAGTTTGCGGCCCGGGCGAATTCCGACACGGAGATTCTCGACGTTCTGAAACGCCACCATTTGGTGGCCACCACCGCCGAAGCATCCACCCCGAAGCCTTGAGTTCATCCAATGAGCGCCCCGAACACTCCTCCCACTCCGGCCCCGGAGACCGG
>JBBISF010000004.1:74569-75860 GCA_037441425.1 Verrucomicrobiia bacterium
GCCGCAAAGTTGACGTCGCGGGGGTTGCGTTCAACCGCCGTGACGATTCCGTCCCGGCTGAAGAACCGGCTGTCGTGACGGAAACCGAAGCCGCCGTTGATCAACTGCGGGCGATGATCTGTGGGTTGGTCGTGGGATTGTTGCTTACCAGCGTGGCGTTCACGCTCTACATCTTCAAGGAAACCCGGACGCTGAAATACCAGACCGCCAGCCGGCAAGCTCAACTCGGCCAGATGCAGGAATTCCTGAAGGCCGCCGTGCCCGCTGTCCAGGATTTGGCCAAGCTCAGTGCCGACCGGCCGGCGTGGAAAGCCATCTTCGCGCGTTACGGCATGAAGATCGGACCGAGTCCCGCGCCGGCGCCGAGTTCGGCTTCCGGCTTCCAGCCGATGCCTTAGCGCGGACGGCCCAGTTCCTGCAAGGCCGCTTCGGCGGCCGCCGTCTCCGCTTGCTTCTTGCTCGAGCCGTGGCCGCACCCGATTGCGCGACCCTCCCATTCCACAACTACCTCGAATTGCTTGTTGTGATCGGGACCGGACTCATGCACGACCCGGTATAGAGGATTGGCGGGACTCCGCTCCTGGAGCAACTCCTGCAACAGGCCCTTGGGGTTGGTGCGCGGTGTGGTCTGCCGGAGATCCTGGAATTCGGTGGCGAATTGTTCGTGGATGAATTTCCGCGCGGCCCGCATGGCCCCATCCAGATAAATCGCGCCGAGCAAGGACTCATAGGCGTCCGCCAGATTGGACAGGCGCGTGCGCCCGCCGCTGGACTCCTCGCCCTTGCCCAACAATAAATACCGGCCCAGGTCAATGGCCTGTGCCCGGCGAAATAACGTGTGTCGGTTGGCCAAATGCGCGCGGATCTGTGTGAGTCGTCCTTCCGGCAGATCGGGATATTGCCGGTACACGCGATCCGTCAGGACCATTTGCAGCACCGCGTCCCCGAGGAACTCCAAGCGCTGATTGTGGACCTTGTGATGATCCCCGTTTTCGTGAGCCATTGAGGGATGGGTGAGCGCCTCGATGAGCAAGTCATGGCTCTTGAATTGATACCCGATCGTTTTCTGCAATCGTTCCGTTGGCATGCCGCTTACCGGTGATCCTTGCGGTGGGATTACGTCACCCCGAAGCGCGCTCGGCTCAGTCCGTTCACGGTTCGAGGCGATAATCCAACTGCAATGACCTGAAGATACCGGGGCGCTTCCCGGAAATCGAGCCGGATTTTCAGCCGTGCCGGCGACCCGAGCGCGGGTGAAACCGGTAGTGCGCGTCTTTCAGCCGTTGTTGAT
>JBBISF010000005.1:0-74439 GCA_037441425.1 Verrucomicrobiia bacterium
GGCAGCCTGACCCACGTCGGGCTGACTGTCTCATCAAGCCAGAGCACATGGACGCCCAACGTGGACGTGTACGAGTGTTGCGAGATGCTGGTGGTGCGCATGGAACTGGCCGGCGTGGACAAGGAGGATATTGAAATCACGCTGCACGAGCGGTTGCTGCTGGTGCGCGGTCATCGCAAAGATCCCTGTCGGACGGCCCGCTGCAAGTTCCGGCAGATGGAGATTGATTACGGGTATTTTGAACGGCGTATCGTCATCCCCCGTTCGATTGATGGCAACCGGGTCCGGGCGCAGCTCGAAAACGGTTTCCTGCAAATTGAATTGCCCAAAGCGCAAAGCTCCGCTCACACCGCGGTCACCGTCACCATCGGGCAGTCCAATTAACCGGACTGCGACGGTCAGCTAACGCTTGGGAAGACGCCGCCGCGCTGGCCCGTCGCAGCGGTTTGGAATTTTGATCATGGCAAACGAGGCCGTCAATAAGCTGGATACCAGCGCCAACAACCCGTTACCGGGCCCGCACGAGATCCCGGAGAAACTCCCCGTCCTGCCGCTCAGCGATCTGGTGGTGTTTCCCCACATGGTCGTGCCCTTGCTCGTCTCCAACAAAGGCTCAATCCAGTTGATTGATGACGTGGTGGCCGGCAACCGACTGGTGGCCGTCACCCTGCAAAACAATCCGGATGACGAACAGCCGCACCTGTCAGAACTGCACGACATCGGCTGTCTGGCGCGCGTGCTGCGGATGTTGAAGTTCCCGGACGACAGCGTCCGCGTGCTGATTCAAGGCATCAAACGGATCCGCATCAGCGACACCGTGGGCGAAGATCCCTACCTCGTCTGTCGCATCCAGACGTTGGAAGACCAGATTGACCGCAGCCTTGAACTCTCGGCGCTCGCGCGCAACGCGGCGCACCAATTCCAGGAAATCATCGGCCTCTCGCCCGGCATGCCCGACGAACTGAAGGTGGCCATCCTGAACATCGAAGACCTTGGGAAACTCAGCGATGTTATCGCC
The DNA here is from genome assembly GCA_037441425.1 of Verrucomicrobiia bacterium. GTDB lineage: Bacteria > Verrucomicrobiota > Verrucomicrobiia > Palsa-1439 > Palsa-1439 > JBBISF01. The sequence goes on from JBBISF010000005.1 coordinate 1,019, forward strand.
GCCAATCTCAACATCTCCCTTCAGGAAAAACAGGGTGTCCTCGAATGCGTCAGCCTCCAGGAACGCTATGATGTGTTGACGTTGCTGCTGAACCGCGAACTCGAAGTGCTCCAACTTGGCAGCGAGATCCAACACAAAGTCAGCAGCGCGATGAGCAAAAGCCAGCGCGAATACTTCCTGCGCGAGCAGCTCAAGACCATTCAGAAAGAACTCGGTGAAGGCAGTGAGGGCGGCCCCGAAATCAAGGAATTGCGGGACAAGATTGACAAAGCCGCCATGCCGGCCGAGGTCAAGAAAACCGCCATCCGCGAGGTGGACCGTTTGGCCGCCGTCCCCACGGCGTCCGCTGAATATACCGTGGCCCGCACCTATCTCGATTGGCTGGTCGGGCTGCCCTGGGCCAAGTCCACCGAAGACAAACTCGAAATTGTCCGCGCCAAACGAATCCTCGACGAAGATCACTACGACCTCGAGCAGGTCAAGAAACGCATCCTCGAATACCTCAGCGTCCTGAAACTCAAGTCCGGCCGCAACGGCAATGGGCGCGCCGTCACCTCCAAATCCCCGATCCTGTGCTTTGTCGGCCCGCCCGGTGTGGGCAAGACTTCCCTCGGCATGAGCATCGCGCGGGCGATGGGCCGGAAATTCATCCGGCTCTCGCTGGGCGGCGTGCGCGACGAAGCCGAAATCCGCGGCCATCGCCGCACCTACATCGGCGCCTTGCCGGGGCGCATCCTGCAAGGCTTGCGCCGCGCCGAAAGCAACAACCCCATTTTCATGCTCGACGAAATTGACAAGGTCGGCGCGGACTTTCGCGGTGATCCCAGCGCGGCGCTGCTCGAAGTGCTCGACCCGCAACAAAACAACAGTTTCGCCGACCATTACCTCGAAGTGCCGTTTGATCTCTCACGGGTCATGTTCATCACCACCGCCAACCAACTTGATCCCATCCCTCCGGCCTTGCACGACCGGATGGAAGTCATCGAATTGCCGGGCTACACCGAACAGGAAAAAATTCACATCGCCACCAAATACCTGATTCCGCGCCAAATCGAGGAGAACGGCCTGAAAAAGAGCCAGCTCCGCATCACGTCCGACGCATTGGCCGCGATCATCCGCAACCACACGCGCGAAGCCGGTGTCCGCAACCTCGAACGCTGCATCGCCACCGTCTGCCGCCGCACCGCCCGCCGGCTGGTCGAACACCGCACCCATTCGGTGACGGTCGTGCCGCGCAACGTGAAAAATTTCCTCGGCCAGCCGGAGTTTTTCCACGACATGGTGGAACGCAGCACCGAACCCGGTGTGGCCGTCGCCCTGGCATGGACGCCCACCGGCGGCGATATTCTTTTCATCGAAGCCACCCGGATGCCGGGGCGCGGCAGTCTTATCCTGACCGGCTCGCTGGGTGATGTGATGAAAGAAAGCGCCCAAGCCGCGCTGAGCTACATCCGCGCGCACGTCCGGGAACTCCAGATGGACCCCAAGGCGTTCGAGAAAAATGATCTGCACGTCCACGTGCCGGCGGGCGCGATCCCGAAAGACGGTCCGAGCGCCGGCGTCACGATGGCCGTGGCGTTGACTTCACTGTTGATGCAGAAACCCGTCCGCCCGGCGACCGCGATGACCGGCGAAATCACCCTGCGCGGCAAAGTCCTGCCGGTGGGCGGCATCAAGGAAAAGGTGCTGGCCGCTGCGCGTTCCGGCATCACCACCATCATCTTGCCGGCTTACAACCGCAAAGACCTGACCGATGTCCCGCTCGAAATCCGCCGCAAGATGACGTTCAAGTTCGCCAAAACCATCGCCGACGTGCTGAAAGAGGGGATTCCGAAAGTTTTCGTAAGCGACTAAGATGAAAAGGGGTTCGCCCATACAGGTGGGGTGGTTGAGCGCGGATGCTCCGCCGCCAAGGCGTGCAAGCGCATGCGGGCGCGCTGAGGAGACTGTGCAAAAAACTCCCTTCGTCTTTTGCAAGTCGCTGATAAGCTTTTGTAAGTCCTTGGAAATCGATTTCATCACCGCGTGCTTTGGGATTTTTCACACAGTCTCGTGATCGTCGCCGACATGGGCCATCTGGCCGCCGCGCGCAAGCGGGGCGCGGCCGATACAGAGGTGTTGCACGCGTATGTGCGCCGGGTCTTGTGCCCGTAGGTTCGTCGAGGATGTAGAGTGTGGCGGTGTTATTGGCTTTGGCGAGTTCGGTGACGAGTTTGATCCGCTGGGCTTTGCTGGCCAATGTGCACCTCGAAGTCCTGAAAGCCTGTGTGTTGAAACTGAACACCTTGCCGGCTGGCAAATCGCCCGGCAACACCAGCTCCACCGCCGCCGCCGAGGAAAATGTGTTGTTCGCCTACGATCCAGAAGCTCGCCAGTTCTTGCCGCTCGTCAAAAACTGACGCAGAAATTCGCCGGTGTGAGCTTTGGCTTTTGTGATGGTTGCCGGTGTTCCTTCGGCAACGATCCTTCCGCCGCCGTCGCCGCCTTCCGGGCCGAGGTCAATGATCCAATCGGCTTCGGCGATGACGTCGAGGTTGTGTTCGATGACGACCACGGTGTTGCCGGCATCGACGAGGCGGTGGAGGACGCGAATCAACTTCTCCACGTCGGCCATGTGGAGGCCGATGGTGGGTTCGTCGAGGATATAGAGCGTAGTGATGTAGTTGGCTTTGGCGAGTTCGGTGACGAGTTTGATACGTTGGGCTTCGCCGCCGGAAAGCGTTGGGCTTTGTTGGCCGAGCGTGAGGTAGCCCAGCCCAACTTCCTGTAACAACGCCAGCCCGCGGTGGATCTGCCGGTGCGCCGAGAAAAACTCGACGGCTTCGTCGACGTTCATGGCTAAAACTTCGCCGATGTTCTTGTCTTTCCATTTCACGTCGAGCGTTTCGGCGGTGAACCGTTTACCGGCGCAGACTTCGCAATGCACCGTCACGTCCGGCAAGAAACTCATCTCGATTTTCTTCACCCCCTGGCCTTCGCACTCCGGACAGCGGCCTTCGGCGGTGTTGAACGAAAACCGGCTCGCGCTGTAGCCGCGCATCTTCGCTTCCGGGATGTTCGCAAAGAGCCGGCGAATGTCGTCCCAGAAACCGATGTACGTTGCCGGGCACGAACGCGGCGTCTTGCCAATGGGCGTCTGGTCAACTTCCAGCGCGCGCATCGAACTGCTCTTTACTTGCCGGTACAAGACGTCTCTCACCAGCGTGCTCTTACCGGACCCGCTGACGCCGGTGACGCAGACTAACCGGCCAAGCGGGATCTTTACGCTCAGATTTTTCAGGTTGTGCAACGTCGCGCCGGTAATTTCGATAAAGCTAGTCTTGCCGGTGCGTGGTTCGTGCAGCGGATGACGCAGCGGCTCGCGCAACGACTGGCCGGTGACGGACTCTTTGCTGCGGACGATGTCTTTGATCGTGCCTTCGGCGATGAGACGACCGCCGTTGACGCCGGCACCGGGGCCGAGGTCAACGATGTGTTCCGCGCGGCGGATGGTGTCTTCATCGTGTTCGACGACGACGACGGTGTTGCCTTTGGCTTCGAGTTTGTGCAGCGTGTCGAGCAACATCCGATTGTCGCGCGGATGCAAGCCGATGGTCGGTTCGTCGAGGATGTAACAGACGCCACGCAGGTTTGAGCCGAGTTGCGCGGCCAACCGAATGCGTTGCGCTTCGCCACCGCTCAACGTCGGCGCGGCGCGGTCGAGCGACAAGTACGCGAGACCGACTTCTTGGAGAAATTCCAGACGGGATTTCAACTCGGCGAGAATGTCGCGCGCGATTTCGGCTTCCCGGCCGCGAAGTTTCATCTTAGCGAAAACTTCGGCGGCTGTCTCAACCGGTAAGGCGGCGAAGGCGGCGATGTTCTTGTTCTGAAACCTGACGGCGAGCGCTTCCGGTCGCAGGCGCGTGCCCCGGCAGGATGGGCACGGGCGTTCGCGGCCGGTAAACCATTCGTTCCACCAGATTTCTTCACCGGTTTGTTCTTCGTCGAAGCCGGTAAGCTGTAGGCCAGTGCCGTAACAACTCGGACACCAACCGTGTTTTGAGTTGTAGGAAAAGAGGCGCGGATCGAGTTCGGGGAAGCTGCGTGAACATTTCGGACAGGCGCGGCGGGTTGAGTAGATCGTGTTGCCGGCTAGAACGACGCCTTTGCCGTATTCGAGCGCTTCTTCGAGCGCCCGTACCGGTAGCTCGATGTTGTGCTCTTTGAACCGGTCGAGGCGCGGCCAGTTGCCGGTGGGGAGGAGTTTGCCGTCGACGCGCAGATACGGGAAACCTTTCTTCAATGCCCATTCGGCAAGGTCGGTGTAGAGACCTTTGCGGGCGACAATCAGCGGCGCAAAAAGTTTTTGGCCAATTACTCTATCCGCGATGGCTTCCGGTGATTGCGGACGGATCGGGACGTTGCAGTCGGGACAGAATTGCGTGCCGAGTTTGACGAAGAGCAGACGGAGAAAATGATAAACCTCGGTCACGGTCGCGACGGTGCTTTTGCGGCCGCCGCGGCTGGTGCGTTGCTCGATGGCGACGGTCGGCGGGATGCCGAAGACGGCGTCGACGTCGGGGCGCGACGACGGTTGGACGAATTGCCGGGCGTAGGCGTTGAGCGATTCGAGGTAGCGACGTTGGCCTTCGTTGAAGAGGATGTCGAAGGCCAATGTGCTTTTCCCACTGCCACTAATCCCGGTAATCACCGTGAACTTATCGCGTGGAATGCGGACGGTGACGTTGCGCAGATTGTGTTCCCGCGCCCCGCGAATGGTGATGCAGTTGTTTTTTTTATGTCTCACGCTTACTGGCGAGCACTGTAACCGCGGATTGCGTATCGCGCCAGTATGACGAGAAGGCGCTGGCTACCGCTCCGGTGGCAGGTGGGGGAAACCGCGCGCGGCGTCCCAGAACCGAACAGCTTCCACTATTTGCGCTACCTCATTGACCCGGTAAATCACGCGGTAGGACAGATGCAGGATTTCCCGTAACTGAGGATCGTTATATTCCGGCACGACTCGACCGCGCTACGGGAATTGCGCCAGCGATTCGGCGCGGGCAATCAAGGCAAAGCCCAAACGCTCGGCAGCGTCGGTGTCGTGCAATACTCCTGCAACAGCGGCACGACCTTGTGCTCCCACGCAAACCGCAGGTCAGCCACGTCCTTCAGCCCCATGAAATAGCTGTGGCCAATTTGATGATCCCGGTCGAGATACGCCTCCAACTGCCGGTTGAGCGCCGTCAACAGCTTGCCTAGCGACACGTCCGCCATAGAAATGCAGAATCTGGCCACCAATTCATACGAATCTTCACGAATGTTTGGCTCTGATTCGTGTCTCATTTGTGTCTATTCGTGGCTGAGACTTGCCGCACCGAGTCGTTTGTCGGGTTCGATTAACGTGTTGAGTTCGCCGAAGCCGAGTTAGACGAGACGCCGCTGTCGTCTGCGGCAAATCTTCGAGATGTTCCCCCGGTTGATCTCGTCAATCACCAGCGCGTAGGTTTGCGCCGGGTCTTGCTGCGCCCGCTATGAATACCCGCAAGATGAAATGCTGGTTTGCTGCAATCGAGATATGATAAAGTGCGTATGTGATTCCGCATCCGATCCAATATCAAGGCAGCAAGCGCGGGTTGGCGCCGGTGATTCTGCGTTATCTGCCAGTGCAGATGGAACGGCTGGTCGAGCCGTTTGTAGGTTCGGCGGCGGTTTCGATAGCTTGCGCCGCACGAGGACGCGCGAAGAATTACTGGCTGAATGACCTGAACAAACCGCTAGCGGAACTTATCGGGTTAATGATCAACCATCCTCAGGAGTTGACCCGCTTCTACAAAGATCTCTGGGAGCAGCAACACGCCGACAGTTTAGAACATTATTACCGGGTGCGGGAAGACTTCAATCGGACCCGCAATCCCCAATTGCTGTTGTATCTGTTGGCGCGGTGCGTCAAGGGGGCGGTGCGGTACAACGCGGAAGGACTGTTCAACCAAAGCCCGGACAAACGACGGCAGGGTACGCGACCAGAGACAATGCGAGAAAATATTTATGGCGTATCAACGTTGCTGCGTGGACGCACAGTGGTTTCCTCGCTCGATTATCGCGATGTGCTGGCGAACGTCAGTCCTAGTGACGTGGTGTACATGGATCCGCCGTATCAAGGAGTCTGCGGTGAGCGCGATTCACGGTACTATGCCGGGGTGATGTTTGACGATTTCGTTAATGAACTGGCGAAGCTGAATCGCTGCGGTATCCGGTATGCGGTCAGTTACGACGGACGGACCGGGACAAAGCGGTTCGGCAAGCCGATGCCGAAGGTGTTGGATTTGACGCTCGTGGAATTGTCAGCCGGTCCCTCGACGCAGGCAACATTGCTGGGCCGTAAGGCGATCACCGTCGAATCGCTCTACCTCTCTGCGTCGTTGGCGGAAGAAGCTGGTGCGGCGGAGCGGGTACATCGTCACAATGAAGTCGAACAACTCGTCTTAATGGAGTCACGCAAACCGTATGGCAAAATATCCAAAAGAATTTCTTGAATTGTGTCGTTCCGTGACCGGCAAGCGTGCCCGCACGGTCATTGACCACATCCTCAAGCACGGCCAAATCTCCACGGAAGAGCTCAAGACCAAGTATGGCTACAATCATCCGCCCCGTGCCGCACGTGATGTGAAAGAACACGGTATTCCCTTGGAGCGCGTTACCGTTGTCGGTTCTGACGGGAGGAAGATTGCCGCTTACCGGTTTGCCGACCCGAGCAAGGTGAAGTTCCGACGCTTGGCTGGCCGGACAGGTTTGTCCAAGCAGATCAAGCAGGCCCTGATTCAGAAGTATGGCTGCCAATGCTTCATTTACTTGGAGGAGTTGCCAGAAGCCCAGCTCCAAATTGATCACCGAGTTCCATACGAAGTCGCTGGTGACGTGGGAGGCCAATCATCTCCCGATGACTTTATGCTGCTCTCCGGCTCCGCAAATCGTGCCAAATCGTGGTCATGCGAACACTGCGAGAACTGGCGGAATCTTAAGAAGCGTGAAGTCTGCCTCTCATGCTATTGGGCGTATCCGGAGGAATACTCACACATTGCCATGCAACCTGTCCGTCGCGTGGACTTGCTTTGGCAAGGTGAGGAAGTGGCTCAATACGATCAACTCAAGAAGGATGCCCGCACCGCCGGCATGCCAATTCCGCAATTTGTGAAGGACATTATCGAGCGCGCGGTCAAACGCGAGCAAGACTGAGGCTGGGTTGCGGGCCGGCACCGACGAGGAACAGCCGCGCCAGATTCAGCAGCGGCCGGTAGAGTTGGCCGGCGGAAACGCGGCACCGGTGGCTGACCATCCAGCGGTTGGCGGCGTCGAAATCTTCCACGCGCGGTGTGTGGTCGGCGACATCGGCAAATGCGCTGCGGAGGTGGGCGAGTTTCGACTGGGTGTCCGACCACTTGGCCCAGCGGGAGACCTTCTCGACGGTCGCCTTGAACAGCCGGTTGGGCAGGTTGTCCTCGGTGAACTCGTCAAAGGCCACGTCGAACCGGTCGCGCCGCCAGCCGTCGGGCCGCCGGGCTTGGGCGGCGACGAGCCAGCGGCCTTTGAGCACGTCGAGCCGGTCTTCGATGGTCACGTACCCGCGCAACACTTCCCGGCGGACGGCCTCCCAAAGCCGGTGGGCGAAAATCCAGTAGAGGATTTCCGAGAGCCGCGCGCGTTGTTCGGTGAGCCGGGCGATTTCCGGTTCGGTGATTTCCAGTTTGCGCGTGTAGCTCAGGAGGAACAGCAGATTTGCCGTGGCCTCGCGTTCCGCCGTCGCCTCTTCCCGGTACGTCTTCGGTAGGACTTGCAGCGTGGCGGTCGGGAGTTGGACGATGCCGACGAATGAAGTCGCGCGTGTCTCCCGCCAGCCAACTTGGAACATCGGTTTTCCTGCCGGGCCACGCAGCGTGTCTAGGACGCGCTTATCAATTTCCGGTAACGGCCTCGCGATGGCCTGATGTTCAAAAACAGTGACGGCCTTCATGCGTGCCGCCGAGTATGAGTCGTACCTGCCAGTAAATCAACGCGGCTTTATCCCCAACACCGGTCGCGATTGGGAAATCGCTCCTACGAGTTGCTGGCCGCCAGCCGGCGCTGATAATCGTCCGCCATCAGCGATTCAATCATCTCGTCCAAATCACCGTTCATGATGGCCGGGAGGTTTTGGATCGTGAGGTTGATGCGGTGGTCGGTGACGCGGTTCTGCGGGAAATTGTAGGTGCGGATTTTTTCGCTGCGGTCGGCGGTGCCGATCTGGCTACGACGAGCGGCGGTCATCTTGGCTTGTTCTTCTTCCTGTTTGTGGACAAGCAATCGGGAACGCAGCACGCGCAGGGCTTTGGCCTTGTTTTTGATTTGGGAGCGCTCGTCGGCGCAACGCACGATCAGGCCGCTGGGCTTGTGGTGAATCTGGACGGCGCTGTCGGTAGTGTTCACGCCCTGACCGCCGGGGCCGCTGGCGCGGCAGACGGTGATCTCCATATCCTCGGTCTTGAGTTGGATGTCCACTTCTTCAGCTTCCGGGAGGACGGCGACGCTGGCGGTGCTGGTGTGAACACGGCCTTGCGCTTCGGTTTCCGGCACGCGCTGCACGCGATGGACGCCGGACTCGTAGCGCAGTTTCTTATAAACATCCTGGCCTTGGACGCTGAAGACGATTTCCTTGAAGCCGCCGCGTTCGCTGGGACTGGTGTCCATGACTTCGATCTTCCAACGCTGCGTGTCGGCAAACCGCGCATACATCCGGTAAAGATCAGCCGCGAACAGCGCGGCTTCCTCGCCGCCGGTGCCGGCGCGGATTTCGACAATCGTGTTGCGCGAATCGTGCGGATCGGGCGGCACGATGCCGAGCTGGATGTTCTTGGAAAGCCGGTCAGACTCTTTGCGCAACTCGTCGAGTTCGCTCTTCGCGAGTTCCGCCATGTCCGGGTCGGCGAGGAGTTGTTCGTTCTCGGCGATCTGTTTCTGGACGGTTTGCCAACGCGCGTCGTCGGCCAGCGCCTGGTTCAGGCGTTGGAGTTCCCGAGCCAGTTCGCCGGCGCGCCGCTGGTCGGCGTACACCGCCGGATTGGCGAGCTCGTTCTGCAGCTCGGCCACCCGGTGGCGGAACTTTTCGATGGAGGGCGCAAAGTCCATAAAGACAAAACGGGCGCAAGCGGAAATGCCTGCGCCCGTCAGCAAACCCTACTTCGCCTTCTTCGCGTACCGCTTCTGGAAGCGCTCGACGCGGCCGGCGGTGTCCACGTACTTCGCCTGCCCCGTGAAAAACGGGTGACAACGTGAGCAGATGCCGACGTGCATATCTTTCTTGGTGGAACGCGTCTTGATCACATTGCCGCACGCGCAATGGATGATCGACTCCACATATTCCGGATGAATCTTCGCTTTCATGAGTAAATCCCTAAAAGGCGCGACACAGTACAAGCCAAGTCTTGCGGTTGCAAGCTGATTTTACTACCTCTTGAGCTTCATGATACGTAATCTTAAGGCGCTGGCCAGCGGCGAGTTCGACGTGCTGGTGATTGGTGGCGGCATCTTCGGGGCCGGCATCGCCCGGGACGCCACGTTGCGTGGGCTGCGCGTCGCGCTGATTGATAAGGCCGACTTCGCGAGCGGCGCTTCCAGCCGGTCCACCAAACTCATCCATGGCGGTTTCCGGTATCTCGAACAAGCCGCAGTTGGCCTCGTTGCTGAGTCCTGCCGGGAGCGCCGCATCCTCCAAGAGATTGCGCCGCACCTGGTCAAACCGCAGTCATTTCTTTTCACAGTCTATGCGGGCGATTCCCGGCCCTTGTGGAAAATCAATCTCGGCATGACGCTTTACGACCTGCTCGCCGCGTACCGGAATCCGGGACGACATCGCCGCTACGGACCGCGGCGCGCGCTCGCGCACGAACCCGCGCTCAACCGGCAAGGCCTGCAAGGCGCGGTGTTGTTCCATGATTGTCAGGAAGACGACGCGCGGTTCTGTCTCGATAATCTCTTCCATGCCGCCCAACACGGTGCAGTCTGCGCCAACTACTGTGCGCTGACCGGGTTCGTCAAAGAAGTCGACCGGCTGGCCGGGGCGCGCGTCACGGACGAATTGACCGGCGAATCCTTTCCCATTCGCGCCCGCGTCTTCATTAACGCCGCCGGCCCGTGGGCGGAACAAGTGGCGAACCTCGCCCCGTTGAATGGCCGGAATCTCCGCCTCAGTCCCACCAAGGGGGTGCACTTGGTGTTGCCGCGCCTGACGGAGCGTCATGGCGTTTTCTTTCAGGCCCGCCGGGACGGCCGGCTCATCTTCGTAGTGCCGTGGCTGGATTGCTCGCTGCTTGGCTCCACGGATACGGATTTTACCGGCGACCCGGCCACGGCGGCAACCGAGCCGGCCGACATCGAATACCTGCTGACGGAATTGCGGACAGTCATGCCGGATGCGCGAATCCAGGCGTCGGACATCATCACGACCTTCGCGGGCGTGCGTCCCTTGCTGCATTCCTCCGCGCGCCCGTCCGCCCGCTCGCGCGAGGAACGCATCGTTTGGCACGGGAAGAATTTCATGTCTGTCGCCGGCGGCAAGTACACCACCTACCGGGCGGTTGCCGAACAGGTGGTGGATCAGTTGGGTAAGCACCTTGAGCGTCGGTTGCCGGTCTGCGCGACTGCGACCACGCCCTTGCCGGAGCATCGTCCACCGGTGGCCGGCGAACAACTGGCGGATGTGCCGGAAGTTTACGCCAGCGACATTGACCACGCCTGCCGGGAGGAAATGGCCCTGACGTTATCCGATGTGATGCGGCGGCGCACGCCGTTGGCCTTGAGCCGGCACGGCGGGAAAGAAGTGGCGGAACGCGTGGCGCGTGTCATGGCCGCCGCGCTGGGCTGGAGTGAGGAATGGACCCGCCGGCAGGTGGACGATTACCTCGCGGAGCGAACGCGGGGAACGTTATGACGCCATTGGTCATCGCGCATCGGGGGTGGAGCGCCCGGTATCTCGAGAACACGTGGCCGGCCATTCGCGCGGCGATCCGGTTGGGGGTGGACATGGTCGAGATTGACGTGCAACAGACGCGCGATGGGGAATTGGTGGTATTCCATGATTACCGGTTGGATCGGATCTATGGCGTCCACAAACGCGTGCGCGCCGCCTTGCGAGAAGAAATGCCGGAGGCCCCGACGCTTGACGAAGTTTTGCGCTTAAACTTTCCGCTGCTCATTGAAATCAAGGGCGCGGATCCGGAGCGCGTGGCGGCGGTGACGGGTGGGCGGAAGGATGTGATTGTATTTTCCGTCCATCCCGGCAAGGTGCGGCGGTTGACCGACGTGACCCGGTTCGGACTTTCGGCGCGCTGGATTCGATTTCCCAAGGACGTGGCCGGGTTGGGCGTGAGTCGCCGGTTGATCAAGTCGCCGGCGGTCGTGCGGCGCATTCATGGCCGCGGATTGAAGTTGTTCGTGTGGACGGTGAATCAGTCGGAAGAGATGCGCCGGTTGCGCGACTGGGGCGTGGATGGGTTGATCACCGATCATCCCGACCGGGCGTTGCAAATCTGAAGCGGGGACGGTAGGCTGTGGCCATGCTGCAAATTATTTTCAGTCCGGTGGGCGCCAAGGAACTGGCGGCCATGCCGAAGAAACTGCAATTGGAATTGATTGACGGTTTTCAGTTGTTGCCGCGCGATTTCGAGAAGGCGGACGCGCATTTTGGTCAACTCACGCGCGGTGGGAAAAAAGTCTATCGCTACCGGGTGAAGGACTACCGCATTTATTTCGACAAGGACGGCGACATGATCAATGTCCGGTGTGTTCTCAACAAGAACTCATTGAAGGATTTCTTTTACCGCTCGAAGCTGCCAATTTCCGAAGACCAACTCCTCCAGGAAAATCCCAAGTTCTGGGAGTTACTGGAGTCCAGCGCTACAGCGCCTTCGTAAACTCCGGCACGAGTTCGTACAAGTCCCCCACCAGCGGAATCACCTTGGGCCGTGCGCGGCGTTGATTCAGCGTCAGCAACGGCGCGTCGGCATCCTTGTTGAAGGCGATGATCAGCGCCCGTTCCCCGAGGTAATCCACGTGCTGCGGCGCACCGCTGACGCCAAGCGAGATGATCAACTTGGGATTCACCGCCGTGCCGGTTTGACCGATTTGACGGTCGGGCGTGAGCAGCTTGAGATCTTCCACCACCTTGCGTGTCCCGCCAATCATCACGTTCTGCACTCCGATCTTTTCGAGGCGGTCCTTCAGGGGCAAAACGATCAAATCAAAATTCTCCCGGTTCCGGATGGCGTAACCGACATCAATGATCACATCCGCATCAGCCATCATGAGCGAACGCGCGCGCGCTTCCGCCTGTTTGGGCGGGGGGACGTATTCCAAGTCCAGCGGCACGCGGCAGACGCGTTTTGGCGCGACGGTCTTGTGCTGACTGCCGGCCGTAAACGTCGCCACCAGCGGATGTTCCTGGACGTTACCGATGGCGAACACGCGGTGCACGTTCCCGCCGAATACCGGCACGGCCAGTTCATGGTGCGCGATTGCCGCCACATTGTACCGGGCCTGCACGCGCGGGAACGTGCTCGCAAATTGCGCGAACACCTCATTCGCCCACGTCCCGCTGGCGAGCAGGGACGGCAACGTGTCCTTCCACAGGTATTGGGCGGCGGCGAGCACGCCTTCGGGCGAATCGTCGCGCAATTGCGCGTGCGTACAAAAGAACACGGACGCCGCCGCCAGCCGTCCGGCCAATTCCCGGATCTGCTTCTCGTCAGGGTCGCCCACCACCACCACGTGAAACGGCAAACCCAAAGCGGCCGCACATTCAGCGGCGGTTTCTGCGCCGTCGCAGTTGCCCGGTGTCGCCACGAACACCGCTGCGGCGCGCGCCGGCACAACTGATTGGTCTGCCGCCTCAATTTTGCCAGTATATTGCGCGTCGCCATCCGGGCCGGACGATTCCACCCCCGTCAACGCCCGTACCAACTTTGCCGCTGCGGCCGGCGTGGCGACGGTTGGTTGCTCCCCGGCCGTGACTGCCGGCAAAATAAGACGTGACGGGAACTTCGCGCTGGCGATTATTTGCGCGCTGGGAATGATCTCCAATGGTTTCGACTGAGCCGCGCAGAAGTCATCGACCGAGAAATTGTTGGCAGCGGTTGCTTCGGTGATGGCGCGGACCGGAGGCAGCCCGCCCAGATTGCTGTTCAAGATGGTGCAGAACAGTGCCTCCCCGCATAACACCAAATCACATGAGGGCAGGTGCACGGCGATGTGATCGGCAATCAGTCGAGCAGTCGCATGGATGTCCTCTGGCAGGTCGTCGGCTTCCAGCAGCACGGCATCGGTTGCGCCGGCGGCCAGCGCGCGGCGGAGAAGTTCGGCGGCATAACGCGGTGCGACGGTCAGGATGGTGAGGCGGACGGGTCGTCGCGACAGGCTTGTCGGGACTCCCACATCAAGCTCGAAGTGTGTCTCCAGTAGCTCGCCCTCCACCACGCGCGGTCGCGGTGAAAGAGCCGGCACGACGTTGGCGACAACGACAATGTGTTGGGCCGGGGGTAGGATTGCCGGTTGCGGAGCGAGTGCCGGTTTATGTTCTGCTTCCTGCAGCGCGAGCATCGCAACACGGATTTCGGGTGGGTACAGACCTTGTTTGAGCAGCGCGCAGTCGCGGTCGAACTCGGAGAGGAGGCGCTGGATTTCCCGTTGAGCGCAATCGCAATACCGGTCATAGGCCACTTCAGCCAATTGCCGGTGGGGGCTGTCCACAGCGGTCGTATTCTTCGTCAGCCATTGGGTGCGCCACCGGGCGGAATCCATGGCCTTCAGGTAGCCGGCCATTTCGGCGAGTTTGAACATCGCGGGTTGGAAATTCGCGTTTTGCCAGACTTGTTGACCGAAGGTTTCAACGGCTTGCCGGAGGCGATCAATCAGCGGGCTGGATTCCTTGGCGTTCGGAAGTGCTTTGTCCACGAGATCGCGCAGAATGAGAAACCGCTGCACTTCGTTCGTGCCTTCGTAAATGTTCAGCACCCGGGCGTCACGCCGGTGTTTTTCCAGTTCGTGCAATTGGGTGCCGCCTTCCAACCCGTAAATATTCTCCGCGGCCCGAATGACCCGGTGCAGAACTTCGCTGGCGTAGTATTTGCCGATGGCCGACTCGGTGCGGACGCTCTTCGTGTCGTGATGGTCGAACCGGCCAATCAACTCATACGCGAGCGATTCAGTCGCGTAATGCTCGATGGTCATTTCGCCGACGAGTTGCTGGATGTGCGGTTCGTTCTCCAAGCCGCGTTCCCTTACGAATTGCCGGGTTTGCTCGATGATCTTGGCGGTCATCGCCGCGGCGCTGACGCAGAGGCCGGTGCGCCCGACGTTGAGGGTTTCCAGCGCGTTGACTTGGCCCCGGCCTTCGATGCCGATGATGTTTTCCCGTGGGACGCGGACTCCGTTGAGGCTGAGTTCGTTGGTGGGCGAACCGCGCTGGCCCATCTTTTCTTCGTCGCGACCGACCTTCAGCCCTTCGGAATTGCGGCGGACAAGGAAACCGGTTGGGCCTTCTTTCGTGCGTGCGTACAAGCAAAACACGCCGGCCACGTGGCCGTTGGTGATCCACATCTTGGCGCCATTGAGTTCGTAGTACTCGTAGAATTCCCGGCCGCCTTCCTTCCGGATCTGCGCGATGTCGGCATCCGGTAGGTTGGCTATGTCCACGGTCGCCGCGTCCACGATGCCGCGGCGCTCTGTGCCGAGCCGGAAATACTTCGAGCCGTCAGAATTTGTGAAGACTTCGGCGCGCTTCAATTCGGCCCGGGTCTGAATGCCACCGGAATCACTGCCGGCACTCGGCTCAGTCAGGGCAAAGGCGCTGATCTGACCGGCACTGATTAAACGCAGGAAGAATTTCGCGGCTTCTGCCCGGCGGTCGAGTTCGGCGATGACCATTTCCGCGCGCGGGCGTACGGTGTCCAATGCCGGCCCGCACGCCTGTAGCTCCGCTTTGAACTTCGGCAAGTCCATCCGCAGTCCAGCCCGTCCGGCATCCATGAAGTGCGTCAGAAATTCGCTCGCAATGGCGCGGAGCATCGGTTTCTTCCCGATGTCAGTTTTCACTTTTTTGCCGAGCGCGGTGAACGCGTCTTTGACTTTGAGCGCCGCCGGAGATTCGAGCATCCGCAGGAGATTGTGGATTGTGGATTTTAGATTTTGGATCAGGCCGGCCGCGGCGAGAAACTCTTGGAGGTCAGCTTCGGCGCGCGGCAAGTCTTGGTTCAGGCCGAGGAGGATGGGGGTTGTCCCGATGCTGGAGTGCGCCATGATGGTGAGCGCGTAACTCGGGTCGGCATACCGCATCGAAAGCGGGCAGAGGATGTAGTAATGGGCCTTGAGCAAGCCGGCGCCGCCGAACTCCTTCGGGATGTACATGCGGGTGAAGCCGTGCGCGACCATGTCGTGAACGTCTGCAAGCGGGACTTGGTGGAGACGCTCGACGAGCCGGTAATATTTTTCGCCGGGGCGATAGACATAGCGCTCGGTGAAATGCCGGTAGAGTTGGTCGTGATAGGCGCGGAGTTCGGGGTCGGCGTGGAGCATTTCCGGAACGTAACGCCACGTCACCGGGTCGAAGGGCTTGGTAAGAAAATCGCCGTAGTCATAGGGATTGGGTTGGGCGAGTTCAGAGCGGTAGGAGAATGGGGGCGGGGATTGAAGTGGCTGTTCGAGGAGGTAGCCGCGGGTCAGGACGGTAGAGCCGAGTTCCGCGAGGTCGCGGCGCTGAGGCTGCGCCCACGTTTTGGTTTTCAGCAACTTGATGATTTCGAAATCGAGTTCGGTCTGAGGTTCGGACGCGAGCGTCGGCGCACCGGCTGAAGGTTCTTCGTCGTCGAACAGCAAACGTGAGAAGACAACGCTGTCGCGATAGAACTTGGAGAAGATGTCGTCTTCGCTGTAGGCGCTGCCGCCGATGATTTGGCCGGCGTTGTACGCGAGCGTGAAGAAAGCTTCGCGGGGGTTGGCGGCATTGTGACGGAGCTGCCAGACCTGCGCTTCCATTTCGCTGAGCATCTGTTTGACAGCGCCGAACTTGGCGATGCCATCGTGAGCGTCTTCGTCTTGGAACAGGCCGGGGAATTGGACGCGGCTCCGCGCGTGTTGCCGGCAGCGTTCCAATAACATTTCGCCGGCGCCGCGGACAATAGCGCGGCAATCGGCGGTCAGCGCGACCGGGAACTCGCGGGCGTGGCGGCGGGCGGTGTTGAGGCCGATCCATTCGACGTCGGCCAAGTCTGGGCGGGCGGTGATTTGGGCGTGGGCGATGCCGGAGACGAGGAGCGCGAGCGAGACGTCGCGCGCGGCGAGGGCGCGGAGAATGTCCGGTGTGGGCTGAAGAGACTTGAGAAAGGCGAGTTGGTCGGCGGTGAGGCGCGCGCCGCGTTCGAGGTCTTTGATGGATTGTTTGGTGAAGTGGTGCTCAATTCCGGATTCGGTTGTGAGGTCCTTCGCTTCGCTCAGGAAGACCGATGGGGAAGGGGCGAGGTGTTTCTGTACCTCCGCTTCCGCCCAGAAGAACTTGCCGGCTTTGGCATAAGCGAGGGCGCGGTCACAACCGGAATCTTCCAGCAGGGAGAGCAGCCATTGGCGCCGGCCGGTGTCGAGGTAGCGCGGGCCGGAATGGATCGAAGTGCAAAACTGCTGCAACTTCTCGTGGGAGCGGCGTCCCCGCCGCGATTCGGGGACCTGTCGCGGCGGGGATGCCGCTCCCACCATACCGGAGTTTAGAACCGCCAGCAGCTTGCGGTTAGCCGGTGTGGGCGAACTGAAGACCAAACGCTGTTCGCGGTGCCGGGTCCAGTCCACGTCAGCAGGGGCGGCGCGCCAGCAGGTTTCGCATTTGATGCAGTTCTCGAAGTGCACCACGATCTGCACTTGGCCGAGATCGTCGGTGTGTTGCTCGTACACTTTGGCGGGACAGACGTGCCACAATGGTGAGTCGGCGAGTTTGCGGCGATCTTCAAAATGCTCGGGACGCTGCACTTTGATATGGCTGGTCTTCTCGGAGGAATACCGGATGAGGGAAAGTTTTTCTTCGATCGGCTGCGCGAGCGGGACGGCGTCGAGATTGGCGCGTTGCCGGACGAGGGCGAGGGTGCGTTGGTAGAAGGAGGACAGGTATTTTTCGGGGGAGGGTCGGGTGACGAGCAGCCCGATCATTTCGCAAAGCCATTGGAAAGGCGCGAGCAGCGCCGTGAGGAAGGGCCACCCGCCGAGCGACCAGGGGCGCGGGGCGGAACGCAAGGCGTGGCGCAGCTTGACCGGCAAAGGCGTATCGTCATTGCGATAAGGGTGATCGCAAGCGGAACGCAGACGGGACGCGAGCTTCTGAAAACGGGGTTGGCCGTTGATGGAAATGGAGACTGCGCCGGCGTGTCGGAGTGCTGGCGCGCGTGAGGAACCGGCGCGCTGGAGACCGAGGGCGGCGCGTTGTTGCCGCAGGTCGCGGAAGAATTCGCCCCAGCGTTTGGGCGGGAGCGTTTCGCGGAGGAACTTGGCTTGTTGCCAGAGTTTCTGGCCGGGGCGGAGATCGGGATGCGTGGCGATATGCAGCGCGCCGCAGGCGAGATCGGCGGCGCGGCCGAAGAAGACGCGCGTGTGGGCGACGTAGTGCGGCCAGTCTTGGAGGAATTCGACGTTCTGGAAATAGTGCGTTTGCCGGAGCGGCTTTTCGTAGAGTTCGGTGAGATGTTCCCGGCGGAAATCGCCGTGGGCTTGTCGGACGGCTTGGGCGAACAGGCGGCCCATCGCGGTGGCGGGACCGGTATAGTTGGGGAATGGGAAATCGAGGCCGATGCCGGTGCACGCCCCGCCGAGCGCGAGACCGTGGTCGACGAGTTGGGGGAGTTCCCGGAAGCCGCCGCCGCGGATGAGCTTCGCGCCGTAGGCAACGGCGCGTCCGCCGCCGGTGAGGCGTTGGATTTCCGGCAGCGATTTGAACCACTCCATCAGCCGGTTGTGATCGCCTTTGAATTCGCGCGCGAGGTTGTCGAGCGGCATCACGAGGCCCAGCGAGAGGCTGGAATGGTTGGTGTAGATGAACCCGCCCATGTTGAGTTGCAGCTTGCCGGGATTGCGCAGGATGATTTCGTAAGCCGCGCCTTCACCCGGCGGAAGGGCAAACCGGGATTCGATTTCGGCAGGATCGAGTTCGATGACTTCTTTGATGCCTTGAAGAAAATGGGGGGTGTTGTTCGGGCAGCGTTCGTAGCCTTCCTTGGTGACGAGATGCGAGGCGTCGCCTTCAGCGAGAAAGACAACGGCGGCGTAAATCGGGCCACGCGTGGTGTGGACGCCGATCACTTTGCCGGCCGAGTCGCGCAGCAAGCCGGTCGCGGTGGTTTCGGTGAGGATGGTGGCGCCGAAAGATTTGGCCAGTTCGGCAAGATAATGGTCGTATGTCGGACGGAGAACGGTGTAGCAATGCCGGAAGGTGTCGGGGTTGTGATAGGTCAGGCCGACGAGTGTGTGGCCGTTGTAGAGATGGATACCGCGTTTGGTGACGGGCCGTTCCCAAGCGGATGCACGAACCGCTTCCTCGCCGAGCACGTCCGGCTGGGCGAGGTTCTCGGTGAAATAGACGGCGCCCGACCAGTTCTCCGCGCCGGGGAATTTGCCGGCTTCGAGAACGAGGACGGGAATCTGCGCTTTGGCGAGAGCGATGGCGGCGGTGATCCCGGCGGGGCCAGCGCCAACGATGACAACATCGTATTTCCAATCGGCCATCGAAAGGAATATAGTTCGCGGTGAGAGGAGAACAAAGATGAAATTTTTCAAATGGATGGCGGTGCTGTTGCTGGCAGCAGTCGTGGCGCGTGCCGCGGAGAACCAAGACGAAGGCGTGGCGCTGACGATTTACAACCAGAACTTTGGCGTGGTGCGGGAGAAACGTAACGTCGAAGTGCCGGATAAACTGGGCGCGATCCGGTTCGGCGACGTGGCGGCGCAGATTGACGGCACGAGCGTGCAGTTCAAGTCGTTGACCGATCCGACGGCGACGGTGCTGGAACAGAACTACGAATACGACCTCGTCTCCGCTGACAAGCTCTTGCAGAAGTACATTGATAAGCAGATCACGGTGTTGACCAAGGATGGTTCACGGTATTCCGGTAATCTGTTGAGCTTCGATGGAAATCAACTGGTCATCCGGCAGTTTGGTGAGAAGGGCGATCTGGTGATGGTCCAGCGCGGCGACAACGTGAAAGACATCGAGTTCGGTGCATTACCGGAAGGACTAATCACCAAGCCAACGCTGGTGTGGAAGCTGGCGACGGAGAAGCCCGGCAAGCAGTTGATCGAGGTGGCCTATCAGACGGGCGGCCTGAATTGGTATGCCGACTACAATGCCGTGTTGAATGCGAAGGATACGCAGATGGATTTTGCCGGTTGGGTGACGATTGAGAACAAGTCGGGAGCGACTTACAAGGATGCACGGCTAAAGCTCATTGCCGGAGATGTGCGTCGGGTGCAACCGATGGCACAGGGCACGATGCCGTTGAAAATGGCGCTATCGGAGGCAGCTCCTGCGCCCGGTTTCGAGGAAAAGGCATTCTTTGAATATCACCTCTACACGTTGCAGCGGGCAACAACGGTTGCCGAGAACCAGACGAAGCAGATTGAGTTGTTGAAGACGGCGGATGTGCCGGTGAAGAAGGTTTACCTTTACGATGGTGCACCGCAGTTTAGGTTTTACGGTGGACTGAATACCAACGCCGGCTACGGCAGTGAGGAGTCGAACAAGAAGGTCAACGTCATCATCGAGGTTAAGAATTCCCAGGAAAATCACATGGGCATGGCGTTGCCAAAGGGGAAGGTCCGGCTTTACAAACGCGACGAGGCGGATAAATCACTGGAGTTCATCGGTGAGGATGAGATTGATCACACGCCCAAAGACGAGACGATCAAGCTGCATGTTGGCGATGCGTTTGACGTGGTCGGGGAGCGGAAGCGCACCGACTTCAAAGTGGACAACGCCGCCCACTGGATGACCGAGAGCTTCGAGATTCGCGGTCGCAATCACAAGGATGAGCCGGTCGAAGTGCTGGTCAAGGAGACGTTGTACCGGTGGAATAACTGGGAGATCACCCAGGCCAGCCACAAGTGGACGAAATTCGATTCCAACACGATTCACTTCCCGGTGAAAGTCGACAAGGACGGCGAACAGGTCATCACCTACACGGTCCGATACACGTGGTAAACGAATCGCTCAATAATCCATTTGTACGGCTTTCCGGTGAGGGTTTGCCGGCCGGGCCGGTGTCCAAACCAGCTAAACTGGGTCGGGTGGTGCTGCGGCGTGAGACCGCCCACCGCGGCGGCAAAACGGTTGTGGTGGTTTACGATTTCGCCGCACACGTTCCGATCGCCAAGATTGAAGAGTATGCGAGTCAACTCAAGAAGACTTGCGGCTGTGGTGGCACGGTGAAGGGCCGCGAGATCGAGATTCAAGGTGATCAACCCGGCAAGATTCGGGCACTGCTCGAAGCGGAGGGGTTTCAAGTGGCCGGCGTGCGCTCATGAACGCCCGGTGTCTGCAAGGCGACGCGACTTTGGCAACAACCTGGTCGGCAGCGCTGAGCACTGAGCGGGCCGCGGCACTGATTACCGACCCGCCGTATTGCTTGCTGACCCGGCGGCGCAAAGATGGTGATTTGCGCGATCCGAAAGGTCGCAAGCTCGACGCCGGGCCGGTCCGACGATTCGAAACCGTGCGCGATTACCGTGCGTTCACCCGGGCGTGGATGACACACGCCGTCCGTTGGGTGACGGAGCAAGCGCCACTGGTGATTTGGAGTAACCTGTTGGGCAAAGAACCAATCACCACAACCGCACGCGAACTCGGCTGGACGTATTGCCGGGGAGAGTTCATCTGGGGAAAACGCACGCGCGAGGGGAACTCCGGTGAAGAAATCCTTCGAGTGGTGGAAACGGCGTTGGTGTTTACGCGCACCCCGGCACCAAGTCCGACCGTTGCCGACGCCGCGCCGCCGTGGTCAGTCGTTGCCGGTTACGATGACGACGGCGAGGGCGCACGGTGGGGCAATCACCCCAATCACAAGCCATTCCGGGTGCTCGAACCGTTGATCCGGACCTGGAGTCGTCCCGGTGATTTGATTGTTGATCCCTTTGCCGGCAGCGGTTCAATACCGGTTGCCGCCGTGCGCTTGAACCGGCGCGCCGTCAGCTTTGAGCTTGAGGCCGAATGGGCCGCGCGGACGAACAAACGATTGGCGCAGACGCCTGTCTGACAAGCCTA
This sequence comes from Verrucomicrobiia bacterium, assembly GCA_037441425.1. Taxonomy (GTDB): domain Bacteria; phylum Verrucomicrobiota; class Verrucomicrobiia; order Palsa-1439; family Palsa-1439; genus JBBISF01. The sequence continues at coordinate 22,314 of JBBISF010000005.1, forward strand.
CCTCCGCAAACGCAGCCTGCCGGCAGTTTAGCCAAAGGCGAATGTGGATTGGGTGTTGGCGTTGGTGCCGGTGCGCCGCTCGGCAAACAACTTGGTGAATCACTCAACGTTGCGTCCGATGGCGGGCAAGATGCAATCGCGCGTCTGCAAACGTTGAAGAAGATGTTCGACGAGAAACTAATCACGCAAGAGGAATTCGACGCGAGAAAGAAAGCAATCTTGGATTCGGTTTAGTGGGAGAGGAACATGAATGATTCAAAGATTCGTTCGCTCCGCATGATCTGCCTTCTGGGACTACTTGCTACCGCTGCTGTGGTGGTGGCAGTTCCGTTGGCACTCGTGCCTACTCAGCACCGGTCAGACACGTATTGGCTCAAGATCACTTGGGCAGAATTCCTAGTCGTTCTCATTTGGCTCGGTCTATACGGGTTTCTTTCTACCCCGCTGCAACCAGACAGAGCGAGAACAGGACGTGGTGGATATGCGGATCAAGGGCAGCCATCATTTCCTGAAACATCCCGACGGTCGCTGTACGGTTGTGCCGGTTCATGGCGGGGAAATCATCGGTGTCGGTTTAATGAAAACGGTTCTTGATGACGCCGAAATGACTGCCGAGCAGTTTCTTGAGTTGGAGTGAACTGCCGGGAACCTAATCGAATACCGGCGGTTGCCCGCTCAAGATTCTTCGTGTCCTTCGCGACTTCGTGGTAAAACTCTCCCCGTGACTTCAGCATCCAACTTCAAATCCGGTCTGGCCGTCCTCGTCGGACGCACCAACGTAGGCAAGTCCACGCTGCTCAACGTGCTCGTCGGCACGAAGATCGCCATCGTCACGCCGAAACCGCAGACGACGCGCGACACCTACCACGGCATCGTCCACCGCCCGGAAGGGCAGATCGTGTTCGTGGACACGCCCGGCATCTTCAAGACCGAACCGAGCAAACTCGTCCAGAACCTCCATCACCGGGTGCGCGACGCGGTGGAAGGAATTGATGTCATCGTCCACGTGGCTGATCCGACGCGTCCGCCCGGTCCCGAAGACCGGCGGGTCTGCGACCTGATCGCGCGGATCGGCCAGCCCAAGATTCTCGCTCTCAACAAACTCGACGAACCCAATCGCCCGTTTCGCGGCTACTGGATGGAACGTGGTCCGCAGTACGTTTCTGTCGTCGAGCTTTCGGCATTGAAAGGGAAGAATATTGATCTCCTCGTGAACGCCATTCTGCGCCACTTGCCGGTTGGTCCGCCGCAGTACCCGGAGGGACAGGTCAGCAACGTCACCAACGAGTTTTGGATTGCCGAATTGATCCGCGAGAAAATCTATCTGCAAACCGGCCAGGAAGTCCCATACTCGACGAACGTCCAATTGGAACAAGTCGAAGATCGCAAGGACAAAGCCGGCCAGCCATTGCTCTACATCAAGGCCGCGATCCTGACCACCCACGAACGCTATCAGCGGATGCTCATCGGCCAAGGCGGCAAAAAGATCAAAGAGATCGGCAGCGCCGCCCGCCGGGAACTGGAAGTCGCCATGAACCGCAAAGTCTTCCTCGATCTCGCCGTGCTGGTGGATGAGGAATGGATGGAGCGGATGCAGTAGGCGAGCTATCCGGGTGGACACAAAAATGGAGCGAGCGAAGGGATTCGAACCCTCGACATTCACCTTGGCAAGGTGACGCTCTACCGGACTGAGCTACGCTCGCTTCCGTTGAGAACGGGACACACCATAGCAAAACGGCGCGGCCGTGCAAGTCTCAAAACTTGACTCGCCCGCGGCCCACGCGGCGTTCGTTGGGTTTGCCAGCCGGCGGAGGATTATGGCAACATACCGGGAACGTGACGACACGAGCGTTTTTCCTCATGTTGGCGGGTGTGTTGTGTTTGGGCCAGATGCCAGCCGGCCCGCCAGAAGTACCGGCAAGGCCCCTCGACAAATGGTTCGCGGCCGATGGCCAGCTTTGGCAATCGTCGCCAGATGAATTCCTAGCGCAGCATCGTCAGGACGGATTCCGGATGGTGGCGGAGGGCGCGTCGGCGGCGCGTAGTATGAACCCGGAAATGACGTTCCTTGGGTTCAAGGTATGGGAGGCGATTGTGCGTTTCGAGAGCAATTCGGTCAGCGAGGTGACGTTCTCGCTGTACAACCGCGGCGATGCGGGGGAGTGGACGGTGGGCCAGTTCGAGTCGTTCATGGGCAAGCTGAATCATCAGCTCACCGCTTGGGCTGGCGACAAGGGGGTCCAGATGCGCGCGGAGGAACGCACGGCAGCGGTCACGTTGAATCGCAAGTTGTGGGTGCGTCCGCCGCAACAGGTCGAGATGATTTGGAGTTTTACCGCCAAGAGCAAAGTACAAGGTACGGCTGCGCCTCGTCCGGAATTCGCGCGGGTGCAACTGACCCGGTTTGATCCCGCACACGACCCGCGCAAGTTGGTGTTCGCCACCGCCACGTTACCGGGGATGCCAATGACCATTTTGGATTTGCGCGCCCGCGTCAAACAGGCCGGCACCGGCGACGTGCTGATCGACAGTGTGCCGATGGTGGATCAGGGCCAAAAAGGTTACTGCGCGGCCGCCGTCGCGGAGCGCATTTTGCGGTACTACGGACGAAACGTGGACGAGCACGAGATTGCCCAACTGGCCAACACCACCGCCGAAAACGGCACCAACCCGGATCAGATGATCACCGCATTGCGCCGCATCAGCGGCGACCTCGGTCTGGACGTCACGGTTCACGAAGATTTCAACCTGAAAGACTTCGAGAAGCTTATCAACGACTACAACCGCGCCGCCCACCGGGTGGGTCGGCCGGAGTTGCAATACAAGACGCAGATCGGCAACACGATTTACATCGAGTCACCGGTGGTGATCTATCAACAGATGGATACCGCCTTGTTGAAGGAGGTTCGGATCAAGCGCGACGCGGCCATGGCGCGATTCCTGACCGACATCGAGCACTTCATCAACAACGGCGTGCCGCTGGCGTGGGCGGTCATGGTCGGCAAACTGCCGGAGAAACCCAACGTCCACCTCGTCGGGATCGGTGCCCACATGCGGTTGATCATCGGTTACAACGACCGCGCGAAGGAAATTCTCTACACCGACACATGGGGGCCGGGTCACGAAGAGAAACGCATGTCGCTGGCGGACGCCTGGACGATCACCCTCGGTCTTTACAGCGTCCAGCCGAGCGACATCCGGTTCTAAACGGGTGTCGTTCGGGCTTGACTGACCTGCACCCCTGAAACTGGACATGACGTTGCCCCCAACGCTGGACACTAGCGACTCAAGATTTCCGCGCGTGGCAGCCTTCGGGTTGTAGTCCTCCCGCCACGCGGCCAATTTCTGGCGGGCATTGTCCAAGCCAAAGAACAAATGCACGTTCAGACACCCATCCCGCAGTCGCCCATTGAAACTTTCAATGCAGCCGTTCTCCGTCGGCTTGTCCGGCCGGATGAATGCCCAACTGCCCGCCGCTGCCTTTCTCGTACTCCCGGATCGCAAACTCGAACAACCGGGGACCGTTGGCGTCCAGATGTCGCAACACCGCGTGATTCAACTCGTGGAGCACCGTGGACGGATCGGCCTTGCCGTCCGCCAGTTCCAAAATATGACCGTTCAACACCGGATCGAACACCAGCGCCCCGCGCACCGACCCGCCGACTTATCCCCACTGATTCTGCGAACACCCCGGACCAGTTCGGACAACGGGACGCCCAGATTATCCGCCACCCGGCCCCAGACCTCCTGCCGGATACCCAATCGTGATTCAACGCGTACCTAGTCTTCGTGCCGGTGAGCTTGTCCACCCACCTGCCCGGCCGCGCATTCTTGAACGGCTCGTGGCCGGCGTTGTCCAACTCCGGCAGGATGAGCGCACACAGCAACAATACCGCCGCGTGATTTCCGGCATGGAGAATGACGGCGCGTTGGCATTGGTTGGCGCAGTTGCCCAAGACGGTCATCGTGATGACCGCCGGGGTCTTGCTGCTTGTGCTGGGTCTGATTGATTATCGGGCGGGCCACGATGTCGCTATTTCCGCCTTTTACTTGTTACCCATCTGTTGGACGACGTGGTACGTCGGCCGGACCTGCGGCGTCACGTTCGCGTGCCTCGCGGTGCTGGTCTGGCTGATCTGCGATTGGCTGAACGCGATCGACCACAATCATCCGTTTGTGCTGGAATGGAACGCCATCATGCTGCTGATTTTGTTCCTGAGCGTGGTGTACCTGTTAGCGGCTTTCCAATCGGCAAAGGAACATCTGGAGACCACCGTCGCCCGCCGCACGCAAGCCCTGCAAAATGAAGTCACCGAGCGCGAACGCGCGCAGGAGCGCCTGCTGGAGTCCAACCGGGAATTGGCCGCCAGCCGCGAGAAAGCTGAAGATGCGCTCGTTCAACTCCAGCGTTCCCACGACGAACTCAAGGTCGCGCAGTGGCAACTGCTTGAGGCCGCGAAGATGGAATCGGTTGGCCGCCTGGCCGCCGGCATCGCCCATGAAGTCAAAAATCCGCTGGCGGTTGTCGGCGTCGGCGCCGCCTACCTCAAGCAACACCTGCCGGTACAGGATGAAAATGTGGGCAACACCCTGCGCGAAATCGAAGCCGCCGTGGACCGCGCCGACGCCGTCGTCAGCGATTTGCTCGATTTGTCCACTCCCCGGGAATTGGAACTCAAACCGCAAGTACTCAACGGGCTCATCGAAAAATCGCTCGCCATGGTGAGACACGAATTGATGAAAACGCGGATCAAGACCGAGTTGGAATTATGCGCGGACGCGCCTGCCTTGTGGTTGGACAATCACAAAATGGAGCAGGTGCTCATCAACCTGTTCACTAACGCCATCCACGCCATGTCGCGCGGGGGCACTCTCACCGTGCGCACCCGGCTGGGGGAAAAACTTGCGACTGAACCCAACCGCGCCGCGGTCGCCATCGAAGTGGATGATACCGGCGTGGGTGTCCCCGAAGGTCAACTCGCGCGCATTTTCGATCCGTTCTTTACGACGAAAACCGCGGGGCAGGGGACCGGTTTGGGGTTAACCGTCAGCCGCAAGATCGTCCAACTCCACGGCGGCACGATTACCGCTTATAACCGCCCCGAGGGTGGCTTCCGCGTCCGCATTCTCCTGCCGGTATGAAGCCCCGGATCCTGATCATTGATGACGAGCCGGGCTTCGCGACTCTGTTGAAGCGGTTGCTCGAGGACTTGGAGCTTTACGAGGTGCGCATCGCCACGACAGGCCGTGAGGGCCTCGCCGCCGCCCGCGACTTTCGTCCACACCTGATCCTGCTCGACATGCTGCTACCAGACATGAACGGCGGCGAAGTCAGCCAAATGCTCGCCGCGGATTCGGCGCTGCGCGACGCACGGATCGTCTTCTTGACTGCGCTCAGTGCCCGGCAACAAACCCTGCGTTACGTCGGTGGCCGCCCGCTGCTGGCGAAGTCCGGCAAGATCGATCCCCTGTTGGCGTTCATCCGCGATCAACTCGAGGGCCACATCGCTCAAAACGCGCGGGCGCGCCGAACGGTCAAAGCGGATCCGGAGCCGCGCCCATCGTAGATGGTTGTCAGGCCAGTCGTTTGCGGAAGCGCAGCGCGCAGAGCGCGAACAGAACGACACTCATGACAACGAGCACCGTCAGGTTGCCCCAAAACTCCCGCAGGGTCGCGCCGCGCAGGATGATGCCGCGCATCAGTTCGATGAAATAGGTCAGCGGCAGCACGGTGCTGATGGCGTAGAAAATCCACGGCAAGGTTTCCCGCGGAAAGATGAACCCGCTGAAGAAGATCGAGGGGAGCATGATCGCCATGCTCATTTGCATGGCTTCGTTCTGGGTCTGCGCCTTGGTGGAGACCAGCAAACCCAGGCTGGCGAGGGCGAAGATGTAGAAGAAAGCCGAGATGATCAGCGCCCCGAGGTTGCCGCGGATCGGCACGAAGAACACCCACCGCAGGATCGCAAACAGGATCAGTGCCATGGTCATCGAAATACAAAGATACGGCACCAGCTTGCCCAACATCAGCCCCCAGCGCGACATCGGGCTGACGAGCAGGTTTTCCAGGGTGCCGCGCTCCCGTTCGCGCACGACAGACATCGCCACCGCGAACACGGTCGCGATCTGCAGCGCGGTGCCGATGACACCGGGCACGAAGAAGTTGGGGGCGCGCATGTCCGGGTTGTAGAGGACTTGCGGGCGGACTTCGACGGGGAGGTCGGGGATGCCGGAAGGACCGGGTGGAGCGCCCGGGGAACGGGCGTTGCCGGATAGCAGAATCTGGGCGGATTGGCGGAAGCCGATGCTGAGCGCGGTGTTGAGGGCCTGAAGGGCGGTGGTCGAGTTCGAGCCGTCGATCAGCACTTGGACGGTGGCTTTGCGGCCGGCGCGCAGTTGCCGGGTGAAATCCGGTGGAATGTCCAGTCCGGCATAGGCTTTGCCACGGCGCACCATCGCCGTTAACTCCGCGACACTGTTGACTTGAGCCACCACGCGGAAGGTCTGGGTGTTGACGAACGCATCAATGAGTTGCCGGCTTTCCTGGGTGCGATCCTCGTCGTACACCGCCATGGCCATGTGCTTCACATCGTTGTCGAGCGCGAATCCAAAGGCGATGATCTGCACCAGCGGCGGGAAGAACATGAAGAACAACGTCATCCGGTCGCGCAGGATAATGATGAATTCCTTGTACAGGATGGCGCGAAATCCCCGGAAGATATTCATGGGTGTCCTCCGGTGGCGTGCTTCGTTGTCAACGTCACGAACACATCCTCCAGTGACGGCGCGATGGGCCGGATGTCGGCTTCGTGGATGTGCGCTTCCTGCAGCCGGGCACGAATGGCCTCGTCGGGCAGGGATTGGTCCACCAACAAGTGCATGGATTGGCCAAACACCGTCGCGGCGCGCATGCCCGGTAATTGCCGCACCGCTTGCAGGCCAACGGTCACGTGGTCGCAGGTGACATCGAGTCGCCGCGCGCCGGCAGGGTTGACTTCGGGCAGTTGTTTCAAATCGTCCGGCTCGCCGCAGATGATCAGCTTGGACATGTAGATGTAGCCGACGTGCGAGCAGCGTTCGGCTTCGTCCATATAATGCGTGGTGACAAACAGCGTCATGCCGTGGCTGGAAAATTCAAAGAGCAAATCCCACAGTTCGCGGCGGGCGACGGGATCAATGCCGGCGGTCGGTTCGTCGAGAAAGAGCACGGTCGGTTTATGGACGAGCGCGCAGGCCATCGCGAGGCGTTGGCGCCAGCCGCCGGAGAGCAGGCCGGCCCGGCGATTGAGATAGGGTTCGATGTGGGTGAGGGCGACGAGTTCGTCGCGGCGTTGGCGGAGGGCCGCACCGCGCAGGCCGTAGAGCCGGCCATAGAACAGCAGGTTCTCTTCCACGGTCAACTCGTCGTACAGCGAGAACTTCTGGGACATGTAACCGATTGCGCCTTTGATCTGTTCGGTTTGCCGGGTCACGTCCAGCCCGGCGATGCGTCCCGTGCCGCTGGAAGGTTCGAGGATGCCGCAGAGCAGGCGGATGACGGTGGTCTTGCCGGAACCGTTCGGGCCGAGGAAACCGAAGATGGAGCGTTGGCCGACCTGGAAGCTGACGTTATCGACGGCGGTGAACTCACCGAAACGTTTGGTGAGGTTCGCGCACTCGATCATGACCTCCGGGGCGCTCACGTCCGGATCATGGTCAACATCATCTTGAACCGGGTGGGCGCGTGGAGCGCGTGCGGTTTGTTGGCCGGCATGATGATCATGTCGCCGGTCGCGACGCGGTGCGGTTTGCCGGCAATGGTGATCGCGGCTTCGCCGTCGAGCACGCACACCAGCGCGTCGAACGGCGCAGTGTGTTCGCTCAGCCCCTGGCCTTCGGCGAAGGCGAACAGGGTGACGCTGCCGGTTTGTTTATGGAGGATTTCCCGGCTGACTACCGCGCCGGCTTGATAATCCACGAGTTCGACGAGCTTCAACGTTTTGGCGGTGAGTTGTTTTTTATTCATTTTGGAATCGGGGGGACGTTGGGGAACAATACGTCGGCGGACATGCCGGCGCGGAGTTGGTCTGCGGTGTTGGGGAGACGCACTTTCACGCCGAAGACTTGTTTGATCCGGTCGCTGACGGTTTGGACGTTGCGCGGAGTGAATTCGGCGACGCGATTGACCTGTTCCACGTCGCCTTCAAAATCGCGGTCGGGGAAGGCGTCCACACGCACCCGGACTTTCTGGCCGATCTGGATGTGCCCCAGCCAGACTTCCGGGACGTACACGCGCACCCAGAGCCGGTTGCGGAAGATGAGCGTGGCGGCCGGTTGGTTGGGAGCCAGCACGTCGCCGACTTTGATGTTGAGGGTTTCGAGGGTGAAGGGAGGAAAATCGGTCTTGGTGGTGGCATCGCGAGGTGTGCAAATCCGCATCTCGTTCAATTGCGCGTCCAACTCAGCCAGCCGGGCTTTGGCTTGGGCGATTTCTTCGGGACGGGTGCCGGTTTTCAAGAGGAGATAACGTTGCTCCGCTGCGGCGAGATTTTTCGCGAGCGCGTCGGCGTGGCTGGTGGCTTGATCGCGTTCGGTGGCGGAAATGGTTTTGGCGGTGAACAGTTCTTCGGCGCGTTTGGCCTCGGTCTTGGCGAAGATCAACTGCGCATCGAGCGCATCCCGGTCAGCAAGGGCGGCGGCGATTTCTTGGGGACGGGGACCGTTTTCGAGTTCCTGAAGATTGGCGGCGGCTTCGTCACGGCGGGCGGCGAGTTCGGCGGCATCGAGTTCGGCAATCCATGCGCCGTTGGTCAGGGCATCACCTTCGTCGGCATAAATCTTTTCGACCCGGCCGCCATACCGGGAGGCGACCTGGGTTTCGTCGGTTTCGATGGTGCCGGAAACGCTGCGGGTGCCGGGATGGCGCCGGGAGAGCGACCAGAACAGCGCGGCCAGACCAAGCAGCACGAGCGCGACGATCAGGACCTTTTTCACGGTAGCAGAGCATAACAGAGTGTCGTGGCGCGCGTCCAGATTCGGTTGACTCCCGTCATTGTGGACAGCAATATCCGGGGCTATGCCGGGATCGATTTGGAAATGGGTGTTCTTCAATCTGTTCGTGTTGGCGATGCTGGCGCTCGACTTGGGGGTGTTTCATCGCAAGACGCACGCGGTGAAGCTGAAGGAGGCGTTGGGTTGGAGCGCTGTGTGGATCGCGCTGGCCTTGAGCTACAGCGTGATGATCTACTTCTGGATGGGGCGCGTGAAGGCCCTGGAGTTTTTGACCGGCTACGTCGTCGAGAAGTCGCTGAGTGTGGACAATATTTTCGTCTTCCTGCTGATCTTCAATTTTTTCCGGGTGCCGGCGACGTATCAACACAAGGTGTTATTCTGGGGTATCCTCGGAGCATTGGTGATGCGGGCGGTGTTTATCGCGTTGGGCGTGACGCTGATCCAACGGTTTGGGTTCATCATCTACTTGTTTGGTGGTTTGTTGATTTACAGCGGGATCAAGATGGCGCTGGGGAAGGAGAAGGACGTCCAGCCGGAACACAATCCCGTGCTCCGCCTGTTTCGCAAAGCCTTTCCCGTGACCGCGCAGTACGAAGGCGGTCGTTTCTGGATCCGTCGGGAAACGGGATTGCTGGCCACGCCATTGATGGTGGTATTGGTGGTGGTGGAAACGACGGACCTGATCTTTGCCGTGGATTCAATTCCGGCAGTGTTGGCGATTTCGCACGATCCGTTCATCGTGTACACCTCGAACGTATTCGCCATCTTCGGGTTGCGTGCACTGTATTTTGCGGTGGCTGGAGTCATGGACCTGTTCCATTATCTGCACTATGGACTGTCGGTCATTCTGGTGTTTGTGGGGGTCAAGATGGTGTGTTCCCATTTCTTCGAAATCCCCATCCATCTGGCGTTGGCTGTGATCGGCGGGGTGCTGGTGTTGTCGGTCATCGCCTCGTTGGTTTGGCCGAAGAAAAGTTTGGCGTAACGCTCGCAGAGATACATCGGCGGCGTTTACCTGCGTACTGGTCTTGATGGGAGGCGGGTCGGCTTGCGCGCCCCATTGCCCTAGCGCAAGCCAACCCAAAGCGAAAAACGTCAATGACCGGGAAACAACGCCCATGATTCCCCGTCCAAGTGTTACGCCTGGCTTAATAGCAGGGGGTGCGCCAACGAGCGGCGCGCTACAGAATCAACATGCAGTCGCCGTAGCTGTAGAACCGGTAACCTGCGCGCACGGCTTCGGCGTACGCGCGTAGAATCAGTTCCCGGCCAGCGAAAGCGGACACCAACATCAACAACGTGGAGCAGGGGAGGTGAAAGTTGGTGAGCAATGCATCGGTCATGCGAAATTGATAAGGGGGACGGATAAAAATGTCCGTGCTGCCGGTTGCGGCGCGCGGTTCGCCAATCGTTTCCAGCGTCCGGGCCACGGTCGTGCCGACCGCCACCACCCGGTTGGCTTGTTTGATGGAGTTGGCCGTCGCTTCCGAAACTGAAAATCGTTCCGCGTGCATCTGGTGCTCTTCGACGTTTTTGACTTTGACGGGCCGGAACGTGCCGATGCCCACGTGCAGCGTGACGAAAGTATGATCAATCCCGGCGACGTGGAGTTGCTGAAGAATTTCCGGCGTGAAATGCAGGCCGGCAGTCGGCGCGGCAATGGCGCCAGGCGTGTGGGCAAACACTGTCTGATAGCGTTCCAGATCCGCCGTCTCGGCCGTCCGTTTAATGTATGGGGGCAACGGCGGCGCGCCGTGATGCCGGAGGTACGACTCGACATTGCCCTCGAACCGAATCACGCGCCCGAAATCCGTTTCGCTTTCGATGCGGCCGCTGAACCAGGGTGTGAACTGCAATCGTGTGCCGACCTTGGCGCGGTGGCCGGGACGCGCCAGCGCGCTCCACCGGTTATCCCCAAGGTCTTCGACCAACAGCAATTCCACGTTGGGCGATTGCGCCCAAATCCGTGCCGGAATGACTTTGGTGTCGTTGAGCACGAGCAAGTCGCCCGGTAACAGATGTTGCTGGAGATTTCGGAACGTATCATGCCGGATTTCGGCTTGGGTCCGATCGATAACCATCATCCGGGACGCTGCGCGGTCGGGCAGGGGATGTTGGGCAATCAACTCGGGCGGCAGGTCGTAATGGAAGTCGGAAGTCTTCATCGCTTCCGCAGCAACCAGAAAATCAACGTCAGCACGAGGCTGATCAGGATGCAGGTGGTGAGCGGGAAGTAGAACTTGAAGTTGTCGTGTTCGACGCGGATGTCACCCGGCAAGCGTCCCAACGGCAGATGCAGCCGGCCGCCCAGCCAGATCAACGCGCCCAGCAGGGCAATGGCCAGACCGACGGCGATCAGGATTTTGCCCACGTCGTTCATCACTGCGGACAACACCGGCAACTACAGACGACCAAAGTGATGGTCAGTACGAGCAACAGCGTCGCAAGGTAGAATCGGTTCATGGTTGGTAGAGAATCATCCCGGACTTATAGCGGACTTCGACAAACTTGTCTGCCGCCCGTGGTTCAGCGACCGCGCCGTTGTGGTCAAAAGCGATGTACCAATGGCCGGGCGGCAGCGCAAAGTCAGCATTGGCGGCGCCGGCGGCGTTGGCCAGAACGCAGACGTGCTTCCACGATTCGTCGGCCTGTGCCGTGCCGTCGAGAGTCAACATGATGGTATTGGGATCCGCGGTCTTGTGAACTTCCAACCACGCGGCAATCTGTTCCTTGGCGCGGATGCGAAAGATGGGATGCGCTTTGCGCAACGCAATGAGGTCGCGCACGTAATTGAAAAGATCGGCGTGGCGTTCCTTCAACGACCAATCCACCTCGTTAATCGCGTCGGGAGCATTGTAGCTGTTGTGATTCCCTTGTTTGGTTCGGGCAAACTCTTCACCACCGTGAAGGAACGGGACGCCCTGCGCGGTGAACAACAGCAGGTAACTGAGCTTCATCGTCTCAATGATGTCCTGCTCGGATACGCCCGGCAGGGACAGCTTGAGCTTGTCGAATAATACGAGATTGTCGTGGCAGGTTAAGTAGTTGATCGTCTGTGCGGGCGTGGGCGCCCACAACGTCCAACTGCCCAGTAATCCATTGATGACTGCTTCGCGTTCCGAACCGTCTTGAATGAACCCTCTGCCGTCGCCGTCGGCGGAGCCTTTGACGGCGTTGCGGAAATCGTCGTTGAACGCGCCGATGTGCGTGCCACGGAGATGGAACTTGTCGGTGGGCAGACCTTTGATCGGCGTGGGACCGGCCGACCACGGTTCCCCGTAAAGCACGATCTGCGGGTTGATCTTCCGTAATTCCTGTTCGAGTTCCTTCATCGTTTCGAGGTCGAGCATCGCCATCAGGTCAAACCGGAAACCATCAATGCCATACTCCTCGACCCAGTACTTGAGCGAATCAATCATGAATTTCCGCCCCATCGGGCTTTCGGTGCGGAAATCATTGCCGCAGCCGGAACCGTTCGAGTAACTGCCGTCGGCGTTGAACCGGTAGTAGTAACGCGGGGCAAGCACGTTGAACGCGGCGGAGCTGCCGGTATGATTATAAACCACGTCCATGATGACGCCGATGCCCTGCGCATGGAGGGCCGCCACCAACGTCTTGAATTCCCGGATGCGACTGTCGTCCTGCGGATTGGTGGCGTACCAGCCTTCCGGCGACCAGAACCCGGTAGTCATGTAGCCCCAGTTGTAGGTGTTGGCAGTCTCGTCGTTCTCGAAATCCTGTACCGGCAGCAACTGCACGTGCGTGACGCCGAGTTCCGCCAAATAGCCGGCGGCTTCCGCGAACCCGAGGAATTTTCCGCGATGTTCGGGCAGGGCCGGCGAATTGGCATCAATCGTGAAATCCCGGACGTGCATCTCGTACACCACCATGTCCACCGGTGATTGCAGCGGCGGGCCGTGACGGAGCTGTTCCCACCCAGGCGGATTGGTTTTCGCGAGGTCGGTGATCCGCGCGCGGCGACCGCTGTTGACGGTATTGATCGCGCAAATATCCACCACCTCGCGTTCCGTGGCAGAATCGAGATTACGGATGAGGTAGGTGTAAAACCTGCCGTTGAGATTACCGGCAATGGTGCCTTCCCAAATGCCCTTGGAGCGATGTTCCAGCGGATGGACGGTGCGTCCTTTGTCGCCACTGACTTCGTCGTACAAAACCACCTGCACCGATTTCGCAATGGGCGCGAACACGCGGAACGTCGTCGCCGTGGGCGAATAGATTGCCCCGAGTTCCGCTTGGGCGTCGCAGAACAAGTTGGTGTCGTCCAGCACGCCGCGCGGCAGGGCGGGCACCTGGCCTTTGTACCCTTCGATCTTGACGGTGTAGCTCCGGTTGGCCACATCCAACGGCTCGAACAACACGGCGTCGAGGAACGTGGATTTTTCGCCGGGCACGGTCGTGCGCACCGGCGTATACCGGTGACCTTGATCGTCGCTGATGTGAACGGCGGTCGGCGGAACGTCACCCTCGCTGACCAGTTGCGAGAGTTGAATCACGACCTCCAGTGCGCTGTCCAAATACGCCGCGGCCACGTGCGGGGACAGGTCCGGGCGTTGGCCCCAAATCTGGTTCCGCGTGCCGATCAGGTAAACTTCCCGGCCCAGCGCCGGTGTCCAATATCGGTCTTCGCCGTCTTTTCGATTCCAATCACCGGCCATCCGTGGCAGCAACCCGATGCGCGCGCCGCCGTACTCGGCGAGATCGAGTTGGAACACCAAGCCGTAATCATCACGCCCCACCTCCAGCAGTTCGTTTTCCTTAGGCGAACGTTTGTGTTCCGAGTCCCACGACCACAACCCGACGTTATCGTAATCCTGGTCGTACCGGTGATAATGGATTGTGACCAGATTCTGCGGCGCGGACAACTTCTTCTCCTGCCACGCCTGCCGGTCAAATCGCACTTTCTCTTCCGGGTTCCAAGTTTCACGGATGAACAGATCGCCGAAGCTGGGGTAACACGACTGCCAACCATCCCGGTCCAACGCAATCCACAGCTCGTATTCCGCGTCCGGCAAAGCCTCGTCCGCCGCCAAGGTGCGCAGCTTGATTTCCACGCGCACCGATTTCCCGGCCACCGCCACGCCGCGGGCGACGATTCGTCCGCCGCGTTTCAACCCAGCAAAGATCTGGCGTCCTGTGTTGCCGGGCGGCACGGCGACGTCGAAGGTCGCCACCACTGGTCCCGTAGCGGCGGGCGGTGGTAATGAGTGCGGATGACGGGTGGTTTTCACTGAAGTTCTTTCGCAGGAGACGAGGCTCATGCCCAACACCGCCGCGAGCAGGCCGGCAAAAAGCGGTTTACCAGGCAGACAACAGATTGGCCCGTGGCCGCGCATAACGTGGGTTTCACACTGCGCGAGAATAGACAAGCACCACCAGCAACACAAGCCCGCACAGCAACACCCCTCCGTTGATTTGCACGCTCAAGTGGTGCAGCGCCTTCCACTCGCGTTCCAACTCCGCCTCCGGTTCCTTGCCGGCGGCGCGGGCGGCGGCCCGTTGCTCGCGCAACGCCGCCATCTCCGGCACCACCGCCTGCCGCATCCAGAAATCCGTCGCCCCGCATCCGGCCAGCAGCAACAAACTCAAGATTCCCGGCCAGACCGGCAAGGCGTGATTCGCCAACAGCAACCCGACGCAGACGATTCCAACCGCTGTGCAGATAATGCCCACTAGGTAGTACTTCGGGAACAACGCCCGCTGCAATTTCGCGGCGTCCTCCGGCTGGAGCACTTTGAACACGGTGGGCGCGATTACAAAACTGAAAAAGATGATGCCGCCGACCCATACCGCCAGCACCACCAGATAAATCAGTTTCACCACAGGCGTCATGCGGCGCAACGTAGCAGCGCCCACCGCCCGCGTCAAAACAAACTCCTTTTACTTAGGTTCGGGTCACACTACGCTCACGGCAATGTCCATAGAACGATTGGTGCGTTTTGGCATCCTCGGCACGGGACGCATCGTTAACAAGTACGCTGAGGTGTTTCGCGCAGCGCGCGGTGTCGAGTTGGTGGCGATTGCCAGCCGGGAACTGGCGCGTGCTCAGGAGACAGCCACCCGGTTGGGGATCCCGCGAGCCCAGGGCAGTTATGAGGCGTTACTGGCCGACGCGGGGGTGGACGCGATCATCAACGTGCTCCACAATGGACTGCACTGCGCGTGGACTTGTCGCGCTTTGGCCGCCGGGAAGCACGTGCTTTGTGAGAAGCCACTGGCTTGTTCTTATACCGAGGCGGAACAAATGTTCGCCGCAGCGCACCGGTCTCGGCGGTGGTTGGCAGAAGGGTTCATGTACCGGTTTCATCCGCAAATGATCGCGGCCCAGCGGCTCGTGGCGGACGGGGCGATTGGCCGGATTGCCTACATCCATTCCGCGCGCACCGCTTATGGCCGGGAACGCGATAATCCACGGCATCGAAAAGACGCCGGCGGCGGGGCGCTGCTGGATGTGGGTTGCTACTGCGTGAACATTTCGCGGCTCTTTGCCGGCACCGAACCGGTGCGCGTCTTGGCCCGGGCGGATTGGGACCGGGAGACGGGAGTTGATCTGACCACGACCGGTGTGTTGGAGTTTCCTGATGGCGTCACCGCGCAATTTGTTTCGAGCATGGTGCTGGAGCCGACGTATGCGGTGGAGGTGATTGGGGACAAGGGGCGGTTGGCGATTCCCCATCCGTGGGGACCGCCGGCGTGGCCGGCCGAATTGTATCTCACCAGGGAATCCAAAACCGAAACGATTCGGATCGAACCGCACGGTCGCCCGGCGCACGCGCTGATGCAGTTTATCTTGGAGGTGGAGCAGTTTGCCGACTGCATCCGGCAGAACCGCGCGCCAACGTTTCCGCTCGACCGGGATGGGGAGCGTGACGCCTTGGGGAATGCGCGGGTGCTGGATGGGCTGTTTGAGTCGGCGCGGAAGGGAAACCCAGTGGAACTGGTTAATTGCTCATAATCTTGCGGATGGTCATTTGAGCGTCGTGGATGCGGAACGGTTTGTGAATGTAGCCGTCGATCCGGTGCTGGGCGCAGATCTGTCGGAGTTTCAGTTCTTCGGCGCCGGAGCAAAGGAGGACTTTGACTTTGGGGTTGAGTTTGCGCAACCACTCGAAGGTCTGCGCGCCGTCCATCGTCGGCATGAAGTAGTCCACCAAGACGAGATCAATGTTGCCTTTGTCGCGCGTGAAGAGTTCGAGGGCTTTGACGGGATTGGCGACCGTGACGACCTTGTAGCCGAGCGGTTCGAGCAACTGCCTGACCGTCTCGCAAAAGTCCTCGTTGTCGTCAATAATCATCACCCGCACCGTGTCGGTGCTGGTCGGTTCGTTGGCTGCTTTTTGGGCTGTGGCTTGCATAAATCGGTTCCTCGGCCTCCAATCTTGCCGCATAAAAAGCACGGTCGGTGCCACATTCTTTCCGTGTCTCATCTTGCGAGGCTGGCGCGGAAACGGTATCATCCGGACCATGTGACTCATGTCTGACAAGGGCAAATTCATCACATTTGAGGGGGGGGAGGGCAGCGGCAAGTCCACGTTGATCGAGCGTTTGGCGATCCGGCTACGGGCGGCGGGACACACCGTGCTTCTCACCCGCGAGCCGGGCGGGACGGAAGTGGGTGAACAAATTCGTCACACCCTCCAGTACAGCCGGCAATCCGCCGCCATGGTGCCGGAGGCCGAACTATTGTTGTTCAGCGCCAGTCGGGCGCAGTTGGTCCGCGAAGTCATCCTGCCGGCACTGAAACGTGGCCAGATCGTGCTGGGCGACCGGTTCTACGATTCCACCACCGTCTATCAAGGCGTGGGCCGGCTGCTCGACCCGTTGGTCGTGGCTGCCATCAACAATTTCGCCGTCGGCCCGTGCGTGCCGGACCTGACGCTGGTGATTGACGTTGATCCGCGCATCGGACTGGAACGCGCGCGCGGCCGGGAGCTCTTCGACCGGATGGAAAACCAGTCGCTGGAATTTTATCAGCGGGTCCGGCAGGGCTACCTTGATCTGGCGCGACGTGAACCGCACCGGGTGAAAGTTGTGGATGGCAACCGGACGCTGGACGAGATCGAAAAAGACAGTTGGGAATTGGTTGGTCATGCCATTCAGTGATCTGAAAGAACAGCAGGCCGTCGCCGGTCAACTCCATCACAGTCTGGAGCGGGGCCGGTTGGCGCACGCGTATCTGTTTGCCGGGCCGCGCGGCTGCGGCAAAGCGCAAGTGGCGCGCACCCTGGCGCAAGCGCTCAACTGCGCCGAGCGCGAACACGACGCGTGCGGCCGGTGCGATTCCTGTCGGCGTATCGCCGAGGGCACGCACCCGGACATCTACTGGGTGAGTCCCGAATCCAAGAGCCGGCGGATTGCCGTCGAGCAAATCCGGGAATTCGAAAAGGCGATCAACCTTCGACCGACGCTGGCTCGCGTAAAGGTCGGCGCGATCCTCGACGCCGATTGCATGGGCGAGGAAGCCAGCAACGCGTTTCTGAAAACGTTGGAAGAGCCGCCTGCACAAACGGTGATTCTGTTGCTCAGCGCCGAACCGCAACGGTTGCTGCCGACGATTTTGTCGCGTTGCTTGAAACTGAATTTTGGCCAGACCGGTTCGGGCGCCACATGGCCGCAGCGGGGCCGCGTATTGGAGTTGTTGAAAACCTTTACCGCGCGTGGCCCGGAGAAGGTGGCGCACACCTACCGGTTGCTGGCGGAGTTGACGGCCCTCTTGGCCGATCTGCGCGAAATGACACGCGCCCGGATTGAGGCGGAAACCGATCTCGATCAATACGCGGAACTCGAACCGCGGGCGCGGGAGAAATTGGAAAAGGAAATGGAGGCGCGGATCGAGGGCGAGTACCGCGCGCAGCGGGAACAGGTGCTCGAAATCGTGTACGGCTGGTTTGGCGACGTGTTGTTGCAGGTGGTCGGCGTGGACAGATCGTTGCTGGCGCACCCGGACTTTGCCGAAGCCAGCCGGCGGGCGGCGGACGGATTGACTTACGAGCAGGCCAGCCGGAATCTTGAGGCGGTGGAGGGCATTCGCGAAGCCTTGTTCCGCAACGTGGCTGAGCCGTTGACGCTGGAGGTCGGCTTGTTGCGCGTGACGGTTTGAAATCATGAAAGCGTTTGGCCGATGGGCAATCTGGTGTCTGGCGCTGCTGGCGTTTTTCGCGCCGTTGAAATTCGGCACGCCGGTCGTGGTGCAAGCGTCGCTGCTTCTGCCGGGCGGGCTGGATGAGTGGATTTACTTTTCGTGGCCGAATCAGTTGGGGGTGCTGTTTTGCTTCGGTGCGTTGATCTGGCTGGTGTTGGACGCGCGCCGGATGGCCGCCCGAATGGATGGATTGTTTGTTTTGCCGGTCATCCTGTTGGCGGCGTTGCTGGCCGCGTATCCGAGTTCGATCAACCGGCAGGTTGCGACCGATACGGTGCTGCACTTTGCGGTGTGCGTGTTGCTGTTTTATGCCGCCGCGTGGTACGCGCGGGATGGAGCGAGTGCCGCGCATGTGTTTGGCGGGTTGGGATTGGCGACGTTCGTGGTGTGCATCTTTGCCCTCCAACAATGGTGTGGCGGGCTGGCAGAGACCCGCGCGATGGTGGCGGAACTTGGTCACCCCTTGCCGCCGGATCTCGCCCTGCGCTTGACGAGTAACCGGGTGTTCGGGACGCTGGTGTACCCGAACGCGCTGGCGGGTTTTTTGATCGTGGCGTTCGGGCCGACGCTCGCATGGATTTGGGTCCGCAGCCGCAACTGGTTGCCGGCGGTGAAGTGGATCGCGTTGATCTTGACCGGCGGATTAATCGTCACCTGCCTCTTGGTGACGGGATCCCGCGGGGGACTGGCGGCGTTTGGGGCCGGGTTGCTGTTGACGGTGATTTGCTTTGTACGACGGAGTCCGGGGCGCGGGACGTGGGCGTTGATCGCTGTGGTGATCTTCCTGGTGGCAATCGGTTGGGTGGCGCGC
The DNA here is from genome assembly GCA_037441425.1 of Verrucomicrobiia bacterium. Classification (GTDB taxonomy): domain Bacteria; phylum Verrucomicrobiota; class Verrucomicrobiia; order Palsa-1439; family Palsa-1439; genus JBBISF01. Next base: position 41,276 of record JBBISF010000005.1, read on the forward strand.
TCCACCGGGTTGCTGCGTTTGAGCGGGAGCAGTCTGGAAGCGCGGGTGGATTATTGGCGCGGCGCAGTGGCGATCGTGAAAGATCATCCGTGGTTGGGGACGGGACCGGGAACGTTTGGGTCAGCCTACCTGAAATACAAGACCGGGCAGACGGAGGACGCCCGGTTGGTTCATAATGATTACTTGGAGATGTGGTCGGATGCCGGGGTGGTGGCGGTTCTGGCGTTCGCGGGGCTGGCGGTGCTCGCGGTGGGCGGGGCCGTGCGCCTGGCGCGTCAACGGCGCGGCGATCCCGCCGCCATGGCCTTGTGCGTCGCGCTGACGAGTTGGTCGGTGCACATTTTGGCGGATTTCGATTCCTTTACACCGGGCGTGGTGTGGCCGGTATTTATTCTTCTGGGGATTTTGCAGGGATTAAAAGATCCTGCGCGCGTGGCGCCGGCCACCGAGGACGCCCGGCAAACAACGGCCGCCCAATCGTTCTGGCGGACGGCTTGCGTAATGGTGATCGGGGCGGTCGCGTGGATTGAGGGACGCTCGTTGGTGGCCGAGTTTTATTTCACGCGCGCCAACGCCTGGCAACGGACGCATCCGCTCGCCGCGTACGTCGAAGCGTTGCAGGCCTCGACGGTGGCAGGCTCCAACGGGGAGTATTGGTCATTGGCCGGCGACCTCGCGATGGATTTGGGCCGCTGGCCGGAAGCGATCTCTCGTTATCAGTCGGCGGTGCGAGCGGATCCGTACCGGGCCAACTATCATTGGCGCTTGGGCCGGGCTATGCTGGCTGACGGTCTGCCTCCCGACGAAGTGCTATTGCCTTTGCGCCGCGCGGTCGAGTTGAACCCGACCGAAAGTCGCTACCGAAAGGACCTGAACCTGCTGTCAGGAGATTCCCGGTTCCGAAGGAACTGATCAACAATCAGCTCAATCCGAACCCGGCGGGCAATGCCGCAAACGGGCTTGAAATTGGTGCCCGTCGCGCCCACTCTGGACAGGTCATGAACATTCTCCTGGTCAATTGCCACGTGAAACCCGAATGCGTCGCGGCCTTCAAAGCCGCCACCCTCGACAACGCCCGCCACAGCGTACAAGAACCCGGCGTCGCGCGCTTCGATGTCTTGCAACAACAAGACGACCCCACCAAGTTCGTCCTCTACGAGGTTTACAAAACGCCCGACGCCCCGGCCCAACACAAGGCAACCGCGCATTACAAGAAATGGGCCGAAGTCACCGCCAATATGTTTGCCGAACCCCGCACCCGCGCGCTGTACAGCGAGGCGTTTTGGACGAAGTAAAAGGCCAGAATGAATTTTGAATTCGCCACCGCGACACGCATCATCTTTGGGGCCGGCAAACTGAAAGAGGCCGGCGCGATTGCCAAATCGGTCGGCCCGCGAGCGCTCGTCGTCATTGGTAAATCCGCCGGGGCGGTGCAACGCGCGGAGCCGTTGCTCCAGCAGTTGGATGAGTACGCGACATTTTCGGTTTCCGGCGAGCCAACGGTGGCTGTGGTTCGTGTCGGTACGGAGCGCGCCCGGCAAGAACAGTGTGATGTCGTCATCGGCTTCGGCGGCGGAAGTGTGATTGATACCGGCAAGGCGATTGCCGCGCTGCTGACGAATCCGGGCGATCCGCTCGACTACCTCGAAGTCATTGGCAAGGGCCAGACGATCAAACTATCGGCGGCGCCATTCATCGCGATTCCGACGACGGCAGGCACCGGGTCGGAGGTCACGCGCAACGCGGTGATCGGGTCGCCGGAACACAAGGTCAAGGCCAGTCTGCGGAGCCCGTTGATGTTGCCCCGCGTGGCGCTGGTGGACCCGGACATCATGCTGGCGGCCCCGGCCTGCCGGCTGGACGCGTTGACGCAGTTGATTGAGCCGTTCGTGTCGTGCCAGGCGAATCCCCTGACCGACGCGATTTGCCGGGAAGGAATGCGCCGTTGGCGTGAAGGCGGCAACGAGAACTGGGCGTTGGCGGCGCTATTTTCCGGGATGGCACTGGCCAATGCCGGGCTGGGCGCCGTGCATGGATTCGCCGGCCCGCTCGGCGGGATGTTTGACGCGCCGCATGGAGCGTTGTGCGCCGCGTTGTTGCCGGCCGTGATGAGGGTAAACGCCAGAGTTGTAGCCGCGGGCGTTGACCGCGGCGGGGAGGAGGGCCGCGCTCACCGAGCGCGACTACAGAAGTTGGAAGAGGCAAAACAACTTGTCGGCGATGTCGGCGAACTGGTGCGGGTGCTGCAAGTTCCGCCGTTGAACGCGTACGGCATCCGGCGGGAACATTTCCCGGAGATCATCGCGAAAGCAGCCCAAGCCAGCAGCATGAAAGCTAACCCGGTGGTGTTAAGTGATGACGAGTTGCTGGAGATTCTGGAACAGGCGTTGTAGGTGCCGGGCGCGCCCGCAGAGTCGGTCTACACCGTCAGCGCGGCTTCGCGCTCAAGGATGGCGTCTTCGGCGCGGTCACCGGCGGATTGCGGCAGCGGAGCCGGTGATCGAGGACATCCGGCGACAAGCCGTAATGTTGCGGGCTGCCGCAGAGGAACGCGAGTAAACCGCAATAATGGCCACCCAGATTGAAGATGAAAATCAGAAACCAATGCCCCGTCGCGATGAAGATCGCGGCCAGCACCGCGTGGCCAATCAAGGTGAAGCGGGCCCAGTTTTGGTGCCGGCGCCGGAGTTCAGCGTTGTTCTCCGGTAAAACGAACTCAAACCATTCATTGTCTAGGTGACCAGTCGCCCGCCGGTAGTACGTTTTCAGGACGTTCCAGGTCGTCAGCGGATTCCACGCGAAGAGGCTGAGCCAGAACTTCCAATCCTTGAACGTGAACTTCCCCGGCAAGACCACTTCGCCATCATAATCGTGGTGGACGGTGACTTGATGATGCCGAATGTGACTCGGGCGAAACCACAACCTGCAATACGCGTTATTAACCTCCTCATACTCACGACTGATTTGCATCTGCGCCGACGATGAATCATACTGTCCAGCAACATGATCGCCCCGGCCTGCTCCCTCATGTGGTTCCGGCAAGACCTGCGCCTCGCCGACAATCCCGCCCTTACGGCAGCCGTCAAACGCGGCCGTCCCGTCGTGCCGGTTTACATCTGGTCGCCGGACGAGGAAGGCGACTGGCCGCCGGGCGCGGCCAGCCGGTGGTGGCTGCACCATTCGCTGGCAGCACTCGACGCCCGTCTGCGCCAGCGGGGCTCGCGATTGATCATCCGCCGGGGGCCGGCACTGCCGGCCTTGCGACAGTTGCTGAGGGAAACCGGTGCCGACCGAGTCTTCTGGAATCGCCGCTACGAACCGGTCATCGGTAAGCGTGACGCGGAAATCGAAAAGATGTTACCGGCGGAATCGTTTAACTCCGCTTTGCTGGTCGAGCCGTGGGAACTCAAACCCTACCGGGTGTTCACGCCATTCTGGCGCGCGTGTTTATCCAAGGAAATCAGGAGACCGGTGGGGCGTGTCGCCCCCGGCGCGCCACATCGTTGGCCAAGAGCATGGCCACTTGACGAGTTGGGATTGCTCCCCAAAATCGACTGGGCTGCCGGCCTGCGTCACGCGTGGACTCCGGGCGAAATCGGCGCGCAGCGGCAACTCCGCCGCTTCACAGGGGCCGATTATGCAGCCGGCCGCGACCGTCCGGATCTTGCCGGTACATCGCGCCTGTCGCCGCACCTGCACTTCGGCGAAATTTCACCCCGGCAACTATGGGCGGCCTGCCAACCTCATCCCGCGTATCTCCGGCAACTCATCTGGCGGGAATTCGCGTATCACCTGCTTCATCATTTTCCACGCACTCCGGACCAGCCGTTGCGGCCCGAATTCCAAAAGTTCCCGTGGCGACGGGATGTGAAATCACTGAAAGCGTGGCAACGAGGATGCACCGGTTATCCGCTTGTGGACGCCGGCCTGCGCGAACTCTGGGCGACCGGCTGGATGCACAACCGGGTGCGGATGGTGGTGGCGTCGTTCCTCGTCAAACACCTCCTCATCCCGTGGCAGGAAGGCGCACGTTGGTTCTGGGATACTCTGGTGGACGCCGATCTGGCGAACAACACACTCGGCTGGCAATGGACGGCCGGTTGCGGCGCGGACGCCGCGCCGTACTTTCGGATTTTTAATCCCACCACGCAGGCGGAAAGATTCGACCCGGACGGCGCGTATGTAAAGCGCTGGGCGCCGGAAATCAGCCGACCGATTGTGGATCACCGGCAGGCGCGTGAACGCGCCCTGGATGCGTATGACGCGATGCGACAGGCTACCGGCTGAGGACGAAGATGGCGAGGTCGGCGTGCCGGTTGGGGTCGTCGTGGATTTCGATGTTCTGTTCGGTGTTGAGGTGAACCTGCCGGTGAATCCGGATGTTCCGCGTCCGGCAAAATTCCTGAAAGTCGAGGATCGAGAAGAACCGGCGGTTCGGGGTGTTCCACCAATCGTACCGCAGAACGCCGGCCGTCTTGGGGGACCGGCCTTCTTCGGCAATCATGCGCCGCACCGCCTCGTAGGCGAAGTTGGGGAAACTGACAATGCCCGTGCGCCCCACCCGCAACATATCCGCCACCAGGCCTTCGGTGTCCTGCACCGCTTGCAGCGTCTGCGAGAGCACCACGCAGTCGAATTGGCCGTCGGCAAACGTCCGCAATCCCCGGTTGAGGTCGGCGTGCACCACGTCCAGCCCGCGGCGGACGCAGGTGACGATGGCGTGTTCGTCCAACTCCACACCGACCAGCCGGTGATGATCGCGTTGTTTGAGTCGCGCCAACAATCCGCCCCGGCCGCAACCGAGGTCGAGCACGCTCGCGCCGCGCGGAATGAGTTCGAGAATGAGATCGTAGTCGAGCCGCCGGCGGTGAAAGATACTGGTCGGCGCGTGGCCGTGCGTTTCCTCGTCGGGAACATCCGTCCCCGGCGCGCCGGACAGGTTGGCCAGAAACGCGCGCAGCAGTTCGCCATACCGGTCGAGTTCGTTCGGCAGGAGAAACGCATCGTGCCCACAATCGCTGACCACGTTGCAGTAACTGACCGGCGTGTTGTTGGCGATGAGCGCCTGCACCAGATCGCGCGACTGTTCCGGCGGGAACAACCAATCGCTCGTGAAACTGACCACCAACCATCGCGACCGGGTGACCGCCAGATTGGCCGCCAATTCCGCCGGCGTGCCGCCCAAGTCGAATAAATCCATCGCCAGCGAAAGCGTCACGTAACTGTTGGCGTCAAACCGTTCGACGAACTTTTGCCCCTGATAGCCGAGATAGGAGCCAACGGAGAATTGTTTTTCAAATTCGACCGGCACGTCACGCGGCTTCAGCCGGTCGGCTTCGAACTTTTGGCTCATCGCTTCCCGGGACAGATAGGTGATATGCCCGATCATCCGGGCCAACGCGAGACCGACCTCCGGGCCGTCGGGTTTGTCGTAGTATTGGCCGCCGTGAAAATGCGGGTCGCGCCGAATCGCGTTGCGACCAACCACGTCGAACGCGAGTGCTTGGCTGGTCAACCTCGGCGAGGTGGCCAACGCGATCACACCCGTCACCTTGTCGGGATGCCGGGTGGCCCACGTCAACGCCTGGTGTCCCCCCATCGAACCGCCGGTCACCGCGAGCAACTTGGTGACGCCGAGCCGCTCCAGCAATCGGCGTTGCGCTTCAACCATGTCGCGAATGGTGATCACCGGGAAATCGCGGCCGTACGGCTGACCGGTTTCGGGGTTGAGGCTGCCGGGGCCGGTGCTGCCCCGGCACCCGCCAAGCAAGTTCGGGCAAATCACGAAGTACCGGTCGGTATCAATGGGGTTACCGGGGCCGACCACGATGTCCCACCAACCGGGATCATCGTCGGCGTCATGCTGGGCCACGTGTGAATCGCCGCTGATGGCGTGGCAAATCAGAATGGCGTTATCTTTGGCGGGACTGAGTTTGCCGTACGTCTCGTAAGCCATCGTGACGCTGCGCAACTCCCCACCGAGTTCGAGTGAAAACGGTCCGTCAAACGTCACGCTCTGCACGTGCTTCAACGGTCGCGCGTGCCGGACGCTGTCACTGCTGTCGAGAAGGTCATCAGCCATGCAGTTCAGATTTACTTCTGCGATGTCTTCAGCGCCTGATCCAAATCCGCCGTGATGTCACGAATGTCTTCCAACCCAACCGATAACCGGACGTATTCCGGCGTGACACCGGTTTGTGTCTGCTCCTCCGGTGTGAGTTGCGAATGCGTCGTGGATGCCGGATGGATGATCAACGATTTTGCGTCACCGATGTTGGCGAGATGACTGAACAGCTTCACGCTGTTGATCAGCTTCTTGCCGGCCGCCATGCCGCCTTTGATGCCGAACCCAAGGATCGCGCCGCAACCATCCGGCAGATAGTTCTTCGCGCTGGCGTGATGCGGATGATCGGGCAAGCCGGGATAATTCACCCATTGCACGGCTGGATGTTTCTTCAGGAACTGCGCGACCGCCAGTGCGTTCTCGCAGTGGCGCGGCATCCGGAGATGCAACGTTTCCAAGCCCAGCAGAAACAGCGACGCCGCATATGGACTCATGCAGCTGCCGGTATCCCGCAACCAGTGGGTGCGAATGTGAATGATGTACGCGATGTTGCCGATAGGTTTCAGCGCCTCGGTGAAGACCACGCCGTGATAAGCCGGGTCGGGCGCGCCGAACTCCGGCCATTTCTTCGGGTTGTCCGCCCACGGAAACTTCGCGCTGTCCACAATCGCACCGCCGATGTGCATTCCGTGACCGCCGATGAACTTCGTCGTCGAATACACCACGATGTCCATCCCGTGCTCAATGGGCCGCAGCAACGCCGGGGTCATCACCGTATTATCAATGATTGTCGGCAGCCCGTGTTTGTGGGCAAGGTCAGCAATCTTCTTGAAATCCGGCACGTCGTTCTTCGGATTGCCGAGTGATTCGAGATAAACGCAACGCGTGTTCTTGTCCACGAGCTTGTTGATCTCTTCCGGCTTGTTCGGGTCGAAGAACCGCACCTCGATGCCGAGCTTCGTGAGCGTCTGCGTGAACAGCGTCCACGTACCGCCGTAGAGACTGGTCGCGGAGATGAAATTCTGTCCGGCATGGGTGATCGTCAAAATCGCCGCCGTAATCGCCGCCTGTCCGCTGGCAAAGGCCAACCCGGCCGCGCCGCCGTCGAGCGCCGCGAGCCGCTTCTCCAGCACATCATTGGTCGGGTTCATCAACCGGCTGTAGATGTTCCCGAATTCTTTCAGCGCGAACAGATTCGCCGCGTGATCCGTGTCCTTGAACACGTAACTCGTCGTGGCGTAAATCGGCACCGCGCGCGAGCCGGTAGTCGGATCGGGCGTCTGCCCGGCATGAAGCGCCAACGTTCCCAAACGATGACCAGATTCAGGTGTGGACATAGATTCTCCTCATCAGTTCGCGCCTTGTTTAGGCCAGCCCGGCGGTCGGGTCAAGCAGGGACTACCCGCAACTATTTGGCCGTCGTCAAGGCTGCGCGCTTCTCGCAAATCAACTTGAGCAACGCTTTGTGCGGGTCGGCGAACTTGGCGGTGCCTTCTTCCATCAACTTGGCTTCCAGCTTCTGCTGATCAACTAAGCGATCGATCTCGTCGAGAACCGTCTGTGCCGGGAGTTTGTCCACTTGCCGGGTGTAGGTCTTGCCGGTTTTCTCGACAGCGTCGTTGGTGGCGGGCGGGTTGGTTTGGATGTCGCTGCCGGCAAGGGCTTCGACGTATTTGTCGGGGGCATCGGTCGGCTTCTTGGTGCCGGTGCTGGCGAAGATGATTTCTTGCTGGAGCGGACACTTCTTGTCCTTCCAAAACGCCTGGTTGAGCCGCCACAGCCGCTTGGCGTTGACGATGCCGACCTGGCCTTGCGCGGCCGGGCTGAGTTGCGGGATATGCTTCTCCGTGTACACGTCCACCCGGGAGACGAAGATCGAGTACACGCTTTTGAACTGGTCGAGTGACTTGCGCCGTTGCGCGCCGCGCCAGACGGCTTCCCGGGCGATCTTGTATTGGCGCTCGGAGAAGATCAGGGTGACGTTGAGATTGATGCCGGCGGCGGCAAGTTCTTCCAACGCATCCAAACCCGCTGGGGTGGACGGAACTTTGATGAGGCGGTTGGCGCGGTTGGTGCCGGCTTGCTTGCCTTGCGCGATGTAACGACGGACACGCTCGGCATGAGGCGGGCCGAGTTGGAGGTCTTCGAGGAGCGGATCGAGTTCGTAGCTGACGTAACCATCGTTGCCGCGCGCCTGGTCCCAGACGGGGCGGAAAACTTTTTGGGCTTCGCTGACCAAGTGTTCCGTGAGTTGCCACGCGATGGCTTCATCATCCAGACCTTCCGTGACGAGTTGCCGGATGCGGGCGTCGAGGATGCCGGTCTTGATGATGTCGGAGATGATGATGGGGTTGGATGTGGCCCCAGTCGCGCCGAGGGCGCGGTTCTTTTTCACCAAGTCAGGCTCAACCGAGTCCAGCCAAAGTTTCGTGCCGGTGGCGATCAATGATTTCAGGGACATAAATGTTCTCTTTCCGGGGGTATCTGCTGCGGCAGCATACGATGACCCTGCAACCGAGTCCAGCGGTTTGCGTGGTAAGCATGGGAACCGGTGGGACTTCCGTTGATGCCGTTGGGGGCGACTTGGCACGCATCCCGCGTTGAGGGGAAGGAGCGATGTCGAGTCCGTCCATGGAAATAGTGGGCAGTGAAATCCCAACGGCGGTGTCGTCCCGGGCAACCAAACGGGTCTTGATTATCGAAGACGACCGGCTGCTGGCGCGGATTTACTGGCGTAAGTTGTCGCTGGAGGGCTACTCCGCCAACCTGGCCACCGACGGCGTGCGCGGGCTGGAACTGGTGCAAGCGGAGAAGCCCGATCTGGTTGTGTTGGATTTGATGTTGCCCAGGATGAACGGGGTGGATGTGTTGCGGAGTCTGCGGCAGGACCCGGCTACTCATCACTTGCCCGTGATTGTGTTCACCAATGTTTACTTGGGCGACTGGGCCGAGCAGGCCCGGGAAGCCGGCGCCACGCGGATGCTCTCCAAATCCCAAGACTCACCGGACAAGTTGCTCCGCGAAATCCAAAGCCTGATCGGCAAGAGTCAGTCGCCAACGTTCGTCCCGGCAACCGAACAAACCGCAGCACCCGCCCCGGAGCTGCGCCAGAATTTTCTAAACGCGGCGCCCCAGCTCACGAAAGAGTTGCAGGAAATGCTCAACGCGTTCCTCCTGCGTGGCAGCGGCGATCTGTCGCGCGTGGTGGAACTGGAACAGAAAGTCAAACTCCTCGCGGCGCAGGCGGCGGTTGACGGTTTCCCGTTGATTGCTCACATGGCGACCACGCTCGACGCCTTGTTGAAGGACCTTAGCGACCGCCCCCAAGCCATCACCCCGTCCGCCCGGCAAACCATCACTGACGGCGTGATGTGTTTGACCGCTCTGTTCGCGCTGGCGGAGCAACCGGCGGAGTGCAGTTTCTCCCGACTCAACGTTCTGGCGGTGGATGACGATCCCGTGTCGCTCCGGTTGATCACCTACGCGCTCGGTCGGCTGCGCCTGCGGACCCAGTGCGTGGAAAAACCGGTCTTCGCCCGGCAACTCCTGATCGAAACAACATTTGATCTGATCTTGTTGGACATTGAAATGCCGGAACTGACCGGCCCGCAACTCTGTGCGGAACTGCGTCAGTGGCCCGCCAACGTCCACACGCCGGTGATCTTCGTAACCGGCGTCAAAGAGTTCGACCGCCGGCAGGACGCAATTGCCCACGGGGCCGACGATCTGATCGCCAAGCCCTTTCTCTCCACCGAACTCGGCGTCAAAGCCCTGACCCGGCTGCTCACCGCCCGCGGTTGATCGGCGCGGTCACAACAACTCCCGCACTTTTTCCGGGGGACGACCGATAACGGCGCGCTCGCCACGGACCACGATCGGGCGTTGCATGAGGATGGGGTGTCGGGCCAGGGCGGCCAAAAGTTCCGCCTCGGACTTGCCGGGCGCGCCGAGGTGGAGTTTCTGAAATTCATCTTCCCCGTCGCGGAGAATGTCGCGCACCGACAGGCCGAGCTTCTTGAGCAACGCCTTGAGTTCACCAGCGCTCAATGGGTGCTGGAGGTATTCGACGATTTGCGGCTGGATTCCCCGCTTCTGCAACACTTCCAGCGTTTGCCGGCTCTTCGAACACCGGGGGTTGTGGTAGATGATAAACTCACTCATGGCGCGAGGATAATTGCTTTTCGGGCGGGTCGCGATTAAAAATCGCCCCGCAATGAGGTGGCGGCTGGCAATCGCGTTGGTGGTGGTGGCAGTGCTTTATGTCTGCCACGTGCATCTGAAGACGGCCAAGATTTTTGCCAACCCGACTTGGGATGGCCACGACGATACCGGCCAGTTCTGGAGTGAGTGTGCGGTTCATTACCGGCTCGCCAAGTTCTTCGCGACGCATCCAGTCCGGGATTGGGAAGCATTGAGCCGTGACCGCAAGATTCAATATCCGGACCCGACCGACGATTGGGCGGAATTCACCATTGCGATGGAGGTGCCGGTGGGGGTTTTGTACCGGTGGTGCCAACCGGCAATTCCATTTCACGTGTGGGTGGTCTGGTACGACTGCGTGGTGTCGAGCCTGACACTGTTTGCGCTGTTCTTCCTCGCCCGGTCCTTGTGGCAGTCGGATTTTGCCGGGGTGATGGCGAGTGTGTTGTATGCCGGATTGTACCCGAGCTACGGGCGGACGGTGAAGAATCTGTTTTTGAAGGAAGATTTTGCGATTCCCTTGATTGTGCTGGCGGTCTTTCTTTCGATCCGCATGTTGCAAGACGAACGCGTCCGCTATCAGGTGGGCGCCGGGTTGATGTGGCTCGTCGCGCTGGCCAGTTGGCATTTGACGCAATTTCTGCTGGCGGTGGCCGTGGGAGCGGTGGTGTTGGTGTATCTCGGGAAAGGTGAGACGCCCCGGCGTCCGTGGTTGGTGCTCGTGCTGACCGCCGGGGCGTTGTGCGTGCCGGTGTTGCGCGCGAAACAGTTCTACATTTCGCCGATGATGTGTACGGTGTGGGCGCTGACGTTGGCGGCGTGGATTGATGGGGGGCGCCAAAAGGCGGCGCTGGTGTTTGCCGGATGGTTGGTGGCGTTTTTGGCGGTGGGCGCGGTGATGGGCAAATCCCTCGGCGAATATGCGCATGTGTACGAGTTGTTTTTCAACAAGCTCCGGTATCTTGGCGAGAAGCCCGCCGATCCGAAGGCGTTGCCGTGGGAGGCGCGGTGTTTGTGGGAGAGCGCGTTTGAGACGGCGCGCTGGAGCGAATGGTGGCACAGTTTGCTGTGGTGCGGGCCGCTGGCAATCGTGGGCGTGTGGGGCGTAAACCGCAGGAGCGTGGAGCGCAATGTGTTTGTGGTATTCACGTTGTTGCTGGTGCCGTTGAGTTGGATGGTGTTGCGGTATTTTACGTTTCTCGGCTGGGCGGCGGCGGTGCTGGCGGCCGGGGTGGCGACCAAACGGATCGGGTGGAAGGTGGTGGTGGTGGCTGCCGCCGTGTGGCAATTGGCGACGCTGAACTTCCAGCCGTTGGACCGCGCGCCGGTGGTGCCGGCCGATTACAAACCGGTTGTGCAATGGATCAACGCCAACACGCCGCCGAACGCCGTGATGCTGGCTTCGATTGCCGAGTCGCCGGTGCTGCTGGCGTACACGGGGCGACCGATCATTCTGCAATCGAAATTCGAGAACCGGGAAATTCGGGAGCGGGATCGGGAGTTTCTCGCGGCGGCGTACGGAAACGCGGATGCCCTGTACAATTACTGCCGGAAATATGGCGCGGATTACTTCGTGTGGGATTCCGGCTTCTTGTCGGCAACGCGAAAATACAAAGCCGGCAATGTCGCCGCGGTGCCGGTCTGGCCCGACAAATCCCCGCACTTCCGGTTGGAATTTTCAACGCCCCGGTTTGCGGTATTTCGCGTGTTGAAATAGGATGTCGCCGTTGGGCTGCAAGAGGACGCCGTTCACGTCCGCCCGGATGGCGACGGCGTTCTCGGCGTGGGCGCGCGGCACCATTGGACATTCGTCGTATCTCCTGTGCCTGCCGGTAAAGCGCGGCGTGTGCGAAAATGAACGTGTCCGGCAACCGTGGGGATGGCGGGCGGCAACCGACTAATCCACAAACCCCCGCGACGACGAGCCACCGCAGAATTTTCATGCCGGGTACGCTAGCGCAAGGGCTTACGCTGAACAAGGCTCGTTATTTGACACCTTCCGGCCGAGTCGGTAAACTAATTGCTTTATAGATCGCGCGCCGGCGCATGGATAAACCGCCTTTAACAGGAAGTATCAAGCTGCCCACCACCGCAACCGGTTGGATGAGGTGGGTTCTCGGGGCCATCATTGTCGGCTTGATTGGTTACGGCTATTTTGTTCAGCCGGTGGACCTCCACTTCACCTGCGCCACGTGGTTGTACAATCAATGGACTTGGCCGGGAACGAACTACTCCCATGGACCGCTCGTGCCGCTGATCGCGCTGGGACTAATGGCGATGAAGCATCGGGAGATCCGCGCGGTCCGCTTTTCCCCCGTGATGTCCGCCGCCTGGATCATCGTGGTTGCCATGGCGTTTTATTATCTGGGGGTAAAAGGGATGCAGCCCCGTATCCAAGTCGGGGCGTTGGTCCTGCTGTTGTGGGGCCTCACGCTGACCTTGGGTGGCCGGCAGTTATTTGGGGAGTTGGTGTTTCCGATCGGATTCCTGGTGTTGATGATTCCGCTGAACTTTCTGGATGGCGTGCTCGGCTTCCCGCTGCAAATTCTGATGGCCAAGATTTCCACCGGCGTCCTGAACGGGATGGGCATGGAAGCGCAGCGCGTCGGCAGCGGCATCCGCACGCCGGTGTTCAATTTCGACGTCGCCAGTCCGTGCAGCGGCATTCGCTCGCTCATGGCGCTGATGACCGTGACGGCGGCGTTTGGTTACCTGACGCAACGCCGGCTTTGGAAACGCGTGGTGTTGTTTCTGGCGGCGATTCCGTTGGCGGTGATGGGGAACGTGTGCCGGGTGTTGGGGATCGCGTTGGTGGGTCAGATTTACGGCGCCAAACTCGCCATGGAAGTTCACGACACTGTGGCGGGATTCATCGTCTACGGCGTAGCCCTCGCGTGCATGGTGGCCTTCGGTCTCCTGCTGAACGTGCCGCTTCGCCCGATCATCGACAAGTGGCTTCAGCCCCTTCAACCCGCGACCGCCAACCAAGAAGCGCCGACCGCGCAGCAAAGGAAGGAAAACCATGAGTGACATTCCCGTCAATCCTACCGCGACCACTCCCGCCGCGCCATCGCGCGGGCCGAGCATCAAACAACTGGCCATCGTGGTGGCCATTCTGGCAGCCGGCATTGTGGTCACGGCGCTGACCTCCGACGTGAAAAAGGTTTCCGAACCCGGTGTGCGTCTGGTCAACGACGCGCCCTATCTGGATGCGCAAATTGGCCTCTGGCAGGGCGGACCTGAGGAAGGGTTGAGCGAACAGGAACGCTCCATCTTGCCGCAGGACACCGAGGGCGCGCGGCGACTCTACAAAGACAATGCCGGCCATCAGATTTACTGCTCGATCATTTTGGCGGGGCGGGACGTGACCAGTATCCACCGTCCGGAGATGTGTCTGCCCGGTCAGGGCTGGACCATCGAGTCCGAACACGTGGTCGCCATCCCGGTGGCTAGCGCTCGTGGCGGGGTCCTGCGGGTGATGCGGATGAACACCTCCCGGGAGGTTCGGTTGGAGGACGGCCGGACGTTGCCGTATCACGCGATTTTTGTGTACTGGTTTGTCGGGAAGGGGCGGGAGACGCCGTACCATTGGCAGCGCATCTTGTGGACGACGAAAGATCGCGTTCTCCATAACACCAACCACCGCTGGGCGTACATCTTGATCAACGAACCGGCGATTCCGACCAGCGCGCAGGAAGACGTCAAACAAGCGGAAGACGCGGCCATGAAACTGACCGCGACGTTTATCCAGAACCTGTATCCCACCTTGATACCCAAGTAACCCATGTCACGCCGCCAACGAGAACTCGCCATTCAGTTCCAGCAGTTCACCGACGCCTTGGTGATCGCGTTTGTGTTCTGGTTGGCCCACTATTTCCGCGAGTATATCGCCTACACATATCCGCTCAGTTTCCCGGGGATTGCGCCGTTTCGCTATTACAAATGGTTGTACCTGATCATCCTGCCGATCTGCCCGTTTATCCTCGACGTCAACGGCTACTACTCGCGCCCGCACAGTGCCGGGTTGCGACAAGTGTTCTGGATGCTGGCCAAGAGCGTGACGTTGAGCGCGCTGGTCGTGATCGCCGCCATGTATTTCCTCGGCCTGACGAACCTCAGCCGGGGCGTGATCGTGCTGTTTGCCGGATTCACGATGGCAAGCTTGTTCGTCAAAGACCGCCTGTTTCAGGTGTACTTCCGATTGCACCGGACGCACGGCCGCTACAGCCGCCCCATCATCATTGTCGGCCCCAAAGACCGCAACCAGAACTTCATGAAACTACTGGAAGACAACCCGGAGTGGGACTTGCAAGTGGTCGGCGTCATTGAACCGACCGCGGAGCTGCTGCAAAAACTCCCGGCTATGCTGCACCGTTACCCGGTCAATTGCGTGGTCTTCAACGTCACCCAAACCTCCTTCAGCGAAGTGGAAAAAGCCATCCTCGCCTGCGAAATCGAAGGCGTGGAAGCTTGGTTGGTCGCCGATTTCGTTCGCACCTCGATCGCCCGCGCGGCGATTGACGATTTCCATGGCAAACCGATTCTCGTGTTCCGCACCACGCCGGACATTTCCTGGCAACTGGTCGGTAAACGGCTGATTGATATCGTCGGCTCCGCGTTGGGGCTGCTGATTCTTGGCCCGTTCGTGATGTTGCCCGCCGCGATCGCCATCAAGCTCACCTCTCCCGGACCGATCCTGTTCCGCCAAAAACGCAGCGGTCTTCACGGACGGATCTTCACCATGTACAAGTTCCGCTCGATGATTAACAACGCCGACATGCTGAAAGCGGAGTTGGACGCGTACAACGAGAAAACCGGACCGGTCTTCAAGATCAAGGACGACCCGCGCGTGACGCCGTTCGGCCGGTTCATCCGCAAAACCAGCATTGATGAGCTTCCACAGCTTTGGAATATTCTCTTGGGCGATATGAGCCTGGTCGGCCCCCGCCCCTTGCCCTATTACGAAGTCGAGAAGTTTGAAAACATGGCCCACCGCCGGCGCCTCTCCATGAAGCCGGGATTGACCTGCTTGTGGCAAATCACCGGGCGCGACAACATTCAGTTTGAGGACTGGATGCGGCTGGACTTGAAATACATCGACAACTGGTCGCTCTGGCTGGACCTGAGAATTCTCGCCCAAACCGTCCCGGTCGTCATCGGCGGGTTCGGCGCGCATTGAGATTTTGATTGCCCCGATCAAAAAAATCTGACAGCACTTTCCATATGGCTTCCCCTACATCTGTCGTCACCGGTGGCGCCGGTTTCCTCGGCTCGCATTTGTCCGATCGCCTGCTGGCCGAAGGCCACCGCGTCATCGTCCTCGACAACCTGCTGACCGGCAACACCGACAACATCGCCCACCTTGCCGGCAACCGGAACTTCACGTTCATCCACCACAACGTCACCGAATACATCTACCTGCCCGGCCCCGTGGACTACGTGTTCCACTTCGCCTCGCCGGCCAGTCCGATTGACTACCTCGAATTGCCGATCCAGACCTTGAAAGTCGGTTCGCTCGGCACCCACAACGCCCTCGGCTTGGCTAAAGCGAAAGGCGCGAAATTCCTCCTCGCCTCCACCTCCGAATGCTACGGCGACCCGCACCAACATCCGCAACGCGAAGATTACTGGGGCAACGTCAATCCCATCGGCCCGCGCGGCGTCTATGACGAAGCCAAACGGTTCGCCGAAGCTATGACGATGGCCTACCACCGCTACCACCAACTCGACACCAAGATCGTCCGCATCTTCAACACCTACGGCCCGCGGATGCGCCTACGCGATGGCCGCGTCGTCCCGGCCTTCATCGGCCAGGCGCTCAAAGGCGAACCGCTCACCGTGTTCGGCGACGGCCAACAAACCCGCAGCTTCTGTTACGTCAGCGATCTGATTGACGGCATCTACCGGCTCAGCCAATCCGCCTACCACGAGCCGGTCAACATCGGCAACCCCACCGAGTTCACCATCTTGGAATTTGCCAAGCTCGACCTCCGCCTGACCAACGGCAAAAGCCAGATCGTCAATAAACCACTGCCCGTGGATGATCCCAAACAACGCCGCCCCGACATCGGTCTCGCCAAAAAACTGCTCGGTTGGGGCCCGAAGGTCGAGTTGGAAGCAGGTTTGGGAAAAACGATCGACTATTTTCGCGACAAGGTGTGATCGGGTCAGAGTTTCGTCTTCATCCCCAACGCGCGCAGCACGCACCAGCCGCGCGCGCCTTCGAAGATCATGAACGCCGCGGCCCCCACCAAGAGTCCGGCTGCCCACCACCAGCCGGCCACGGCTGACGCGCTTCCACCGAGCAGCACGATCATGCCCATCACCAAGCGCGCTTTGCGACCGCGCTGGTCAATGTTGCAGGCCAGCTTCATCAAAGCTTCGAACGCGACCACAGGCCGGCGGCAAGCGCCAGCACGAAGATCATCACCCAGCGCAATCCCGGCAAGGGGGCCAGGGCTTTGAGCCATTCCGGCCAGATGATCCAGAGCAACGCCGCCGCCGCCAGCAAAACAATCCCCAGCCATTCCAGAAACTGAAACGTCGCGCGTTCCTCCTCCAGTTCACCACGCAATCGGTGAATCGTTTCCTTGTCCACGTGCAACGTCTGCGCCGCGGTTTCCGCCAGCACCTGTTCGTCGGTCGCGGCTTCGAGAAATTCCTTCACCAGTTGCCGGGCGCGCGCGGCATCCGGCGCCAGCACGGAGATTGAACAGGCTTTGTCGTCCCCGGTGAGCCGTTCGGCGGCATCGAACGGCGGCATCGCCGACGGTTCCCGCAGGTCGGCTTCAATGGCATTGTCCCGCAGATAACCCACGAGCAATGTGCCTTCCCATTCGTCGCGCGCCTGATGGATCGTGACCAGCTTCTCGCGCGTGAACTGCTCCTCGGTGTTCATGACCACAATCTACTCCCGGTCAGGCCGCAATCAACTCTCAATCCGCGAGAAGATGCTGTCTGATCTCCGCCTTGAAATCTTCCAGAAAAAACGGTTTCCGAATCAACCCCTTCAGCCCGCGCTCGAACATCTTCTGCGCCACGCGATCATCGCACCCGGTCAGAAGCACCACCCGCACATCGGCCTTGATGTCCTGCAGACACTCGAACATCAACTCGCCGTTCATGTCCGGCATCAGAAAATCCAAAAGAACCAGATCCACTTCATCGGCGTGCTCCCCGTAGTGCTTTAACGCGGCTTCCGCCGCGGTGAAACCTTGAACCACGTAGCCTTCCGGCTCCAAGGTCGCCCGCACGATGTCGAGAATCTCCGGCTCGTCATCAATCGCAAGAATCTGCTTCGGTCGCCCTGCGTCATTGCTCAAAGCGAACGGACGTTATATCATGGCTTGGTAAGCGTAAAGTGAAAACCGCTTTACTAAACAAGATTGTCATCATTACCGGGGCCTCCAGCGGCATCGGGCGGGAAACCGCCCGGCTTTTCACCGAACGCGGCGCGAGGGTCGTTGCCGCGTCCCGCCGCTCGACTCCGCCGTGCGACGTGACTTCCGATGACGATGTCCGCCAATTAGTCGCGCGCACCGTGGCCGCGTTTGGCCGCATCGACATCCTCGTCAACAATGCCGGCCTCGGTCTCCGCGCCGAAGTCGCCGCCACCAAACCCGAAGACGCCCAGCGGGTGATGGACGTGAACTTCTTCGGCACCCTCCGTTGCACGCAGGCGGTTCTGCCCCACATGCTGCGGCAAAAGTCCGGCCAGATCGTCAATGTCGGCAGCGTCCTCAGTCTGTTGGCCACGCCGAGCAACTCGATCTACAGCGCCAGCAAATTTGCCGTCCGCGCCTTCAGCGACGCCCTGCGCCTCGAACTCGCCCCACACGGCATCGAAGTCATCCTCATCATGCCCGGCTACACCGATACGCCGTTCTTCGACAACCTCATCCGGTATGGCGGCCCGTCGCAGGTCAGCTCCATCAAAGGCCAACATCCCGGCAAGGTGGCCCAAGCCATCGTTCGCGCCTGCGAACAGCACCGGCGCGAAGCCGTCCTCACCCTCCCCGGCAAACTTGGGGCGCTAACGAAAAAGTTTGTCCCGCGCCTCCTCGACTGGTCCCTCGCCCATACCCGCCATACTCCTTAAAGCGCTTGCTCGAACGTCCGCCACATCTTCTCGTCGAATAAACAAAACACCACCCGGCTCAACCCGGTCTTGCCGCTCAAATACGTCGCCGTTTCATCGAACATCTGGTTGGCCGCGCGTTCGACCGGGAAACCGTAGATCCCGGTGCTGATCGCCGGGAACGCGATGGGCTTTAGTCCTTTCTCATCCGCCAAGGCCAACGAACTCCGAATGGCCTTCCGCAACCGCGCATCCGCTTCCGCCGGCTGGCCCGCGACTACGAGCGACTGGCGACGACACTGGCTGGTTATCACTGGCTCGCCTTGTCATCCTGATGCTCAAATCCCTGTTTGCCAGAAGTGCATCACAGGCTCTAGACTGACCCGTGGATGAAGGAGAGATTTATGAGCATTCGATCTGGAGCAGTTGCCTGGATGGCTTTGCTGGCGCTGACGGCCCCAATGGCGCGAGCGGAAAAGGCGGCACCGTTGTCAGCGCTGGCCAAGATGCCGGTAAAGGAAATCACGGTATTCAAGGACGGGCATGCGTTCGTGCTGCACACCGGCAAGATGCCGACCGACGAGCACGGGAACGTGCTCATGGATTATCTGCCGACCCCGGTGATCGGCACGTTCTGGCCGTACTCGGCGGAGAAACGGGCCAAGCTCAGCGCGGTGACGGCCAGTGCCCGGAAGGTATTGGTGGAACGGACCGCGCTGAATCTTCGCGAGTTGCTCGAGGCGAATGTTGGTGCTGAAGTATTCGTCACGGAAACGGTTGCAACGAACCACTACCGGGCAACCATTCTGGATGTGCCGGCACAGAGTGGTGACGAGTTGGAAGCCATCAGCCCGCCGGATTCCGGCCAGAAGCTACCGGAGCAAGGCAATGTGGTGCTGCTCAAGTTGCAGGAAGGAGGCGTTAAGGTCGTCGCGCTCGACCGGATTCAAGACGTGACTTTCGTGGGCGACCACAAGGAGAAGGTCGCGCAGGAAGAGTTCCGCAATTTGCTGACGCTCAAGCTCGATTGGGATGGGCGGCCGCAGAGAGAAGCAGAGGTGGGGTTGTTGTACTTGCAGCGCGGCGTGCGCTGGATTCCCAACTACAAGGTCACGATTGACGGCAAGGGCAACGCCGTCGTGAAACTACAGGCGACGCTGATTAACGAACTGACCGACCTCGAAGACGTGACCGCACACTTGGTCATCGGCGTCCCGACGTTTGCGTTCAAGGAAACGGTGGACCCGATGTCGTTGCAGCAGGCGGTGGCGCAACTCTCGCAGTACTTCCGGCAAGACGCCCAGACGGCGAACGGCTTTGCCAATGCGATCATGAGCCAGCAGGCGTTGCGGATGGGAGACTACCGCGGTGCTCCAGCGGCACCCGAGCCGGGCCGCACGATTGACCTCGGGCCGGAAGTCGCGACTTCTGGCAAGACCGAAGATCTGTTCATGTTCAGTGTGAAGCATGTGACGCTGAAGAAGGGCCAGCGGATGGTGGTGCCGATTACGGAGTTCACACTCAAGTACAAGGACGTGTACACGCTCGACATTCCGTTCAGCCCGCCGCCGGAGGTCTGGCGCAACTTCAACAACAACCCGCAACAAGCCGAACTCGCGCGGTTGTTTAACTCACCAAAAGTCATGCACAAGATTCGACTGACCAACAGCAGTGAGTATCCGCTCACCACCGCGCCGGCGCTGATTCTGCGTGATGACCGGGTGCTGGCGCAGGGCTTGATGACGTACGCGTCGCCCGGCGCCGATGCCGATTTGGACGTGACAACCGCGGTGGATGTGCGCGTGAAAAAATCCGATAACGAAACGAAGCGTACGCCCAATGCTGCGAATTGGCAGGGCGACCAGTACGGACGCATTGACCTCACCGGCAAGATCACGCTCACCAACTTCGCCAAGCAGCCGGTCGAGGTTGAGATCGTCCGCAACGTGTTAGGCAACGTCACCGAAGCCGATCACGACGGGAGGATTGAGATGGTCAACATCTTCGAGGATCCGAGCTTCGGCGCGGGCGGACCGTATCCATACTGGTGGGGTTGGTTCAACTGGCCGTGGTGGTGGCATCACTTCAACGGCGTCGGGCGAATCACCTGGATCGTCAAACTCGAGCCCGGCAAACCGCTCGACCTCGACTACACTTGGAATTACTATTGGCGCTGATGAAAATCAGCGTGGTTGAAGACGGCGCGCTGCTCCGCGACGGACTGGTGGACTTGCTCAAAGGTTCCGGGCATGCCGATCTTGTGGATCATGAGTGCGGTCGAACCTTTTGAACAACTCTGGCGTCAACCCAACCGGATGGGCGACCTCCCGCCCGAAACGTGGTCGGAACAACTCAAGTCGGACCACGAAACCGTGCGCAAGCTCAACAAATACAAAAATCAGGGGGTCCGCGCTCACTGTTGCATGGTCATCGGTTACCACAAGATCACCAAGGAAGTGGCGACTTCAGACTCGTGGGGAGCGTTCGCACAAGAACGGTGGTTCCCCTTGGAAGCCTCCCAAAATGTTTTCAGCGATACGTACAGTGTGATCCATTGGTAGATTTTGGGTAGCGGCGCATCGGTGATGTCACCTCGTAAAACTTCCAGGATGGCATTCCTGGTTTTTTTCTGCATGACGAAGGGAACTCTAGCCAACCGGCGGTGTCAGCACGAGTATGAAACCAATCATCATCACCGTTGGTTTGCTCCTGATGGTCAACACCGCCCACGCCCGCGTGAAACTGGTCGCGCTGCCGGAACGGGCGCGCGTGGTCGTTTCCCTCGCCAATCCCGACGCGACGCTCGTCGAAGAGGAACGCGTTCTGACGTTGCAGAAAGGTGTGAACCAGGTGGATTTCTCCTGGCGGGAGGTGAACATCGATCCCGCCTCGATCCAAGTGCGGATGTTGAAGAATCCGGACAAGGTGCTGGTGCTCAATACCAGCTATCCGCCCAATGAAAACGCGTTAATCTGGGAAGTCAGTAGCCCTGCTGCCAGCGAGGAACGCGTGCGCATCTCGTACCTGCTCCAAGGTTTGGCGCGCGACATCGTGTACAAAGCCGTAGCCGAGCCGAATGAGAAATCGTTCACTCTCCGCAATTATCTGCGCCTGCGCAATGATTCGGGTGAAGACCTGACCGATGCCGAGATTGGCCTGGGTTACGGCGCGGACTTCAAACGCAGCATCGGCAACGGCGAAATCCTCGAACTGCTCTCCGAGCGCCTCGACGGCGTGGTGATCAAGAAGACGTTGAACTGGGACGCCGCGCTGCAGCCGTGGGATCCGGAATACCAAAAGCAGACCGTCGGTCTGCCGCTCACCTACATCATCCAAAACGACAAGGCCAGCCAACTCGGCGCGCACACGTTGCTGCCCGGCAAGGCGCGCATTTTCATCAAGACCGGCGCGCCAGGCGAAGGCGTGGCGTTTACCGGCGAGGATTGGGTGACGCTGACGCCGCCCGACCGGGAGTTGAAACTCTCCATCGGCCAGAGCCGCGACGTGAAAGTCACCCAGCGCAAACTCAAGGAGGACCGGGTCAACATCCGCCGCAACAACAACAATCAGATCGTCCTGTACGACGTGGATGAGGAGTACAAAGTCGAGATTGAGAACTTCAAGAAGGAGCCCGCGTCGCTGGTGTTGACCGAACACATCCCCGGTTACTGGGAGATGATGAAGAACTCCCACGAACAGCAGTACCGGAAGAAAGACGCCTACACCATCGAGTATGGCCTCACTTTGCCGGCCGAATCCACGGGCGACCAGAAGACCATCGTCGCCTTCAAGATTCTCCGCAAGAACGTCCAACCCAACATCGCGGAGCCGCGGAGCTACTGACATGAAAACTATTTTTGTTCTCTTGGGCACTTGGGCACTGGTTACTTCCGCGTTGGCGCGAATCAACGTCGTCACCCTGCCCGGGCGCGATTCCGTTCAACTCACCATCTACAACTCCGCCGACCTGACGATGGTCAAGGAGACCCGCCACCTCACCTTCCGCAAGGGGTTGAACAAGCTGGAGTTTTCGTGGGCGAACACGCTGATTGACCCCACGTCGGTCGAGTTCCGCGCGCTCACGCACGCCGATCAGGTTGAGGTGCTCGATGTCCGGTTCCCGCCGCGGGTCACCAACACGCTCGAATGGCACATCCAGAGTGAAGTGGCCGGTGAGGTGGAGGTGGAGATCCGGTATTTCACCAGCGGTATTAGTTGGGCGGCGGACTACGTCGCCGAAGCCAACAAGCCCGAGAAGACGATGACGCTGGCCGGCAACGTCCGCATCACCAATAACAGCGGCGAGGATTATGAGAACGCGCAGATCCGCCTCGTCGTCGGCGTCATCCGGTTAGTCGAAGAGATTCGGCAGCTCGCGCAGCAAGGCCGGCCGGGACCGATGCCGCCGATGCTGGTGACGGCTCCTTTCAGGGGATTCGGGGGATTCAGGCGAGAGGGGATGGAACTGGCCAAGGCTGCTGACATGGCCGAGATGCGGCCAAGGGAAATCGTCAAAGAAGGCGTCTCGGAGTACTTTCTCTACACGGTTGAAGGCCGGGACACGATTCCCAACGGCTGGTCGAAGCGGCTGCCGTCGTTCCGGGCGACGGATGTGCCGCTGGTCAGCTATTACAAGTTCGAGAACGAACAGTGGGGCAATCAGGTCGTCCGGTTCTACCGGTTCAAAAACGACAAGGAAAGCCAGCTCGGCAACGAACCGCTGCCGGATGGCGCGGTGATGGCCTTCCGCACAGTCACGCCCGATAATCTGTGCGTGTTCGTGGGTCGCACCGACGCGAAGTACATCCCGATTGGCGAACAGGTCGAACTCAATCTCGGCAACGACCTCGAAGTTATGGTCAAACCCAAGCTCATGAACTGGGTGAAAGATGACATCCGGTTCAACCAGAGCGGCAACGTGGATGGTTGGACAATCAAGGAGACGTGGCAGATCGAAGTGCAGAACAGCAAAGATATCAATGTCGTCCTCGACATCCGCCGCAATTTTGCCGGCGATTGGGATCTCAAGACCGATGCCCCATATGAAAAGGTGGATGCCCAAAAGGTGAAATTCGTCATTCCGTTGAAAGCGCACGAGAAACAAACGGTTTCCTATGAACTCACGACCCGGTATGGGACGAACGTTACTCGCTAGTTTTGGCGCGCTGCTGCTCGCTGGCTGCGCCGCCGCGCCGCGAGAAACTGCCCCACAACTCTTCGAGCGCACCGTTCGGGAATATCACCTCCCGGCGGGCGAAGCGCAGGGCGCGGCGCGCGACAAACTGCTCGCCCAAGCCGCCGCGGGCTACGAGCAATTGCTCCGGCAACATCCACACGAGTCGCTCTGGTGCGCCCAAGCCTTGCGTTCGCTGGGCAACGTCCGCGCCGAGCAAGGCCGGCTCGATGAAGCCGTCAATCTCTACCGGCAAGTCGGCGAGAAATATCCGCAGCAAGATTGGGAAGTCCTTCAGTCCTGGAAATCTGCCGCTGACCTGCTCTGGGATGCCGGGCGGAAACCCGAAGCGCAAATCTTCTACCGGCAAATCACCCAGCGCTACGATCAGCCCATCGCGCCCGCCATCTACCGGACGATTGTCAAAGCTGCCCAGAACCGATGCTGATCATTGTTGGTGCTGGGAAGAAGCCGTTAAGTTCTTGACGCGGCGCGGCGGCGTTCTACAATGCGCGCCAAGGAGGTTTGAACTTTTCTGTGACGAAGATTACTTGCATTGTAGCTCGCGAAATTCTCGATTCTCGCGGTAACCCCACCATCGAGGTGGATGTCCAACTTTCCGGTGGCGCGCTTGGTCGGGCGGCTGTGCCCAGCGGCGCCAGCACCGGTGAACATGAAGCGTGGGAGCTGCGCGACAGCGACAAGAGCCGGTACCTCGGCAAAGGCGTGCAGAAAGCCGTCGCGAACGTCAACACCAAGATTGCCGGCGCGGTCGTCGGCATGGATGCGCTTGATCAGGTCGGCGTGGACCAGACGATGATCGCGCTCGACGGCACGCCGAACAAAGGCAAGCTCGGTGCCAATGCCATCCTGGGCGTCTCGCTCGCCAACGCGCACGCTGCGGCAAACGCGGTCGGGCAGCCGTTGTTCAAGTATCTTGGCGGGCCGAACGCGAAGGTGCTCCCCGTTCCGATGATGAACATCATGAACGGCGGCGCCCACAGCGATGCGCCGATTGATTTGCAGGAATACATGATCATGCCCAAGGGCGCGGCGAGTTTCCGCGAGGCGTTGCGGATGGGCGCGGAAGTGTTTCACGCGCTCAAGAGCGTGCTCAAGGCCGGCAAGTACAGCACGGCAGTCGGCGACGAAGGCGGTTTTGCCCCGGCGCTCAAGAACAACGAGCATCCGTTCGAGGTGATCCTCGCGGCCATCAAACAAGCCGGCTACAAAGCCGGTCAAGACATCTTCATCGCGCTGGACCCGGCCTCCAGCGAGTTTTACGACCGGGACGCGCAGAAATATGTGTTCAAGAAATCCGACGGCTCAAAGCGCACATCGGCGCAGATGATTGAGTTCTACAGTAACCTCTGCAAGAAGTACCCCATCATCTCGATTGAGGACGGCCTCGCCGAAGGCGATTGGGACGGCTGGAAGTTAATGACCGACAAACTCGGCGACAAGCTGCAACTGGTCGGCGACGATCTGTTCGTGACGAACACGAAATTCCTGAAGCGCGGCATCGAGACCGGCACAGCGAACTCGATTCTGGTGAAGGTTAACCAGATCGGTTCGCTCACCGAAACGCTCGACGCCATCGAGATGGCGAAGGAAGCCGGGTACACGGCGGTCATCAGCCATCGCAGCGGCGAGACCGAGGACAACACCATTGCCGACATCGCTGTGGCGACCAATGCCGGCCAGATCAAGACCGGCTCGCTTTGCCGGACTGATCGCGTCTGCAAATACAATCAACTCCTGCGGATTGAGGAACTGCTGGGCAAGAACGCGGTGTACGGAGGCAAAATGTGACGACCTTCTGGCAGCAACTTTGGTTCCGCATGTCCCGGATGGGATTCGTGGTGTTTGCCGGAGTTGTTGTCTGCGGGGTGGCGCTCATGTTTCTGCCGTTGATCCATCAACGGCTCTCGATGCAGGCGGAGTCCGACCGGTTGGACCAGGAAATCGCCCGCCAGGAAGCGCTGGAGAAAAAACAGAAAGCGGATATTGAAGCTCTGCGCACCGACCCCGGTTTCGTGGAGCGCACCGCTCGGGAAAAGTTGAATTTGGCCAAACCCAACGAAACGATCTTCCGCTTCGAGCCTCCCCCAGCGCCAGTTGCGTCCCGTTAACAAGCATCCTTCATCGTCTTTCCGGGCTTGTTTTATCTGGCCTAGAGGGTTATTATATTGTGTGAATTAACCGGGTGATCTGACCGGCGCGCAAGCGCGGTTGCGGGTTTTCGCCGAGTTGTGGATCACGGGCGCGGAAAGGGAAATAGGGGTGTGCGCCAAATGATGTTGTGGATGGGATGCCAGGGACGAACGGCTCAGACGCTGGTCGAATACGCGTTGATCTTGATGCTGATCGCGGTGGTTGTGCTGGCGGTTCTCAGCGGCATGGGGCACGAGGCTGCCAACGATTTTGGAAGTGTGAATAGCAACTTGCAGTAACGATGCCGGGCAGTATCCCCGCCGGGACCGGGTTATCTGTTCTCGAAGTGACTCATCAGCCGGAAGACTTGGTAGCGGTCTGCGATGTCTTTCTTGGTCAGCGTTTGGAGGCGACCGAGGCTGAAGGCTTCGACGTTGTAGGAAGCCAGCACGCTGCCGTAGATGACCGCCTTCCGCAAATGCTCGTGATCCACGGTGCCTGCGCGCGCCAGATAGCCGGTAAAGGCGCCCGCAAAGCTGTCGCCCGCCCCGGTCGGGTCGTGGATGTCTTCCAACGGGTACGCCGGCGCGCTGAAGAACAGATTGTCCGCAAACAGCAGACAGCCGTGCTCGCCTTTCTTGATAACCACGTATTGCGGCCCCCACATCAGGATTTTGCGGGCGGCCTTGACCAGGCTGGTCTCCTTGGTGAACTCCCGGGCCTCGCTGTCGTTGAGTACGATGCAGTCAATCTTCCTCAGCAATTCCACGAGCGCGTCGCGCTGGGTTTCGATCCACAAGTCCATCGTGTCGGCCACGATGAAGCGCGGGGCCGTCATTTGCGCGAGCACGTGCATTTGAAGCTGTGGCGAGATGTTGGCGAGGAAAACAAATGGCGTGTCTCGGTAAGCCCCCGGTAGCGTGGGCTGGAACGTCTCGAACACGTTGAGTGCCACGGAGAGCGTGCGGCGTTTGTTCAAGTCCCACTCGTATTCGCCGTGCCACCGGAACGTTTTCCCGTGGGCGATTTGCAGGCCGTCGAGGTTGATGCCGAACCGTTGGTACAGATGGCGGTAGGGCGGGGGAAAATCCGAGCCGACGATGCCAACGAGATTGACCGGCGCGAAAAAACTGGCCGCGACCGATGCGTAGCTGGCCGAACCGCCCAACAAATCGTGGTGTTCTTCGACAGGCGTCTTCACACTGTCGAGCGCGATGGACCCGGTAATGAGTAAGCTCATGACGTTAACTGTTTCTTGAAATCCGCGGTGGCTTGTTTCACGTCCGGCGCATTGAGGATTGCGGAGACAACCGCAACGCGGCGGGCACCGGCAGCCAGAATCTGCTGAACATTCTTCAACGTGACGTCGCCAATGGCGAAGAACGGAACCTGCACTTGACCGGCCACCTGGCGCACGAGTTCGACGCCGACGGGTTTGACGCCCGGTTTGGTGCCGGTCGGAAACACCGGGCCGACACCAATGTAATCGGCACCGTCGCGCTCAGCTTGCCGGGCTTGCTCCAGCGAATGGGTGCTGAGGCCGACAATGCGCATGTTGGCCAAGTGTTCCGTGCGTTGGTCGCGCGGGATGGCGGCCCAGTCTTCTTGTCCAAGATGGACGCCATCCGCGCCGCACTCGAAAGCGGCGTCGATGTCGTCGTTGATGATCACTGGCACCTGATATGGGAACGCCACCCCCACCACCGCCAGACCCAACTCAACCCGTCGCGCGTGGTTCTCTTTCTTGGCGCGGACCTGAATGATGTCCACGCCGCCGGCCAGCAGTTCGGCCGCCAGCCTTTGCGGGTCGCGCCCAGCCAGGTACGCGGTGTCGATGAACCCGTATAAACGGGCTGCTGCCAGCCGGGCTTTGGGCATTAGCCGAAGAAGACCTT
This sequence comes from Verrucomicrobiia bacterium, assembly GCA_037441425.1. Lineage (GTDB taxonomy): Bacteria > Verrucomicrobiota > Verrucomicrobiia > Palsa-1439 > Palsa-1439 > JBBISF01. The sequence continues at coordinate 68,839 of JBBISF010000005.1, forward strand.
GGCCACGTCGTAGAATTCCCGGGGAACGTTACGGTTGGCGAGGCGCAGTTTGGGTTTGCCGGTTTTCTTGTCGGTGACCTCTTTGATCAGCGGATCAAGGTCCACGCCGACCACCTCAATGCCGCGCAGCGAAACCATTTGGCCGAACTTGCCGGCGATGGCCAGCTCGACCGCTTTGATGCCGTAGCGCGTGCCGAGGACGCGATCGAACGCGGTCGGCGTGCCCCCGCGTTGGATGTGGCCGAGGACGACCGAACGGCTTTCAATGCCGGTGTCTTTTTCAATCAGTTTGCAGAGGCGCTCGGCAACGCCGCCCAAGCGGACATGGCCGAACGCATCGAGTTCCTTGGTCTGGGTGACGATTTCTTCGCCGTCGAGCATGAAGCCTTCCGCGACGGCGACGATGGAGAAGTTTTTGCCGCTGGCTTGCCGGGCCTTGATGATTTTGCAGATCGCCGCCAACGTCATCGGGAATTCGGGCAGCAACACGACATCCGCGCCGCCGGCGATGCCGGACCAGAGCGCGATCCAGCCCGCTTGCCGGCCCATGATTTCCACCACGAGCACGCGGCTGTGCGCCTCCGCGGTGGTGTGCAGCCGGTCGAGCGCTTCGGTGGCGATGTTGACGGCGGTGTCGAACCCGAAAGTTTGTTCGGTGCCGGCAATGTCGTTATCAATCGTTTTCGGGACGCCAATGACCGGCACGCCGCGCTTGTGGAGGCGCGAGGCGACGGTGAGCGTGTCGTCGCCGCCGATCGCGACCAGGGCGTCGATGTTGAACCCCTTGAGGTTGCGAATGATGAGATCGATCTGCTCCTCGGTGGGGTTGGTGCGGGAGGTGCCGAGGATGGTGCCGCCCATGTGCAGGATGCCGGCCACGCGGTTGCGGTCCAAGGGAATGTAATCCCCCTTGATCACGCCGGCCCAGCCGTTGCGAAACCCAAAGACTTCGTAGCCTTCCGCCAACGCGCGCCGGGTGACGCCGCGAATGACGGCATTCAGGCCGGGGCAATCACCGCCGCCGGTCAACATTGCGATTTTTTTCATGGTCTTGATTCCAGATGGAGGGGGTGAACAATTATTTTTCGGTCGTGTCCAATGGGGCCGACGCTCCGGCGGCCAGCAACCGTTCGACGAAACTCGTCGTGTAGCGGCCGCGCCGGAAATTGGGGTCCTTCAAAATCAATTTGTGCAGCGGGACCGTGGTGTCCACGCCACGAATGATGAATTCATCCAGCGCCCGCGCCATGCGGTCCAGGACGGTGCGCCGGTCGCGCCCGAAACAAATCAGCTTGGCAATCATCGAATCGTAATGCGGGCTGATGGTGTAGCCGGTATAGACGTGTTTGTCCACGCGCACACCGTGGCCGCCGGGCACATGGATGAAATCGACCCGCCCGGGACAGGGCTGAAAGTTGTTGAACGGGTTCTCGGCGTTGATCCGGCATTCGATCGCAGCGCGGTTAAATTGAATGTCTTTTTGGTCGAGATCGAGTGGCTCACCGGCGGCAATGCGAATTTGCTCCTTCACAATATCAATGCCGGTCACTTCCTCGGTGACCGGGTGCTCGACTTGCACGCGCGTGTTCATTTCGATGAAGTAGAAGTCGCCTTTGGAGTCAACGAGGAACTCAACCGTGCCGGCATTGACGTAGTTGACGCTTTCCGCCGCCTTGATCGCGGCCTTGCCCATCTTCTTGCGGAGATCGCTCGTCATTGCCGGTGAAGGCGATTCCTCGATGAGTTTCTGATGCCGGCGCTGGAGGGAGCAGTCGCGTTCGCCCAAATGGAGGGTCTTGCCTTTGGCATCGGCCAAAATCTGGAACTCGATGTGGCGGGGGTCCTCGATGTAGCGCTCGATATAGACCGACGAATTGCCAAACGCCCGTTCCGCCTCGGAGCGTGCGGTGTGGTACGCTTTGACGAGGCTCGGATCATTGTGCGCCACGCGCATCCCGCGTCCGCCGCCGCCGCCGGCCGCTTTGACGATGACCGGGTAGCGGATCTGGCGGGCCACTTTCAGCGCGGCATCTTCGCCCTCGACGGGACCGTCGCTGCCGGGCACGACCGGCACGCCGGCTTTGCGCATCATTTCGCGGGCGGCGACCTTGTCGCCCATCCCGCGAATGGCGGCGCTGGGCGGACCAATGAACTTGATGTTGCAGCCCTCGCAGACCTCCGCGAAGTGGGCATTCTCCGCGAGAAACCCGTAACCGGGGTGGATCGCTTCAACATCCGCCACCTCCGCCGCGCTGATGATGCGGTCGATTTTTAAGTAGCTTTCTTTGCTGGGCGCTTCGCCGATGCAAATGGCTTCGTCAGCCAATTCCACATGCAAACTGGTGGCGTCGGCCTTGGAATAGACGACGACGGTGCGAATGCCCAGCTCTTTGCAGGCCCGGATGATCCGGACTGCAATTTCCCCGCGATTGGCGATCAGGATTTTATCAAACATGGGCGGCGATTACTTCGGTCGGACGGCGAACAGTTTCTGCCCGAACTCAACCGGTTTGGCGTTTTCCACCAAGGCCGCCGTGATCACGCCTTTGACTTCGGCCTTGATTTCGTTCATGACCTTCATTGCTTCGATGATGCAGACCACGGTTTCCTCGTCCACTTCCTGGCCGATGCGGATGTACGGCGGCGCCTCCGGAGCCGGGGCGGTGTAGAACGTCCCCACCATCGGCGAGACGACATGCTTGAGATTGGCGGCTTCTGCAGCCGGTGCCGGGGCCGCTGATTCCGTCACCGGAGCGGCTTGCAGAACCGTAGGAGCAATCACCGGGTTGATCGGCGGCGGCGCGGTCACCATTTGCTGGAGACCTTCCGGGCCGCGTTTGATGCGGATTTTCAACCCGTCTTGCTCCATGGAAAACTCCGACAGGTCGTTCTCCTTCATCATGGCGATGATCGCCTTGATTTGATCGATGTCCATGGTTGATCCTCGAAAAATGGCGTTTCTCTGTAGCGGTGTACCTCCCAAACATCAAGCACCGCAATTTCCAATTACTCGCCTGTTCGTCTGAACTTGGGGCTGACTCTAGCAGACGGAGGGAAGCTTGTCGAACGCTTTGTTCAGGCTGGTGCGGGAGAGGGCCGGGGCGGCTTGATGGGACGGTCGAACTGCGGTCGGCCAGCCAGCGCCCAGATCAATGCCAGACCGGTCAGATAGAAAATGTCACCCAGAACTTCGTGGACGAAGTAGTACGGCAACGGCACGCGCGGGGCGATAAGACAGATGCTGACGATCCGCAGGAAATTGCCGACGATGGCCACCGGCACCGCCAACACCAGCAACCCCAACGTTTCGGTCCACCGCAACCGTTCGTGCAGCGCCAGCACCACCGCGACGATCAACGAGGAGGTCAACAACCCGGCCCCGTTGCATTCCGTGGCGACGATAAACGTGCCGCCTGGCGTTTGCAGCAGCAACTCCGGAGCGGCGCCGATCCGGATCGCCAGCCGCACCGGTACGCCCAGCGCCGCCAACAAGCTGGCGGCGTATTTTCCGGCGATCGCCCGCAACGGCCAGTCCAACGTCGGGAATAATCCGGCCAGCAAGCCGAACACGACAATGGCCCCCAAAGCCGGCAGAAACCGGTGCACGCCCAATTTGCCAAACAGGAACGAGACAACCGCCGCGAACGCCAGGGCGAAGGACACCAGAATCAACGGCAGCGACCAATGCGGCCGCAACCGCGCGACGGCCAATGTCGCGAACGCCCCGGCCAGCAACCAGAGTCCATCCGGGTTGACGCGCGGTTCGAATTGCAGCCCGTCCCGGACATCGCGCACACAAATGAGAATCGCGAACAACACGAGCAAACCGCCCGCGGAGAGTTGTTGCACGTGCGCGCCGACGTAACCGAGCCACATCAGCAACGGGGCGTAGATCAACGCCAGCATCACCCCAATGCCCACGATCCAGATCAACGCTTCGCGCCGGGTAAATGGTTTCTGATCAGCCATGCGCTTCATTAGACTCGAAAACCGGCGTTCTGCTCAAGCTGGAAGCGCGCCCCCAACGTTGTTACACTGCTTCCGATGCGACGGTTCATTGCGCGAAGGATGGGGCGCTCCTGCTGGCGCTGGATCGTCCGTTGCCGAAGCGGTGGATCATGCCGTGATCCGCATGGTCGTGGATCAGCCCACCAAAGCCATTCACTTGCTCGGCGAGCACGGTGTGATCGTTGGCGAGCGCGACGTGTTGCTGCTGACGGGACGGAACCGGCCCGGCGAACTCGCCACAATCACCCACAAGCTGGCTCAGAACAAAGTCAAAATTGAGTATGCTTATACCGCCACGCCGCCGGCGGCCAAGGCGGCACGGATGCTGAAGGGACACTAGCGGTTACAACGACCGGAGAAACTCCGCCAGTTCGTTCGGGGCCGGGCTTTTCGCGGTGCGCACGTAGTAGCCGGATGTGCCGACGCCGAGTTGCAGCGCGATTTCGTTTTCCGCGCCGAGCAGTTTGCCAAGGCAGAAACCGGCATTGAAGTGGTCGCCGGCGCCGGTGCTGATCAGCGGTTTCTCCACGAACGGGCCGTTCACGTTTACCACCCCGGCCGCGTTCGCGGTCACCGCATAGGCGCGCGGGTGGACGACGACGGTGCTGATCTTCAATTTCTCCCAGATGAATTGGGCGATGGTCGTCACTTCTTTCGAACCGGTATAGCCGAGAACTTTGGCGATTTGAAATGATTCGCTTTCGTTGAGGCCGAGGTGGGTATCGAAGTGGCGCTGGAATTTGGCGACGGTAGCGACGGCGTGCCGGATGTCTTGGGGGTCGCGCTTTTCCGGGTCGGCGAGATCGAAGAAGAACTGCCGGCGCGGGGTGGGGGGCAGGGATGGACAAAGTTCGTCGAGGACGTGCTGCCAGATGTCGCTCATATGCGGGAGCATCGTCCAGTTTTGCAGGCCGACGAGGTCGGCTTGGGTGAAGGCGGCGAGTAATTGGTCACGGCCCACGCGGTCGAGCAGGTTTTGCCACGTCACATCGCGCAGGGCGGCGTGTTTGCCGAGCATGAGTTTGCCGTCGTCGAATTCGAGCGCGTCGGTGTAGCCGGGTTCGGCGATGCTGTGCACGGTGGCGTGTTGGATGAACTCATTGAAGGCCGAATGGATGGCCGGGTAGCCGAGGTTGCCGATGTAGGTGACGCGGATGCCGGCGGCGGCGAGGGCGTTGGCCATAATCGGGCCGTTGCCGCCGAGTTTGGTGCGGGCGACGACGAGTTCGATGTTGGCGCTGTGGCCGGCGGCCGCGCTGATGCGCTGACCGAACGTGGCGATGGTTGGGACATGGGTGAATTTGTCGGCGCTTTGGCGTTTGTCCACGACGGCGATGATCAGGTCCACGAAGCCGTCGAGGCCGATCGTGGCGCGCTGGCCGGGAATTTGGCTGGCGCGGGCCTCGAGAAATTCAGCGGCGCGTTGCGGGAGCGAAGTGGTTGCCATGATGGGGGGCTTCCGTAACAAAAAATGACGATTGGCTCAACAGTATTTCTGTCCGTCGGGTTCTTGACTGTTGGGCGTTGGCTGATACTCTAGGGCACCTCCGGTAACTCGCAAAAAGTGACGAAGGACGACGAAAACGGTTGAAG
>JBBISF010000006.1:0-45534 GCA_037441425.1 Verrucomicrobiia bacterium
TTGTTCCAACCAGACCAAGAACCAACCCAAAGTGCGAAAGAAATTCTACGTTATCGACAACCGGGGGATTGGCGGCGCGCAACATGATCTGGCTCAGGCGAACATCGTCAACCAGTTCACGGGTTACGGGTTGGCGACGAGTCTGGATCCGTTCACCTCCAGCGGGAGCACGTATTACAATGTGGTGGGCGTGTGGCCGGGCGCGGTGAATCCGACGCAGACATATATTGTCGGCGCGCATTATGATTCGGTGAACAAATCCCGGCGCGGACGATAACGCGAGCGGGGTGGCGGCGGTGTTGGAGGCGGATTTGATTGTCGTGCCGGAACCGGTGGTATTTTGGCTGGTTTTTCTGGGATTTGGATGGACAATCAAAAAATCAGAAATATTTGCAGAGAGATGTTGACAGGTTTGACGACTCTGTTATAGTCCGACCCGCTCGCCGAAAGGTGGGTCAGACAAGTCATTAGGTAGCACCGGGACGAGATCCGCTGGCTGTTTCTGGAAAATGGAGAAACAGGGCGGGTATTTTGTCTTTTTACATTTTGTGCGGGTCCGCGCGACCCGCTGGTAGCGGAGCGAGTTTTCGGGTGATGGATGCGATGGCTTTGCCCACGTAGCTCAGATGGTAGAGCACGTCCTTGGTAAGGACGAGGTCATCGGTTCAATCCCGATCGTGGGCTCCAGTTGTCGAAGTGATAAATGAGCGGTTGTCGGCGCGTGCGCCGGCAATCAAGAACCAAGAGCGAGAGCGGAACAACCAAGCGATAGAGAGAAAGAGGAGGAACGACATGGCCAAAGGTAAATTTGAACGCACCAAGCCCCACGCGAACGTGGGCACGATCGGTCACATTGATCACGGCAAGACGACGCTGACGGCGGCGATCCTGCAGGTGTTATCCAAGCAGGGCAAAGCCGAGGTGAAGAGTTACGCGGATATCGCCAAGGGCGGTACGGTGCGTGACGAAACCAAGACCGTGACCATCGCGGTGGCGCACGTCGAGTACGAGAGCGAGAAGCGGCATTACGCGCATGTGGATTGCCCCGGTCACGCCGATTACGTGAAGAACATGATTACCGGCGCGGCGCAGATGGACGGCGCGATCCTGGTGGTCAGCGCGGCGGATGGCCCGATGCCGCAGACGCGCGAGCACATCCTGCTCGCCCGGCAAGTAGGCGTGCCGGCCATCGTTGTGGCGTTGAACAAGGTGGATTTGGTGGATGACCCCGAATTGCTTGATCTCGTGGAACTGGAAGTGCGCGAGCTGCTCTCCGCGTATCAATTCCCGGGCGACAAGACGCCGGTCGTGCGCGTGAGCGCGACGAAGGCCTTGGCGGGTGACCCGGAAGGCGAGAAGCAGATTTTGGAACTGGTCAAGCAGGTGGATGAATTCATCCCGCAGCCAACCCGCGAAGTGGACAAGCCGTTCCTGATGCCGGTCGAAGACGTGTTCTCGATTACCGGCCGTGGCACGGTGGCGACGGGGCGTATCGAACGCGGTCGCATCAAGGTGAATGAAGAAGTGGAAATCGTCGGGTTGCGCGACACGTCGAAGACGGTCGTGACCGGTGTGGAAATGTTCCGCAAGCTGCTGGATCAAGGCGAAGCGGGCGACAATGTCGGTCTGTTGCTGCGCGGCGTTGAAAAGGACGGCATTGAGCGCGGGCAGGTATTGGCCAAGCCGGGTTCGATCACACCGCACAAGAAGTTCAAGGCGGAAGTGTACGTCCTGTCCAAGGATGAAGGGGGCCGCCACACGCCGTTCTTCAACGGTTACCGGCCGCAGTTCTATTTCCGGACGACGGACGTGACCGGCAACGTCAAATTGCCGCAGGGGGTCGAAATGGTGATGCCCGGCGATAACGTGAGCGTTGAAGTGGAATTGATCACGCCGATCGCGATGGAGAAGACGATGCGCTTCGCCATCCGGGAAGGCGGTCGCACGGTCGGCGCTGGCCGGGTGACGGACATTCTGGAGTAACGATTCGCAGACGCGCACCCGCGGCCGGCAACAGTCGCGGGTGTGGCGTCTGCAAGAACAGAGACGGTTATGCCGAGAGAATTGATTACGATGGCGTGCTCGGAGTGCAAGAGCCGCAATTATGTTTCGACCAAGAACAAGAAAGGCCCGCAGACGGGCCGGTTGGAACTGCGGCGGTTTTGCCCCAAGTGCGGGAAACATGTGACGCACCGCGAAACGAAGTAGCGGCGCGCAGAACCGGGCAGGGGACACGGCAGTAGCTCAATTGGCAGAGCGGCGGTCTCCAAAACCGCAGGTTGGGGGTTCAAGTCCCTCCTGCCGTGCCAATTGACGGCATCGGTGAAAAGGAAACAGCAGTGAACGCATTTGAAAAAACGCGCGGCTTCCTCAATGAAGTCGTGACCGAGATGAAGCGGTCGTCCTGGCCGACGCGCCGGGAGTTAATGGATTCGACGACGATCATCATTTTGACGATGGTGGCGTTGGGCGCGTTTGTGGCGGCGGCAGACTACATCTTTATCAAGATCGTCAGCCTGCTGACCGGAGCCTAGGAAACCACGGAGCATGACAACGCCAACAACTGAAGCGGGATTCCAGTGGTTTGTGCTGCACACGCTGTCGGGACAGGAACAGAAGGTCAAAGACAGCATCGAGAAACGGATGAAGGTCGAGGAAGTCAGTGACCTCATCAAGGACGTGTTGATCCCGACGGAGAAAGTCGCCGAGGTCAAGAAGGGCAAGAAGACGACCACCACGCGGAAGTTTTATCCGGGGTATCTGCTGGTGCACATGCATTTGTTGGATGAGAAGAACCAGTTGGTGGAGCGCGCCTGGTATTTTGTCCGCGAGACGCCCGGCATCATCGGGTTCATCGGCGGCGAACGGCCCGTGCCGTTGAAACCGGATGAGGTGAACAACATCCTCGCGCAGATCGAGGAACGGCAGGAGAAAGTCGCACCGAAGGTGGCGTTCGAGCGGGGCGAGACGGTGAAGGTGACCGACGGTCCGTTCCAGAATTTCACGGGCATGATCGAAGACATCGATCCGGAGCGCGGCAAGTTGAAGATTTCAGTTTCGATTTTTGGGCGCTCGACGCCGGTAGAGTTGGAATACTGGCAAGTGGAGCGCGGGTAAACGAAAGGCATTATGGCAGCAGGCAAACCAGTTACAGGCATCATCAAGTTGCAGATTCCGGCCGGGCAGGCCAACCCGGCCCCGCCCGTCGGCCCGGCGTTGGGCCAACAAGGCGTCAACATCATGGAGTTCTGCAAGCAGTTCAACGCGGCGACGCAGAAGATGGCCGGCACGATCATCCCGGTGGTGATCACGGTTTACAAGGACAAGACATTCACGTTCATCACGAAGTCGCCACCGGCCAGCGCGTTGTTGAAAAAGGCGGCCGGGATCGCGACCGCCAGTGGGGAACCGAACCGGAACAAAGTCGGCAAGGTCACGCGCAAGCAGGTGTTGGAGATCGCCAAGACGAAGATGGCGGACTTGAACGCGCGCAACGAAGAAGCCGCCGCGCGGATCATCGCGGGCACGGCGCGCAGCATGGGAATCGACGTGGTGGACTAGAGGATTTTATGGCGCACGGCAAACGATACAACGCAGCCACCAAGAAGGTGGATGCTGGCAAAGAGTACAAGCTCGCCGACGCGGTCGGTATGTTGAAGGGTCTGCCGCCCCCGAAGTTTGATGAGACCGTGGATCTGGCCTTTCGGCTCGGCGTGGACCCGAAACAAAGCGATCAAATGGTACGCGGCACGGTGGCGTTGCCCAACGGCAGCGGCAAGAAGGTGCGCGTGGTGGTATTCGCCAAGGGCGCGGCGGCGGATGCCGCCAAGGCGGCCGGGGCGGATCACGTCGGGTTCGAGGATCTAGTGAAGCAGTGCCAAGGAGGCTGGACGGAATTTGATGTGGCGGTGGCCACGCCGGAAGCGATGCAGGAAGTCCGGAAGCTTGGCAAAGTGCTCGGCCCGAAAGGCCTGATGCCCAATCCGAAAACCGGCACGGTGACCGACGATACCGCCAAGGCGGTGAAGGAAGTCAAAGCGGGCCGGGTGGAATTCAAGATGGACAAGGCGGCGAACCTACACGTGGTGTGCGGGAAGTTGTCGTTCGAGCCGAAGGCGATTGAAGAGAACGCGCGCGCGATCATCCAAGGCGTGGTGCACGCGAAGCCGGCAACGGCGAAGGGGAAATTCATTCATTCCTGCACGTTGTCGAGCACGATGAGTCCGGGATTGCGGATTGATCTGCACGAGTTCGCGGTGGCGGCGGTGTAACGAGGATTTTGACCCATGAGAGCGGAGAAGAAACAAGTCGTTGAGGAAATCAGCCGGCAAGTCAGCGGTTCGCCGTTCGTGTTGCTGACGGATTATGCGGGATTGACCGTGCAGCATTTCGGTGAGTTGCGGAAACGGCTGGCCAAGATACAGGCCGAATGTCACGTGGTGAAGAATTCGCTGATTCAACGGGCGTTGGAAGGGGCAAAGCTGCCCAAAGCCGACGGCGCGTTGACCGGGATGACGGCGGTGGTGATTGGCAGCAGCCAGTCCGAGATCACCGCGGCGGCGAAGATTCTGAAACAATTTGCGAAAGAAACCGAGAAGTTGAAGGTGAAGCTGGGGTACATGGGGACGGACCTGCTCCAGTCAGACCAGATTTCGGCGTTGGCGGATTTGCCTTCGCTGGACGCGTTGCGGGCGCAGTTGATCGGGTTGTTGCAGTCGCCGGCAACGAAGATCGCGGTGGTGCTCGGCGCCCCCGCCAGTCAGGTCGCGCGGGTGCTCAAGGCGCGCGCCGACAAACTGGGCGAGGCCCAACCGGCCGCCACATAACACAGAGAGTCGAACATCAAACATGGTTCCTCGTCGGGCCGAGCGCTTTCGGTCTGAATTGTCCCGCGGCGGCGGGGCGCGACGATACCGCAAGGAAAGGCAGACATGGCAGCAGACCTGAACGCATTGGTAGATCAATTGAGCGGCTTGACCGTCATCGAAGCGGCTGAGCTGTCGAAGAAACTTGAAGAGAAATGGGGCGTCAGCGCCGCGGCACCGGTCGCAGTAGCGGCCGCCCCGGGTGCCGGTGGCGCCGCCGCGCCGGCCGCGGAAGCGAAGAGCACGTTTGACGTGATTCTGAAGTCCGCGCCCGCCGACAAGAAGATCGGCGTCATCAAGGAAGTCCGCGCGGTGACGAGTCTCGGGTTGAAGGAAGCCAAGGACCTCGTTGAAGGCGCGCCGAAGACCGTGAAGGAAGGCGCGACGAAGGAAGAAGCGGCGGAGATCAAGAAGAAGCTCGAAGCCGCAGGCGCGACAGTCGAATTGAAGTAGTTGGTTGTGGACGTTGAGGGGAGGGGCGTCCCGTGGCAACGGGATGCCCCTTCTGAACCCGGCAGGCAGTAGTTGCCCGGAGGAACAATGGCGGAACGCAAATATTTCGGCAAATTGGTGGACATCATCGAGCCACCGGAGATGATCGAGGCCCAGATCCAGTCCTACGAGGACTATCTGCAGAAAGATGTCGCGCCTTCGCGGCGGAAGAGCGTCGGTCTGCAGACCGTGATCAAAGAGGTGTTCCCGATCGAGAGTTATGACGGCCAGGCGACTTTGGATTTCGTCGAGTATCAGATCGGCGACTCGAAGTTGACGTGGCTGGATTGTCTCCGAGAAGGCATCACGTACAGCGCTCCGTTGCACGTTACCTACCGGCTCAAGGACGTCAACGGCACGAAGGAAGAGAAGGTGTACATGGGCGAGATTCCGCTCATGACGCCGTCCGGCAGCTTCGTGATCAATGGCGCCGAGCGGGTGATCGTCAGCCAATTGCATCGTTCCCCCGGCATCAGTTTTGAACAGACGGTGCACACCAGCGGCAAGATTCTGTTCGGCTTCCGCATCATTCCCGACCGCGGGACGTGGCTGGAAATGCAGTTCGACCAGAACGATCTGTTGAACATTTATTTGGATCGCCGGCATCGCCGCCGGAAATTTCTTGCGACCTCGTTCCTGCGGGCATTGGGCTACGGCAGCGACGAGCAGATTCTAAAGATATTTTATCAGATCGAAGATCTGAAGCTGAAGGAGTTCGTTGCCGGCGAGGAGACGACGAACAAAGTGCCGACCGCCGACGTGATGGATCCGGAAAAGGGTCTGGTGGTCGCCCGGGCGTTTGAACCGTTGACCAAGACGGTGGCCCGGCAGTTGTTGGATTTGAAGATTGAGAAGATCAAGGTTGTGGACACGTCGGTGGATGACGGCGTGGTCATCAAATCGTTGAAGAAGGACCCGAACAAGAACGAAGAGGAAGCCCTCAAAGATATTTATCGGCGGTTGCGTCCCGGTGATCCGCCGACGGTGGCGAACGCGCAGGCGTTGATCAAGCGGTTGTTTTTTGATCCGCGCCGGTACGACCTCGGGCGCGTGGGCCGGTACAAACTGAATCAGAAGTTGAACCGCAGCGCCGATCTGGAAAGCCGGATCATTGAGAAGGAAGACATCATCGAGGCGATCAAGTATCTGCTGAATCTGCGCAAGGGCGAAGGTTCGGTGGACGACATTGACCATCTTGGCAGCCGGCGGTTGCGAACGGTGGGCGAATTGCTCGCCAATCAATGCCGGATCGGTCTGGCCCGCACCGAGCGCGTCGTCAAGGAGCGCATGACGTTGTTCGACGTGAACACCAGCACGATGACGCCGCAGAGTTTGATCAATCCGAAGGCGTTGTCAGCGGTGATTCGGGATTTCTTTGGCCGCAGTCAACTCAGCCAGTTCATGGATCAGACGAATCCGCTGAGCGAGTTGACGCACAAGCGGCGGTTGTCGGCCCTCGGGCCGGGCGGCCTTTCCCGGGAACGCGCGGGTTTTGAAGTCCGCGACGTGCATCCCTCGCACTACGGCCGGATTTGCCCAATTGAAACGCCTGAAGGTCCGAACATCGGTTTGATCAGCGCGATGAGTTTGTATTCCCGAATTAACGAATTCGGGTTCATCGAAACGCCCTACCGGAAAGTGAAAGACGGCCGGGTGACGGAACAGGTGGATTACCTGACCGCTGACCAGGAAGAAAATTACGTCGTGGCGCAGGCGAACGCGCCGATTGACGGACGCGGGCATTACCAGATTCCGAAAGTGTCCTGCCGGTACAAGAGCGACTTCATCGAAGTCGAGCCGGAACGCATTCATTACATGGACGTGTCGCCGAAACAACTCGTGTCGGTGGCCGCCGGTTTGATCCCGTTCCTGGAACACGACGACGCGAACCGCGCGTTGATGGGGTCCAACATGCAACGCCAGGCGGTGCCGCTGTTGCAGAGCGAAGCGCCGCTGGTGGGCACCGGTTTGGAACGGCGCATCGCGCTCGATTCCAAGGTCTGTGTGGTCGCCGAAGAGGCCGGCACGGTTGCCTCGGTGCAGGCCGATCGGATCGTGGTGACGAAGAACGGCGAGTTGCCGGAAAGCAAACGCAAGTTGGTCACCGATGCGGAAAACCATATCTGGGTTTATCAATTACGGAAGTACATGCGGTCGAACGCTGCAACCTGTTTTAACCAAAAACCCATCGTCGCCCGGGGCGACAAGGTGAAGAAGGGGCAGGTTTTGGCGGATGGTCCGTGTTGCGATCAAGGCGACCTGGCGCTCGGGCGCAACCTGCTCGTGGCATTCATGCCGTGGTGTGGGTACAACTTTGAGGACGCGATTCTCGTCAACGAACGCCTCGTCAAAGAGGACGTTTACACCTCCATCCATATTGAGGAGTTCGAGTGCGGCGCGCGCGACACGAAACTCGGTCCGGAAGAGATCACGCGCGACATTCCGAACGTCGGTGAGGAGGCCTTGAAGAATCTCGGTCACGACGGCGTGATTCGCGTCGGGGCGGAGGTGCGACCGGGCGATATTCTGGTCGGCAAAATCACGCCGAAGAGCGAGACGGAGCTGGCGCCGGAAGAGCGGTTGTTGCGGGCGATCTTTGGCGAGAAGGCGGCGGATGTAAAAGATACGTCGCTGACCGTACCGTCCGGCACGTACGGCATTGTGATGGACGTGAAGGTGTCCGCCCGGAAGGAATTGCAGCGGGAAAGTCTGACGCCCACGGAGTTGAAGCGACGGCGCAAACACATCGAGGACGAATACAAGAACAAGTCTGGCGAGTTGCGCGAGGAGTTGACGGAGAAGTTGAGCAACATTCTGCTCGGCGAAAAGATCCCGCTGGACGTGGTGAACGCCGAGACCGGCGAGATCATCATCCCGGCTAACCGCAAGATCACGAAGACGCTGCTGCGCAAATTGGCGAGCGTCTATGACCATATTGAAATTGATCCGTCGCCGATCCGCATCAAGATTCGCGAGATCATCGGCGAGTTTGAGCACCGGTTCAACGAGTTGGAGATGGAGCGTGAACGGCAGATGGCACGCATCGACAGCGGCGAGGACGTGGACTCGGGCGTGATCAAGCAGGTGAAAGTGTATATCGCCAGCAAACGCAAACTGAGCGTCGGCGACAAGATGGCGGGCCGGCACGGCAACAAGGGCGTGATCGCGCGGGTCGTGCGCGAAGAGGATATGCCATTCCTCTCCGACGGCACCTCGGTGGATGTCGTGTTGAATCCGCTGGGCGTGCCGAGCCGCATGAACGTCGGTCAGGTGTTGGAGACGCATCTGGGCGTGGCGGCGAAAGCGCTCGGTTTCACGATTGCCACGCCGGTGTTTGACGGCGTGACCGAAGGCGAGATCAACGAGATGCTCGACCAAGCGAAGAAGGTTGAAGGCTTCCAGTGGGCCAATCGGTCCGGCAAGGTGAAGTTGTACGATGGCCGGACGGGTCAGCCGTTCGATCAGGAAGTCGTCGTTGGTTACATCTACATCATGAAACTCGGTCACTTGGTGGCCGACAAGATTCACGCGCGCGCGGTCGGGCCGTACTCGCTGGTCACGCAGCAACCGTTGGGCGGCAAGGCGCAGTACGGCGGCCAGCGGTTCGGTGAAATGGAAGTCTGGGCCATGGAAGCCTACGGTTGCGCGTACGCGTTGCAGGAATTGCTGACCGTGAAATCCGACGACGTGCAGGGGCGCACACGGATCTACGAGTCCATCGTCAAGGGTGACAACACCCTCGAAGCCGGTACGCCGGAGTCATTCAACGTGTTGATGAAAGAAATGCAAAGCTTATGCCTCGACGTGCGCGTCGGGAAAAACGGAGGCGATAAATAACTGATGAGCGCCACCCCCGCTACCCCCACTCCCAAAGCTCCCGCGGCTCCCACTTCGGCGGCGGCCGCCACGGCGGCGGCCCGCGCCGCGCTGGGGCTGGACAAGACTGATACGTTCGATCACGTCAGCATTGGCGTGGCCGCGCCGGACACGATCCGTTCGTGGTCGCACGGCGAAGTGAAGAACCCGGAGACCATCAACTACCGGACCTTCAAACCTGAGAAGGGCGGTCTGTTTTGCGAACGGATTTTCGGTCCGATCCGCGACTGGGAATGCAATTGCGGCAAGTACAAGCGCATCAAGCATCGGGGCGTCATTTGTGATCGGTGCGGCGTTGAAGTCACGCTCGCCCGTGTGCGTCGGGAACGCATGGGCCACATCGAACTCGCGGTGCCGGTCAGCCACATCTGGTTTTTCAAGTGCATGCCATCGCGGATGGGGTTGATGCTCGACATGACCTCGCGCGACCTCGAACGCGTGGTCTATTACGAGGATTACATCGTCATTGATGAAGGCAAGACGCCGCTGAAGCCGAAACAGCTTCTGACCGAAATGGAATACCGGGAATCGCGTGAACAGTACGGCGACGGGTTTGTCGCCAAAATGGGCGCGGAAGCGGTGAAGGATTTATTGCAGCGGATTGATCTGCGCAAACAGGTGACCGAGTTGGAGCACGCGCTCGAAATCACCAAGAGCAAGCAGACCCGGAAGAAACTCGCCAAGCGGCTGAAAATCATCAAGGCGTTTGTCGCCACGAAGATGCGGCCGGAATGGATGATTCTGGAAGTGTTGCCCGTGATTCCGCCGGACTTGCGACCGTTGGTGCCGTTGGAAGGCGGCCGGTTTGCCACGTCCGATCTCAACGACCTGTACCGGCGCGTTATCAACCGGAACAACCGGTTGAAGAACCTGCTCCAGCTCAAAACGCCCGACGTCATCATCCGCAACGAGAAGCGCATGTTGCAGGAGGCCGTGGACGCGTTGTTCGACAACGGCCGGCATGGGCGGGCCGTCACCGGCGCGGGGGGGCGGTCGTTGAAATCGCTCGCCGACATGCTCAAGGGCAAGTCGGGACGGTTCCGTCAGAATCTACTCGGCAAACGCGTGGATTACTCGGGTCGTTCGGTGATTGTCATCGGGCCGGAACTGAACCTGAACCAGTGCGGGTTGCCGAAGAAGATGGCGCTCGTGTTGTTTGAGCCGTTCATCATTCGTCGGCTGCGCGAAATGGGCTTGGTGCACACGATTCGTTCCGCCAAGAAATTGATTGAGCGGCAATCACCGGAAGTCTGGGACATTCTCGAGGAGGTGACGCGCGGCCACCCGGTATTGCTCAACCGCGCGCCGACGCTGCACCGGCTCTCGATTCAGGCGTTTGAGCCGCAACTCATCGAAGGCGATGCGATCCGGATTCATCCGCTGGTCTGCACAGCGTACAACGCCGACTTCGACGGCGACCAAATGGCGGTCCACGTGCCGTTGTCCGTCGAAGCGCAGATGGAAACGCGGATGTTGATGCTCGCGTCGAACAATATTTTCTCGCCGTCGTCCGGCAAGCCGATCACGACGCCGACGCAGGACATCGCGTTGGGTGTGTATTATCTGACGCATCCGGGCAAGACGGAGCGCGGTCACGAGCCGAAACGGCTGAAGCTGTTCTCCGATCAGGAGGAAGTGTTCTTCACGTATGATGAGCGCGATGTGAGCGTCCACGAGCATATCCGGTTAAAGAACCCGGACTATAGTCGCAAGACGGTGTATGGCGATCCGGCCTCGAAAGTCATCGAGACCACCGTGGGGCGGGTGATCTTCAACGAGATTTGGCCGACGGAGTTGGGTTTTGTGAATCGTTCGGTGAACAAGTCCACGCTCGGCGACATCATTTGGCAATGTTACCGGACCGTCGGTCATCAACGCACGGTTGAGGTGCTCGACAGGTTGAAGGCGTTGGGCTTCGAGCACGCCACCAAAGCCGGAATTTCCATCGGCGTGGTGGACATGATCGTGCCGAAGGAAAAACAACAGGTGATCGACGGCGCGTTGCACGACGTGGCGGATGTGGAAAAGCAGTACCGGCGCGGCATCATTACGGACGGCGAGCGGTACAACAAGATTATCGATATCTGGACGCACGCCACGGACAACATTTCCAACGTCATGTACGCGACGATGGAGCATAATGAAGGTCGTGGCGAACTCAACCCGGTCTACATGATGGTGGACAGCAAAGCCCGTGGTTCGCGCCAACAGATTCGGCAGTTGGCCGGGATGCGCGGCTTGATGGCGAAGCCGTCCGGCGAAATCATTGAGCGCCCGATTCTCTCGAACTTCCGGGAAGGGTTGACGGTGTTGGAGTACTTTATTTCCACGCACGGCGCGCGCAAAGGTCTGGCCGACACCGCACTGAAGACCGCGGATTCCGGTTATCTCACCCGTAAATTGGTGGACGTGGCGCACGATGTGATCATTCGCGAGGAAGATTGCGGCACGGTCAACGGGATCTGGGTGAAGCCGATTTACGAGGGCGAAGACGAGGTCGTCAAACTTAGCGAACGCATCATTGGCCGCATCGCCGCGGAAGACGTGGTGGATCCGGTCAGCAAGAAGAAGATCATCAAGGCCAACGCGGAGATTGATGAAGCGGCGGCGGAAGCGTTGAACCGGTTGGGCATGGAGCGCGTGAAGATTCGCTCGGTGCTCACCTGCGAATCGCGCCGCGGTGTCTGCGCCCTGTGCTACGGTCGCAACTTGGCGACCAGCAAGATGGCCAAGATTGGCGAAGCGGTCGGCATCATCGCCGCGCAATCCATCGGCGAACCCGGCACGCAGCTCACGATGCGGACGTTCCACATCGGTGGTACAGCGAGTCAGGTATTCAAACAACCGCAGATCAAAGCGAAGAACGACGGTATTGTCACCTATCAGGATTTGCGCGCGGTCAAACGAACCGAAGGCAACTGGGTCGTGCTTAACAAGAACGGCCAAGTCATCCTCAGCAATGCCGAAGGCCGGGAGTTGGAGCGTTACTCGATCGTCGTCGGCGCGGAAATCACCGCGGCGGACGGCGGCTCGGTCAAGAAGGGCGACGTGTTCGTGCAATGGGATCCGCACAACGTTCCCGTGCTTTCCGAAATGGCCGGCTCGGTCAAGTTCCACGACATCATCGAAGGCGTCACAATCAAACGCGAACATGACGAAGCGACCGGGTTGCTCGGCACGGTGGTCATCGAGCACAAGGAAGACTTGCATCCGCAGATCAACATCGTGAACGATGCCGGCGAGGTGCTGGCGTTCTACGCGATTCCGGCGGGCGCGCACATCGTCGTTGAAGAAGGCCACCGGATCCAAGCCGGGGCGTTGCTGGCGAAGACGCCGCGCAAGATGTTGACGACGCGCGATATTACCGGTGGTTTGCCGCGCGTGGCGGAATTGTTTGAAGCCCGCCGACCGAAGGACGCGGCGGAGATCGCGAAGATTGACGGGATTGTGGACTTTGCCGGGACGGCGCGCGGCAAGCGCCGGATCATCGTCAAAGATCCGAAGACCAACGCGGAAGAGGAACATTTGATTCCGCACTCCAAGCACATCATCGTGTTCCGGGGCGATCAGGTGAAGAAGGGGCAACAGTTGACCGAAGGCCCGGTTGTGCCGCACGAAGTGCTCGACGTTTGTGGTCCGCAGGACTTGCAGGAGTACCTGGTCAACGAAGTGCAGGAGGTGTACCGGCTGCAAGGCGTGGAGATCAACGACAAGCACATCGAGATCATCGTGCGCCAGATGTTGCGCAAGGTGCGCATCGTGGATACCGGCGACACGCATTTCCTCTGGGGCGATCAGGTGGACAAGGTTACCTTCGAGGAAGAGAATAAGCGGATCGTCGAGGCGGGCGGCAAGCCGGCGGAAGCGCAACCGGTGTTACTGGGCATCACGAAGGCGTCGCTGGAAACCGAATCGTTCATCAGCGCGGCGAGCTTCCAGGATACGACGCGCGTGCTGACCGAAGCCGCGACGTTGGGCCGCGTGGATCGGCTGCACGGGTTCAAGGAGAACGTGATCATGGGGCACTTGATCCCGGCGGGGACGGGCTATTTGAAACACCGGAATTTGAAACTGATTCCACTGGGCGAGCCGGTGGAGCCGCCGGAAGCGAAAGCGGATCCGTTGACGGAGGTGTTGCCGGAAGCGGGATAAATGAAATGCGCGAAAGCGCTTGCGTCCGCCGGGGGCGTGTGGTAACTTCGCCGCCCTTTCGCGCCGTTAGCGAGGAGACAAGTTTTGTATGCCGACAATTAATCAATTGATACGAAAAGGCCGTCGCTTGATGCGGGTGAAATCGAAGTCGCCCGCGCTGGCGAATTGTCCCCAACGCCGGGGCGTATGTTTGCAGGTGATGACACGCACGCCGAAGAAGCCGAACTCGGCGTTGCGGAAGGTGGCGAAGGTCCGGTTGACCAATGGCGTGGAAGTGATCGCCTACATTCCGGATGAAGGTCATAACCTGCAAGAGCACTCGATCGTGCTGGTGCGCGGTGGTCGGGTGAAGGATTTGCCGGGCGTGCGCTATCACATTGTGCGCGGCACCTTGGACGCGTTGGGCGTGGAGAAACGCCGGCGCAGCCGCAGCAAGTACGGCGTGAAACGACCAAAGGGCGGGGCGAAACCCGCGGCCCCGGCGGCGGCCGCCGCCTGATGAAAGTTTAAGCGATGCGACGACGTCGAGCAGAAAAACGAGAGCGGATGGCGGACAGCCGGTATGGCAGTCCGTTGGTAACGCGGATGATCAACACCGTGATGTATTGCGGCAAGAAATCCACAGCGGAACACATTGTCTATGGCGCCTTGGAGCAGGTGAGTGAAAAGGTCAAAGACAAAAGCCCGCTGGATGTCTTGCAGTCGGCGTTGGAAAACGTGAAGCCGCGGTTGGAAGTGAAATCGCGGCGCGTCGGCGGCGCCAACTACCAGGTGCCGGTGGAAGTGTCGACCGAACGGCAGGAAGCGCTGGCGTTGCGGTGGATGATTGATTATGCGCGGGGCCGGAAGGGCACCGGGATGCAGGACGCCTTGGCGTCGGAAATTTTGGATGCGTCCAATAACACGGGCGCGGCCGTGAAGAAGCGCGAAGATACGCACAAGATGGCGCAGGCCAATCGGGCGTTCGCGCATTACCGCTGGTAGTCCGAGCTGGGAATTCCGATGGAACAGAGCAGGATAGCGGTATCGCAATTTTTAGTGAAACGAATGTCGTAGGAAAATGGAAACTGTGTTGGAACAACCGAAAACAACAGACTCGCTGAAGTCGCGGTCGGATAAGAACCGGCCGGTGTCGCTGGAGCGCACCCGCGATATCGGGATTTGTGCGCATATCGACGCCGGCAAGACGACCACGACCGAGCGCATTCTGTTCTACACCGGCAAGGTTTATAAGATCGGGGAAGTTCACGAAGGCACAGCGACGATGGATTGGATGGAGCAGGAGCAGGAACGCGGCATTACGATCACCAGCGCGGCGACCACCTGTTTTTGGCGCGAGCATCGCATTAATATCATTGATACCCCCGGCCACGTAGATTTCACCGTTGAGGTGGAGCGCAGTCTCCGCGTGTTGGACGGTGCGGTGGCGGTATTCTGCGCAGTGGGTGGCGTTGAGCCGCAATCGGAGACGGTTTGGCGGCAGGCCAACAAGTACAAGGTGCCGCGCATCGCCTTCGTGAACAAGATGGATCGCACCGGGGCCGACTTCGAGGCGGCGGTGGCGCAGATGCGGGAACGGTTGGCGGCCAACGCAGTGCCGATTCAATTACCGATCGGTAAAGAAGCTGATTTCAAGGGGATCGTGGACCTCGTCAAGATGAAGGCCCTGATTTGGTCGGGCGAGGAACTCGGGGCGAAGTTTGAAGTGGTGGACATCCCAGCGGAAATGAAGGACGCTGTCGCGGCGGCCCACGCGAAACTCGTCGAGGCGGTGGCGGAGAAGGACGAGCAGGTGATGGAGTTGTATTTGGAGGGCAAGGAGATCACCGCCGCGATGTTGCAGACCGGCATCCGGCGGTTGGCGATCGCCAACGAGTTGGTGCCGGTGACCTGCGGCGCGGCGTTCAAGAACAAGGGCGTGCAGCCGTTGCTCGACGCGGTGGTGGATTATCTGCCGTCGCCGCTTGACGTGCCGGATGTGGCGGGAACGGAACCCGATACGAAGCAGGCGGAAGCGCGCGCGGCGGATGATAACGCGCCGTTCTGCGCGTTGGCGTTCAAGATTTGGACCGACCCGTATGCCGGTAAGTTGATTTTCTTCCGCGTGTATTCCGGCAAGATCGGGAAGGGGACGACGGTTTACAATCCGCGCAATAACAAGCGCGAACGCATCGGGCGGCTGCTGGAAATGCACGCCAACCATCGCCAGGAGATTGAGACGTGTTACTCTGGCGACATCGGTGCGCTCGTCGGCCTGAAGAACATTACGACAGGCGACACCATCTGCGACGAAGAAAGCCCCGTCCTCCTCGAATCCATCACTTTCCCTGAACCCGTTATTTCTATGGCCATTGAGCCGAACAGCAAAGCTGACCGTGATAAGATGTCGGCGGCGATGCAGCGGTTGGCCGACGAAGATCCAACCTTCCGGATTTCATCCAATCAGGAGACCGGCCAGACGATCATTTCCGGCATGGGCGAGTTGCATCTCGACATCATCAAGGACCGGATGTTCCGCGAGTTCAATGTGCAAGCTACGGCCGGCAAGCCGCAGGTGGCGTATCGCGAAACGATTACGAAGAAGGCCGAAGCCGAAGGTAAATTTATCCGTCAGTCCGGCGGGCGCGGTCAGTACGGTCACGCGGTCATCACGATCGAACCAGGCGAAAAGGGAAGTGGCGTGGTTGTCGAAGACGAAATCGTTGGCGGCGCGATTCCCCGGGAATACGTACCGGCGGTTGAAGACGGCATTACCGAAGCCGCGCAGACCGGTGTCCTCGGTGGCTACCCGATGGTGGACATCAAGATTCAGATTATCGACGGTACGTTTCACGAGGTGGATAGCTCGGAAATCGCGTTCAAGATGGCCGGCAGTTTCGCGTTCAAGGAGGCGGCGCGCAAAGCCGGGGCGATCATGCTCGAACCGATTATGGACGTGGAAGTGATTTCGCCCGAAGAACACATGGGCGATGTGATTGGCGATTTGAACAGCCGGCGCGGCAAAGTCAGCCACATCGAACCGCGCGCGGCCTCGACGATCATTCACGCGACCGTGCCGTTGGCAGAGATGTTCGGGTACGCCACGGCGTTGCGGTCGTTGACGCGCGGGCGGGCGAGTTACTCAATGGAGCCGGCGGCGTTTGAGAAGGTGCCGGAAAGCATTCTCGCCGGAATTTTGGATAAGAACACCGGCGGCAAACCGGCAGGACAGAAGAAATGAACAATCAGCGCATCCGCATTCGTCTGAAAGGCTACGATCACCGATTGCTCGATCAATCGGCACACGAGATCGTTGAGACCGCCAAGCGCACCGGCGCGAAAGTGGCCGGGCCAATCCCGTTGCCGACCGATATCTGGCGGCATTCGGTGAACCGGTCGCCACACGCGGACAAGAAATCCATGGAGCAATTCGAGATGCGGACACACAAACGGTTACTCGACATCATTGATCCGACGGCCAAGACGGTGGACGAACTGAAGAAATTGAACCTGCCGGCGGGTGTGGACATCACCATCAAGATTTAGTTATGGAACTGTTGGCTAAAAAAATCGGCATGACGCAGATGTTCGACGCGAAGGGCAACTTCGTGGGCGTCACCGTTCTCGAAGCCGGCCCCTGCACCGTGTTGCAGAAGAAGACGGTGGAGACGGATGGTTATCACGCGCTGCAACTTGGATTCGGCGAACGCAAGGAGAAACACGCAACCAAGGCGCTGATTGGTCACTGCAAAAAGGCCAATGCCGCGCCCGCGCGATTCGTTCGTGAATATCGCACGGCGCAGCCGGCAACGTTCAACGTGGGCGACAAGATCACGGTGAAGGAATTTCAGAACGGCCAGTTCGTGGATGTGATCGGCGTCAGCAAGGGCAAGGGATTTCAAGGCGTTGTCCGGCGGCACCATTTCCGGGGCGGTGACGCGACGCACGGCGCGAAGGGGTGGCATCGGCGCACGGGCGCGATCAGTACCCGTCAGACGCCGGGCTGGGTAAAAAAACTTCAGAAGATGCCGGGGCACATGGGGCACGTGCGGGTGACGGCGCAAAATCTTCGGGTGGCGCAGGTGCGGGAGGCGGAAAACTTGTTGTTGATTGAAGGCGCGGTGCCGGGACCGCAAGGCGCGTTTGTGGTGGTGCGGCACGCGAAGAAAAAAACCGTGAAGGCGGCGGCGAAATGAAATTGCCGGTGATTAATTTACAGGGAGCGGCGGCTGGCGAGGTCGAAATCGCCGACGAGCTGCTCATCAAGAATGGCAAGGGAACGCAGGCGGTGCATGACACGGTCGTCGCGTACCAAGCCAACCAGCGTCAAGGCACAGCCAAGGTCAAGCAAATGGGCGAGGTGCACGGCTCCGGCAAGAAACCGTGGAAGCAAAAAGGCACCGGTCGGGCGCGCGCCGGTTCGTTCCAGTCGCCGTTGTGGCGGGGCGGCGCGGTGGTGTTCGGACCGCATCCGCGTGATTACAGTTTGAAGGTGACGAAGAAGGTCAAGGCTCTGGCTTTGCGCAAAGTGTTGAGTGAGCGGTTGCTGGCGGGCGACGTGGTGGTGGTGGATGAGTTGAAGCTCGGCAGCCACAAGACGAAGGAGTTGGCCGGCATTGTGAAGAAGCTGACGAACAACAGCCGCAACGCGCTGTTGGTGCTGGAGGCGGTGGATCACAATTTGAAGTTAGCGTCGCGCAATCTGGCCGGTGTGCAGGTCGAACCGGCCGATGTGGTCAACGCGCTGGAGTTGCTGCGCTTCGACAAGATCGTCGCCACACAGGCGGCGGTGGCGAAATTGCAGGCCCGGTTGGGTAAGTAACTCATGAAAGACCCTTACAATGTGGTGAAGACTGTGCGCGTGACCGAGAAGGGCACGCGGCTGGGCGAGAAACTGAATCAGTATCAGTTGGCGGTGGATCGGCACGCGAACAAATTGGATATCAAGCACGCCGTCGAACAGTTGTTCAAGGTCAAGGTGCTCCGGGTGAACACCATCCAAGTGGACGGCAAAGCCAAACGGCTGCGGACGGCGCAGTATGGCCGGACGGCCAGTTGGAAGAAAGCGTTTGTGACACTGAAGGAAGGCGATAAGATCGAGATCGCCTAGAGATTTTATGGGTTTACGCAAATTCAGACCATTGACGCCGTCCTTGCGCTGGACCGTGCTGTCGGATTTCTCGGAAGTTACGAAGCATACGCCCGAGCGGAAGTTGACTGTCGCCAAGCGCAAGACCGGTGGACGAAATTCGCATGGCCGGATGACGGCGCGGGGCATTGGTGGCGGCCACAAACAACGTTACCGGCTGGTGGATTTCAAACGCGACAAAGTCGGCGTGCCGGCCAAAGTTGAGGGGATTGAATATGATCCGAATCGCTCGGCTCGGCTGGCGTTGTTGAAGTATCAGGATGGCGAGAAGCGGTACATTGTGGCGCCGATGGGTTTGGAAGTCGGGCAGACGGTGATGAGCGGGCCGGAAGCGGAGTTGAAACCCGGCAACGCGCTGCCGTTGAAGAAGATTTTGCCGGGCCTGCCGATTCACAACATTGAATTGCATCGCGGCAAAGGCGGTCAACTGGTGCGGAGCGCGGCGATGGCGGCACAGATTACCGCCAGCGAAGGCGATTACGTCACGGTAAAACTGCCTTCCGGTGAAGTGCGGCTGATTCACGGCGAGTGTTATGCGACGATTGGTCAGATCGGCAACACAGACCACATCAACGTTTCACTCGGTAAGGCCGGCCGCACACGGTGGCTGGGGCGGCGCGGGATCTCGCGCGGCATGGCGCGCAACCCGGTTGATCACCCGATGGGCGGCGGTCAAGGCAAGAGCAAGGGCGGTGGCGGTTGGCATCACCCGGTTTCGCCGTGGGGCAAGCTGGCCAAGGGCGGCAAGTCGCGGCGGAAGAAGAAGTACTCGAACGCATTCATTTTAGAGCGAAGGAAAAAGTAAATGGGACGGTCACTCAAAAAAGGCCCGTTTGTGGATGAGCACCTGATCGAAAAGGTGGAAGCGATGCCGGCCGGCGACAAGAAGCCGATCAAGACGTGGTCGCGCCGGTCGATGATCATCCCGGAATTTGTCGGCCATACGTTTTTGGTGCACAACGGGAAGGCGCATTTGCCGGTGTTTGTGACGGAAAACATGGTCGGTCACCGGCTCGGCGAGTTTGCGGCGACGCGGACGTTCCGGGCGCACGGTGCGGCCACCGAGAAGGCTGTGGCCAAGTAGGCCGATGAGGAATGGGTCGTGCCGCGACGAGGCACAGAGGCGCGGATTTGGTTGGTTGTTTTGTTCTTTGGATTGATGAGTCCGCTCCGGGCGGAGGAACCGGCAAAGTTGCGGTTTGATGAGTTGCAGGTCGCCGTGGACGCGCTCCACAGCGAAAACCAACGGCTCAAAGAGGATTTGCAGCAGCGCGAAGCGGTGATCCGGGTGTTGACGGAAAACCTGGCCATCGCCCGGACCGAAAGCGATTTGTTCCAAAAACGCTGGGCGGAAGCTCAGGCGCGAGTGCAAACGCTGGGTGTGGCGACGCCGGCAGAAGCGTCGGATCAGGTGCGGCGGCAGCTCATTGAGAGCATGCGGTCACTTTACCTGGCCGATGCGGAACGGCAAAGGCTGGTGGAACAACTGGAGCGGTTACTGACGGCGGTGCAGTCCGGCACGAACGTCGTGACGGAGGCGCAGCACACGAAGCAGTTGTTGGCGGCGTTGCAACAGCCGTCGTCCGGTAGGGAGACGACAGGGCGAACGTCACCGGGATTGGACAACGCGACGGTGTTGGATGTGAACGCGACGCTGCACGTCGTGGTGCTCAATGTCGGCAGCGTGCAGGATTCGCGGGTGGGGATGCCGTTTCTGGTGTGGCGCGGGGATCGGGTGGTGGCGGAGTTGCGGGTGGTGGAAGTGCGGCGCAGTATTTGCGCGGCGTTGATGGAGCGCGTGGAAAGAGGCGTGACGTTGGCGGCCGGAGACGTGGCTCGCGTCGCGAAAAGTTGAGAAATAGACAATTTATGGATGTGAAAGCCGAAACGAAGTACGTGCGGATGAGCCCGCGGAAAGTGGGCGAGGTGACGCGCCAGATTCATGGGTTGCGCGCCTCGCAGGCGGTGGAGTTGTTGCGGGCGATCCCGCGCAAGTCCGCCCGGCTGGTGGAAAAGACGCTGAAGTCGGCCATCGCGAACGCGACGAATAACGCGAAGCTGGCCGCCGAAGCGTTGGTGGTGAAGGAAGCCGTGGCGAACGAGGGCGTGCGGATGAAACGCTTCCAGGCGAAGGCGCGCGGCAGCGCCGGGCCGATTTTGAAACGGACGAGCCACATTCGCATCGTCCTGAGCGACGGACAATAAGAGGTTTATGGGCCAAAAAGTCAATCCAGTTGGTTTTCGGGTGACAGTCACGAAAGACTGGCTGTCGAAGTGGTATGCCGACAAGCGGGAGTACGCCCCGCTGTTGTTGCAGGACGTGGAGGTTCGCAATTACCTGAAGAAGAAACTGGAGAGCGCCGCGGTGCCGAAGATCGGCATCGAGCGGTACGCGAACCGGGCGCGCATCACGATTTACACGGCGCGGCCCGGCATCGTCATCGGCCGGAAGGGCGCGGAGATCGACAAGTTGAAGGAAGATCTGGCGAAGATGACCGGTAAAGAGATTTACGTGGATATCGTGGAGATCAAGACGCCGGAGTTGGACGCGCAGCTGGTGGCGGAGAACGTGGCGTTGCAATTGGAGCGCCGGATCAGTTTCCGGCGCGCGATGAAGAAGTCCGTGCAGACAACGATGGAGTTTGGCGCGCAGGGGATCAAGATCGCCTGCGGCGGCCGGTTGGGCGGCGCGGAACTGGCGCGGCGCGAGAAGTACCGGATGGGGAAGATTCCGCTGCATACGTTGCGGGCGGACATTGATTATGGATTTGCCGAGGCGCACACGGTGTACGGAAAGATCGGCGTGAAAGTTTGGATTGGCAAAGGCGAGCGGGTGCTGAAGGAAGCGAAGCCGGCGGCCTCGACAGTCGGTCCGCAAGCCGCCGCCGCGTGATACTGAGAGGATAATAAGACCATGCCGTTAATGCCCAAACGAGTGAAGCACCGCAAAGCGCAGCGTGGCAGCCGCGCCGGCACGGCGTGGCGCGGCGCGACAGTGGAATTTGGCGAGTACGGATTGCAGGCGCTGGAGCGGGCGTGGATCACCGCGACGCAAATCGAGGCGTGCCGCGTGACCTTGAGCCGGCACATGAAACGGCGCGGCAAGTTGTGGATCCGCATCTTTCCGGACCTGCCGATTACCCAGCGCCCGCCGGAAACCCGGATGGGCAAAGGCAAAGGTCCGCCGGCCAACTGGGTGGCGGTCATCAAGCCCGGGCGGGTGTTGTTTGAGCTGGGCGGCGTGACGGAAACATTGGCGCGGGAATCGTTCCGATTGGCGGCAGCAAAATTGCCGATTCCGACGCGATTTGTGGAGCGACGGTAGCGATGAAAGCGAAAGAAATCCGTGAGTTGACAGATGCGGAGGCGCAGGCCAAACTACGCGACCTTCGGCAGGAGATGTTCAATCTGCGCCTGCAGCAGCAGACGGCGCGGCTGGAACGCGCCTCCCGGTTGCGTGAATTGCGCCACGACATCGCCCGGGTGGAAACAGTGTTGAGCGAACGGCGCGTGAAGGCGGCGGCAACGCCGGCAGCGAGCTAATTTCATGACGGATACAACGACACAATCAACGGCCCCGGCCGCGCCGAAGCGGACGCTGGTGGGTGAAGTGGTCAGCGACAAGATGGACAAAACCATCGTGGTCGAAGTCGCCCGCCGGGTGCGGCATCCGCGGTATCAGAAGGTGATGACGAAGTACAAGAAGTTCTACGCGCACGACGAGAAGGAAGAAGCGGGCGTGGGCGATACGGTGGAGATTGAAGAGTCGCGGCCAATGAGCAAGCTGAAGCGTTGGCGGCTGACGGGGATTGTGACGAAGGCGACGCAGCTTGAGAAGGTTGGCGCATGATTCAGATTCGGACACATCTGGATGTGGCGGACAATACCGGGGCGAAAGTGGCTTGGGCGATTGGCGTGCTCGGCCATCAGAAACGGTACGCCCGGATTGGCGACGTGATCAAAGCGCACGTCAAGGTTGCCGACCCGGATGGCGCGGTGAAGAAAGGCGAAGTCGTCACGGCGGTGGTGGTGCGGACGCGGTCGCCGTTGCGCCGCGCGGACGGCTCGTATCTCCGGTTTGACAGCAACGCCGTGGTGATCATTGACCAGCAGTTGAACCCGAAGGGCACGCGCATTTTCGGGCCGGTCGCGCGCGAGCTGCGGGATAAAAATTTCACGAAGATCATTTCGTTGGCGCCTGAGGTTCTGTGACGATGAAGCGGATGCACATTAAACGTGATGACATGGTGGTGGTCCTCTCCGGCGAGGAGAAGGGCAAGGTGGGCAAGGTGCTGGCCACGTTCCCGGCCAAGGGCCGCGTGTTGGTCGAGGGCGTGAACGTCATGCGGAAGGCGATTCGCAAATCGCAGGACAATCCGCAAGGCGGGATCATCACGAAGGAAGCGCCGATTTACGCGGCAAAAGTCATGTTGCAGGAGCGCTACGACGCGCGCCGCAAGAAACACCCGGAGGCGGCCCCGACGGCCTGAGTCATTTATGCCGCAACTTCACGATCATTATCGCAAACAGGTGATGGACCAGCTTCTGCAGGGGGGCAAATATGCCAACCGGATGCAGGTGCCCAAGGTGAGCAAGGTCGTCATCAACCTCGGCATCAACTCCAAGCACGACAAGGAAGTGGTGCAGGAGGCGGAGAAGGAGTTGATGGTGATTACCGGGCAGAAACCGATAATTACCAAGGCGCACAAGAGTATTTCGAATTTCCATGTCCGGGAGGGAATGCCGGTCGGTGCCAAGGTGACGTTGCGCGGCGCGCGGATGTACGAGTTTTTGGAGCGATTTTTTAACGCGGCGCTGCCGCGGATTCGCGACTTCCGCGGGGTCTCACCGCGCGGGTTTGATGGTCGCGGCAATTTCACGATGGGCGTGCGCGATCAGGCGATTTTCCCGGAGGTCGAGTTGGACAAGGTTAAACACAACCTCGGGATGGACATCACGATTGTGACCACCGCGAAAACGGATGCGGAAGCGAAAGAGTTGTTAAAGCTGATGGGGATGCCCTTCAGCAACTAGAGGACACGAAGCAAATCATGGCGAAATTGACCTGGGAAGTGAAACAGAAGCGGCCGGCGAAGTTCGCGGCGCGGAAGTACAACCGTTGTCAGGTGTGCGGACGGCGGCGCGCGTATATCCGGCGGTTTCAGATTTGCCGGATTTGTTTCCGGGAATTGGCCAGCCAGGGCAAGATTCCCGGCGTGGTGAAAGCGAGTTGGTAAAACGATGAACACCACTGATCCCATTGCTGATTTGTTGACGCGCATCCGCAACGCGAACAGCGCGCTGAAGCCGGAAGTCGAAGTGCCGTACTCACGGTTGAAGGCGGAGATTGCCGGGGTGTTGAAGCGGGAGGGCTACATCGCGGATTTTTATGCGGAGAAGCCGGGCAAGGGCCGGCAGGTGTTGAAGATCCAGTTGAAGCTGGTCGGCAAGGAACGCTCGATTGTCGGGATTCGCCGCATCAGCAAGCCCGGCAGCCGGCGATACGTCGGAGCAGGGGATGTTCCCCGGGTGCTCGGCGGAATGGGGATTTCAATTATGACAACCTCGCGCGGCGTGATGACCGGCCGCGAGGCGAAGAAAGCCAACGTGGGCGGGGAACTGCTCGCGTATGTGTGGTAGGTGACAATTTATGTCGCGCATTGGTAAACAACCCGTAGCGATTCCGGCCAAGACGAAAGTCACGGTGAACGGTCAGGCTGTGTCCGTTGAAGGTCCGAAAGGCAAGCTGGATTTGACCGTCCCCACGCCGATCAAGGTGGAAGTAAAGGACAACCAGATTCTGGCGACCACGGCGCAGGTGGATCGTATCGGCAAATCACGCTGGGGATTGACCCGCAGCTTGCTGGCCAACATGGTCAAAGGCGTCAACGAAGGGTATTCGAAGCGCCTGCTGGTGGAAGGCGTCGGCTTCCGCGCGGCGGTGCAGGGCACGAATTTGCAGATGTCGCTGGGGTACTCGCACCCGGTAGTGTTCTCGATTCCGAAGACGATCAAGATTACGGTTGTGGACACGGCGGACAAGAAACCATTGATCACCGTCGAAGGTCCGGACAAGCAACTAGTCGGCGAAGTGGCCGCGCGGATTCGCCGGTTCTATCCGCCTGAGCCGTACAAGGGCAAGGGCGTCCGGTATCAGGATGAACACGTCCGCCGCAAGGCTGGTAAGACTGTGGCGACAGGTGGTTAGACGAATTGAAGTTGAGGCAGAAGCATGATTCCACGAACACGATTACAGGGCCGGCAACGGCGGCATCGGCGGTTGCGCCAGAAGGTGCGGGGCACGGCGCAACGGCCGCGGATGTGTGTGTGTTTTACCGGCAAACACATCTACGTGCAGTTTGTGGATGATCTGACCGGCAAGACGCTCGCGGCGGTCAGCACGGTCGCGGCGGACGCGCAGGATGTGAAGGCCACCGTGGCTGGCGCGAAGAAGCTCGGCGCGTTGGCAGCGGAGAAGGCCAAGCAGAAGAATATTTCGCAAGTGGTGTTTGATCGCGGCGGCTTCCGGTATCACGGCCGGATCAAGGCGCTCGCAGATGCCGCGCGTGAGGGCGGCTTAAAGTTTTAGGTTTTATATGGCAGAACGACGACCCAGAATAGCCAAACCAGTTACGCCGAAAACCAAGGCGGCCAGCGGCGCGCCCGGCTCTGAAGAAATTGCGTTGGACCTTGATCAACGCGGCAACGAGATGGTGGAGAAGGTGGTGTACGTCAACCGTTCCTCCAAAGTGGTGAAAGGCGGTCGGCGGTTTCATTTTAGCGCGCTGATCGTGGTGGGCAACCGGAATGGCCGGGTCGGCTGGGGCTTTGGCAAGGCCAACGAAGTGGCGGATGCAATCCGCAAAGGCACCGAACAGGCCAAGAACGCGATGGTTAGCGTGAATTTGAAGGACGCGACGATTCCGCATGAAGTAATCGGGCGGTTCGGTGGCGGAGTGGTGTTGTTGCGGCCAGCGTCGCCGGGCACGGGTGTGATCGCCGGTGGCAGCGTGCGCGCGGTGATTGATGCGGCCGGGGTCAAGGATGTGTTGACGAAGTCATTGGGGTCGAGCAACGCGGTCAACGTTGTGAAGGCGACGATGGATGCGCTGCAACAATTGCGGCCCAAGGATGAAATTTTCCGCGTCCGGGGTATGAACAAGCCGGCGGCGGCAACGGCGGGGTCGAACTGACATGACGATGCGACTTAACAATTTGCAGCCCCGCCCGGGCGCGAAGCACCGCACCAAACGTTTGGGCTGCGGTGATCGTTCCGGGCACGGCAAAACCAGCGGCCGTGGTGGCAAGGGCCAGACGGCGCGTTCAGGCGGCTCGATCCGGCTAGGATTTGAAGGCGGCCAGATGCCGTTGTTGCGGCGGATTCCGAAGCGCGGGTTTAACAACAGCGCCTTTCGACCGGAGTTTGCCGAGGTCAATGTGGAGCAGTTGAACGGGTTTGCGGACGGCGCGGAAGTGACGACAGCCGCGTTGTTCGAGCAGGGCATTCTGAAGCGGCGACAAGATGGCCTGAAGTTGCTCGGCAACGGCGAACTGAAGCGCAAGCTGACGGTGAAGGCGCAACGCTTCAGCGCGTCAGCCCGTGAAAAAATCACTCAAGCCGGTGGCACCTGCGTTGAACTGCCGATGCCGGGAATTCATCACCAAGACACGCCGGTGACGAAGGAGAAGCCCGCCCAGCCGGGCAAGTAGGGCGCGCCGGGTAAGTTATGTTCTCGGCGTTTCTCAATAGCTGGAAAATCCCCGAACTGCGGAAGCGGTTGTTGTTCACGTTGGGGATCATTGCGATTTGCCGGGTCGGGGCGAACATTCCGTGTCCGGGCGTCGATCCCCGCGCGCTGAACGCCTACATCGGTGAAATTGAGAGTCGCGCGGGCGGCAGCATTCTGGGATTGGCGAACCTGTTTACTGGCGGCGCGCTCCAGCAGTGCGCGGTGTTTGCGCTGGGGGTGATGCCGTACATCACGGCATCCATCATCATGATGATGTTGGCGGCGGTGATTCCGGCTTTGGAGCGGCTGCGGCAGGAAGGCGCGAGTGGCCAGGCCAAGATCATTCAGTATGGCCGGTATTTGACGATTGGCGTCTGCCTGGTTCAGGGATTTTTCCTGGCGAAGGCATTCGAGCACCCGGAAAAGTTGTTCCGTGGTTTTACCGGCACGTTGGTGGCCCATCCGGGACTTGGGTTTGAAATGCTGACGGTGTTAACGATCACCAGCGGCACGGTCCTGTTGATGTGGTTGGGCGAGCAGATTACCGAGCGCGGGGTTGGCAACGGCGTGTCGATCATTATTACCGTCGGCATTATTGACCGGTTACCGCGGGCGTTGATGGAAGCGTGGCGGATGTTCTTCCCGGGACCGGGTGTCGAGAGCCAGTTCAACATCCTGCACGCGATTTTGATGATTGTGATGTTCGTTGGGGTGACGGCCGGCACGGTGGCGATCACCTTGGCGCGGCGGAAGATTCCGGTGCAGTACGCCAAGCAGATGGTTGGACGCAAGATGACGATGGGTGGGCAGCAGTTCATGCCGTTGCCGGTTAACTACTCGGGCGTGATGCCGATCATCTTTGCGCAGGCGATTTTGCTTTTCCCGGCGCAGCTTTTCCGGCTGTCATCATCCAGTTTCATGCAGCGGATGGCGCGGATCCTGACGGAAGGCGAAGTCGTTTATTTGACGCTGTACGCCGCGATGATCCTGGCATTTTCATATTTTTGGGTGGCGATTCAGTTCAACCCGCTGGAAATCGCGGACAACTTGAAGAAGTACGGCGGTTACGTTCCCGGCGTGCGGCCCGGCAAGCCGACGGCGGAATACCTAAACTTTTCGATGACGCGGATCACGCTGGCCGGCTCGATTGCGTTGACGGTCATTGCGGTGATTCCGTACATCCTGTCGCACAACCTGCGGATTCCGTATCTGACAGCGAGTTTCTTTGGCGGCACAAGTTTGCTGATCAACGTGGGCGTGTTGTTGGACACGATGCGGCAGGTCGAATCGCACTTGATTATGCGGCATTACGACGGCTTCCTGCGCAAGGGTAAGTTGCGCGGGCGACGGTAGGTTGGTTCATTGACAACGGATACTGGGGGCTTGGACGACGGAGTTGCGGAAATGGCCGGGCATTGTATCATGTGGGCTTCACCTAAAATGAGGATGGGGCCACGTGAGTAACGTCAAATCGGCGAAAGAGATTGAGCGGATGCGCGTGGCCTGTCGGGCGGCCGCGCGGGTGCTACAGGCAACTGCGGCGCGCGTCCACCCGGGGGTGACCACGGCAGAACTCAATCAGTATGCGGGCGAGTTGATCGCCCAAGCCGGAGGCAAAAGTCCGTTTCTGGGGTACAAAGGTTATCCCGGCCACGTGTGCGTGTCGGTGAATGAGGAAGTGGTGCACGGGATCCCCGGCAACCGGCGGGTGCAGTACGGTGACATCGTGAGCTTGGATGTCGGAATCATTTTAGACGGATTTGTCGGCGACAATGCGACGACGGTAGCCGTTGGGGCAGTGGAAGCCCGGACGCAGGAGTTGTTGCAGGTGACGGAAGAGGCATTATACGCGGGAATTGCGGCGGCCCGCACCGGGAATCGCGTCGGCGATATTTCGCATGCGGTTCAGTCGCTGGTGGAAGGCCGGGGATTTTCAGTCGTGCGGGAGTTTGTGGGACACGGGGTGGGGCGGAAGATGCACGAGGAACCGCAAGTGCCGAATTTTGGTCGGCCCCGCGAAGGGCCGAAGTTGAAGCCGGGGATGACGTTGGCGATTGAGCCGATGATCAATGCCGGCACGCATGAAGTGGTGATGTTGAAGGATGGTTGGACCGTGGTGAGCGCGGACGGCGCGCCGAGCGCGCATTTCGAGCACACGGTGCTGATTACGGAAGGTGAACCAGAGATTTTAACGTGGCTAAAGAAGACTGCATTCGAGTCGAAGGCACAGTAGTGGAGTTGTTGCCGAACACGATGTTTCGGGTGGAGTTGCCCAACAAACATCGGATTCTGGCGCATATCTCCGGCAAGATGCGGTTGCATTTCATCCGGTTGATGCCGGGTGACAAAGTCACGGTGGAGATGAGTCCGTACGATTTGAGCAAGGGCCGGATCACGTTCCGGCAGAAGTAGGATAGAACATGAAAGTCAAACCATCGGTCAAACGATTGTGTGAACGCTGCAAGGTCGTGCGGCGCAAAGGTGTGGTGCGGATCATCTGCACCAACCCGCGGCACAAACAGCGGCAAGGGTAAGGTATCGGCATGGCACGAATTATCGGAGTGGAAATCCCGGACCAGAAGAAGGTCGGTGTTTCATTGCGCTACATCTACGGCATCGGGCCGACGACGGCGCTGGAAGTGTGCGCGAAAGCGGGTGTTGATCCGCAGGTTCGCGCGAAGGATTTGAGCGACGAACAACTTTCCCATCTGACGACCGCGTTGCAGAAGTACAAGATGGAAGGCGATCTGCGTCGGGAAGTGCAAACCAATATCAAACGGTTGATGAGCATCAACTGCTATCGTGGCACGCGCCACAAGAAGGGCTTGCCGGTTCGCGGGCAACGCACGTCCACCAACGCGCGAACCCGGAAGGGCGTGCGCAAGACAGTCGGCGTCGTCCGCACGAAGGAAACCAAGTCCGCGCCGAAACCCGCTTAACCGTAGAGGAACACGATGGCTGAAGAAGCAAAAGAACCTAAGAAGAAAACGACCGCCAAGTCCGCTGAATCCAAGGCGGAGGCGAAAGAACCCAAATCACCCAAAGAGCCCAAAGCCAAGGCTGCACCAGCAGAGGCCAAAGCGGAAGCGCCCGCGACAGAAACCGCGGCGGCCGCGCCGGCCCCGGCCGCTGTTCCGGCTACGGCGGCGGACGTGCTGAGCGAAGGCGAGGCGACCAAGAAGGTTGTCAAAGCCAAGCACAGTAAGAACGTGGTGCAGGGCGTCGCCCACATCATGGCGACATTCAACAACACAGTCGTTTCCATCACTGATTTGAAAGGCCGCGTCATTGGTTGGTCGAGCGCCGGCCGAGTTGGTTTCAAAGGCTCGCGCAAGAGCACCGGTTACGCGGCGCAGTTGGTGGCGCAGGATGCGGCCCGGCAAGGCATGGCGCACGGGCTGCGCGAGATTGAGGTTTGGGTCAAAGGTCCCGGCAGTGGCCGTGAAGCGGCGATCCGCGCGTTGCAGGCCATCGGTTTGGAAATCACGGTGATCAAGGACGTCACCCCGGTGCCGCACAACGGTTGCCGGCCCCCGAAACGGCGGCGCGTCTAGGACCGGAGCACGAGGAATTTTATGGCACGATACACAGGACCGCGAGTGCGCGTTGGTCGCCGATTTGGCCAGCCGATTTTTGGGCCGAGCAAGTATTTGGAGCGCCGCGCTTATCCGCCGGGCGTGCACGGACCAAAATCCGCGCGCCGCAAGCAGAGCGATTACGCGGTTGGTTTGGCGGAGAAACAGAAGCTGCGCTATCAGTATGGATTGTTGGAGCGGCAGTTCCGCCGGATGTACGAAACCGCGTTGAAGAAACGTGGCGTGACCGGCGAGACGTTGATGCAACTCCTCGAAACCCGACTCGATAACGTCGTCTTCCGGATCGGTTTTGCGACGACCCGGCCTGCGGCCCGGCAATTGGTGACCCACGGCCACATCCGGGTGAATGGCCGCAAGGTATCATCGCCGTCGTTCAACGTGAAGCCGGGCGATATGGTGGAGGTTAAAGACACGCCGGTCACGCGGCAGTTGGCGACCAAGAGTTTGGAATCCGCCCAAATTCGGCCCGTGCCGGAATGGATCGGATTCAACAAGGAAGCGTTGCGGGCGCAAATCGCGCGGCTGCCTTCCATGGACGAGATTCAGCCGATTGTGAATCCGCAGTTGATCGTCGAATTTTATTCTAGATAACCAGAAATCAGTCGAATGAGTTGTCGGTCCGCGTTTCTAGGCCGCGGGGAACCCAACTCGGAGGAAAATGACATGCCAGTTCGTCTCGGGCGATTTGAAATGCCCAAACGGTTGGTGCGCGATGATGCAACCGCAACACCAACTTTCGCCAAATTCATTGCGGAGCCATTTGAGGCCGGCTACGGCCACACCATCGGCAACTCGCTGCGGCGGGTGCTGTTGAGTTCGTTGGAAGGCGCGGCGATCAGTTCGATCAAGATCGAAGGCGCGCCGCACGAGTTCACCACCATTCCCGGTGTCGTCGAAGATGTCACCGACATTGTGTTGAATCTCAAGAAGGTGCTGTTGAAATCGCACACCCGCGAACCGCACACCGTTTATCTTTCCGCGAATAAGGAAGGGGCGGTCACGGCGGCGGACATCAAGAGTGACCAGGTCGTTGAGGTCATCAACCCCGCCCAGCACATTTGCACGCTTGATAAGAAGATGCGGTTCGAGGCGGAACTCGAAGTGAAGGTTGGTCGCGGCTTCTGCCCCGCGGAGGAAAATAAAAAGCCGGAGCAGGCGATTGGCATCATCGCGATTGACTCGCTGTTTTCGCCGGTGCGCCGGGTCCGGTATTCGGTGAGCGACACACGCGTTGGTCAACACACCGACTACGACAAGCTTACCGTGGAAGTGTGGACCGATGGTCGGATTACGCCCGAGGACGCGCTGGTGCAGTCTACCAACATCCTGCGGCATCACCTCGATGTGTTCTGCGATTACGACAAGAACCTCGTCATCGAATTCGAGGAGAGCGCCGAGCAGGTCAGCGCCGAACAGCAGAAGCTCAAGAAGATTCTCAACATGAGCGTCAACGAGATCGAATTGAGCGTGCGCGCGGCCAACTGCTTGAACAACGCCAATATCACCACGGTGGGCCAGTTGGCGATGAAGACCGAAGCGGAGATGCTCAAGTACCGCAACTTCGGCAAGAAGTCGCTCAACGAAATCAAAGACAAGCTCGCCGCGCTCGGGTTGACACTGGGCATGAAGTTCGATGCCGCGCTGCTGGAAGCCCCGGCCGACGCCGCCGTCGAGAAGCTGCTCGAAGCCCCGGCAAAGGAAGAGAAAGCGGAGTAGCGGCATCGCTACGGGAGACCCATTACCATGCGACATCGTAAACGCACGGCCAAGCTGGGGATGAAATCCCAGCACCGGCGCGCCACCTTGGCCAACTTGGTGTGCAGTCTGATCAAGCACAACCGGGTGACCACGACCGTGGCTCGCGCCAAAGAAGCCCGCCGGTATGCCGATAAAATGATCACCTTGGCGAAGAAAGGCAGCTTGCACCATCGCCGGCTAGCCCTGGCGTTTCTGAAACAGAAGCCCGTGGTGAAAAAACTCTTCGCGGAACTCGGTCAGCAACACGCCGACCGTGCCGGCGGG
The DNA here is from genome assembly GCA_037441425.1 of Verrucomicrobiia bacterium. Lineage (GTDB taxonomy): Bacteria > Verrucomicrobiota > Verrucomicrobiia > Palsa-1439 > Palsa-1439 > JBBISF01. Next base: position 31,862 of record JBBISF010000006.1, read on the forward strand.
TACACCCGCATTGTGCGGGTTGGCGCCCGCATCGGCGACGCGGCTGAAATGGCGATTCTGGAATGGACCGGCACGGCCGTTGCACCGGCTGAACCGACCAAAACGGAAAGCGCCAAGACGGAGAAGGCCGAGAAGCCGGAAAAGAAATAGCTGGCTAGATAATCACGAAAGCGGGGGCAGGCTCAGAAGTCTGCCCCGTTTCGTTTCTGGAACCGCGGCTCCAATCAGGCCGCGTAAACATTTTTTATCTTTTGTGTTTGACGGAAATGCGGGCGCGTGTATCATGCGCCCAACTTCCGAGAAGCGTGTGCGACTGTGCGACGACTGAGCGGGGCGAATAGGGAAGCCGAAGTAAAAACTACGGGGCACATTTTTTTCTCTCTCCCCCCCCGACCCACACGCGGATCGTTTCGTTCTTCACTGTGGACAACTTGATCTTTACCGCTCCGGCACTGACGTTCGCCGCGTTATCGTCGTCCAATTCCTGGACGGCACCGATCCGCATCGCACTGACGCTGGACAATGCGGCAGCCGGTTTGATCGCCGCCGCGCTCTCTCCGATCAGCGCGGATCCGTGTCCGAACACCGCCGATGCCGCTCCGAAAGCCACGGATTTGATTCCGAACGACACCGCGAAAGCTCCGAACGTTGTCTGGAAGTCATCGAAACACACGGAAGAGGCTGCGGAGAAGGAAGTTATGCATTTTGGAACAACCGGTCGCGCCCGGAAGGGCGTTCTCACAGGCACAATGAACATGGAGGGCGCGGCTCCAGCCGCGCCGCCTAACCACAGGAGATTCTCATGGCCACGACACTGAAATTCAACTTTCCAATTGCGGTTTTGACGCAACAGGGCGACGCGATTTTGGACGCGGCGGAAGCGCGCGCCACCGACCTGGCGGCCCGCCTGCCGGCCAGCCGTGTCGCCGAAATCCGCGCGCTGCACAAGACCGTGTCAGACAGCAGCAGCGGTCAGCAAGACAAAGGCGCGGAACTCGGCACGTTGACGCAGGAACAGAATCGCCGGTTGCAGACGCTGAACGATCTGTTGAGCAAGGCGCGGGCGACCGCCAAGCGGGCGTTTGCCGGGCAGGATGTCAAGTTGCGCGATGATTTTCAAGTCGGCATCAACAAACCCAGTGACCTGGCGGCGGTGTTGGCGCGCGCGCGGACGGTTCTGGCGGCGTGCCAGAAAACGGACAACGCGACGGCGCTGACTGGCAAAGGCTGGATTGCCGGTGACACGGAAGCGTTGAGCGCGGCGATTGACGGGCTGGACACCGCCGATGACACACAGGAGACCGCGAAAGCCGGGCGCAAAGGCGCGACGGTGGACCGCAACGTGGCGGCGAACAATTTGTACGATGGCCTGCTGGACATTCAGAACGCCGCCGACCTGCAATACCCGGCGCGGAATGCGGCCAATGTTGCCGTCCGTGCCGAATTCAAGCTGGGCAGTTTTCCGCCCCGCAACCACGGCGGCAAAGAACCGCCCAAGCCCGATCAACCGGCAGCTCCATCGGCATGATGGGTGGTCGCCGCGCTCGCCGGGCGCAACCCCGGTTTCACGGCGGCCAGAAGTTTGGCGAGCGGAGGTTGGCTATGGCAGCAAACGTTTGGCAACGGATCGTGTACGCCTTCGATGGCGACGGCAACCGAACGAAGCAGGCCACGAGCGGCTGCTTAACGGAACATTTCCTCTATGACGGTGCGAACGTGGTGCTTGACCTCAATGCCAGCAATCAAGTTGTCCATGCGTACGTGAACGGCTTGGGCATCGACCAGCCGGTGGAGCGGATTGATTTCTTGAATGGCACTCAACTCTCGGCTCTTAGCTCTCGACTGGTTTACCACACCGATGCCCTCGGTTCGGTTGTCGCCATGACTGACAGCGGACAGCAAACGGCTAAAAGCTATTCTTACGAGGTCTTCGGCAAGATTCGCTCGGAAACCGGCAGTTTGGTCATTAACCGGTACACCTTCACCGGTCGCGAGGCTGTTGGCGACAGTCTCGGTTTCTACTACTACCGCTGGCGCGTCATGGAGCCGGGAGTGGGGAGGTTTACGAGTGAGGATCTGCTCGGGTTTGTAGATGGGCCGACTCGGTACGTATATGCTCTGATCAGGCCGGTCGATCTAGTCGATCCGTATGGTCTTTCATCAGGAGGGGGTGCGGACGATCCTTCTCTCAAGGCGATCAAACAACTTCTGAAAGGACTTAAGGAGGCATGGGAACTGGAAAGAAAAGGGAAATGTCCCGGAGACCCTTGCAGAATTCCTAGCTCAATAGCAGAAATATGTAGTTGTTTGTGGGATGGCCTCCACCACGCCAATCCTGACCCCAAGGAACTTGCGAGTTGCATTTGCCAAGCATCGTCAGCACCAGCATCGGAATGTGAGGCCAAGTGGATGAAAACGATCAAGTCAATTTTCCCTTGGGTAAAATGAATTCTATAATGAATAGATGGACAAGGGTTGCTGACGTTGTTTGCTTGGTTGGTGTCATCTTTATGACATCGGGTTGTTTGGCCTTCGCGCATTCAGGAAGACTTGATGCCTTTTTGGTGGAAGAACTTCACCGGTATGGCGCGCGTGCGCCTTTGATAAGCCCATCGGCTGAGTTGAGTGGAACATGGAAGTATAGGAGAGATCAATTTGGCATTGTAATAATCACATCAAGTATTCCCTTCGAGAAGGTGGATGCTTTCTTTCGAGAGGCATACGGTGCCCCCGAAGTAAATGAATTGCGGGATGGTCCACAGTACGTGATCCCCGCAAGAAGGGCAGGCGTCGCGGTATGGTATCGACAAAGGACAAATGGAGTATGGGTCACGATCAATCGCCCATTCCAATACTGAATGGAGTTGGTAGGATTCGGTAGTGCGTTGTTAACAGGGGGGCGAATTGGGGCCGCATCTGGGCAGTGGACATTTGTAATCGGGTCACGAACATGACGACGCTCGAAGGCGTGAACAGTTACACCTACAACTCCAACAACTGGCTGACGGCGGCGAGTTACCCGGATGCCAAGACTACTAAAATGGGTCAAACCTTGACTCTTGACAGATAGGCGGTTGGCGCGTTACTCTTGGCCGCGTGCCCAGACCCATCCGAGTCGAATTCCCCGGTGCGGTCTATCATGTGATGGCGCGGGGCAATGAGCGCAAAGCCGTCTATCGCGACGATCGTGACCGGCAGCGGTTTTTGGAGACGCTGGGAGAGGCTGTCGCGCAATATGGGCTGCGCATGTACGCGTATTGTCTGATGCCGAATCATTACCATCTGATTGTCAACACGCCGCGGGGGAATCTCAGTCGGGCGATGGCGTGGTTGCAGACGGCGTACACGACCCGGTTCAACGCCCGGCATCGGCGGCGCGGGCATTTGTTTCAGGGACGGTTCAAGGCGCAGTTGGTAGAGGCGGAGGCGTACGGGCAGTGGTTGGTGGAGTACGTGCATCTGAATCCGGTGCGGCCCGCCAGGAAGAGCGAGCCGATTGCGGCGGAGCGGTGGGACGAGTTGGCCCGGTACGCGTGGAGCAGTCACCGGGATTATGGCGGATGGCGGAAGGCGAGTCCGGCGTGGTTGTGTCTGGATTGGCTGGCGTATTGGGGCCGGCGGCGGCGGGCGGCACAAGTGGCGTATCGGCGGACGCTGCGGGGGGCCTTTGGGCAGGCGGTGAAAAATCCGTGGGAGCGGTTGCAACGGGGGTTGGTGTTGGGGGGTGAAGAGTTGGCGGCGCGGGCGCGCCGGTTGATGGAGCAAAAGGGAGGATTGGAAGAGGCGCGGTGGACGGAGAGCGAGGCGGTGGCGGCAGTACGAAAACGGGTGGTAGAATTCGTGGGGACGGAGTCGGACGAACGGGTGAAGATGTGGGCGCGGGTCCGCTTGGGCAACGAACGCGGGGTCGCGGTGGCGCGGGAGTACGGCTATCGGGACGGCAGCGGCGTCACGCAAGTGATCAAACGACTGGAAGCGGCGGCACAGAGGGACGAGCCCTTGGGTAAGAAACTGGCTCGGTTGCGAGAGTTGTCAAGAGTCAAGGTTTGACCCCTTTGCCGAAACCATACGGTATGAGTTCTCTCGATAGGTATGATTTATTTGCATCCACCATTCCCTACATTCTTGCAATGGGTATATGGGGCCGGATCGCGTTACGCTTAAGGAAGTGTGGGATGAGCCTAGGCTCGCTAGATTATAGAGCCTCGCGCCATGCAAGGCGGTTTCCGTTTGTTTGCATAGCAGCATTGTTGATTCAACTAGCTTGGTGGTGCTGCGAATCTCGCGGAGTTCAACGCCCAGAACTCCTCACAGTGCTAGTAATCCTCTGTCTATTCATCAATCTTTATGCCTTCTATTTCGGTATCTTCTACGGAGTGTGGATTGTGGCGGGGGTCAGTAGCTCAGGAACGTATCAACAGATGAACGAAAGTTTGCGACACTACCGAATGCACTATAATGGGAAAGTGAACTTTTCACGGATTCTGTTTGGCGTGGTGGCGCTCGTGATGGCCTTGTATCTCATAGTTTTTGTTGCCTTTCCCTTAGCCGTTCGCAGTTCACGACAAGATGCGCATGGTCGAAGGGGTCAGCTCCGTAGTCCGTAAATTATGGTCAGCAACCGCACGAACATGACGACGCTGGAAGGCGTGAACTCCTACTCCTACAACTCCAACAACTGGTTAACCGTGGCGAGTTACCCGGATGCCAAGACTCAACAGTTCTTCTACGACCCGGTGGGCAACCGGACGAATCTCGTCGAGATCAGTGGTGTCACCACGAATGACACGAATTACACGTATGACAACGCGAACCGTTTGAATTCGTTGTTGACTATGGACTCAGGACTCGGGACTACGAACTCCATGAGCTACGCCTACGACGCCGCCGGCCGCCTGACCAATCAGGTTGTCGGGGCCCAGTCTCGCACCTACGCGTACTCCTTCCGCTCGCAGATGACCTCGTTGACCGATACGAACTCGACCACGTTCAGTTACGACTTCGATGGCGATGGCAACCGGACGAAGCAGTCCACGAGTGGCTGCTTGACCGAGCGTTTCGTCTATGACGGCCCAAACGTTGTACTGGATTTGAACGCCAGCAATCAGGTCGTGCATGCGTACGTGGATGAACCCGGCATTGACCAGCCGATTGAGCGGATTGCGTTTCTGTCCGGCTCTCCGCTTTCCGCTCCCGCCTCCCGCCTCGTCTATCACACCGATGCCCTCGGCTCCGTCGCCGCGATGACGGACGCCAATCAATCCAGTGTGAAGACCTACGCCTATGAAGCGTTTGGCAAGATTCGCTCCGAGACCGGCAGCCTTGTCATCAACCGCTATACTTACACCGCCCGCGAAGCGTTGGGCGACGCGCTCGGTCTGTACTACTACCGCTGGCGCGTGATGGATCCGAATGTCGGAAGGTTTACGAGCGAGGATCCGTTCGGATTTGTGGATGGGCCAAACAAGTGCGTTTATATGGGAAACAGTCCGTTAGCGGGAATTGATCCTCTTGGTGAATCTGGTTTTTGGCAGTTCTATTTGCCTTGGCTTGGTTGGCAGGGCGCAGTCGGCGGTGCCTATGGAAATTTGTTGCGAGTGAGGGTCGAGGAAGCCTGCGACAGATTGCGCACGGCCGGCGATCCCCGCTGGTCATACGTCATTCCTGTTCTACCTTTTCAAGTGGGAGCTGGCTGCATCCTGATCACGCTGGATCCATGTTACTTAACATGTCGCTATCACTGGATTTGGGGATCGTGCTCGCCTGGTTTTATACCGCCCAACGTGCCCATACCTGGTGGCCCCGGTCGATATACATGATGGTGATGGATGAAGGAAGAGTGGCAGTTCTTAGGGATTGGGCTAGCGGTGGTGATAATCGCTGTGTTTCTCATTTTATGGCTTTTCGGGATCAGAGTTGAGTTTTGATGAAGCCTTATAGGAGAGCCAACTTGCCTCACAGTTGTAATCAGTCACTTGTGAACGGGGTCAGCTCTTGACTATTGACGGATGAAGCAGCGAGCGACAACTGGTTGCCATTTGGACGAGGGCTGCGGGAGTACGGCCGCGGATTCTTCCGGCAACGGCGACCCCGCCAGGCTCTACAACAGTCCGACGTGGGTCAGCGGTTTGCAGCAACGGGTTGCAACTCAATGGCACCAATCAGTACGCCACCTGCGTGAGTCACAGGGGTTAACGCTGTAGTCCGTAGTTTTTGGTCGTAGCCCGTCGACCGGATGGGGCGATTGACCCACGGGGATGCGGCTGGCAGCGTGGCGAAATGGACGCGAGTCTTGAGTCTGCCCCTGTTCGTTTTCAGCGCAGGCCCGCACGGAGGACATTGCTGACGCCGGCAATTGCACCCGGTGACATCAGATACAACCCGGCCCAGCCTTCACGACGAATCCAGCGGATCTGCTCAGCGGCGATTTCCTGACCGGCTTGGGCTTGGTCCTCCGTGCTATCGTATTTGGCCAACCGGCTGAGGATCGTGTCCGGCACGACCACGCCGGGGATTTGTGTCATGCGCCGGGCGTGATCGAGATTGCTGAGGATCATCACGCCGATCAGGAACGCGCATTTGTCCCGGTATTTCTCCAACGCGGCCAACGGTTCGTGACGGAAGGCTGGTTGAGTCATGAGGTAATCCGCGCCGTTGGCGATTTTCTGTTCCAGCTTCTCCATTTCGCGCGGCTGGTTCAGTGCTTCCGGTTCGAAACCGGCGCCGATGGTGAAATGCGTCCGCGGCTCTGGTTGTTTGGCCAGTGGGCTGCCGCCGAAGTCCACGCCGGCGTTCAAACACGAATGCGCGAGCCGAATCATTGCCACCGAGTCCAGGTCAAACACAGCGGTCGAACGCGGATAGGTGGGCGACATCTTGGGCGGGTCGCCGGTAATGAACAGCACGTTGTGGATGCCGGTAGCATGATAACCAATGAGCCGGCTCTGCACGCCCATCAAATTTAGGTCGCGTGCCGTGAAATGCGGAATCAGTTCGAGCCGTTCGCTGTCCACGTGTTTGCGAATCAGATGAATAAAATCGCCCGGCGGCATGAGGGGAATCCCGCGCGAGCCGTCGGTGACATCCACCGCGTCGGCTAACCCGCTTTCCGCTAATCGGCGGATGAAATCGAGTTTATGTTCGACGACTTTGGCGTCCGTGCCGCGTGGCGGCACGACCTCCACGCTGACGACGAACTCGCCCTCCATCAGCTTCCGGGAGAACGGGCCGTTCTGGCGTTTCTCGGCGTCACCAACGGGCGGCAACGTGGCGGTGAGGGTGGGGACGTTGACCCCGCGCTCGCCGGCTTGGCGGGCGTGGAGATAATTGTGCATTTCCTGAATGTGCGGCGGATGCATCTCGCAGCAGCCGCCGATGAGCCGGACCCCGTGATCGGCAAAGCTCCGGGCCAGTTTGCCGACGTATTCGGGGTTGACGTAACTCATGAACCGGTTGCCGATGCGTTGGAAACCGCCACCGTTCGGCATGGCGGACAACAACATGGCTCCCGATTGAACCACCGGCAGGTTCTTTACCGCTTCCACAAACGCCGTGGCGTCCCACGGCGCGCAACAGTTGACGCCGGTGACCGCCACGCCGTGGTCGTGCATCCGGTTGACGAAGTTGGCGGGGTTGAATTCGGCGAGCGGAGTGGCGCTGGAGGCGTGAATCGTCATCTCGGCGATGATGGGCGGCGCCCCCGGCCGGGAACGGATGAACGCGACCAATGCTTCGAGTTGTTCCTGTGAACTGAAAGTTTCCAACAAAAACGCATCCGGTTTCGCAGCAACCAAGCTTTCGATTTGTTCGCGGTACGTGTCCTCGACATCGGCCCCAGCCGGTCCAATGGAGGCCAGCACGAAGAGCGGTCCGGGGGTTCCGCGTAGCGCCTGAAAGTTGGCGACAGCTTGCCGGGCAACCTGCACGGCGGCGCGGTTCAACTCCGCCACCCGGCCTTCCAAACCGTATTGTTTCAGGGCTGTCCGGTTGGCACCGAAGGTGTTGGTCTTCAGGCACCGCGCGCCGGCGGCGAGATACGACAGGTGAACGTCGAGAATGAGTTCGGGCCGGTCGGTGTTGAATGTCTCATAGACATGGTTGGCTTCCGACAATCGTCCGGTTCGTTCAAACAGCAGCGATCCCATCGCCCCATCGGCCAGCAACGGGGCGGCTTTCAGTGTTGTCAGGAAATCAGCCATCGCGCCGCGACTATAGCCGGAGTCGGTCTTTACAGAAAAGCAATAATCACCGCGCACTGGCGAGTTTGACCTGCCGGGTAGGTGGGATAACCTGCGCCCCCGGTCGATGCGATCGTCGCGGTCGTGGGTTACAACGCCTTCCTCGAAGGCGAGGAGGGGACGGAAGGCGCAGGCGGCGGGCAGCCGGACGATCCACATGCCGGGACGGTCAGCGCAAAGTTGGTGATCTAGTAGAGCTGCGGATTTTCGCGGGCGTGCCGTTCCAGGCCGGTCATGATGGCCCGGCAACTGTTCTGCCACCGGTGTTCCGGAATGTCTTCCGTGATCCCCATGATCAGACCGTCCAACGGGCCGGCCTCATTCAGGAGTTTGACCGTCTCAGCCTCGATTTCGGCATCAGGGTTGAGGTGCGACACGGAGGGAAAATTGAGCCAGAGCACTTTGTTGGGCCACGCGGCGCGCGCTTCGGCGAGGGTCATATCGGTACCGGGCGCGGGCGTGAAGGCTTCGATGTAATCGAGTCCCGTCCCGGCAATCGCCTTGGCGAGGAGTTTGCAGTTGGCGTCGAAGTGACAGCCGAGGAGTTTTCCGTGTTTGTGAAACACCTCGGCGGCTTCGTTGTAATGGGGGACGTAATACTGTTCGAAGGTTTCGAGGCCGATGATTTCCGGAGTCACGTTGCCGCCGTAGTTGGCGAACAGCGCCGGGGACTGGGCGACCAGCGGATAAATTTTCCGGCGATTCTCCACCAGCGCATTATAGAGTTTGAGAATCTCATCGCGCCGGTCCATCCATTCGACGCAGAAATCCTGCATATCGAGATAGCCGCCGGATACGAGGGTTTGGAGTGGTTCGAGTCCGAGACCAGCCCGGAAGATCATGTCCTCGCCGTCGTAACGCTCGGCCCGGGCGAACGCCTCGTAACTCGGTGTGTACTGCTCGTCGCGAATGAGAAACTCGATCACCCGGTAATCATCGGGCGACTTGAACATCTTTTCGTGCACCCAACTGGTGAACCCGGCTTCCTCGATCAGCGTCGAGACTTTGCCGACCGGGGTCTCGTACCAAGTCCGCGTCAACTTCTTGCCGTCCTTCCAGAACACCTCCTGGGCGCCCCTGACGTTCGGTTGGCAGACGTTCACCACCCCGACATCGCGCCGCACGATGCACATCCCCCGGTTGCGCAGTTCCCGCTCCGCGGTGCATTGCGGGAACTTGCTTTCGTAAATTGTGAACGGCACGCGGTCGCTGTGCCCGCCACGCAGGGAAATCTCGACGCGCTTCCGGGGAGTTAGTTGTTCCATGATGGAGGCGGAATGATGTTGTGCTGGTCGGTCCGCGTCAAGAATGATAATAGCCGCCCGCCGCACTCCAAAGTTTAGGCCCGGTTGAGGTACTTGCCGGTGCGGGTATCCACTTCGATGGTGTCGCCAGCGTTAATAAAGATGGGCACGCCGACTTCGATGCCGGTTTCGACCTTCGCGGGTTTGGTGACGTTCGTCGCCGTGTCGCCCCGGATGCCGGGCGGGGCTTCGACGACTTTGAGTTTTACTTTCGGCGGCAATTCCAATTCCGCGATCTTGCCTTCGACTTCCATGATTTCGACCGGCAGGTTCTCGACCAGATACTTGGCGGCCTCGCCGACGAATTCCTCGTTGAGGGCAATGTCCTCGTAGGTTTCCGGGTCCATGAAATGGTAGCCGGTCTGGTCTTTGTAGCTGTAGTCCAACCGGCGCGTGGTCATGGTGACCGGCTCGATCGGCTCGGTGGAACTGAACCGCACCACGGATGACTTCCCGGTGCGCAGGCTGCGGATCGTGGCTTGCACGAAGGCGCGCAGGTTGCCGGGCGTGCGATGCTGCATGTCGAGCACGACGCACACGTCGGTGTTGTATTTGATGGCCATTCCTTTACGGAGATCGTTGGCTGACGGCATGATGTTTTTAACTCCTCTGGGTTACATGATCTTGAATTTCGGCAGGTCCTGGGAATCGACGACGCCTACCGGGCGGTTCTGCTGGTCCACAACGATCAGGTCGTCAATCTGCCGCTGCTGGAAAATGTTGAGAGCTTCGACCGCGAGCGCGTCGTCGCGGATGGTAATCGGCTGCGGCGTCATTACCGCGCTGATCGGTTCGTCCAACACCGTGGGATCGGTGGAAATGTGCCGGCGGAAATCGCCGTCGGTGAACACTCCGGCCAGTTTGCCGCGGCCATCCACGACGCTGATCGTGCCGGACTTGGCCTGGGTCATCATCAGCAACGCGTCTTTCACGGTGCTTTTCTGGCCGATGACCGGATTCCGGTCGCCGGTGCGCATGATATCTTTGATCTGCACCAGCATGGCGTGACCGATCGCGCCCGCCGGATGCAACTTGGCGTAATCGGTTTTCCGGAAGCCCCGCGCTTCGAGCACACACATCGCCAACGCGTCGCCCAACACCAGCGTCGCCGTGGTGGTGGAAGTCGGCGCGAGATTAAACGGACACGCCTCGCGCGCGACGCGGAGCGGCAGGACGAGATCACTGTAACGCGCCAGACTGGATTTGACGTGACCGGTTGCGGCGATGATCTTCACGTCGAACCGTTTGATAGCCGGCAGGACCCGCAACAACTCCTCCGTCTCGCCGGAAAAACTCAGCGCCAGAATCACATCGCCATCGCTGATGACGCCGAGGTCGCCGTGCAGCGCGTCCACGGAATTCAAAACGACGCTGGTCGTGCCGGTGCTGGTGAACGTGGCGGCGATCTTGTGGCCGATATTGCCGGACTTGCCGACGCCGGTGACGACGACTTTACCCCGGTTGCGGATACATTTGACGATGAGTTCCACCGCGGCTGAGAAACGGGTGTCGAGACCGCTGCGCGTGCGGCGCAGCGCGGCGATCTCGATGTCGAACACATTCTGGGCTCGTTTCAGGTGGTTCATGGGACTATCGGAGCGCCCAAGATAGTGAAACAGGGCGCACTTGGCAAGCAGGTCGCGCGGGTATTTTGCACGGCGAATTGACCCGCCCGGGCGGGTGGGGTATTCTAGCGGCCTCTGGAGTGGCGATGAAAAGATCAGTGGATATCAAGAAGATTGAGCGCGCTGTCCGGCTGTTGCTGGAGGCGATTGGTGACGATCCTGACCGCGAGGGTTTGCGGGAAACGCCGCAGCGCGTCGCGCGGATGTACGCGGAGATTTTTGGACACGGGGAACAGGATCCGCGGGTCGCCTTGGGCAAGAAGTTCAACGAAGACCATCGCGAGGTGGTGTTGGTCAAGGACATCCCGTTTTTCTCGATGTGCGAGCATCACTTGATGCCGTTTTTCGGCAAGGCGCATGTGGCTTATATCCCCAACGGGCACGTGGTCGGCATTTCGAAGTTGGCGCGGGTGGTGGAATCGTTTGCCCGTCGGCCCCAGGTGCAGGAACGGATGACCAGTCAGATCGCCGACATCATCAATGAGGAACTCAAACCGCAGGGCGTGGCGGTGGTGTGCGAGGCGGTGCACACCTGCATGACCATGCGGGGCGTGAAGAAACCCGGCACGACGGTGATTACCTCCGCGATGCGGGGCGGCTTCCGCAAGTACGTCAGCACCCGCACGGAAATCATGGCGTTGATCTTCGGCCGGCCCACCATTTGATGAAGAAGGTTTACATCAAGACGTACGGGTGCCAGATGAATGAGCGCGACAGCGAAGCGGTCGCGGCGATGTTGCGTGACCGGGGCTACGCGCTGGCCGGCCACGAATGCGACGCGGATGTCATCCTGCTCAATACGTGCAGCGTACGCGATTTGGCCGAACACAAGGCGTTGAGCAAGATGGGCGTGCTGGCGCGCCTGAAAAAGGACAACCCTGAGTTGGTCCTTGGTTACTTGGGCTGCATGGCGCAGAGCCGGGGTGGGGCGTTGACGCAGCAGCAGCCGTTTGTGGATTTGGTGGTGGGGACGCAGAAGTTTCACCGGCTGCCCGATTATCTGGATGAATTGTTTGCCCATCACAAACCGATTGTGGACGTGGCCGAGGAAGCCGGGAGCGAGTCCACGATCACGGATCATGTGTTGGGGACGAACGGCGACCGGCCGGTGACGGCGTTCGTGAGCATCATGCAGGGGTGTGATATGTATTGCACGTTCTGCATCGTGCCGCACACGCGGGGTCGCGAACGGAGCCGGCCCGTCCGGGAAATCGTCGAAGAAGTCGAACGTCTGGTCGCCGGTGGGGTCAAAGAAGTCACGCTGCTGGGGCAGATCGTGACCAGTTATGGACGGAAGTCCGCCGGTCGATCCGGATTGGCGCGCTTGCTGGAGGCGGTGAACAAGGTGCCGGGTTTGGAGCGCATCCGGTTTACCGCGCCGCATCCGAAGGGGTTCGGCGATGATCTGGTGGCGGCGTACCGGGAACTGCCGAAGTTGTGCGAGCACGCGCATTTGCCGGTGCAGAGCGGATCGAATCGGATTTTGAAATTGATGAAACGCGGTTACAATCGGGAGCAGTTCCTGCGGATCGTGGAGAAACTCCGGGCCGCGCAGCCGGGAATTGCGCTCTCGACGGATATCATCGTCGGCTTTCCGGGAGAGACGGACGCGGATTTTGCAGAGACGCTGGCATTGGCGCGAGAGGTGGAATTTGATCAGGCGTTCATTTTCAGGTATTCGCGACGCCGGGACACGCCGGCGGCGGAGTTGCCGGATCAATTAAGCGAGGCGGTGAAAGAGGAACGCAATCGGGTGTTGTTGGCCAGCGTCAACGAGGTGATGAGCCGGAAGAACGCCGCGTTGGTGGGGCAGACGGTGGAGATTTTGGTGGAAGGGCGAAGTGACAAAGGCGGCAAACGGATGACAGGGCGTACCCGGACGAACCGGATTGTGGTGTTCGATGGCAGCGAACGTCACCGGAGGCAACTGCTGCCGGTGCGGGTCGAGCGGGCGACCACCACGACATTGTATGCAACTCCCGCCATTCACAATTTATGAGTCCATTGGCGATTTCCGCGACGTTGTTGGGTTTGTTCGCGGTCGCTTCCCGACTGCCGGGGGTGATCGCGCCGACCAAGTTTCGAGCGCGGGTGCTGGCGTTTCCGCGGGCGGTGCTGCCGGGAAGGATTTTGATGGCGGTGGTGGCGGTGTGGGCCGGGATTGTGTTGTTCGGTGCGGCGCAGCAGGCGGCGTTGGAATCGGCGCACGAGCTGGGCGCCACCGGGTTGTGGCAGTTGGCGCCGCCGGCGGTGGTGATCGGGATGCCGATCGCGTATTGGCTGGTCATCCGGTACGCGGATCAGTTCTTGGCGATGCGCGGCGTGGCGGCGCTGATGTTGCTGGTGTGCAATGTGGTGGTGAAAACGGCCGACCGCAGTGATTCCCCGTGGCGGTTAGTGGTCACCGTGCTGGTTTACCTGTGGGCCACCGCTGCAATTTGGATGGCGATTGCGCCGCATCATTTTCGGGATCTGCTTCAGTATTTCATGGCGAACGACGCGCGGTG
>JBBISF010000006.1:45544-74410 GCA_037441425.1 Verrucomicrobiia bacterium
GTCTCGCGGGCCAGCGTGTCGAGGCCCGCACCCAAAACGACGTACTGCCTGACGCCTGACTCCACCCCGAGCGCCAGTTCATCCTCCGCGAGTTTGGCGCGGATGGCGAACGACGCGCGGTGCCGGGTGGTATCGGCGGTGGGGGTGGTGGTGGGCGTGATCTTGGTGACGCTGGGGGTGTTTGTGTATTAGGTGAGTACCGGGCGGGAATCTCCCTTGCGGCGGGCGCTCAAGTGTGGTATGCATACAATTGTTTTCCCCAAAACCGGGGAGGGCCTTAGGAACTAAACGACTAATCAGGAGATACACAATACAATGAGAAAGTTTATCGTTGTGCTAATTGCGGGCCTGTTCGCGGCGGCGGCGTGGAATCTACAAGCACAGGTTCAACGGTTGCCGATTCAAATCAGCGGTACCGTTCAAACAGGCGCCAAGACCAAGGTGAAAATCACCAATGCGGACTTGGTCAGCACGGTGAGCAATCGGTTGGTGCTGGCAGTCAACCTGGCCAGCAACACTGCGGTCATCGAGGAGTGGAATGCCAACGGTCCAGTCACCAACCGGGCCCCGAATACGGCCGACACGGCGGCGTTATTTGGCAGCTACCAAATGGCCGTCTTGAAGGACCCATCCGGCAAGAGCGCCGTATTGGCGTGCAACTTGGAAGACGTTAACAACGGTTTCGACTTGGATGGCGACGGGAAGGCCGATACCGCCTGCGAACTGCTTTTGACGGCCCAAGTCGGCTTGGCGACCAACGGGGTGATTACCAAAGTGTCAGGTAACCTGATGGGTGTCATGAACGACCCGCAAGGCGATCACAAGGACGTCGTCGTTACGACAAACGGCTACCGCAACGTTTCCGGTACGTTGCTCTGGCAGAGCAACGCGCAGTTCAGCGGGAAAATCAAGTCCAGCGGTCCCGTCATCGTCCCGTAGCGATTCGCGCCGTTTGCCAATCGGGGAGGACTGCGGTCCTCCCCGATTTTTTTATTCCTTGAGCCAGTCAATCGCGTCGGACGCTTGTTGCCGGACATCGGGGTCGGAATCCGTCAGCAACTTCTGGAGATAGGGCAGCGCCCGCTGATCTTCGAGGTCTTCCAGCGCGCTAATTGCCGCCTGACGCACTTCCGTCGGATACCGGGTGTCCAAGGCGCTGGTGATACTGTTAAGCGCATTCGGATTACCGGAACTTGCAATGTCCGAAAGCAACGACTCCGCCGCATCAATCGCCGACTGTTTCACCTCGTCAGGTTGCGACGTGTCGAACGTGGACAGCACCGGCGTCAATGCAGCCGGTTGCTCCAGGTTTCCCAATTCGTCGAGAATCGCCGTTTTGACTTGGGGGCTGGACTCCACCCGGAGCATGTCGGCCAACTTCTTGGCGGTTGCCGCTGCGGCGGCCTTGTCCGCGCCCTTATCGCCCACCGTCGAGACAGCCGCCAGTCGTTGTTGTTCATCCATCGCCACGTATTGCTCCAGATTATTGAACGTCACCTCTGGCGTGGGTGGGTGCACAACGGGCGTCCGCGTGGCCGTGGCTGGAGCGGACGCGGGTGTCGGCGGTGTCACCGGTGCCGCGTGTGTCTGTGTTTTTTCGGGCGGCGGCGGTTGTGGGGCTGGTTCCTCATGCCGGCTACATCCCATCGCCACCAACGTTGTCAGCAACAAACCAATCAAAAGTGATCTCATAGCCGGACATAGTTATGCCGCGAGCGGATTCTGTCAAATGCGGAGTGGAAAAGAATTGAGCTAAACGCCGGTGCTGGCTAGCATCCGGTCAATGGCAGAACCCCTGCGCATCGGCATTTGCGGCGGCACGTTCAATCCGGTTCACATCGGGCATCTGTTAATCGCGCAGGATGCGCTGGAACAAGCCAGGTTGGACCGCGTGCTGTTCATTCCGTGCGCCACCCCGCCTCACAAAACCGCCCACCGTCTTGCCCCCGCCCGGCATCGGCTGGAAATGTTGCGGCTGGCGATCCGGGGCGACCACCGGTTCGCTGTGGACGATCTCGAAATGCGGCGCGGCGGGCCGTCGTACTCGGTGGAGACGCTGGCAGAATTGAAGCGCCGGCAACCCCAGGCCGAATTCAGCTTCATCATCGGCGGCGACAGCTTGCCGGATCTGCCGCATTGGCGGGAGATCGACCGGCTGGTCAGACTATGCCGGTTCATTGCGGTAGGGCGACCGGGTTTCAAGCCGCCGCGAACCAATCCCTACCGGGCGCTCCTCGTGCGCGGTCACGCCTGCGAAGTCTCGTCCACCGACATTCGGGCGCGGCGGGGCCGGCAACAATCCATTCGTTATCTTGTGCCCGACGCGGTGTTCCGCTATATTCAGGCGCACAAACTATATCGGTGAAAAACACACGCACGAATCCCACCCTCAAGCTGGCCAAGCTTTGCCGGGAAGCAGCCCTCGATAAGAAAGCAGACGACGTGGTTCTCCTCGATTTGCGGGGGATCTCCACCGTCGCCGACTATTTCCTGCTCTGCTCCGGCAATTCCGAACCCCACCTCAAAGCCATCGCCGACGAAATCACCCGGCGGCTGCGCGACGATGCCGGCGTCCGTCCCAACGGTCGCGATGGTCACCCCGCCAGCCGGTGGGTCGTCATGGATTATCGGGACATCTTGATCCACATCTTCCATCCCGAAGTCCGCCAACGCTACGCCCTCGAACAACTCTGGGGTGACGCGAAACGCGTGAAGTAATTGCGCCGCGAACGGATTGACACGCGGCGGCATTTATGCGAATACCGCCACCCGTATGACTCAACAGGTGCGGGCCGTGCTGGTGGGGTGCGGCGGCATGAGCAGCGCGTGGTTGGATGCGGCAGCCAAGGTGCCGGACGTCTCGGTCGTTGCGCTGGTGGATATCAACGAGGAAGCGGCGCGCAAGCAGCGGCAGAAATTTGGGCTGGGGCAGGCAGTTGTCGGTACGGATTTGAAATCGGTGCTGACCCAGACCAAACCGGATGCGGTGTTCGACTGCACGGTGCCGGCGGCGCATGTCACCGTGACGCTGGAAGCGCTTCACCACGGTTGCCACGTGCTGGGCGAGAAACCGTTAGCCGACTCGATGGAGAATGCGCGGCAGATGGTCGCCGCCGCCAAACAAGCTGGCAAGATTTACGCCGTCATCCAGAACCGCCGGTATGACGCGCCCGTCCGGCGGATGAAACATTTCCTCTCGCTCGGCGAGATCGGGCCGATCACCACGATCAACAGCGATTTTTATCTTGGGCCGCACTTCGGCGGGTTCCGGGACCAGATGCAACATCCGCTGGTGCTGGACATGGCGATTCATACGTTCGATGCGGCGCGGTTTCTGACGAACGCCGATCCGGTCGCCGTGTACAGCAAGGAGTGGAATCCGGCCGGTTCGTGGTATGCCCATGGCGCGTCGGCGATTGCCACGTTCGAGATGACCAACGGGATCATTTATAGTTACCGGGGTAGTTGGTGCGCGGAAGGGTTGAGCACCCGATGGGAGGCGGATTGGCGCGTGGTGGGCACGAAGGGGAGCGCCCGGTGGGATGGGGGAGAAGGGTTTCAAGCCGAGATGGTGGCCAAGATGGACGGGTTCACTTCCCAACAACGCAAGCTGGATTGGCCGTCGCACGATCCCGGTGACAAGGTGGGCGGGCATTGGGGCTTAATGAAAGAATTTGTGAACGGCGTGCAAACCGGGAAGTTTCCCGAAACCGTTTGCACGGATAACATCAAGAGCCTGGCCATGGTCTTTGGCGCGATTGAAAGCGCCGAGACCGGTAAGTGCGTGGAGATCAAACTATGAATCAGAACCCGTTACTCGACATCCGGATCGGCACGTTGGTGGGCGCGAACAAGAATTCCGCCAGTTATATCCGGCAGATTAAACATCACGGCTTCGAGAGTTTCTCGCTGACGTTCTGGCAGAAGATCGGCGACGTGAATCTCAAGCAACTGGCGCAGGAAGTCCGCAAGGAAATTGGTGACGCAGATATCAAAATCAACTGCATCGGCATCTTCGGCAATCCGCTTGGCGACACGCCGGTCGACGAGGAAACCCGGGATGTTTGGAAGAAGTGCATCGACGCGGCAGCGTTGTTCGACGCAAATGTGGTTGCCGGTTTTACCGGGCGCGTGCGCAACAAACCCGTGCCGGAATCCCTCAAGCAATACAAGAAAGTGTTCGGCCCGCTTGCCAAACGCGCGGCCGACAAGGGCGTGCGGATCGCATTCGAGAACTGCGACATGGGCGGCGATTGGAATACCGGTGACTGGAATATTGCGCACGCCCCGACGGCGTGGGAGATGATGTTTAATGAGTTGCCGGCTGAGAACATCGGGCTCGAATGGGAACCGTGCCATCAGCTGGTCAGCTTGGTTGATCCCATCGCCCAACTTCGCCAGTGGGTGCACAAGGTGTTTCACGTCCACGGCAAAGACGCCACCGTCATGTGGGATGTCATCAAGACGTCCGGCATCCGGGGCGGCAAACCCTATGTCTATCATCGCACGCCCGGCTTTGGCGACACGAACTGGACGGATGTCATTACCATCCTGCGGATGGGCGGATTCAAAGGCTCGATCGACATCGAAGGCTGGCACGACCCAATCTATCGCGGCGACCTCGAAATGACCGGCCAAGTCCGCGGTCTGCACTATCTCAAGGAATGCCGGGGTGGCACAACATTCGCGCCGAATCCGGTTTAGCGACGATCAGAAGTTCACCAGATGCCGAGGCGCTTCTTACCGGCTTCGGTGATCATGCTTTGGTTCCACGGCGGATCCCACACAATTTGCACATCGGCTTCCTTCACGCCTGGCACTTCAAGCAGTTTCTCGCGGGCTTGATTGGCGATGACCGGCCCCATGCCGCAGCCCATCGCCGTCAGCGTCATTTTCACGTCCACGCGCGAACCGCCAGCCGGTTGATCGGTGAGTTTCACATCGTACACGAGGCCAAGGTCCAGAATGTTGACGGGGATTTCCGGGTCGTAACAGGTCTTGAGGATTTCCCAGACCGCCTTTTCGTCAGCCGGGCCGGTGTGCTCCGTGGCGGCGCCTGCGGTCTCGGCCGGGGCGGCGACCGGTACGCCGTCCTTCCACAACGCATCGAGATGGCGGTTCGGGACCTGCACCAACCCATAGGCGGGAATCTGGAGCGTGATGTTGCCGCCGAGGGTTTGGCCGACGTGCGCGGTTGTGCCTTTCGCAATGGTCAGTTTGTTTCCGCTGGGTATCTGGGTGGCCTCGCATTCCCGTCCGAAAGTGACTTGATCATAATTTTTCAGTTCAATCGTGCTCATTGATTCTCCTCATTAAACCGCGCGACCGCCCCAATTTAGAAGCCGACGCGTCTTGTGTCCAGTGGTTTTACCCGGCGGAGCGGTGTTCGGCGGTTGATTTCCGCCGGCGGTTGCGGCATTCTTGGCGATCTTGGTGAAGGCTTTCATTTTAGCGGCGGGATTGGGGACGCGACTGCGCGCGTTGGGCTTGGATGTGCCGAAGGTGATGGTGGAGATCGGCGGGAAACCGTTGCTCCAACATCACTTAGAGCTGTGCCGGGAGCAGGGGATTCGCGAGTTCATCGTCAACCTGCATTACCTGCCGGAGAAGATCACCGACTATTTTGGCGACGGGAGCCGGCTGGGCGTGTCGATTACGTATTCGCACGAGCCGGAGTTGCTCGGCACGGCGGGGGCGGTGAAGAAGATGGAGGACCGGTTGCGGGACGGGACGTTCATCCTGTTGTACGGGGATAATCTGATCCGGCTCGATCTGGCACCGTTGCTGGAGTTTCATCGCCGCCAGCAGGCGGTGGCGACGGTGGCGCTGTTTGAGTCGGCGGAGCCATGGACCGGCGGGGTGGTGGAGACGGCGGCGGATGGCCGGGTGCGGCGGTTTGTGGAGAAACCCGACCGCAAAGAGATTTCGACAAATTTGATCAGTGCCGGTATCTTCGTGCTCGAACCGGCGGTGTTGGACACCATTCCGGCGGGGAAATTCAGCGATTTTGGGAAGGATATTTGCCCGCGCTGGTTGGCACAGGGCTTGCCGGTATTTGCCATGCAACCGCGCGCGTATATTCATGACGTGGGCACGCCGGAACGGTTGGCCCAGGCGCGGGCGGATTACGAGAGAGGAATCACGATTTGATCATCACGCAAACACCGTTGCGGATTTCGTTGGCGGGGGGCGGGACGGATTTCCGCGAGTTCTTCCGGCAACACGGCGGGTGCGTGGTCAGTTCAGCCATCGATAAGTACGTCTATTGCATTGTCAAGGAGCGGTTCGACGAGAAGATTTACGTCAACTACTCGAAGAAGGAGATCGTGGACGCGGTGGATCAACTGGAACATGAGTTGGTCCGGGAAGCGATGCGGAAGGTGGGCGTGACGAAGGGCGTGGAGATTTCGTTTTTGGCGGACATTCCGGCAGAAGGTTCGGGACTGGGTTCGTCGAGTAGCGTGACGGTTGGGGTGCTGAACGCGTTGTATCATTACGTCGGGGAAACGCCGACGGCGGAGCGGTTGGCGCGGGAGGCGTGCGAGATCGAGATTGATACCAATGGCAAACCAATTGGCGTGCAGGATCAATACATCGCCGCGTATGGCGGGCTGCGCTGTTTCGACTTCGGGCCGGGAGAGAAGATCAGGGTGGAATCAGTTTCGGCGTCGCGTTCGACGCTGGAAGACCTCGATAATATGCTGATGTTGTTTTTCAGCGGCAAGACCCGGCAAGCGGCGACGATTTTGTCGGAACAGAAACAGAACATCGGACTGAAGGTGGACGTGTTGCAGGCGATGGCGCAACAGGCCCGGCAGGCGCGGGGGCTGATTGAGTCCGGTCAGGTCGAGGCGCTGGGCCCGTTGTTGCATGAAGGTTGGGCGGCGAAGCGGCGGTTGGCCAGCGGCGTGAGCAGTAATGAGATGGATGCGATTTACGAGCGGGCGGTGAAAGCCGGCGCGCTGGGGGGCAAAATTTCCGGCGCGGGCGGCGGCGGGTTCTTTCTGTTGTGCGTGCCGGGTGCCAAACGGCAGGCCGTCCGGCAAGCGCTGGGCCATTTGCGCGAGATGCCCTTCCGCCTTGAAAAAGGCGGCAGCCGGGTGATTCTGAATATGCAGAGGTATTGAGATGACAACCAAAGCCAAGGATTTCGCGAAGCGGTATCTGGATAATCTGGGGGACGTGCTCGACCGGTTGCCGTTGCGGGAGGTCGAGGGTGTGATGGAGGTTCTTGAGGAAGCGCACGCGGCCGGGCGGCAGATTTTCATCGTGGGCAACGGCGGTAGCGCGGCGACGGCGTCGCACATGATGAATGATCTGAACAAGGGCACGTTGGGTCACAAGGGCGACGCGCCGTGGCCGCGGTTCCGGGTGATCGCGTTGACGGATAATGTCTCGTTGATGACGGCGTGGGCGAATGATACGGACTACAATCATGTGTTCAGCGAGCCGTTGAAGAATCTGGCACAGTCCGGTGATGTGCTCGTGGCGATTTCGGCATCCGGCAATTCACCGAACATTTTGGCGGCGGTACATGTCGCGAAGAAAAAGGGATTGAAGGTGATTGGCTTGGCCGGTTTCGGTGGCGGGAAGTTGGCGAATTTATCGGACGCGGCGGTGGTGGTGCCTTCGAATGAATACGGCCCGGTCGAGGACGCGCACATGATTTTAGACCACATCATTACCGGCTACTTGTATGAACGTTTGAAAGAGAAGCACGCGACAGCATGAGCCAGAGGCGCGTTCTCATTACCGGCGGCGCGGGATTTATCGGCACGCACACGGCGCGGGAGTTGTTGCGTGCCGGGTACGCGGTGCGGTTGCTGGATAACTTGTCGCCACCCGTGCACGCCTCGGCGGCGCAATGGCCGGAGTGGGCGCCGGCGGAAGCGGAACGAGTCTTTGGCGACGTGCGCAACCGGGAGGATTGGTCGAAAGCGTTGCGCGGTGTGGATTATGTGATTCATCTCGCCGCGTATCAGGATTTGCTGCCGCACTTCGCGCACTTCTTCCACGTCAACTCAGTCGGCACGGCCTTGCTTTACGAAATCATCGTTGCCGAGAAATTGCCGGTGAAGAAGGTGGTGGTGGCGAGCAGTCAGTTTGTCTATGGCGAAGGCCGCTATCAGTGCGCGCGGGATGGGGAAGTGTTTCCCGATGGCCGGCAGCCGGAGCGTTTGGCGAACGGGTTGTGGGAGCCGGTTTGCCCGAAGTGCGGTGGGGAGATTAAACCGTTGCCGTTGTTGGAAACACACGCCAATCCCCAGAATCAATATGCCATTGCCAAGTATTCGCAGGAGTTGATGGCGATTGCGCTGGGCCGGAATTACGGCATTCCGAGCGTGGCGTTGCGGTATTCGATCGTTCAAGGTCCGTATCAGTCCTTTCGCAACGCGTACTCCGGTGTGCTGCGGATCTTCACGCTTCAGATGCTCGGCGGCCAGCCGGCTTCGGTCTTCGAGGATGGCCGGCAATTGCGGGACTATGTGGACGTGGGCGACGTGGCGCGCGCCAACCGGCTGGTGCTGGAGCGTGAGGAGGCGAACGGTCAGGTGTTCAATGTTGGCGGAGGCAAAGGGTACACCGTGTTGGAGTTTGCGGAGATCGTTTCTGGCGAGCAACCTGATGCGACGGGCGAATACCGGGTGGGCGACACGCGCCACAGTGTTTCGGATATTGGCAAGCTGCAACGGCTCGGTTGGCAACTGACCAAAACGCCGCGCGATAGTGTCCGCGATTACATTGAGTGGATTCGGCAGCAGAGGCTCGATAGGGATTATGCCGCGGAAGCGCTCGCCACCCTCCGCGAACTTGGCGCCCTGCGGAAAGCAAAATGAGCGAAGTTCAACTTTCGGTTGTGATCCCGGCGTATAATGAAGAGGAACGACTGAAGCGACATCTCCCTGACATTGCCGCGCATCTGCGTGGGCGCTCCTATGAGATCATCGTCGTCAATGATGGCAGCCGAGACAGCACGGCGGCAGTGGCGCATCGCTTTCCGGGCGTTGAAGTGATTGATCTGCAACCCAACCGGGGGAAAGGCGGCGCGGTCCGCGTCGGAATGCTGGCGGCGCGCGGCCGGTATGTCTTATTTACGGACGCCGATGAAAGCACGCCGATCAGCGAAGTGGACAAGCTGCTGGCGAAGCTGGAAGGCGGTTACGATCTGGCCATCGGTTCGCGGGGGATTCCCGGCGCGAAGGTCGAACAACCGCAAGTGTGGTACCGGGCGTTGGCCGGCAAGCTGTTCGGCGTGGCGACCCGGTGTCTGTGCATTCGTGGCATCTACGACACGCAATGCGGTTTCAAGCTCATGAAACGTGAGGTTGCCCAAAAAGTTTTTCCGCAAGTGACGTCGACCACCGCGATCTTCGACATTGAGATGTTGGTGGTGGCCACGCGGGAAGGTTGTCGAGTGGCCGAGTTGCCGGTCAAATGGGTGCACGATCCCGACACCCGGATCCCGTACAACCTGCGCCGGGCCTTGAAGATTTGGGGCGAGTTGTTCCGGATCCGACGGGTGCAGCGGGTGCGGATCCCGTTCAAGGTGTTGACGAATCCGAGGTTGATCACATGAGTGAAAAAGCGCTGGTGGTGATTCCGACGTACAACGAGAAGGAGAACATCCGGGGGATTGTGGAGTTGACGCTCCAGCAGTCGCCGGAACTGGAGGTGCTGGTGGTGGATGACAACTCGCCGGACGGCACGGCGCAGCTCGTCCAGGACATCCGGCAGTCGAATCCGCGCGTGCATCTGTTGCCGCGGGCCGGCAAGCAAGGGTTGGGGACGGCGTATATTGCCGGGTTCAAATGGGGGCTGGAACGCGGGTATGCCTATCTGATTGAAATGGACGCGGATTTTTCCCACGATCCCCGGGAATTGCCGAATTTTCTGCGCGCCATCGCCGAG
Organism: Verrucomicrobiia bacterium; assembly: GCA_037441425.1. Taxonomy (GTDB): domain Bacteria; phylum Verrucomicrobiota; class Verrucomicrobiia; order Palsa-1439; family Palsa-1439; genus JBBISF01. The sequence goes on from JBBISF010000006.1 coordinate 55,454, forward strand.
GCGGATCTGGTGATCGGTTCGCGTTACAAGAACGGCATCCGGGTGGTGAACTGGCCGTTGTCGCGGCTCGTGCTGAGCAAAGGCGCGTCGTGGTACGTTCAACTCATCACGGGTTTGCCGATCGCAGACCCGACCGGCGGATTCAAATGTTTTCGCCGGCGCGTGCTGGAAACCATCCCCCTCGACAAGATTCAGAGCAATGGTTACGCCTTTCAGATCGAGTTGAATCACGAGACATGGATGCGCGGGTTCCGGGTCAAGGAGGTTGAGATCACATTTGCGGACCGTTCCGCCGGCAAATCGAAGATGTCCGGCAAGATTGTGCGGGAGGCGCTCTGGATGGTGTGGTCGATTGCCGCTGCCCAAGGCTTCCGGCGGCGACCGCATCAACTCTCGGCGGCGGCTAATCCCCGAACGGGAACTGGAGCGTGATGCCCACGAAAGCGCGGCCGCGGAGCATATCGAGATTCACTTCGGACTTCAGCCGGGTATTATCCCAGAGATCGTTCAGCGGACTGAAGTAAGCTCGCGCGGCATGTGGACTGCCATGACTGCCGCTCAACCGGTATTCAAATGTGAGCGCGTTTTCCAAATGATTTACAAAATTATCCAACTCGAAGACCGTCTGGTCCAAATTGTACTTCGCCTGTTGTAACGTGCCCTTGAAGAGGGACGGACTCCGCTGCCGGATGCCAAACTCCGCGTCGAACTTTTCCCAGCGCTGTTCAGCGCGTGGATGCTGCGCCGTTACCGCCAACCCGCCAAGGTCTGGAGCAGCTAAGGCCCAAGTCGAATTGGTGGATTCGTCCGCCGGGGCGGATAACAACTGGGGTGGAACGTAGGCGGCCAACAACATCCGTTGCGACTCTTGGGCGCGTAAAACCTGGCTCCCGGCCATTCCCAACAACGGGATCAGGAGGGTGGTAACCAATCTTTTGCTTGTCAGCACTTGCCACATGACCAGCTCCATCGTAACCTAGCCATAGAACTGGTGCTTGTAAAGGGTTGCTGGCCCACGGGTTGCTATGTTCCATGGATTGATGAAGCGAATGCGGTCACCTCAAACAAACAATTGCCAACGCGCACTCCAAGCGCTGAAGGATGCAATTGTCGAGGGGGCCACGCACCGCTACCCGCAACTCATCGAACAGGCCGTCGCCGCCGGCGCGACCGACGAAGATATTGATCGCACCGCCCACGAGGCGATGATTGCCCTCTTTGAGGGCGCCGAACAGCCGGTCACCTCCCGCGATCTGGCGTACCTCTGGCCCGTTACGAGCCAGTGACCAACCTTTTCATCTGCGCCGTCGTCCGCCAACGCCGCCGGCGTGACAGTCGGAGTTGCTTTTCCAACCTGCTCCGTTAACATGGCGTGACGACTGCCATGAAACTGCTTCGCTTCGACCAACCGGATTTCGAGACCGCACTCGCCAACGCTTTGGCGTCGTCGAGCCTCTTTGACCCGCAGATTGAAGAACGGGTTCGCGCGGTCATTACCGCGGTGCAGACGCGCGGCGATGACGCCCTTCTCGAATTCACCGAACGTTTCGACGGCGTGAAGCTCACGGCTGGGCAGTTGCGCGTTACCGGACCGGTGCCAACCGTCAACCCGGTTTTGCGCAAGGCCATCGCCGTCGCCAACAAGAACATTGCCGCTTTTGCGCGACGCGGCTTGCCCAGGCCGTGGACGATGCGCAACGCCCAAGGTGGAAGAGTGGGGGAGAAATTCGATCCCATCCGCCGGGTGGGCGTGTACATTCCCGGCGGCACCGCGCCGCTGGCCTCGACCGCGCTGATGACGATCACGCTGGCGAAGGTGGCCGGTTGTCGGGAGATCGTGGCATGCAGTCCGAGCACCAATCCCAATTTGCTCTACGCGGAGCGCACCGCCGGCGCAACCGAGATTTACCGGGTTGGCGGTGCGCAAGCCATCGCTGCGCTGGCACTCGGCACGGCAACGATCAAACGAGTGCACAAGATTTTTGGTCCCGGCAACGCATATGTCGTGGCGGCGAAACGGTTGCTGTTCGGTTATGCCGCGATGGATTTGTTGCCCGGCCCCAGCGAAGTGTTGATTCTGGCCGACAGCACCGCGGAGCCGCGGTTCATCGCGGCTGACATGCTTGCCCAAGCCGAACATGGCAGCGGTGAGGAACGCGTCTGGTTGGTGACCAATTCCGAGCGTGTCTTCAAGGAAACGCCGCGCGCGATGCAGTGTCAAGTGGGCGATTTGTCCCGGAGTGATTCAGCGTTGCGGGTGTTGCAGAAGAACGGCGTATGCGTTCTCGTGCACGATCTGAAACAAGCCGTGGAAATCACGAACCGGTTCGCGCCCGAACATCTGGAAATTATGGCGCGCCACCCCGGCACGCTGGCGCAGAAGATCACCACCGCCGGCGCCATTTTCCTCGGTCCGTGGACGCCGACGGTGGTGGGCGATTATGTGGCCGGTCCCAGTCACACATTGCCCACTGGCGGTGCCGGCGCAGCCTTGCCGGGTTTGACGGTTGATCAATTCCAGCGCCGCACCAGTTTGATTGAGTACAACCCGGCGGCGTTGCGCAAATCACTGCCGACATTGGAGGCGTTTGCGGACGTGGAAGGCCTGACCGCGCACGCCGCGAGCGCCCGTATTCGTTTCCCATGAGCTACGTCAGGAAACAAGTCGCGCGGATGGCCGGTTATGTGCCGGGCGAGCAACCCAAGGTTGCCGGGTTGGTGAAGCTCAACACAAACGAGAATCCGTATCCGCCGTCGCCCAAAGTCATCGAAGCGTTGCGCGCCGCGATTGACGGGCGGTTGCGTTTGTATCCGGACCCGAGCGCGGCGAGTTTGCGCGCGAAACTGGCGGAACGCTATGATCTTGCGCCCGATCAGATCATGGCCGGCAACGGCGCGGACGACATCCTGAATCTCTGTGTCCGGGCGTTCTGTGGGGAAGGCGAGCGACTGGCGTACTTCTGGCCGAGCTACTCGTTGTACCCTGTGCTGGCCAACATTCAGGGAGCGGCGCAAGTGGAGTTGCCGCTCGACGACGATTTCCAGATCAAAGCGCACCCGGCGCTGTTGGCAAAGTTGGACGGTGTGAAGCTGGTATTCATCACCCAGCCCAATGCGCCCAGTGGTGTGTGGCTGCCGCGCGTCGAATTGCAGCGCGTCATCGAGGAAACCGACGGCGTGGTGGTGATTGACGAGGCCTACGTGGATTTTGCCGCCGACAACTGTCTGGATTTCGCGCGCGAATATCCGAACGTCATTGTGGCGCGGACGTTCTCGAAATCGTTCGCCTTGGCCGGGATGCGGCTGGGTTGGGCGACCGGCCGTGCGGAACTGATCGCGGCGCTTAACAAAGTGAAGGACAGCTACAACGTCACCCGCCTGACCCAAGTGGCCGGGGAGGCGGCGTTGAATGATTGGCCGTATTTCGAGGAGACCGTCCGGCAGATCAAGGCGACCCGGCAGCGCACGATTGCCGGCCTGGAAAAGATCGGCTTTCGCGTCTATCCTTCCCAGACGAATTTTGTGTTCGCCAAACCGCCCGTGCCGGTAACCGCGAAAGCCTGGTTCGACGGTTTGCGCGCAAAGCGCATCCTGGTGCGCTGGTGGGAGGCCGAGCGCATCCGGGATTTTGCGCGGGTCAGCATCGGCACGGACGAGGAGATGGATCAGTTTTTGATGGCCACGGAGGCTATTTGTGAAAAAGCGCACCGCTAAAATCCAACGCAACACGGCCGAAACCAAAATTACACTGGCGCTGACGATTGACGGCACCGGCCAATCGAAGATCGCCACCGGCATCCCGTTTTTCGATCATATGCTGACGTTGCTGGCGAAACATGCGCTTTGTGATCTGACCATCCAGGCGACCGGTGATCTCCATGTGGATGCGCATCATACCGTCGAGGACATTGGGATAGCGTTGGGGGATGCGTTGGGGCAGGCGCTGGGCGACAAACGCGGCATTCGCCGGTATGGCTGGGCGCTCGTGCCGATGGATGAGACGCTGGCGCAAGCGCGGATTGCCTTGGATTTCAGCAACCGGCCCTGCTTCGTGTTCGCGTGCAAGAACTGGAAGAACGTCGCCAGCGTCGAGTTGGGACGAGGCAACACGTTCCGCGTCGGTTTGGTGCGGGAATTTTTGCAAGGTTTTGCCAACGAAGCCCGTTGCAACCTGCACGTGGATGTATTGCGCGGCGACGAGCCGCATCACATGGTGGAAGCCATCTTCAAGGCGCTGGCCAAGGCGATGGATCACGCCTGCCAACGCGATCCGCGTGTCAAAGGCGTGCCGAGTACGAAGGGGAAGTTGTAACGACTCAGTTGAACTTGTGGGGCCGGGTGGTGGAGCGGCCCCACGTGCGAGGAAGCGGTAGCGGCGCGGCAGGAACCGCGCCCTCCAGCGGAGATGATTCTTCTTCGTAAATCAAGTCCAGCACCTCTTCCGGGATCTTGCCTATTTTGATTTCCATCTCGCGCTGGGGGATGAACGGGCATTTGGTTTTGTGGCTCACCAAGTGTGCGGCTTCTTGCTCCAACAGCAGCCGCGTGCCGGTCTTGATGCTGTGTGTGCCGAATTGCAGTTCGATCTGCTCCAGCGCGTGGTGCAGTTCGCGGCGTTGGCACTCGGCGTCGTCGCCAAACAGTTTAGGTTGGAGGTCGAGCGGCTCCATGTTCCAGAAGTTGATGCAGACCTGCCGGATGGGCTGGGAGTGGCCCGCCACCAATTGCCGGAAGACCCGTTCGACGCGCGGATTGATGGCGCGCGGCTCGAAGAGCGCGCCGGGAAACTTGACGTTGGTACCGACGCCTTCCAGTTTTTTGAACCGGATATAAACACCCATCTCGCGGGCCTTGAGATTTTCCCGGAAGAAGGTGGTGATGACCCGTTCGGTTTGATCGAGCAGGAACAGCAAGGCCGCCTCGTAGTCTGGTTCATCGTCCGGCAGTGTGGTGGAACTGCCGATGCAGGAGCGCGGTTTTTCAGCGAGTGATAGCTGTTCACGAAATTCGCCGCGCGCCAGCAACCACAACTCCAAGCCGAGATAGCCGTAGCGTTTTTCCAGCAGGCCGAGCGGCAATTCGGCGATGTCGCCCAGCGTCCAGACGCCGAGGGCGTGCAACGAACGGGCCCGGCGCTTGGCGATGCCCGGTAATTCCTGAACGGGAATGTCATGCAGGAACTCGCGCTCCTTGCCTTCCGGCACTTCACGGAAGCCGTCGGGTTTGCAGGAATCCGTCGCCACCTTCGCGATCCAACGGGAAGAACTCAGCCCCGCCGAGACCGGAATGCCCACTTCACCGGCGATTTCTTTTTTCATCCGGTCCACAAGCTCCGCCGCGTCCCGGCAACGGAAGACGCGCGGTGAATCCGTGAAATCGAGATAGCCTTCGTCAATCGAAGTCGGCACCAGCAATGGCGTGTAACGCCGGGCGAGTTGGAAGAGTTCGAGCGAGAGGCGCCGGTATTCGTCGTAGTGCGGTTTGACAAGCACGCCATCCGGGCACAGGCGCTTGGCCTCGAAGCCGGCCATGCCGGTGGTGATGCCGTATTTCTTCGCGCAATAATTGGCGGCAATCACGATGCCATCGCCGCGCCGCCCGCCGCCGACGAAGACGGGCCGGTTGCGCAACGTGGGATCGAGCGCGATTTCGCACGAGGCGAAGAACGAATCGCCGTCAAGGTGCAGGATGCGTTGGTGTCGCGGCTGCATGACCACCCGGACGGTGGGCTTTTTCGGTTGGCTTGTCAACCATCGGTCACTGCGGGCCGATTGATCTTAGTCGCGGGGAATCGCTACGGTCACTTGTGTGAGACCGGTAAACACATCGCCGAGACTGCAATCCTTGTAGGTATTGGCTAGTTTGCGCGCCTCCGCGTCGCCTTCCTTGCCGAGATCGTTGCCGGTATTTGGGGGGGGGAAGTATCGCCGCAGCAGCCGCGACAAATCTTTCTGACCGTCCAGATAAAGTTTCGTCCGGGGATTCTTCAGGAGCGCTGACAACTGCGGGTTGAGGAGCGCCATCGGGTTTTCCATGCCGCCCGGCCCCAGCAGGGCTTCCGTCCATTCCGCCGCGCGTTCGGGATCGGTGTCTTTCAGGTGATTGATTTCATCCTGCATTTTCTTCGCGAACGCTTTGCGTTCTTTGAGGAGCTCCTGATCCATCAACGTGGCGGCTTGAAGACCGGCGTAATGGAGCCACATCATGCCGTCGCGAATCAACTCCGGCGACGGCCAATTGTTCTGGCCGGCGAAGAAACGCAGATGATCATTGTCCCCATGCAATTCATGAAACATGCGAATCATCGCGCCGCGGCAGCCGCAATTGCAACCGCACAATCCGTAGGCGACGGTTTCGCTGGGAACTTTGCGCACATCCGCCTGGTTGCCATTGATCAAGAGCAGCCCGGCCAAGGGCGGATCTTTGTGTTGTCCGGCCAGATTAACTGCGTACGCTGCGCCGTCGATGTAACCGGCTCCGTACATGCGCTTCTGATCAATCGGGAAACGCGCCAGCACGTCATTCACCATGGCCCGTACGGCGGTGTCGCTATCCTCGGATTGCGTCCGGGCTTGCTCGGAGAACGCGACAATCCATCCGCAGGTCTCCGCCCCCGGCACGAAGAGTTTCAGGTCCGCGGGGGTGGCTCCGCTATGCGCGGCTACAAACAGCACCGGCCACTTCTGTTTCGGGTCGTAAGCTTTCGGGACGTAAAGCAGATACGTCCACTGCGAATTTTTTTTGCATTCGATCTCGTCGCTGACAGTACCAGCCTTCCATTTCCCTTCCGGGTCAACTGCCAGCGGACCGCTGGCAGCCGGGGCGGCGGCCGCGGGAGCGGCGGCTTTCGGCAACCCTTGAATATACTTCTGGTCTTGCGGGCTGAGCTTGTCCAACCCGATCTCGAACCGTTCACCATTGGCGTTTTCAAGAATGACGTTGGCGTCCTTCTGCTCGATCAAGCGCGCCTTCACTTGCGCGCCGCTTTGAGCCGTCCAAGTGCGCAATTCGGGCGGCGCGGCCATGGTCATTGCGCCCAACGCCAGCCAGACCACGAGGACGCGCAGGATCAGTGTTTTCATAGCGATTTCAGGGCATCGTCGAGCCGGGCGTGCAGGTCGGCAATGGTCGCCGGCGTCTCGTCGCCCATGTGGGACAGGCGGAACGCCTGGCCTTTGAGTTTGCCGTAGCCGGCATCAATCTGCATCCGGTGCCGCTCTTTCATGATTTTCTGCAGCTTCAACACATCAATGCCCTTGTTGTTTTTGACACACGAGAGTGTGATGGATTCAAAACCGGCCTTGGGAAACAGTTCAAACCCCCGCGCCCACGCCCATTCCCAGGTCATCTGCGCCATTTGGATGTGGCGGGCGAACCGGTTCTCGAGTCCCTCGGCGAAGAACCGCTCCAACTGATGTTGCAGCCCGTAGATGTGCGGGATACTCGGCGTGGAGGGCGTCATGTTCTTGTCGTGGTTGGCCTTGAACTCCAGAAAATCGAAGTAGTAGCCGCGGCCGGGAATGGTCTCTGCCTTCTGGAGCGCCCGCGCGCTCACGGCGAACACGGCGAGGCCGGGCGGCAACGCCCACGCCTTCTGGGTGCCGGCCAGCAAGACGTCAATGCCGAGCGCATCCGTCTCGATCTTCACACCGGTCATGGAGCTGACGCTGTCCACGATGAACATGACGTCCGGGTATTTCTTCATCACCTGCGCGATGTCGGCCAGTGGGTTCATCAAGCCGGTGGAGGTCTCGTTGTGAACGAGGGTGAGCGCGTCGAACTGGCCGGTCTTGAGTTTGGCGTCCACCAGTTCCGGCAGGATCGGTTGCCCCCATTCAACTTTGAGCGCTTCGGCTTCCTTGCCGCAACGCTTGGAAACATCGAGCCATTTGTCCGAGAACGCGCCGCAGCAGCAGTTGAGCACCTTCTTGCCCACGAGGTTGCGGACCGCCGCCTCCATCACGCCCCACGCCGACGAGGTGGAAATGAAGACCGGATTCCTGGTAAAGAGCACCTGCTGCAGTTTGGGCTGAAGGGCCGCATAAAGCTCCTGAAACCCGGACCCGCGATGGCCGATCATCGGCTGGCTCATCGCGCAGAAGGTTTCGGGGCTGACTTCGATCGGGCCGGGAATGAACAGTTTGACGTGTGGTTTGGTCATATTTCGTACTATTTCGGGGTGACAAACATTTTCGCGTGACAAAGCTAACTTCCTTAATCACTATAATTATGCCGAAGAAATTTCAACCTTTTTGCTCACCGGAGAAAACCATGCCAAAGACGCTGAACGTCGGAATGATCGGTTACAAGTTCATGGGCAAGGCGCACTCGAACGCCTGGCTCCAAGCCCCGCGCTTCTTCAACCTGAAGGCCCGCCCCGCCATGAAGATGATTTGCGGCCGCGACAAAGTCGGCGTCGCGGAAGCCCGGGAACGGCTCGGCTGGGACATCTTCGTCACCGATTGGCGCGATGTGGTGAACGATCCCACCATTGACATCGTGGACATCAACACGCCGAACGACAGCCACGCGGAAATCGCCATCGCCGCCGCCAAAGCCGGCAAGGCGATCATGTGCGAGAAACCGTTGGCGTTGGACGTCAAACAAGCCAGGGCGATGACCGACGCCGTCAAGAAAGCCGGTGTCGTCAACATGGTCTGCCATAACTACCGGCGTATCCCCGCGATCGCGCAGGCGAAGAAGATGATTGAGAGCGGCGATCTTGGAACGATTTACCATTACCGGGCGCGCTACGCGCAGGACTGGATCGTGGACCCGAATTTCCCGCTTGTCTGGCGCTTGCAGAGCCAGGTGGCCGGCAGCGGCACGCACGGCGACATCTGCGCCCACATCATCGACCTCGGCCGGTATCTCGTTGGCGAATTTGCCGAAGTCTGCGGCCAAATGGAAACCTTCATCAAAGAACGTCCCTTACCGGCCCAGCAAGGCGGACTTTCCGCCAAAGGCAGCGCCAAGATGGGGAAGGTGACCGTGGACGATGTTTCCATGTTCATCGGCCGTTTCGCCAACGGCGCGCTCGCCAACCTCGAAGCCACCCGGTTTGCCCTCGGCCGCAAGAACGGCATCCAGATCGAAATCAACGGCAGCCGCGGCTCGTTGTGCTTCGACTTCGAAGACATGAACCGCCTCAAGTACTTCAACAACGAAGACCCCGGCGACCGCCGCGGGTTCCGGGACATCATCGTCACCGAAGGCGGGGCGCATCCGTATGTTGGCGCGTGGTGGCCGGGCGGCCACATCATCGGCTACGAACACACCTTCGTGCACACCGTGGCCGACTTCGTCAACGCCGTCGTGGACAAGAAATCCGTCCAGCCGACGTTTGAAGACGGCCTCGCCAATCAGATCGTCCTCGAAGCCGTCGAGAAATCCGCCAAGACCCGCAAGTGGGTGAAACTGTAGTTTGCTCCGATGACTTGGCAGGAGTTTCGCACATTCTTCACGCAGCCGCTGTTTGAAGTCGGCAACACATGGGTGACGCCGGCCACGCTGGTGCATCTGGTTATCGCCATCATCATGGCGGTGGTGCTCTCGCGGCTGGTGCGGCGCATCCTGCGGACGCGCGTCCTGCCGCGCACCAAGCTCGAAGCCGGCATCCAGTACGCCATCGCGCGCATTGTCGGGTACGTCGTGCTGGCCTTCGGCCTGATCATCGGGCTGTCCACCATCGGCATTGATCTCTCGTCGTTGACCGTGGTGGCCGGCGCGCTCGGCGTCGGCATCGGATTTGGTCTCCAGAACATCATTCACAACTTCGTCAGCGGCTTGATCATCCTCGCTGAACGCTCCATCGAGATCGGCGACCGCGTCGAAGTCGGCGGCACCGCCGGCCGCGTCGTCCGCATCGGCGCGCGGGCCACGTCCGTCCTGACCAACGACAACATCAACATCATCGTCCCCAACTCCGAGTTCGTTTCCGGCCGCTTCATCAACTGGACAGCCGGTGGCGACCGGCGGGTGCGATTCAAGATTCCGGTCGGCGTGGGCTACAAGAGCGACGTGCGATTGGTGGAGAAACTATTGCTGGACGTGGCGGCCGGTAACGCGCACGTCCTGAAGGACCCGGCTCCGCAGGTGGCGTTCCTGGAGTTTGGCGAGAGTTCGTTGAACTTTGAGCTGCGCGTGTGGACCGTCACGATGTCGGAAATCCCGGGCACGCTGCGCAGTGCGCTCAACTTCGCCATCTGGGACAAGTTCAAACAGCACGGCATCGAACTCCCGTTCCCGCAACGCGACTTGCACGTCAAAGAGCCGGTCAAAGTGGAGTTGGCGGGCAAGCGGCCGATGTAGCCGCGGTCGCCGACCGCGGCGACGCTACGGCCTCACAATCACGCCCAGCAGTTTGAAGATCACCGCCGCGAGCAGCAACAAGATCACAACTGCCGGCAACGCGGCCACCATCCACTTCAACGCGTGCTTCATCATCTCCGCCATCGGCATGTCGAAGTCGGTGATGACGGCGCGCACCGGTTGATTGGCCAGAGAACTGCGCCGTTCCGTGGCCGGGGGTGTGGACGGCACGGAGGGAGCCGCGGCCGAACGCGGCAATGTGTACAGTGCCCCGCTCGGGGCCGGGGGTGGTGGGGCCGGACGCGCCGGTCGCGTGGCCGGCGGCGGCTGCGACGGCAACTGCGGAAACGGCGATAACCGGATGGTGTCCTTCAACTGACCGGGCGGCGCGGAAGAAGCGTGCGGCACCAGCAAGGCCGCGTTGCACTTGGGACAACTGACTTCCAATCCCGCGCCGGCGGCGTCAATTTCCAGGTCTTGGCCGCACTTGCTGCACTTGAAAATGATATCCACAATTACCAGACACTAACATTCCCCCCGGCAAGATGCCAGTCGCCGTTTTCCCTTGGTTTTCAGGCAGTTTGCGCGGCGCAACTCAACGCTTGTTGTGGTGTTAATGTCATATGCAAATTGGAGAGAGACTATGAAATACCATTGGATCGGTTTGACGATTGTTTCCACAAGCCTATTGCTGGCCGGTTGCGAAACCTATGACGGCCGCCCGGACCGCACGGCCACGGGCGCGTTGACCGGTGGCGCGCTTGGCGCCGCCACGGGCGCGATTATTGGCAACTACGCCGGCCACAACACGGCCGCCGGCGCGGCCATCGGGGGCGCGCTCGGCGCGGTGACCGGCGGCATCATCGGGCATTCGATGGACGAACAACAACGGGAGATGTTGGCCCAGCAGAATCCACAAACCCTGCAACGGGTGGACCAGGGGCAACCCTTGGGCTTGGCCGACATCAAAGCGCTCGCGCGGGCCGGTGTGAGCGACGAAGTCATCCTCAGCCAGATTCGGAATTCGCATACGGTCTATCGCCTCAGCACGGCGGAGATCATTGACCTCAAGGATTCGGGCGTGAGCGAGAAGGTCATTGATTTCATGATCAACACGCCGAACCTCGTTGGCGCCGCGCCACCGCCACCGGCTTCGGAAACCGTCGTGGTGGCCGAACCGCCGCCACCGCCGATTGTGGAAGAATACTATCCCGCGCCGGGTCCCGATTTCATCTGGATTTCCGGTTGTTGGGGCTGGGGTGGGGGCCGCTGGGCTTGGCGACGCGGCTACTGGGCCCGGCCACCGCACCGGGATGCGCATTGGGAGCGGGAACGCTGGGAACGCGGTCGCGGCGGCTACGTCCGGATGGGCGGCTACTGGCGGTAGGCGGGACGGAGATTTTGACCACCGCGAACACGAAGTCATCGCCACCAAGCTGCGCCAGAGCCCCAAAGAAACCTGTAGCTGCGGGCGCCGACTGCGGCGGGTGTGACGGGGCCCCGGGTCCCGCCGCGCTCATCGAGCGCGGCTACAACGTGGTCGTTGTTCGGGGAGCGGCATTCCCGCCGCGATTCAGAATGTCCCCCGGTTGCGGCGAGACGCCGCTCCACCTTTCTACCGCACCGGCAGTCATGCTCCACCGTGAACCAGTGGCGCGTTCTTGTTGGCGCCGGTCGTCGCCCCCTTCTTCCGGGTGAGGCCGGACTGGCGGGCGCTTTTGCGGACGTAGCCCATCGCCTCGTACAACTCGCCGTCTTCACCTTCGGCCGGGTCGCCCTTGACGCTATTGACGACCTGCAGTGCGCGCCGCGTGGCTTCCCGGTCCGCCGCCGCGCGCCGGTCTTGCGCGGCCAGCAACTGGTTCTCCAGGGTCTTGATCTCTTCACGCACATCGGAAGCTGACTGAATGACTGCGCGGAATTGCGCCAGCGTCAACCGGGCAAACGACTTCCCCGACCGCAGCGTCTCCCACGCGGCCAGCACCTTGCCGAATTTCGCCGCCACCGCTTGTGGACCATCGGGCATAATCGCACTGTTCCTTTCCGGGAGCGCGTGCTCCCACGGGCACATCGTTCCGCCTGAACAGCACTGTGCGTGCCTCCCGTCCAGTCGCGTCCAACTGCGGCGCAGTTGCCGGCAACTTGACCGCCGCTCTGCGCTGCGGCGTTCCGTCGGCGTCGTGCTGGACCGCAGTTGCGGGCAACTTGACGAGGCCGCTGCGCCGCCCCGCTCAAGTTGCGTCCAACTTGATGACGATTGTGTACAGTCCCAGTCAAGTTGCCCGCAACTGGACGACGGTTTTGTACAGACCCACTCAAGTTGTGTCCGACTGAAGTGATGCGGCGGACATTTGCGCTGCATTTGCGGTGGCGACGACGCAAGCGGCGCGATTCCGCGCGCCCATTTTGAACATTCCTCCGCCCAGTCCCGGCATCTCAACGCGAAATCCGTCAACCACCCACCCGACTGCATCTGCCCACGGTGGAAGGACCAAAACATGGCGGTGGTACCACCGCCGGGCATCGCCTTGCCACGGCGGAGCATTGTTTCACGACAGCGCCGCCAGCGCCGCAGCGCCTCGAGCCTGCGCCAAAATACCGGCCGCCCGCCAGAGGGATGAAAGGAGCCTCCATAGCGGGCGAAGGCGATTCCCAAGCTGATGCGTGTCATATGCCCGAGCCGCTCCCGACAATTCGGCTCTCGAAACCCACGCCAGCCACGTCGCCACAGCCGGTCTTAGATCATATTAGTTCATCGTCGCGTTTCGCGCGGGAAGTTCTTGGTTGGGCGCCGGCGGCGGCTTTCGCTTCGGCGGCGGCGCGCTCCAAGTTCAGTTTCAACAGCCGCTCCAAGATTTGTTCGTCGGTCAACTCCGCCGGGAAACCGTAGGCGGCGGCAACGGCGGCATCGAGTTTCTTGTGGGCGAGATCGAGCCAGGCCGGGCGTTGATTGTAGAGATTGGTCAGCGTGCGTTCTTTGAGTTTCTTGGCGCAGTCGGCGTCTTTCGGGACAAGCCGAGGATACCGGGCGACGCCGCCTTTGACATACCGGCTCCAGGGGCCATCGGCGCTGGCCGGGAACTCCAGAATTTCTTCGCGGGTCCATTCAGGCGGGTTCAACCAGCGCTCGCGCAACTCGTTTAATTCTTTCGCCGCCGCCGCAATCGCCGCTTCCTGTTCGGGCGTCGGACGCGGCAACGGAAATGTCTCGAAACACGTCGTCGGCGTGTAGCGAAAACCGGATTCTTTCTCGCGCAACTGCGTGCCTTGCGCGCGCGCCCAGACTTCGTGAAACCGGGCATGCAGGACGCCGAAGAAGTAGTCATCGTCACGCGTGAATACGCGTGTTTGATGGTCAGCAAGATATTCCTCGCCGAGCCAGACGAAAATCCTGTGTTTAGAAACTTCCGGTGTAACGATGAATCGCTTTCGACCCGCCAACGCATTTCGCAGCCCCGGCCTAGGCTCGCCGTGCATCCACCAATAAACCGCCAAGCTCTTCCGGCGATTCTTCAAGCGCTCAGGTTTGACGAACTTCTCGATGTGCTCAAATGGAGCTTCAAACTTGGCCGCGTCTTCCACCGGCATTTCGCAACCGAAATCAATTACCCAGCCGCCGCCGGTGCGCTGCAAAATGTCACGAGCCGTCAAGCGTGGGCGAAGAACGTTGCTGTTTGGCTGAGTGATGCTCGGTGCTTGCAACATTATTTGAGCTTCCGCTTCTGATATGTCGAATGCACCGGCCTTCATGATTCCCAAGAAGCATGTGTCAGCGTTCGACCGTAGAACGGCGGTCTTGGCAATTCCTGCGATGCTCGACAAATTTGATTCAATCTTGGCAACAGACTCTCCATTGAGAGTTCGTTGCTTTTCTTTTGCGGCGTCGAATCCGACCATCGAAACGTGAACCGTTGCGCCGTCGAGAATCCATTCCCGGTCGCTGATCGCGAAGAAGATGTCACCCGTTTCTTTGATTCGCTTGAGAACGGTTCGGTTGTTTCCGCCGCGTATACCTTGTGTAGCCAGCAAGCCGGCACGTGTGCATTTTGAGTCGGTGATTTGCTGCCGCGCTTTCTCGAACCAGTAACAACAGAAGTCAGACTGACCGGGAATCCGATCTTCGAAAACTCTGCGGAGTTCGGAGACATAGTTGTCGGTCAATTCACCACGCATGAGTTTGTCGCCTAAAAACGGCGGGTTGCTGACGATGACATCGCACGCCGGCCACTCGCGCTCGGTGTAGAACTTCAGCGCGTTTTCCTTTTCGTGTTCCTTGCCGCGCGCTTGTTTGAGAGTTTTGGCTTTGCCGTGGTAATGCGGGACGAGCAATGCGTCTTCGTTGTGGAAGCCGTCCAACACCTGCAAGACTGGCGAGCGGTCAAGGGCAAAACCGTTGTCGCGCATCCATTGGAGATAGCCGATCTGAACGGAGACCTGCGCCAGTTCGAAGGCATAAGGATTGATCTCAATGGCTTTCAGTTGGTGAACACCGACCCGCTGTTTGAATTTAAAGCCAAGCTCCGTGGCGTAGGCGATGACTTCCTTTTCGAGACCTAATAGAAGCTGGAGCGAGACGTAAAGGAAGTTGCCGCTGCCGCACGCCGGGTCAAGCACGGTGAGGGTGGACAGCTTCTTGTGGAATTTGTCGAGCCGGGTCCGGTCGGCAGCAGTACCTTTGCCCTTGGCGTAGTGGCGGAGCAACTCCCGACGAATCTCCATCCATTCCCGGCGCAGCGGCATCATCAACACCGGTTCGACCAGTGTCTTGATGTCCGCTTCGCTGGTGTAGTGCGCCCCCAGCCGGGCCCGTTGGCTGTCGTCCAATGCTCGTTCGAACAGCGTGCCCATGATGCTGGGTTCAATGGCTTGCCAGTCGGCTTCGGACGCTTCAGCGAGTTGCTTGATTTCGTCCAGGGTGAGTTCGAAGACGGTGGCTTCTTCAAACAGATGGCCGTTGAAATGCCGGATCTTGTGCGCGCCGAAACTGCCGCCCTTGGCCATCTTCTTAAAAAGCTCGCCGAGCCGTTCGGCGAAGTATTTCGGGTCGTCCAGCCCGGCCGTGGCGACTTCGGTAAAGATGTTTTGCGGCAGCAGGCCAACGTCCTCCGCGAAGAAACAGAAGATGATGCGATTCAGAAACCGGGCGATCCGGAGGTTCTGTTTCTCGGCAACTTTGATTTCCTTGCGCGTCTTGGCGTCGGCGAGTTCGATGCTTTCGCGGCTCTGGAGCGACCGGGCGACTTCGGCGATTTTACCGGCAAGGTCTTCGGTGACTTGCGCGGTCGTGCGGTGCGGCTTGAGTTGGTCCGGGTCCGTGAACACCGCCCGGAGGATGGCGAGGTTGTGCGGCGCGTCGATGGTGGCGTTGTAGAACTCGTGCGTTTCCTGCACCACGCCGTTGAAGTTGGTGCGGACGATGTAGTGGTCGAAGTCACAAACGACGAGCAACGGCGGATTCAGCAGCGATTCCCGGTAGCGGAGCAATTGTTTATGGGCCTCGTCGAGGTTCTTCTTTTTGCCCTTGTATTCCCACGCGAAACAATCCTTCTTCCACACGTCGGCAAAGCCGCGCTCCTCGCCGGCTTTGTACGCTGAGCCGCCTTCCTTGAGGATCATCAACTCGGCGTCTTTGACGACCCGCTTCTGGAAGCAAAAGAACTCGGAGCCGGTCGGATCAGCTTCGGCGGGTGTGGGAATCTCCAGAAGCCGGCACAGGTCGTTGAAGTGCTCCTGGTAGGCCGAAATTTCTTTGCCTTTGTAGCGTGCCCACTTGCGTTTGAATTCAGCCCAGGTCATCAGTGATCGCACGCGCAGTCTATGCGGAAGCCGCCGCGGGCGACAAGCTTGGAGTGAAGCGACAAGCGGTCAACGGAGCGACGTCGCTTCATCCGCTGGATGATGGTCGCGCCCATTTCGGCGGGGGAATCGGGCCGCGGCGACTTGACTCGGCACCACACCGCACGCAGTATTCAGTCAATGACGAAGACCGTCATCACGTATCGTAATTCGCCATGCCTTATCTTCGACAAGGCTCTTATGAACATGGCGCGCCTAAAATTGGGGGATGAATTAAACCTGGAAGTCGGTGAGGGCAGCACAATCACGCTGACGCCGATCCGACCACGTTTGCCGAGCCGAAGACAATCGCAGTTGCCCAAGCAAAGACCGGATAAATCCGTGTGGCCGGACCGCGAGATCCGTCGATGAGCTCAGGATGATTCCGCGAAGCGGAATCACTTCATCAGTTTGATCAGTGTCTCGCCGATTTCGGCGGGGGATTTAGCCACGGCGATGCCGGCGGCTTCCAAGGCTTTGATCTTGCCGGAGGCGGTGCCGCTGCCGCCGCTGATGATCGCGCCGGCGTGACCCATGCGGCGGCCCGGGGGGGCAGTCACACCGGCAATAAAGGCGGCGACGGGTTTGGTGAAATTTTCTTTAATCCACGCGGCGGCGTCTTCTTCGGCGCTGCCCCCGATCTCGCCGATGATGATGACGGCTTCGGTTTGCGGGTCGGTCTCGAACATTTCCAGCAGATCAATGAAATCGAGGCCTTTGACCGGGTCGCCGCCGATGCCGATGCAGGTGCTTTGGCCAACGCCCCGGCTGGTGAGTTGCCAGACGGCTTCGTAGGTCAACGTGCCGCTGCGGCTGATGACGCCGACGGGGCCGGGTTTGTGGATGTAGCCGGGCATGATGCCGATTTTGCACGCGCCGGGGGTGATGATGCCGGGACAGTTCGGGCCGATGAGTTTGACGTTGCTTCCGGCCAGGGCCCGTTTGACCTTCACCATGTCGAGGATCGGAATGCCTTCGGTGATGGCGACGATGAGTTCGAGGCCGGCATCGGCGGCTTCGAGAATGGCGTCGGCGCAGAATGCGGCGGGCACGAAGATCATGGTGGCGTTGGCGCGGGTTTGCCGGACGGCCTCGGCCACGGTGTTGAAGACCGGCACTTGGGCGGAGTCGAGCGTAACGGTTTCACCGCCTTTGCCGGGGGTGACGCCGCCCACGACTTGGGTGCCGTACTTGAGGCATTGTTCGGCGTGGAATTTGCCGGCGCTGCCGGTCAGGCCCTGAACAATCAGACGCGTGTGTTGATCAACGAGGATGCTCATTTGGATTTGGCCACGTGGTCGCAGTGGAGGATGGCGGTCAGGCCGTTGATCCGGAAACACGACCCTTTCCATTGAAACGTCTCCAGCGCGGTGTCATGCAACGCTTCTTCGTATTCGCACATGAAGCCTTCGACTTCATCGTCGGGAATCTCGACGACGAGCGGATGCTCCACGCATTCATAATAGAGATAAAGTTTCATACGGATTTCCCGGCAGCCGCGACGATCTTCTGGCCGGCATCAGCCATGGAGTCGGCGGCAGTGATGGCCATGCCGCTTTCTTGGAGGATCTTTTTGCCGAGTTCGACGTTCGTGCCTTCGAGCCGGACGACGAGCGGGACTTTGAGGCCGACTTGTTTGGCGGCGGTGACGATGCCGGTCGCCACGACGTCGCATTTCATGATGCCGCCGAAGATGTTGACGAGCAGGCCGCGCACGTTCTTGTCGCCGCAGAGGATTTTGAAGGCTTCGGTGACTTGTTCGGTGCTGGCGCCGCCGCCGACATCGAGGAAATTGGCCGGCGAACCGCCGTAGTATTTGATGATGTCCATCGTGGCCATCGCGAGGCCGGCACCGTTGACCATGCAGCCGATGTTGCCGTCGAGGCCGATGTAGTTGAGGTTGAACTTCGAGGCTTCGACTTCGCGAGGGTCTTCCTCGTTCACGTCGCGCATCGCGGCCACGTCTTTCTGCCGGTAGAGACCGTTGTCGTCGAAGTTCATCTTGGCGTCGAGCGCGATG
This sequence comes from Verrucomicrobiia bacterium, assembly GCA_037441425.1. Taxonomy (GTDB): domain Bacteria; phylum Verrucomicrobiota; class Verrucomicrobiia; order Palsa-1439; family Palsa-1439; genus JBBISF01. The sequence goes on from JBBISF010000006.1 coordinate 73,620, forward strand.
ACCTGATGGTCCTGGTTGATGATGAGCGGGTTGATCTCGATCAGCGAGGCATCGGTGCCGATGAAGGCCCGGTACATCGCGAGCAGGAGGTTGACGGTCGGCTGGAGGTGTTCACCGCCCATGCCGAGGGCGTAGGCGATCTTGCGGGCTTGATACGGCATGAGGCCCGTGGCCGGGTCGATGTGTTCTTTGAAAATCTTTTCCGGGGTCTTGGCGGCGACGGCTTCGATGTCCACGCCGCCTTCGGTGCTGGCGAGGATGACCGGGCGGCCCGTGCCGCGGTCCACCAGGATGCTCAGATACAATTCGCGTTTCGGGGTTTGAGCGACGGTGACGAGGACGGAGCGCACCCGCCGGCCTTGCGGGCCGGTTTGATGGGTGACGAGCACCTTGCCGAGGATCTGTTGCGCCGCCTGCCGGACTTCAGCGGGCGTCTTGACGAGTTTGATGCCGCCGGCTTTGCCGCGTCCGCCGGCGTGAATCTGGGCTTTGACGGCGATTTCCTTCGCGTTGAGCGACTGGGCGATTTTCTCGGCTTCGTCCGGCGTCGTGGCGACGGTGCCGCCGGGCACGGGGATGCCGTACCGGCGAAACAGTTCTTTGGCTTGGTATTCGTGGATGTTCATGTGCTCCCGCGCGGGGGATGATTACCCGCGTTGTTCCACCGGCACGTACGCGCGCTGGGGCGGCCCGGTGAAAATCTGGCGCGGCCGGTAGATGCGCGTGCCTTGCGTGTCCATAACTTCCTTGTAGTTGGCGATCCAGCCCGGCATCCGGCCGATGGCTAAGAT
>JBBISF010000007.1:0-64331 GCA_037441425.1 Verrucomicrobiia bacterium
TAAAGCGGTACGCGAGCTGGGTTCAGAACGTCGTGAGACAGTTCGGTCCTTATCCTCTGTGGGCGCAGCAGACCTGAGGGATTTGTTCCTTAGTACGAGAGGACCGGGAACAACGCACCTCCAGTATTCCGGTTGTCCTGTCAAGGGCAGCGCCGGGTAGCTGTGTGCGGAAAGGATAAGCGCTGAAAGCATCTAAGCGCCAAGCCCCTCCCAAGATTGGGTCTGCCGGACCGCAAGGTCCCTAAAGGCTCGGGGAAGACGACCCCGTTGATAGGCCAGAAGTGTAAACATGGTAACATGCAGCTGACTGGTACTAATTAGCCGTGCGGCTTGATCACTTAAATTTCCCTCGCAAGAGGGAGATCAGTGATTTAACAAACCAGCACTCATAGCGTAGTCGTTCCCCACCTGTATGCAATTATCAGAGAACCATATGTTCTTTCTGACAACTTGATTTCCCGGTGGCATTGCCGCAGTGGTCCCACCCGTTCCCATTCCGAACACGGCCGTGAAACGCTGCAGGGCCGATGGTAGTGCCTGTATAGCTTGCGCGAGAGTAGGTCGCTGCCGGGGTAATTTGAGAAATAGCCCGCATTGAGTCATCAGTGCGGGCTTTTCATTTTCCATTCCAGTCGCCTATACTCTGGATGCATCTATGAAACCACGCAAAGGCATCGTCCTCGCCGGCGGAGCCGGCACCCGCCTCTATCCCCTCACGCGCGCCGTCAGTAAACAACTCATGCCGGTCTTCGACAAACCGATGATCTACTACCCGCTCTCGGCGCTCATGCTGGCCAACATCCGCGACGTGCTGATCATCACCACCCCGGAAGATCAGGCCCAGTTCCAGAAGCTCCTCGGCAACGGCGACGCCTTCGGCCTCCGCCTTTCCTACGCCGTCCAACCCAAACCGGAAGGACTTGCCCAGGCCTTCCTCATCGGTGCCGACTTCCTGGACGGTAGCCCGGCTTGCCTCGTCCTCGGCGACAATCTCTTCTTCGGCCAGGATCTGACCAGCCGGCTCAAGGCAGCCAACGCCACCGCGGCCGGGGCTACGATCTTCGCCTACCGCGTCGCCAATCCGACGGCGTATGGCGTGGTCGAGTTCGACGTCAAAGGTAAGGCACTCTCCATTGAGGAAAAACCGGCCCAGCCAAAATCCAACTACGCCGTGCCGGGCCTCTACTTCTACGACGACCAAGTCGTCGCGCTTGCCCGGCAACTCAAACCCTCCGCGCGCGGCGAACTGGAAATCTCCACGCTCAACGAAGTCTACCTTCAACGCCGCCAGCTCCACGTCCAGATTTTCGGACGCGGCATCGCGTGGCTGGATACCGGCAACGCCGACGCGCTGCTCGAAGCCGCCAATTTCGTCCGCGCCATCCAGCACCGGCAAGGCCTGCTCATCGCCTGCCTCGAGGAAATCGCCTGGCTGAAAGGTTGGATCAACGCCGCCCAACTCGAACGCCAGATCGTCGCCCTCGGCAAAACCAGTTACGCCGATTATCTCCGCGCCCTGCTCGCGGAACGCCATTAGGGTCCGGCCCCACGAAGTACAAAATTAAATAGACCGGATGTCGGCGGTCAACCCCCAGTTGACGCTGAAAAAAGAGTGTTTTTGATGTTGAGACATTTGTAAACGTCACGCTGTTCAAACAACAGACCGGCATCGCACTCGTGGATTTCCGCCACCGCCAACGTCTGGAACGATTCCTGGCGACCTATGGCGATGGTCACCGCAGGACGCGTCTCGAAGCCGCGCTCGAAGCCGGTTTGGGCAGTTACCCGCAATTCCACCGGGTGTTCGTGCGGACGATGGGCCGTTCTCCTGCAGAATACCGGCGGCGAGATCACGACCCGGTGCCGCGGCGCGTGCCGAGCGTTTGAAAACGTTGCGGGGAAACCCGGTAGACGCTCTTGAAAACCCGTGAGAAGTGGTAGGCGTCGGCGAAACCGACCGCGGCGGCGACCTGTTTGACGAGCTGGCCGGAAGTCAGCAGCAATTCCGCCGCGTGATTCATTTTCCGGCGCATCAAGGACTGGTAGGGACTGGTGTGACCGAACCGCCGGAACAACCGGCACAAGTAGGCCGGATCCAAATGGGTCTGCTGCGCCACCTGCTCCAGCGTCTGCAACTCCAGATAGTGTCGCTGGAGATGCAGTTCGCAGCGTTGATAGCTCACCAGCGCCATGCTGCCCGCCGAATCGGGCGGGAGTGCGGTCTCGGCAATCTTGAGCAGGAGCAACTCCACCAAGCGGGCGCAGATCACCGGACTCCAGCGGGTCTGACGCGTCCCGTTTTGTTGCAGCGCCTCAAAAAGTTCCTGGACCTGGCGGGGCGCGGACACCTGAACCGCCTGGCCCTTCGCCAACGGACTTGCGGACAACAGTGGGGCCGCGGCGCGGCCGGTAAAATCCACGAAGTATTTCAACATCGGCCGGCGCGGATCAGTCCGAATGACGTGTGGAATGCCGGGCCCATAGAGAAACGTGACGCCGGGTCGCAACGGATACGTCCGTTGCCGGAGCCGCAGGTGGCCGGTCCCTTCGGCGACGAACTCCACACCCCAAAACGGGAAGTTGCTGCGGCGGTTCTGATAGTCGGGACAGCAACGCTCGCATCCGCCGCAAACCACCACCAGACCCGACGCGCGCGGCGCGGGATTCAGGTTCAGGTGATAGTACCGCGCATCGGTTACCTGCGTGGAAAACGCCACACGTGGCCGGGCCTGTTTCACAGCGGAACCCTCGCATGTCCCGCCTGCCGAAGTCAATAATGTCCAGCAGCAGGTCAAATTACCCCATTCACGGGCCACCACCGGTTGCCTTAGGCTGCTGTATGTGACCATGACCCGGCGCCAGTTGGGGCAAACGAATTTGCGGGTGCCGCCGATCATCTTCGGAACGAGTTGTTTAGGGAACCTGTATGAAGCGCTCCCGTGGGAAACGAAGCTGGCGACCCTGCGCGAAATGATGGCGCACGGGCCCGCGCCGCTGGTGCTCGATTCCGCCGGCAAGTACGGCGCGGGGCTGGCGCTGGAGGTGATCGGCCAGGGGTTGCGGGAGTTGGGCGTGCCGGCGGAGGACGTGATTCTCAGTAACAAACTGGGTTGGTATCGAATCCCCTTGCGCGGCGGCGAACCGACGTTCGAGCGCGGGGTGTGGGCCGACATTCAATACGACGCCGAATCGCGGATCAGCTACGACGGCATTCTCCAGTGCTACAAACAAGGGTGCGCCCTGCTCGGCCCGTCGTATGCGCCGGCGCTGGTTTCGGTGCATGATCCCGATGAATTTCTCGCGGCGGGCGGCAACCTGCGCGCTGTCCTGGATGCTTACCGGGCGCTGTTTGAATTAAAGGCGCAGGGAAAAGTGCAGGCGGTGGGCCTCGGCGCAAAAGATTGGCGGATCGCGCGCGCGGTGGCCGAGGCGGTGGATCTCGACTGGGTCATGCTGGCGTGCAGTCTGACGGTGTACACGCATCTGCCGGAGTTGCTGGAGTTTTGCCGGCAACTACACGCGCGCGGCGTCAGCATCATCAACTCGGCGGTGTTTCATGCCGGGTTCTTGACCGGCGGCGCATGGTTTGACTACCGGCGGCCCGACCCGGCAAAGGAGGCGGCGTTGTTCCGATGGCGCGACCGGTTCCACATGCTCTGCCGGGAATTCAACGTTCAACCCGCCGAGGTCTGCGTGCAGTTCAGCTTTGCCGTTCCCGGCGTGGTGGCCGTGGCCTTGAACACCAGCCAACCCGCCCGGATCGCGGCCAACGTCGCCAGCGTCACGGCGGAAATCCCGGCGGCGTTCTGGCGCCGGATGGAAACGCAAGGCCTGCTCGCCCACCATTTCCCTTACCTCGGTAAAAAACAACCGGCATGAACCCACGATGAAAGCTCTGGTCATCAACGCGCCCGGTCAGACCGCGGTGGTCGAGCGGCCCCAACCCAGCCCGGCCCCGAACGAAGTGTTGTTGCGCGTGCGGTTGGTGGGCTACTGCGGATCAGATTTGAACACATTCCGGGGGCTCAACCCGTTGGTGCAATACCCGCGCGTGCCGGGCCACGAACTGGGGGCCGTGATCGAGGCCGCGGGCCGGGATGTGCCGGCGGAGTGGCGCGCCGGGTTGGAGGTCACCTTGTCGCCGTACACCAACTGCGGGCAATGCGCCGCCTGCCGGCAAGGCCGTTTCAACTGTTGCCGGCACAACGCGACGCTCGGCGTGCAACGCGACGGGGCGTTGACCGAGTACCTTGTCGTCCCGTGGCAGAAGCTCTACCGGTCGCCGCGTCTGACCTTGCGGGAGCTGGCGTTGGTGGAACCGTTGACGGTGGGGTTTCACGCCGTGGATCGCGGCCGGGTCACGTCGGCGGACACGGTGGTGGTGCTGGGATGTGGCGCGATTGGGTTGGGGGCCGTGGCTGGGGCCGCGTTCCGCCAGGCGCGGGTGATCGCCGTGGACGTGGACGACGCGAAGCTGGCGTTGGCCCGCCGCTGCGGCGCGGCGGAAACGATCCACTCCCAAACCAGCTCGTTGCCTGACCGGCTCCAAGAACTGACGGGTGGCGATGGCCCGGGCGTGGTGGTCGAGGCGGTGGGCTTGCCGGCCACGTTTCGCGCGGCGGTGGAGGAAGTCTGTTTTGCCGGGCGCGTGGTGTACATCGGCTACGCCAAGCAACCGGTCGAGTATGAAACGAAGTGGTTCGTGATGAAGGAACTCGACATCCTGGGCGCGCGCAACGCCGCGCCGGCGGATTTTCAGAATGTGATTCGGATGCTGGAGATGGGGCGTTTTCCCGTGGACGGCGTCATTTCCCGGACAACCACATTGGCGGAGGCGGGGACGGCGTTAAAGGTCTGGAGTGATCGTCCGTCCAGCTTCACCAAGATTCAGATTTCCCTTTAGTCTGCCGGTTACATCAATCGGAATTGAACATTTTGGCCGGCGCGCCGTCTGACCGGTTGCACTTGCAACAAAGTGGATTACTGTAGCCATGATGGCGGGAGGCTGATTAATGGAGACTCTGCAAACGCTTGGCACCGCGTTGGGACTCACCGCGCTCGCGGGCCTGAATCTGTACCTCACTGTTTTCGTCACGGGACTTTCCATCAATCTAGGCTGGGTGCAATTGTCACCCGGCCTTGAGGGCCTGCGGGTCTTGGGCGACCCGCTCATTTTGATCGTGGCCGGCGTTCTCCTCGCCATGGAATTGATTGCCGATAAATGTCCGTACGTGGACAGCGCATGGGACACGATCCACACCGTCATTCGCCCGGTTGGTGGCGCGTTTCTCGCCTTGAAAGCCATTGGCACGCTTGATCCGGTCATGTCGGTTGTGGCGGTGCTACTCGGAGGTTCGGTGGCGTTTACGTCACACGCCGCCAAAGCCGGGACGCGCGTGCTCATCAACACGTCCCCCGAACCGGTGACCAACATCCTCGCGAGTACGGGTGAAAATCTGGGTGTGCTGGCCGGTACGTGGCTGTCGTTCAAGCATCCGATTGTCATGCTGATTCTCGTCGTGTGTTTCGTGGTTGCGTTCTGGTACTGCGCGCCGCGGTTCTTCCGGATGGTCAAGGCGCACGTGGTGGGCCTCGCGCATCGCTTCCGGATTCGGCGCGGCGGCGCGCCGGACGCCGCCTCGTTGCCGTCCAAACTGCCGCCGTTCGCCATTGAACGCTGGATGCAATTGCAGCATGAGGATGAAGACGTGGCCTGGGCGCTGCCCGGTTTTACCGGCAAGTTTAAGCCGTTTGGCCGTCATGTGCGGGGATGTTTAGTGGGCACGACGGCCGGGCGGCTTCTGTTTATTGGCCGCAGGAATTTCCGCGTCTGCTTCTGCGAAATCCCGGTGGAAAAACTGACGGTGCGCGACGATCCCGGCGCCGTTTTTCACCGGCTCGCGTTGAAGACCAGGGATGGCGACCAATACAATGTCCGCTTCACCCGGAAATTCGCGCCGCACCTGCCGGCGGTTACCCGCTGGCTCGGTGAACGCCGGCAAGCAGCGCGTCCGGCCGAACCGGTTCCGGTCGAAGTGGTTTAGTGGCGCGCGCGAAATTTCTGCAGAACAAACGCGGCGACAAACAGCAGAAAGGCGCTCAACACAATCCCCGGTCCGGGCGGAACATTCGTCACGTTGGACACCACCATGCCGGCCACCATCGCGCAGACCGCCACGGCGATGGACAACACCAGGATCCCGGCCAGACTGCGCGCCGTCAACGTGCCGATCGCGCCGGGCAAAATCAGCATGGCGATGACCAGCAACGCACCGACAACTTTGATCGACAGCACAACGGTGGCCGCGATGACCACGAGCAATCCGTACTGCAACCACTTGGTCGGGACGCCCGATGCCTGCGCGAGTTCTTCGTCAAATGTCCACGCCCCCAGCCAGCGCCAACAACCAATGCCGCCGACCGCAATCACCACGGTCAACCCCAGCAATAGCCGGCATTCCAGGACGTTCACGGCCAGGATGCTTCCGAACAGATAATCCTCCAGGTGCGCGGTATAAGTTTGGCGCAAGGACAGCATCAAAATCCCCAGCGCAAACGCGGCGACAAAACACGCGCCCACGGCGGTGTCGGTTTGCATCCGTTCGGCCGAGGCGAAGTACGCGATGGCCAGCCCGACACCGCAGGTGAATATAAAGCTGGCAACGTAACTGGCCAGCCCCGGCGTCGGCCCGGCTTCAAAAAGAAACAATCCCACCGCCAAGCCGCCGATGGACGCGTGCGCCAAACCGTCCGCCGAAAATGACAGGCGGCGCAAGACAACGAACGGCGACAGGATGCCGCACGCCAGACTCATCAGCAACCCGGCCAGCAGCGCCCGCTCTAGAAATCCGTAATGCCAGAATGCGTCAAGCTGGAGCACGGCGGCCATCACGGTTGGTTCGCTCCCGCCGTCTTGCCGGTGTAAGTTTCGATTCCCGCCACGATGGCTCTGGCCAGAGCCTCACGATATTCCGGCGTCAGAATCCTCGCTTCCTCGGCGCGGTTGCTGAGAAAACCATTTTCCACCAGAATGGCCGGGCACGCGGCGTAGCGGAGGACGTAGAACCGGGCGCGCCGCACACCGCGGTCATTGGCGTGTGTGGCTTCAATCAGCGATTTCTGGACACAGTGCGCCAGCCAGACGTTCTGTTCGTCGAAGCGGTTGTTCGTCACCGCCGCGTTGGCGCCGGCGGCTTCGGTCTCACCCTCGTAAGGCGCGCGGGCCGTCGTCGGTGCGCCGGCAGGGGGGACGCAGTACGTCTCGATTCCATCGGCGGTGCCGCCGAAATTGAAGTGCAGGCTCACAAAAAGATCCGCGTGTTTTGCCTGACCAAACTCCACGCGCTGTTCCAACGGCGTGGTGACATCGCCGGTGCGGGTCATCAACACCCGCAGTCCGGCAACCGACGCCAAGTCGCGCCCGACGCGCTTGGCCAGATCGAGCGTGAGGTCTTTTTCGCGACTGTGCGCGCCGTGCGTGCCTTCGTCGTGACCCCCGTGGCCGGGATCAATGACGACGGTGTACATCGCCGGCGTCGCGGACGTCCGGTGGTGGCGCAGCACGGGATCGATTGTTTTCAGGATGTCGAGCGGCGTCAGCCAGAATTCGCCGCGGGCGAACAATACCGGTGTGCTCAACCAATGGCCGACGCCGTCGAGTTGAATCTGCCGGCTATCTGTCTCCAGAACCAACCGGGAACGGTATTCGACCCGTTTCCCGTCCTCGCGCATGCCGCGTCCCAGATGGTAGTAGCCGGCCAAATCGCCGACCGTTACGTACCGGCGCCCTTCGATGTGGTGCGACTGCAACCTGTGCGTCTCACCCAACGCCGCCGTATTCAGGGCGATCGTGACGCCGATCAAGATGGACAGACTGGTTCTCATAAAATGTGTTTTCGATGGGTGGATGCGTCGTAGTTTTGCAATTCACACCGGTAGGCTTCGTGAACGATCTCGTCGGTCAGTTCGGAGGCCGCGCCGTGCCAATGCAACACCCCGGCCAGACAGGCGATTCGATCCGCCGACTCGGCGATCAACGGAATGTCGTGGCTGACCAACAAAATCGCGATCCCGTGGCGCGTCAGATCGCGGAGGATGGCACAGATTTGGTCCTGACCTTGCGCGTCCACGCCCGCCGTTGGCTCATCAATCAACAACACTTTCGGATCGTCCATCAGCGCCCGCGCCACCAACGCCCGCCGTTGCTGGCCGCTGGACAGCACCGCAAACGGCGTCTCGGCCTCCGCCTCCAACCCCACGCGCCGCAACGCGGCCGCCGCCTGCTCGCGCAGTTGCCGGCCCCGCCGGCCGCAGCGCGGCAGCGCGCCCCGGCTGCCTTGGGTAACGATCTCCAATGTGCGCAGCGGATAGTTCCGGTCTGTGGCGCTGCGTTGCGGCACGTAGCCGATGGCCGGTTTGCGGCCCGTGATCGGATCGTGCCAAGTGACCGTGCCGCAGGTGGGCGTCACAACCCCGAGGATGATCCGCAACAACGAGGTCTTGCCGCCGCCGTTCGGCCCGATCAATCCCAGAAACTCACCCGGCTTCAGTTCCAGTTGGATGTCCCGCAAAATGCGCCGTTGCGAGAGCGTCAGCCCCACGGCGTTGACGGACAACAACGGCGGGTTGGATGAATCAGGGATGGTGGTCATGGCGTCGTGTTGCCGAGCGCATTCTTTAATATCTGGATGTTGCGGCGTTGTCGCTCCAAATAGGTGGCGTGTGGATCCTCCGCGAGAATCGTCTCACACGGGTCAAGTCGTTCGACCCGGCCGCTCACTTCCTCCGCAATGACCCTGGCCGCGCGATCCGACAATTCCGGTTCGGCAAAAATAACACGCTGATGAAGCTGGCGCATCGCGTCCACGAGCGCCCGCAGGTACGCCGCCGACGGTTCTTTGCCGGGAAACTCTTCGATGACGCCGGCAACCTGCAAGCCGTACCGGTGAAACAAGTACCCAAACGCGCCATGAAACGTCACGACTGCCTTCTGCCGGAAGTGCGCCGCCGCGTTCCGGTATTCTTGATCCAACTTGCGGAGTTCCGCGAGATAAGCGTCGCGCCGCGCTTCAATCCGCGCCTGCCGGTCAGGCGCGATGCCGATGAGCGCGGTCGCAATCCGTTTCACGATTTCCTGCGCCAGGACCGGGTCGAGCCAGACGTGCGGATCAATCTCGTTAGGATTGATGCGCGTGGCGGCATCCGCCAGTTCGCCGAGCATTGCCGGGCCCATCTTCTGGACCGGCAAACCTTCGCCGAGAGATACCACGTGTGTCTTGTGCTCTGCCGTCGCCAGTTTCTCCACCCAACCGTCCATCCCCAACCCGAGCAGCAGAACGAGGTCAGCATCGGCCACGTCGCGTGCGCTGTTGGGTGTGGCTTCCATTTCGTGCGGATCGGCGCCGGGCGGGACGAGGCATTTCACCTCGAAGTCCGGACCGCCCACCTGGCGCGCGAAGTCATACAACGGAAAGAAGCTGGCGACCACCATCGGCCGTTTCCCAACCGGTTGCGGCGACCGGCCGCACGAAACCGCCACCAAAGCCAGGCACCCCACCAGTATGATTTGTTTCGTGCGATTGCTCACGCTATTGTTGCCTCCGTCAAACGAGACCTTCATGGACTGGTTGGCCTTCATTTACTGGAATGTGTCGCCGGACCTTGTTTGGCTGGGACCGTTCCGGGTGCGGTGGTACGGACTGCTGTTCGTGGCCGGGTTTCTCGTCGGCTACCGGATCATGCGCGGGATCTTTCAGCGGGAGCGCAAACCAGTGGGCGATTTGGAGAGTCTGCTCGTGTATCTCGTGGTCGGCACGCTGATCGGGGCGCGTCTGGGCGAAGTGTTCTTCTATGCGCCCGATTACTACTTCCGGCATCCACTCGAAATCGTCGCCGTGTGGCATGGCGGTCTGGCCAGTCACGGCGGTGTGGTGGGCGTATTGATGGCGCTGGCGTTGTACACCCGAAAGCACCCCGACCAGCCGTATCTGTGGCTGCTCGATCGGCTGGTCGTGCCGGGCGCGCTGGCCGGGTGTTTCATCCGCTTGGGCAACTTGATGAACTCCGAGATTCTTGGCACGCCGACCCATGCGCCGTGGGCGTTCGTGTTCGCGCGGGTGGACAACGTGCCCCGCCATCCGGTGCAACTGTACGAGGCGACGGCCTATTTGTTGATCTTTCTGGCGCTCGGCTGGATCTATCGGCGTCAGGGCGTCGCCTTGCCGCGGGGTCGGCTGTTCGGCCTGTTTCTGACAAGCGTGTTCACCTTCCGGTTCGTCATTGAATTCTGGAAGGAACATCAGGCTGATTATGCGCATCAACTTCCCCTCCATACCGGCCAATGGCTCAGCATTCCGTTCGTCATCGTCGGCCTCGGCTTGCTTTGGCGCGTGGGTCATCCGTCATTGCGCAACCCATCGTAAAGCTTCTTGCCGGGAAATACGACCGCGGACGCGATCCTGCCGGCATTCACACGATCACGCGTTTGCCATTCACGTGTGCGACGCGCGCGTCCACGCCATAAACTTCGCGCAGGACTTCCGCGTGCAGGATTTCCTCCGTCGGGCCGATGCGGACGCGGCCTTCATGCAGGAGCAGCATCCGTTGCGCGCTGTTGGCGAGTTCGTTTAGCCGGTGCGTCACATAAATCACGGTGACGCCACTTTCGCTCCGGAGTTTCTCGATCAACTCCAAGATGGCGTGCTGGCCCTCCAAATCCATGCCGTCAGTCGGCTCGTCTAAAACCATCGCGTGGGCATCGGCCATCAACGCGCGGGCGATGAGTACCCGCTGCTTTTGTCCGCCCGAGAGATCGGCGAATCGCTTGCCGGCCAGACGGACGGCGCCGACCCGGTCGAGATTCTTGTCGGCTAGCGTGCGGTCGGCTTTCGACGGCCGGCGCAACACGCCCAACCGGCCATAGCAACCCATGAGCACGAGTTCGCGCGCCGTCAGCGGAAAGATTTCGTCCAAGATGCCGCGCTGTGGCACATAACCGAAGCGCAGCCGTTGGCCGTCGCGAAATTCGACGGCGCCTTGCCGGGGTTTGATGATCCCCAGCAGCGCGCGGAGAATCGTGGTCTTGCCGGAACCGTTCGCGCCAATGATCGCGAAGAATTCGCCATCCAGGATGGAGAAATTCAAGCCGGTGAGGATCGTGCGTTGTCCGTAACCGAGCGTGACGTTCTTGAATTGGATCAGTGTGTTTGTCGGCATGGGGTTACCTCTGCGCCCGGGAAACGCTCACCAGTTTGCTGATGCTCCAAGTGAGCGCATAGATCACGCCCAGCAAGACGACCTCCGTCGGGCCAATCGGCAGGTTCCATTGATACGCAAGCCAGAAGCCCAGCAAGGAGGAGAGACCGCCGAGCACCGAGGCCAGCACGAGGAAATGCGGGATGTTGCGCGACACCAGATAAGCCGTCAGCGCGGGGATCAACAGAAAGCCGAAGGCGATCAGCGGACCGACGCTGAGCACCGCCACCGAGATGGTCACGCCAATCAGCAGGTACAACAGCACGTCCCAGAGCGCGACGTTCTTATGCAGCGTGATCGCCATGGGCCGGTCGAACGACACGAGCAGAAGTTCCTTGTGAAACAATCCCAGCAGAATGAGCACGAGCAGTAACGTGACCGCCGTCAGCGCGAGATCAAAATTCGAGATCGTGATGACTTCCCCTTTGAGCAAATCGAGCCAGCCCAGTTCCGCGTATCTGTTTTTGGCCAGGATCAAGATGCTGGCCGCCGCCGCGACGACGTACGTCGCGCCCAGCCGGCCTTCGGCGATCCCGCGCCCGCGTCGCTCCAAAAAGGCCAGCACCAGAATCGCGACCAGTGAAAAGAGCAACGACCCGGCAAAGGCCAGCATGTGTTCCATTTGCGTTGATTGTTCACCCGGCAGCGTGCCGAGCCAGACCGGCAGGGACAACGCGAACGCCGCGCCGCAGGAAGAAACTTGCGGCAGGGCCACGCCCATGAATACCAACCGGCGCAACACGAGAAACACGCCGACCAGCGGACAGGCGAAACCGATCAGGACACTGGTGTAGAGCGAATTGCGCAGGAGAAAATCCGGCGCGAGGATGTGATGCAAGGTTTCCATTTCAGGCAGTCTCCAATCTCAAAGTCAGCCTTTGATGGCCGCGACCATCGTGTGCACGATGTAATCCATCATCTTGATGTAGGTTTCCGTGCCCGGTACGCCGCCGGGCATGATTGGCAGCTTGACGAGCTTGGCGCCGGTGTCCTGCGCGATGAGGGCCGGCACCCGTTCAGGGAACTGCGGCTCGCGCACGACGAGCGGCACATGGTCGGCCTTCATCATCGTGACCAGGTCCTCAATGTGCCGCGGCGTGGGATCGATGCCGGGCTTGAGTTCGATGGTGCCCACGTACTTCATGCCGAAGCGCTCCGCGAAGTAAGGCCAGTGCTCGTGGTACGAGACGAACGCCACGCCATTCAGCGGCGCGGCTTCCTTTCCCCATTCGGCGATCTTGGCGTCGAGTTTCGCGAGATAGGCGTCGCGATTGCGGGTGAAGTCGGCCGTGTACTGCGGCGCGAAGGCGACCAGCGCGTTGCAGATGTTCTGGATCGCCGTTTTCGCCAGCACGGGGTCGAGCATGTAGTGCGGATTGCCGTAGGGATGAACGTCGCCCTCGGAATGGCCGGTGGATTTGGGCACGTCCACCGGGATGATGCCCTGCGAACAATCCACGTAACCCGGGTGACCGAATTCGATGCGTGGATTCTTGCTGGCTTCGATCAAAGCCGGCAAGAACGCATGTTCGCAATCGAAGCCGACGAGCAACAAGAGGTCGGCCCGGTTCATCAACGGGACGAAGCTCGGTTTCATTGGCACGCCATGCGTGTCTTCGACGCCGGTCGCGAGGCTGCGCACCTCCACGTGATTGCCGCCCACTTCGCGGGCGAAGTCGGCGAGATCGGTCAACGTGGTGACGACGCGAATTTTACCGGCGTACACCGGGGCCGCCGTGGTCAACACCCCGACCAATAACAAACGAAACAAGATTGATTTCATGGGATGATTTCCTTTCGGTTAACGTTGTTGCCAGCCGTGAGAGTGGGCGCCGATGATCCACGCCCACTGGAGATACACGGCATCGTCGTTCTTCAATGCTGACGCACCACTGTGTTCGGTGTGGGTGTATTGCAGCCGGAGTTGATTCCAGTGGCTGAGCGCGAAGGTGAGAAACGGCGAATACGCAGACGTGTGAGCGTGCTCGTCCACCGCGTCCTCGACCCAATCAAATAAGAATCCCCCACTCCACCGCCGGTGCCATTTGTACGCCATGTACGAGTACAGCCCGAGCGCGCCGACATTGCTGTTGAATTCGTCGCCCGAGCCGGGCGTGCCGTCGGGATCGAGCAAGTACCGGTTGTCGCTGTAGAGTAACTCGCTGCCCCACGTGAAGCTCCGGAACTGATTATTCCGCAGCGGCGTGTAGTTGAACTTCACGTCCAGGCCGGCCAACCGGCGTTCATGCTCCGTCGCGGTGCCGCCGCCCGGCACATCCAACACCCCGCCCCGGTTTTTGGTGCGCGGATTGATCAACCCCGACACGCCCGTCTCCAGTTGCCAATTCGGCGTGAGATCAAAATAGGTGGACAACCGCCCCCATGTGTTCACCCCGTCAATCCCGCGGAACCCACCCACGTTATTTGGATTCGGACTGTCGCCACCGAACGAATCGCCCACCCCTAGCGTCAGGCTGATGTACTGGTCGACCGGTGCCAGCCAATTGACCTGCAACCCGTCCGAACGGGATTCGCCGCCGATATATTGGTCCAGCGCCAGAGGCCGGTTGACGAAGGGCAACTCGTGGTCGTGGATGTACGCCAGCCGGCCGAATTCCCCGAAGAACCGCCCGGCCTTCAGCTCCAAATTCCCCGGCAACGAGGTGGTTTGCAAGGCCGCTTCCTCGATGCCGAAGTTGGCTTCGCCGGTGGCGGCATCAGCCGAGGCATTGGCCACCACATACCCCTTGGCAAACGGATCAACCGACCCGGACACGTTGAGTTCGACCGAGCGCTGGAACACATCAAACCCGCCCGGCCGGTCGCTCCCCGTCGCCGCCGAACTGCGTGACCGGTACGAGACAACGGTCTCGCCGACCAAGCCGATGGCCGGATTGAACTCGCTCGGCAACACCTTCCGTTGCGCTTCCGCCACCTGCTGCACCTGTTCTTTCAACTCCTGCACCTGCGCCGGCGTCACCGCGCCGGCGGGTGGCGCATTCGTCTTGGCCGCCTCCAATTGCTCGATCTTCTGCTGCAACTGCTGCATTTGCTGCTGCATTTCCTGCATCTGCTTCTTTAACGCGTCGAGCGCGTCGTCCGCCTCGACGGGTACAACCGCCGTCGCGACAGCCAGCGCCACCGCGACGGATACAACTCGGACTAAACGAAAGTTCATGTCTCCTCCTGAAACGAAATTGTCCCCGGCCCGACACCACAGGCCGGGAGGGTTAGTTTAAGAACAACGAACGACGGATGGAGTTATGCCGAGGCGGCCGGAGGAGCACGACTGGCGGAAGCCAGCGAGAAAACAGCGGGGACAAACACCGATTGCGCCGGCAACACCGGCAGCGTGAGGGTCTGGGCGACGACGGCGGGCACTTCCACCATCGGCACATCGGTCACGATCGCGATATGCCAGGCGCACGCGGCGCATTCGTGCGCGCTGTGCAGCCCACTCGTATCGTGGTGGTCGTGGATCATCCCGAACACGACCGCCACGCTCAGGTAGAGCAAACCAACGATAGCGGCTGCGACGCGCTTCTTCACGAGGCGAGGCTGACTGTTGCCGGAGATCGCCGAAAAGTCAAGCGTGCCGGCAGGAGCGGCTGGGAACCGGTGGGTACATGGTGCCCCCCGGTGATGAAGCGGAAGGTGGTGAGCACACAAAGGATGAACGAGTTACGTACAACGCGTTGGTCGTTGTCGTTGCGCCCACGCCAGCCTGGCCGGCAGTCCTTTTCAAAAAGTTGGCGACCGACTTGCAATCCGCCGCGTTTGGTCTATTTTCCCCGCGTCGCAGGAGACGGCATGGAGGATGGGGCTTGCAAAAGTGCGCTCCTTGTCTAACTTCCAGACGAAGAAGCATGCCGTCGTTGCAGGATTGATTAGGCGATGTCACAGATTTTTCATCCGAGTGCGAATACTGTCGCGAAGGTCAGTGTGTTTGGGGCGGTTTTTATTGTGGCCGGGCTGGCGTGGGTCGGCGGCGCACTGTATCGCTCGTCCTACATCACGCGGGTCGGGTCGCCGCGGAACCAGCCGGTCCCGTTCAGCCACAAGCACCATGTCAGCGATGTCGGGCTGGATTGCCGGTACTGCCACACGGCGGTGGAAAATTCCTCGTTTGCCGGCATTCCGCCGACCAAGACGTGCATGAACTGCCACTCCATGCTGTTTACCGACAGTCCGATGCTTGAACCAGTCCGCCATAGTTTCCAAACCGGGCAGCCGCTTGTTTGGAACCGGGTCAACTACGTCCCGCAGTTCGTCTTCTTCAACCACAGTATCCACATCTCGAAAGGGATTGGCTGCACGACCTGCCACGGGCCGGTTGGGCAGATGCCGTTGACGTGGCAGGGCCAATCGCTGCACATGCGCTGGTGCCTTGATTGCCACACCGCCCCGGAGAAATTCGTGCGGCCCAAGGACCAGGTCTTCAACCCCGACTGGCAGCCACCGGCAAATCAACTCGAAGTCGGGACCAAGCTCGTCCAGGAGTACCACATCAAGAAACTCACCGACTGCTGCACGTGCCACCGATGAACCCCCAAACCGGCAAAGAATACTGGCGCAGCTTGGAAGAACAGGCTGACACCCCGGCCTTCCGGGAATTCCTCCATCGCGAGTTTCCCGTGGATGCCTCGATTTGGGAGGACAGCGTCAGCCGAAGGCAGTTCTTGAAGGTAATGGGCGCATCGTTCGCCTTGGCGGGTCTGACCGGTTGCATGCGCAGCCCGGAAGAAAAAATCGTCCCGTATGTCAAACAACCCGAACAGATCGTGCCCGGCAAGCCATTGTTCTACGCCACTGCGATGACCCTCGGCGGCTACGCGACCGGCCTGCTTGTCGAGAGTCACGAAGGCCGGCCCACCAAGATCGAAGGCAACCCGCAGCATCCCGGCAGCCTCGGCGCGACCGACATTTTCACGCAAGCGTCGGTGCTGACGATGTACGACCCCGACCGGTCGCAGACCGTGCTCAACGCCGGCGAAATCGCAACGTGGTCGGCGTTCCTCGGGGCGCTCACCGCAGCGTTGAGCAACCCACAAATCCGCCTGCGCATCCTGACCGAGACGATCGGTTCGCCGACGTTGGCGGCGCAATTGCGCGACGTGCTCAACAAATTTCCCAACGCCCGGTGGCATCAGTACGAACCGCTGGCGCGCGACAACGCCTACGAAGGCGCGCGCCTCGCGTTCGGCGAGCCGGTCGAAACGCAATACCGGTTCGACCGGGCCGACGTGATTCTCAGTTTGGACGCCGATTTTCTCAGCGCCGGTCCTAGCTGGATCCGGTACACCCGCGATTATACCAACAAGCGCCGCGTCCGCGCCGGCCAGACCGCGATGAACCGGCTCTACGCCATCGAATCGCTGCCGACCAATACCGGCGCGATGGCCGACCATCGATGGACAATGCCGGCCAGCGAAGTCGAGGCGGTCGCGCGAATGTTCGCAAGCGGTGAAGTCAACACTGCGCCGTGGAGCGCGGTCTGGAAAGATCTTCAGCGGCATCGCGGCGCAAGTCTGGTGATCGCCGGCGACCAGCAACCGCCGGTCGTACACGCGTTGGCGCACGCGATCAACGACGCCCTCGGCAACGTGGGCCAGACGGTCATTTACACCGATACGGTCGCGGCGGAGCCGGTGGGGCAATTTCAGTCGCTGGGCGAACTCGTCGCGGACATGAACGCCGGCAAGGTGGATTTGCTGGTGATTCTCGGTGGCAACCCGGTCTATGACGCGCCGGGCGATGTGTCGTTTGCGGCGGCGATGAACAAGGTGAAACTGCGCGTGCATCTCGGCTTGTACAACGACGAGACATCGCCGTTGTGCCACTGGCACGTCCCGGAGTCGCATTATCTCGAAGCGTGGAGCGACGCGCGGGCGTTCGACGGCACGGCCAGCATCGTGCAGCCGTTGATTGCGCCGCTGTATGATTCGAAGTCGGCGCACGAACTGGTCGCCGCACTCGCGGGGAAGGCCGGCGTGGCCGGGCACGATCTGGTGCGTGAGTTCTGGAAGGCGCACGGGTTGGCGGACGATAACTCATGGCATGCGGCATTGCATGACGGCGTGGTGCCGGGCACGGCGTTTCCGGCCAAGGCGGTCAGGCTGCGGAGGTTTGACATGCCGGCAGCGGCGAAACCGGAAGCCGGCGCGCTGGAGATCAGTTTCCGCGCCGACCCGACATTGGGGGATGGACGGTTTGCGAACAATGGCTGGTTGCAGGAATGTCCGAAACCGTTGACGCGGCTGACGTGGGACAACGCGGCGTTGATCAGCGCGAAGTTGGCGGGGGAACAGAATCTTGCGAACGGCGATGTGGTGGAGTTGCGTTACCGGGGGCGCGCGGTTGAGGCGCCGGTGTGGATCATGCCGGGGCAACCGGAAGGTGTGGTGACAGTGCATCTTGGTTACGGACGCACCCACGCCGGGCGCGTCGGCACGGGCGCGGGTTTCAGCGCGTATGGCATCCGACCGGCAGACGCGCCGTGGTTCGGGAACGACTTGAAATTGCGCAAGACCGGCAGACAATACAAGCTGGCGTGCACACAGAATCATAGTTCGATGGAAGGGCGCGATCTGGTACGGGCGGGAACTCTGGCGGAGTTTGTGAAGAATCCCGAATTCGCCAAAGGGGAACTGGATTATCCGTCGATGTATCCCGGCCACAAATACAACGGGTATGCGTGGGGGATGGCGATTGATCTGACGGCGTGCATCGGTTGCAGCGCGTGCGTCGTGGCGTGCCAGTCGGAGAACAACATTCCCGTCGTCGGCAAGGAACAGGTGGATTTCGGCCGGGAAATGCACTGGATTCGCATCGACCGGTATTTTCAGGGCGAGACGGCGGATCCGGAAGTGTACTTCGAGCCGGTCCAATGCATGCACTGCGAGAACGCGCCGTGCGAAGTCGTCTGCCCGGTCGGCGCGACGGTGCA
Source organism: Verrucomicrobiia bacterium (assembly GCA_037441425.1). Classification (GTDB taxonomy): domain Bacteria; phylum Verrucomicrobiota; class Verrucomicrobiia; order Palsa-1439; family Palsa-1439; genus JBBISF01. The sequence continues at coordinate 18,200 of JBBISF010000007.1, forward strand.
CACCGACGACGGATTGAATGCGATGATCTACAATCGCTGCGTGGGCACGCGCTACTGTTCGAACAACTGTCCGTACAAGGTGCGCCGATTCAATTTCCTTCAGTACTCGGACACGAAGACGCCGAGCCGAAAACTTCAGTACAATCCGCAGGTGACGGTGCGCAATCGCGGCGTGATGGAGAAGTGCACGTACTGCATCCAACGCGTCGAAGCTGCGAAGATTACCGCCGAGAAGGAAAACCGGAAGGTCACCGATGGCGAAATCAAGACCGCTTGCCAACAGGTTTGCCCAGCGCAGGCGATCGTCTTCGGCGACTTGAACGACGCGAACAGTCACGTCGCCAGACTGCGCGCTGAGCCGCTCACGTACGGATTGCTGACCGAACTGAACACTCGGCCGCGCACGACCTACCTCGCCCGGCTGCGCAACCCGAACCCGGAGTTGGAAGCGTGACGGCACCCAACGAAACAAAACGAAATGGTTTGCTCGGCCCGGGCCACTCCTACGCGTCGGTGACCGACAAGATCGCCGCGATCGTGCTCACGACGAAGACGCCGTACAGTTGGATGTTTGGGCTGGCGGTCGGATTCACGATGTTGATGGCGCTGCTGATGTCGGCGGCGTACCTGTTCTACAAAGGTGTCGGCATCTGGGGCATTCGGATGCCGGTGGCGTGGGGTTTTGCCATCGTGAATTTTGTGTGGTGGATCGGAATCGGCCATGCCGGGACGCTGATCTCGGCGATTCTGCTGTTGTTCCGGCAGGAGTGGCGCACGTCGATCAACCGGTTCGCGGAAGCGATGACGTTGTTCGCGGTGTCGTGCGCCGGGTTGTTTCCGCTGCTGCACCTCGGCCGGCCGTGGGTGTTTTATTGGTTGTTCCCTTACCCCGACACGATGAAGCTCTGGCCGCAATGGCGCAGTCCGCTGGTGTGGGACGTGTTCGCGGTCTCGACGTACGCGACGGTGTCGTTCATGTTTTGGTATGTCGGGTTGATTCCCGACTTGGCGAGCATGCGCGACCGGGCCAAACACCGCGGCGTAGCGTTTGTGTACGGCGTGTTGGCGATGGGCTGGCGTGGCGCGGCCCGGCATTGGAACCGGTACAAGACGGCCTATCTGCTGTTGGCCGGGCTGGCGACACCGCTGGTGTTGTCGGTGCATTCGGTGGTGAGTTTCGATTTCACCGTTGGCATCGTGCCCGGCTGGCACAGCACGATTTTCCCGCCGTTCTTTGTCGCGGGGGCGATCTTCTCGGGGTTTGCGATGGTAATGACGTTGACGATTCCGATCCGGAAAGTCTATCACCTCGAAGAATTCATCACGCAGCGCCACCTGGAAAACATGGCGAAGGTGATGCTCGCGACCGGCATGATGGTCAGCTACGGCTACCTGATGGAGGCTTTCACGGCGTGGTACAGCGGCAACCAGTTTGAGATCGCCCAAGCGGTCTACCGGGCCAAGGGCGACTACGCGCTGTGGTATTGGCTGATGATCGCCTGCAACGCGCTCGCGCCGCAACTGTTCTGGTTCAAGAAGGTGCGCCAGAATCTGGTGCTGATGTTCATCCTCTCGCTGATTATCAATCTCGGCATGTGGCTGGAGCGGTTTGTGATCGTGGTCATCAGCCTCGCGCACGACTTCATGCCGTCGGCGTGGCGCATGTACTATCCAACGGTGTGGGATTGGGCGACGCTGATCGGGTCGCTTGGCCTGTTCGTCACGTTGTTGTTCCTGTTCATCCGCGTGCTGCCGATGATCTCGATTTTTGAAATGCGCGAAATGGTGCACGGCACGCAGCACCACGACAAGGAGGCCGGCCAATGAACCTCCTCAGGAAGCCGGTCTTTTACGGGTTGGTGGCCGAGTTCGAGACGCCGGAAAAACTGATCGCCGCGACGAACCAAGCCTACGCCGCCGGCTACCGCAAGATGGAAGCCTACACGCCGTTCCCGGTCGAAGGCATTGACGAAGCGCTGCGCTTCCGGCGCAACCGCGTGCCGCTGCTCGTCTTGCTGGGCGGCCTCGGCGGCTGCTTGGGCGGGTTTGGGATGCAGTATTTCGCCGCGGAACTCGATTACCCGATCAACGTCGGCGGCCGGCCGTTCAACAGTTGGCCGGCCTTCATCCCGGTGACCTTCGAAATGACGATTCTGGTCGCGGCGGTTTCGGCCGTGCTCGGCATGCTGTTGCTCAACGGCCTGCCGCAACCGTATCATCCGCTGTTCAACGTCGAACGGTTCGTCGCCGGCAGCCACGACCGGTTCTTCCTCTGCATCGAAGCCACTGACCCAAAGTTTGACCGGGCCGCGACGCGCAAATTTCTGGAAAACCTGCCCGCGAAGGGAGTCTATGACGTCGCACCTTAAATACTTCGCGCTGTTGCTGCTGCCGTTGATTGCCGGTTGCGACATGCAGGACATGTACCGGCAACCGAAGCGCGAACCGCTGTCGCCGAGCACGATGTTCAATGACGGCATGTCGGCGCGGCCGGCGGTGGCCGACACGGTGGCGCGCGGGCAACTGCGCACCAACGCTGTCTTCTTCACCGGCAAGCTCAACGGCAAGGATGTCGAAGTGATTCCACTTCCGGTCACCAAGGAATTGTTGCTCCGCGGACAGGAACGGTTCAACATTTACTGTTCCCCCTGCCACGACCGGACCGGCGGCGGCAACGGCATCGTCGTCCAGCGCGGCATTCGCCCGCCGCCCTCGTTTCACGATCCGAAATTGCGCGCGATGCCGATCGGACATTTCTACGACGTGATGTCGAATGGGTTTGGCGCGATGCAGGATTACGCGGCACAGGTTACCCCCGAGGACCGGTGGGCCATCGCGGCGTACATCCGTGCGCTGCAATACAGCGAGTACGCCCCCGCCGCCGACGTGCCGGCCGCGGAGCTGCCGAAACTCAAGGAGGCCGGCAAGTGAACCTGAGCCGAATTCAGAATGTGGCGTTCGTGGCCGGTTTGGCGGCGCTGGCGGCTTGCGGGCTGGGCGCGGTCGGCCACACGGCGCAGTTCTTCCGCTCGTATCTCGTGGCGTTTCTGTTCTGGGTCGGGCTGTCGCTCGGTTGCCTGGCGATCTTGATGGTGCACTACGTTGCCGGCGGCCGGTGGGGTTATTCCGTCCGGCGGATGCTGGAAGCCGGTACCAAGACGCTGCCGGTCATGGGGCTTTTGTTCATACCGGTGTTGTTTGGGTTGCAGGTGCTGTACGTGTGGGCGCGGCCGGAGGCGGTGGCCGCTGACCCGTTGCTGCGGCACAAAGAACCGTACTTGAACGTGCCGTTCTTCATCGGGCGCACGGTGTTTTATTTTGCGGTGTGGATCGGATTGGCGTCGGCATTGGACCGGGCGGCGACGGCGCAGGACGAATCGCCCAGCCCGGCGTTGTCGGGCCGGCTGCTGAAGATCGGCGGCGGCGGGTTGCTGGCGTACGGGTTGACGATGACGTTTGCGTCGATCGACTGGGCGATGTCGCTCGACCCGCACTGGTTCTCGACGATCTACGGGGTGCTGTTTTTGGCCGGGCAGGTGCTCGGGGCGTTTGCGCTGGTGATCGTGGTGGCAGTCGCGCTGCGAAGGCAACCGGCATTAGCGGAGGCGCTCCAGCCGCAACAGTTGCACGACCTCGGCAATTTCATGTTCACGTTCGTGATTTTCTGGGCGTACATCTCATTCTCGCAATTCTTGATCATCTGGGCCGGCAACCTGCCGGACGAGACGACGTGGTATCTGCGCCGGTTCCAGGGCGGTTGGGGCAAGGTGGGATTGTTTCTGGTGGCGCTGCATTTCTTTGGGCCGTTTCTGTTGCTGCTGTCGCGCGACGTGAAACGCAATCCGCGCGCGCTGGCGACGGTGGCGGCCGGGTTGCTGGTGGTGTGTGTGGTGGACGTGTTCTGGATTGTGGTGCCGGGATTTCAGGGCGTGAAGTTTGGCGTGCACTGGATGGATCTGGCGGCGCTGGTGGGCATCGGCGGACTGTGGCTGGGCGTGTTCCTGCGCCGGTTGAAGAGCCGGTCGCTGGTGCCGGTGCACGATGCGCGGGTCGAGGCGGCGTTGGAGGCGGCATGAGCGAGCAACGGGACATGCAGTTCAAGGCGGTCGTGCTGTTCGCGGCCGGGTTGGGATTGGCGGTGGGCATGGTGCTGGTGATTGCGGTGGGCTTGTTCCATTACTTCGCGACGCGCCCCTCACCGTATCCGCCGCCGTCACCGTTGGCCGCGACGCGCGCGCCGTACACCGGACCGAAGTTGCAGGTGAACGCGCCGCAGGATTTGGAGGAATGGCGGGCCGCCGAGGACGCCGTGCTCAACAGCTATGCGTGGGTGGACCCGAACAAGGGCAAGGTGCGCATCCCGATCAGCCGGGCGATCGACTTGTTGGCCGAGCGCGGCCTGCCGAAGAAAATTGATGATGGAGGAGCAAGACCGTGAAAAGGCTTGTGATTTTTCTGATGGTGCTCGCTACTGGCGCCATGGCGCAAGACAACCGGCCGGCGGCCTTGCAGGACATTGGCATCGACCAGAAACTCGACGCGCAGGTGCCGCTGGACGTGGCGTTTCATGACTCGACCGGCAAGACGGTCAAGCTGGGCGATTATTTCGGCAAGCGTGCGGTCATCTTGGCGCCGGTGTATTACGAGTGCCCGATGCTGTGCACGCTGACGTTGAACGGGCTGGTGAAAGCGGCGAAGGAATTGTCGTTCGATGCGGGGAAGCAATACGAAGTTGTCGCGATCAGTTTCAATCCGAAGGAGACGCCGGTGCTGGCGGCTGGTAAGAAGCAGACATATCTGCGCGAGTACGGCCGGGGCGATGAAGCGGCAGCGGGCTGGCATTTCCTGACGGGCGACGAGGCGTCGATCAAGAAAGTGATGGACGCGATTGGATTCCGGTACAAGTGGGACGAGCAGACGCAACAGTACGCCCACGCGGCCGGCTTGGTGATGCTGACGCCGCAGGGCAAGATTGCCCGGTACTTCTATGGCGTGAATTTCCCGTCGCGTGACCTGCGGCTGGCGCTGGTCGAGGCGTCGGCGAACAAGATCGGCACGAAGACGGACCAGGTCCTGTTGTTCTGTTTCCACTACAATCCGACGACCGGTAAATACAGTCTGGCGATTAACCGCGTACTGCAGGTCGCCGGCGTGGGGACGGTGTTGGCGCTCGGGCTGTTGATGTTCGGGCTGATGCGGCACAACCGGCGGGGGGAGGCGGCGGCGCGGTGAATTATTTCTGGAAAGGCTTTCCGCTATTTCCACAACGCGCGTCCAGTGTGGCCGGGCAGGTGGATGCGCTGTTCTTTTTCCTCGTGGCGGTCAGCGCATTTTTTGCGATCCTGATATTCGCGTTGATCACCTTCTTCGCGATCAAGTACCGGCGCCGGTCGCCGGACGAGCGGCCCGCGCCGACGAAAAGTCCGCTGGCGCTGGAACTGGCCTGGACGCTGATTCCGATGGCGTTGACGATGGTGATGTTTTTCTGGGGCGCGAAGTTGTACTTCCAGATTTACCGCGTCCCGCCGGGGGCGATCCCGATTTTCGTGGTTGGCAAACAGTGGATGTGGAAGATCCAACATCCCGAGGGCCAGCGCGAGATTGACGCGCTGCACGTGCCGGTCGGCAAACCGGTCAAGTTGACGATGATCTCCGAGGATGTGATCCATGACTTCTTCGTGCCGGCGTTCCGGGTGAAGCGCGATGTGTTGCCGGGCCGGTACACGACGACGTGGTTCGAGGCGACCAAGCCCGGCAAGTACCGGCTGTTCTGCTCGCAGTACTGCGGCACGGAACACTCGTTGATGACCGGTTGGGTGTACGTCATGGAACCGACCGATTATCAGAACTGGCTCAGCGGTGGCACGAGCGGCGAGCCGCTGGATGTGGCGGGAAAAAAATTGTTCAAGAGCCTCGGCTGCGCCACCTGCCACCTGCCGGACAACACGGGCCGGTGCCCTTCGCTGGTGGGGTTGGCCGGGGGGAAGGTGCAATTGACGACCGGACAAATCGTCACGGCCGATGACAATTACTTGCGCGAATCGATTCTGAAGCCGGAAGCGCAAGTGGTGTACGGCTACCAGCCGATTATGCCAACGTTCAAGGGCATTGTGAGCGAGGAACAAGTGCTGCAATTGCTCGCCTACATCAAATCGCTCAAACCCGTTATGGGCGCGACATCCACCGAAGGAGCACAGACAAAATGACGAGTTCGGAAACCATTGAGCCGCGAGTGAATTATCTGAACTGCGACTACAGCTTGAAGTCGTGGTTGCTGACGACCGACCACAAGCGGATCGGGATTATGTTTTTGATTTCGATCACGTTCTTCTTTGTGCTCGGCGGCGTGTATGCCGGGTTGATCCGCCTGAGTCTGTTGTCGCCGAGCGGTTCGCTGGTCTCCGCGCAGAGCTACAACAAGCTGTTCACGATGCACGGGCTGATCATGATTTTCTTCTTCCTGATCCCGTCCATTCCGGCCGTGCTGGGCAACTTTCTGATCCCGATCATGATTGGCGCGCGCGACCTGGCGTTTCCCCGTCTGAACCTTGCGAGCTGGTACGTGTATGTGCTCGGCGCGACGTTCACGATTATCACGGCGGTCACCGGTGGCGTGGATACCGGGTGGACGTTCTACACGCCGTATAGCAGCATCTACTCCAACACGCACGTGATTCTGATGGCCACCGGGGTGTTTATCACCGGGTTCTCCTCCATCTTTACCGGGTTGAATTTCATCGTCACGATCCACAAGATGCGCGCGCCGGGACTGACGTGGTTCCGGCTGCCGCTGTTCGTGTGGGCGATTTACGCGACGAGCTTGATCATGGTGCTCGGCACGCCAGTGGTGGCGATTGCCATTACGTTGGTGGGCGTCGAGCGGATCTTTCACATCGGCATCTTCGACCCGGCGCTGGGAGGCGACCCGCTATTGTTCCAGCACTTGTTCTGGTTTTACTCGCACCCGGCGGTGTACATCATGATCCTGCCGTCAATGGGCGTGATCAGCGAGGTGATCACCTGTTTCGCGCGGAAGAAGATCTTCGGCTACAACTTCATCGCATTCTCCAGTCTGACAATCGCGGTGCTCGGGTTCCTGGTGTGGGGCCATCACATGTTCGTCAGCGGCCAATCAATCTACGCGGGCCTGGTTTTCTCGCTGCTGAGTTTTCTGGTCGCCATCCCGTCGGCGGTGAAGGTCTTCAACTGGACGGCCACGCTGTACAAAGGCTCGATCTCCTACGACACACCGATGTTGTACGCGCTGGGGTTCATCGGGCTGTTCACGGTGGGCGGGCTGACCGGGTTGTTTCTGGCGACGCTGGGCATGGATGTGCACGTGCACGACACGTACTTCGTCGTCGCGCATTTCCATTACATCATGGTTGGCGGCGCGATCATGGGCTACATGGCCGGACTGCATTATTGGTGGCCGAAGATGACCGGCAAGATGTATCCCGACATCTGGGGCCGGCTCGCGGCGACGGTCATGTTTATCGGATTCAACCTGACGTTCTTCCCGCAATTCATTCTCGGTTACCTGGGGATGCCGCGCCGGTATCATGTGTATCCGCCGGAGTTTCAGATGTTGAATGTCTTTTCGACGGCCGGCGCGTCCATCCTCGGCATCGGCTATTTGATTCCGGTGGTTTACTTGCTCTGGTCGCTCCGGTACGGCCCGGAGGCCGGCCCCAATCCATGGAAAGCGACCGGCTTGGAATGGACCACGCCCTCGCCGCCGCCGACCTTCAACTTCGACAAGATGCCCGTCGTTACAGACGAGCCGTACGAATACAGCCGGGAGATCAACACGCGTGAATGAACCCCCCACCATGGTAGCCCATCAGTTCGACGATGCCGCCCAGCAACGCGAGGCGTCCACCCTCGGCATGTGGGTGTTTCTCGCCACGGAGATCATGTTCTTCGGCGGCCTGTTCGCCGCCTACACCGCGTACCGGTACAAGTACCCGGTTGGTTTCGCGGAGGCGAGCCGGCATCTCGATCTGCTGCTCGGGGGCATTAACACGGCGGTCTTGCTCACCAGCAGCTTGACGATGGCGTTGGCGGTTCGTAGCGCGCAGGTGGGCAAACGCGCGCAGATCGTCGGCTTCCTCGTGCTGACGATGCTGCTCGGCTTGGCGTTCCTCGGCATCAAGGCGTACGAGTACCACGAAAAATTCGCGCATCATCTGGTGCCGGGCGCCTCGTTTGCGTTTGGCGGGATGCACGCGCGCGAGGCGAAGATGTTCTTCTATCTGTACTTCGCCATGACCGGCTTGCACGCCATCCACATGTTGGCCGGCGTGGCGGTGGTCTTCTACATGACCGTCGCGGCCGCGCGCGGGAAGTTTACGCCGGGCTATTACAACCCGCTCGAAGTCACCGGGCTGTATTGGCATTTCGTGGACATCATCTGGATTTTCCTGTATCCCTTGCTTTACTTGATTGCGTAGGAGACCTCATGACCGATCATGTCTTGCCGGTGAAAACTTATGTGGCGGTGTTTTTCGCGCTGCTGTTGTTGCTGGCAGCCACCGTCACCGTCAACCGGTTGCATCTGGGCGAATTCGGCGTCGTGGCCGCGCTGACCATTGCCGTGATCAAGACGATCCTGGTCGTGTTGTTCTTCATGCACGTCCGGTCCAGCAGCCGCTTGGTCTGGATCTTTGTCGGCGTGGGTTTTTACTGGCTGATGATTTTGTTGATCCTGACCATGAGTGATTTTGTCAGCCGGACGTGGCCGCCGTTCAGTGGAGGACCGCTATGAATACCGCCTTGAACCGGTTTGCGTGGGCGACTGCCGCCGCAACATTTCTACTGGTCGTGGCCGGGGCGCTCGTCACGAGTCACCGGGCCGGCCTGTCCGTGCCGGACTGGCCGACGACGTACGGGCGGTTCATGTTCGCGTATCCGGTTGCCCAATGGGTTGGTGGCATCCGCTACGAGCACGTGCACCGTCTCATCGCCAGCACGGTCGGCATGCTGACGGTCGTACTCGCGTTCTGGCTCGTGAAAGCCCAAGCGGCGCGCGGCCTGCGCTGGCTGGGCATCAGCGCGCTGGCGGCGGTCATCGTGCAGGGGTTGCTCGGCGGCCTGACTGTGCTGCATGATCTGCCCCCCGCGATTTCCGCCGCGCACGGCAGTCTCGCGCAAGCGTTCTTCTGCATCACGCTCACGATTGCCATGTTGACTTCGCGCGCCTGGCAAAACCCGGCACCCGTGGTTGCGCCGCGCGCCAAATTGCTGCGCGCGCTGGCGAGTTTCACCACGCTGGCGATCTATGTCCAACTCATCCTCGGTGCCATCGTGCGACATTCAAACCGCGGCATCATGGTGCACATTGCCGGAGCCGTGCTCGTGTTCGCAGCGGTGGCCGGGACGGCCGCGCTGATCGTGTTGGACGAACAACTCCACCGGATGTATTGGCACGGTTGGCTGATGCTGGTGCTGGTCATGTGCCAGTTCGGCCTCGGGGTCGTGACACTGGTCGTGCGCGCCCCCAAAACCTCGGCCGCTCCGTTGACGGCGCCGCAAGTCCTGCTGCCGACAATCCACGTCGCCGGCGGCGCGCTGCTGCTGGCCGGGAGCTGGCTGCTGGCGTTGCGGAGTTACCGGTTCGTGAAACCGACGCCGGAAACCGGCGCGTGGCCCGTGCCGTCGGAGGCCGTATCTGGATGAAAGCCGCCGTCGAAGTCATTGAACGTCCCGCGCTGGTCGCGCTCGTGCGCAGCCGGGCCGCCGACTACCTTGAACTGACGAAGCCGCGGTTGACGTTGCTTGCGGTTGCCATGGCCATGCTCGGCTTTTACGTTGGCGCCGCCAGCGCTCTGCCGGTGACGCTGACCTTGGCGGCGTTGTTCGGCATTGGATTGGTCGGCGCGGGTGCGGCGGCGCTGAACCAGTTTCTCGAACGCGACGCGGACGCCCGAATGCGCCGCACCGAGGATCGGCCGTTGCCGACGATGCGTCTGCAACCGTCCGAAGCCCTGGCCTTCGGCTCGGTCAGCGCGGCGGTCGGCGTGCTGGTGTTGACGGCGCTGGTCAACCCGCTGACCGGCCTGCTCGGCGTGGTCTGTCTCGGCAGCTATCTGTTTGTTTACACGCCGCTGAAACGCAAGACGCCGTGGTGCACACTGATCGGGGCCCTTCCGGGCGCGATTCCGCCGTTGATGGGCTGGACCGCGGCGCGCGACCGGCTCGATGCCGGCGGCTGGTTGCTGTTTCTGCTGGTGTTTCTCTGGCAGATGCCGCACTTCCTCGCGATCGCCTGGCTGTACCAGAGCGACTACGAACGTGGTCGCTTCCGCGTGCTGCCCGTGGTGGACCCCACCGGGCGGGCCACCGCCCGGCAGATCGCGTTCTACTCCTGCGCGTTGCTGCCGGTGAGCCTGGCCCCCGCGTTTCTCGGCTTGGCCGGCAACGTCTATCTGGTCGGCGCGCTGCTGGGCACCACGGCGTTCATCGCGCTGGGGTTGCGGTTCGCCGCCCGCTTGTCCCGGGATAACGCGCGGTGGCTTTTCCTTGGATCGGTCGCATACCTGCCGCTTCTCGGTCTCTTGATGGTGCTTTCGAAACCGTGACTGATCCGCTCTTAAACGTCATCAGCCTGTCGTACCGTTACGGTGAGCGCGTGGCCTTGGATCACGTCAGTTTCGTGGTGCATCGCGGCGAACGGTTCGGCCTGCTCGGCCCCAACGGCGGCGGCAAGACCACGCTGTTTCGCATCCTCAGCACGCTCGTCGCGCCCCAGACCGGCAGCGTCCAACTCGATGGCGCGCCCGTTGATCGGCGGCGCATCGGGGTGGTCTTCCAAGCACCGAGCTTGGACAAACAACTGACGGTTCGCGAGAACCTGCGGCATCAAGGTCACATTTACGGCTTGCAGGGCGCGGCGTTGGGCGCGCGCATTGACGAACTGCTGGCGCGCTTCGGTCTCGCGGATCGCGGCGCGGACCTGACCGGCAAGCTCTCCGGTGGGTTGCGCCGCCGCGTCGAGATCGCCAAGGGCTTGCTTCACCGGCCTGAGTTGCTCTTGCTCGACGAGCCGAGCACCGGTCTCGATCCACTGGCCCGCCGCGAAGTCAGCCAGCATCTGCGCGAACTCCGCGAGCGCGACGGCGTGACCGTTCTCCTGACCACCCACATCATGGAAGAAGCGGAAGGCTGCGACCGGCTGGCTCTATTGGATTGCGGCAAACTCGTGGCCCTCGACACGCCGGCCAAACTGAAGGAACAGGTCGGGGGCGATGTGATCGCGGTGACCACGGCTGAGCCGCAGCGACTGCAGCAGGAAATCGCCGACCGGTTTGGTGTGAAAGCCGCTGTCGTGGATTGCACTGTCCGCCTCGAACGTCCACGGGGTCATGAATTCATTCCGGCGCTGGTCGAGGCATTCCCCGGCGCGATCGCCTCGATCACGGTTGGCAAACCCACGCTGGAGGATGTCTTTATTCATCTGACCGGTCACCGTTTTGAAGAGGTGGCATCATGAGTTGGCTCGCGGCCTTGACACTGTGGCAACGGGAAATGGTCCGCTTCCTCCGGCAACGGGATCGGGTGATTGGGGCGCTGGCCACGCCGATCGTGTTCTGGCTGTTGCTGGGATTGGGGCTGGGCAAATCGTTCAAGGCCCCGCAGGTACCGGAAGGGCACGGCTATCTGGAATACTTCTACGCCGGGACACTGGTAATGATTCTCCTGTTCACGGCCATTTTCTCCACGTTCACCTTGATCGAAGACCGGCGCGAAGGCTTTCTGCAAGCGGTCCTCGTGGCGCCGGTCGGCCGCGTGGCGCTGGTGATCGGCAAGATTTTCGGAGGGGCCACGCTCGCCTTGGTGCAGGCGTGCGTGTTCTTGATCTTCGCGCCGTTTGTCGGAATGCCGTTGTCACTGACGGCGGTGCTGTGGCTGGTGGGGATCATGTTTCTCGTGGGCTGCGCTCTGACCGGCCTCGGATTCGCCATTGCGTGGTGGATGAACTCCACGGCCGGCTACCACGCCATCATGAATGTCTTTCTGCTGCCGCTTTGGGTGCTGTCCGGCGCGGTGTTCCCGGCCTCGGGCGCGCCGGTTTGGGTCGGTTGGATCATGCGCTTGAATCCGCTGACCTACGGGGTGACCGCCATTCGGCAGGGGTTGTACGGCGCGTGTGACTGGAAGGCGCTGGTCGTCACGGCGGCGTTTGCGATCCTCATGTTCGGCATCGCGCTGATCGTTGCGCGGCGCACGACGGCCGGGGATCTACAGTGATCGTCCGGACAACTCGCAACCCGGGGATGCGGGTTCGGCAGCTCGTCAGCATCTTCATTCTGTGGGTTGTCGGACTGCCGGCGTGGGCTGGCGCGATTCGCGGCGGCGCGGTGGCGGGCACGGTGTGGTCGGATGACCGGCAACAACCGGTGGCGGACGCGGTGGTCTATCTCGGCGGGGTCCGGACCCCCACGCCAGTGGACGTGTCGCCGGTGGTGCTCGATCAACAACACAACCAGTTTGTTCCGCACATCCAACTGGCCCGGGCGGGCGCGCCGTTGATCATTCAGAACAGTGATCCGTATTTGCACGTCTTCCGGATTGAGCTGCTCCAAGGCGGCCAGAAACCACAGCTCTGGTTCCGGCAAGCCACGCCTTACGCCGGCTTTGAAAAGCGCGGCACGTTGCCGGCGGCTCCGGAGCCATTTCTGTTACGCTTCCGGGGTGAGAACGGCGAAACACGCATGATCGCCTACATCGCCGTGATTCCCCATCCGTGGGCGGCGTTGACCGACGCGCAAGGCCGGTATCAGATCAACGATATTCCGCCGGGCGACTACCGGTTATTCGCGTGGCACGAAACGTCCGGCACGTTGGCCGGACAGGTGAACGTGGTGCGCGGTCGCACAAGCCAGGTGCGCCTGGCTTTTCCCCACGCGCCCTGATTACTTGTTGGCGGGCGCGGGCGCTTCGGTCAACAGCTTGTCGAGCGTCGGGTCATGTTTCGCGCCGAGATCGAGTGCTTTCTGGTAGTGATACCGGGCCAGTTCGAGGCGCGGCGTGTGTTGACCGGCATAGAGCACGGCGAGATTGAAATGCGCGTCGGCATATTGCGGGTTGATTTCAATCGCCCGGCGCATTTCCTGTTCGGCGGCGGCACCCCAGCCTTTTTCGCTCAACGTGATGCCGAGGTAGTTGTGGGCCTCGTAGTTCCGCGGGTTCAACGCCACGGCGCGAGTTAGTTCCGTGAAAGCCTCTTCGACCTTGGATTTGCGCAGGTACACCACGCCGAGGAGCGAGCGGGATTCACTGTCGTTGGGACTGAGCGCGACAGCCCGGCGGAGGGTCTGTTCGGCGTCGTCAAGCTTGCCCTGCTGATAGTCAATCACGCCAAGATTGGAGAGGGCCATCAGATTGTTGGGATCGATATCGAGCACGGCCTGGTACTTGGCAATCGCCGTGTCAAAATCCTTGAGCGCCACAGCGGCCCGGGCGTCGTCCAGCAGCTGCTTGGTTTTCTGGTCGGTGGTCGCGAACACGGCTGGCACTTCGGGACGCGCGCTGGCGGTGGTTTTGGCTTCGTTTGCGGTCAAAGCCGGCGCTGGTGGTGACGGTGGGGCCGGTGGCTCCGGCGCCGCAATTTCGGCGACGAGTTGCGAATTGGCGGATTCCTTCAACTGGGCGATTTTCGGTTCTTCCGCTGGGGTCGTGGGTGCCTCCTCTTCCGTCCGCCGGCGCGGGTGCCAACCCAGGAGTTCCGGTATCCTGTGGCCTTGGGGGCGCTCCGGGCGCGAGGCAAATTGGGATTTGTGTTCGACGATCTGTTTCAGCAACGCGTTCTCTTTGCGGAGGAACAGAATGATCTCTTCGTCCTTCTGCCCGGACTGCTGGAGTGCCGCCAGATTTCTATCGGCAATGTTGAGCTTCACGCGCATCGCTGCATAGTCGCGGCGCAGGGTGGCGTTCTCCGTCCGCGCGCCGGTCAGGTCTTGGCGGGCCGTTGCCAGTTCTTGCCGGGAGGCGGTGAGGTCCTGCTTGGTGGCGGCCAATTCGCGCCAGGTGGCCTCGAGTGCAGCGGTGGTGTCGGTCAATTTCGCGCGGAGTTGTTGGAGCTCGGGCGATTCAGTCGGCGCGGTTCCGGCGGCGATTTGCTTTTGGGCAGCCGCCAGTTCTTCGGAAAGTTGTTTGTTCTGGTTCGCCAACTCCGCGAGGCGGGTATCGTTTGCATTCGCGGCCAATTTACCCAAGGCATCCTTGAGTTGGTCGCTGAGCTTCGCGCGATCCGCTTCAAGAACCTGAACTTGAGCTTGAGATTTCTGGAGTTGATCGGCCTGTTCGCTCAAGTCCGCAATCTTCTGCTGGGCGACGGCCAGTTGAGCGGACATGGTTTTGTTTTGTTCCAACAGGTGCTCGACCTTCAGGTTGGTTTCCGTGGCCGGGACTTGCTTGAGCGCCTCTTGGAGCTTGGTGTTCAGGGCGTCGCGTGCGGTTTTCAACTGGTTGATCTGTTGCCGGGCCTGATCCAATTCGGCGGTCAAATGGGCGATCTGGGCGGCATCCACGGGCGCGACAACCGGTGCGGCGGCCGGTTGGGCGGCGGGGGCGGCCGGCGCAGCTGCCGGCAATTTCGGCTGCAATTCTTGGAGCCGCTGCTGGCAGTATTTGAGGCGGAAATCAATGATGAGCGGATTCCAGTCGGGCGCGGATTTGCTGACTTCTTGGAGGATTTTTTCCGCGTCCTTGAACTTGGCGGTGGCCTTGACGAAATCGGATTGGCTGTTGGCCGTGTCGCCTTCCTGAATCAGGAAATAGGCGCGTAGAAAACGGTCCGCCGGATCGTCCGCGGCGCGGCCCGGCCAAGCGGCAAAACACACAAGCGCGATCAGAAGCAAGCGTTTCATGGGCGCGGCGAGTGTAATCAAGCCGCCCTGGATTTGCAACGCTATCGTCCGTCTGGTAGTCTCGCGGTCATGACTATCCGGCTCGGCCAAGTGGAAATCGGCAAAATCCCGCGTGTCGTGGGCACGCTTTCGTCCGCCGCCGCGCTGTTGGGGTTTCGTCGGGCGGCTGCCGTCTGCGACATTGTTGAGGTCCGGCTTGATCAGATCGGCGTGCAGACTGATGACTGGTTGAGCCACAGTAAAGCCATCGAGGCGCAAGGGTTGCCGGTCATATTTACGCTTCGGTTGGCGGCGGAGGGCGGCGCGTGGCGCCGGCCCGACGAAGAGCGGGCTGGTTTCTATGAGATTGCGCTGGAAAACCTGGCAGCAGTTGATGTCGAACTCCAAAGCAAACTTCTGCCCCGGTTGGCAAAGCTGGCCCAGGCCAGACGCAAGCCGGTGATCGCATCGATTCACGATTTCACCAAGACGCCGTCGCGCAACGCCTTGCAAGACCGGATTCTGGAAGCCAGTCAAGTGGCGTCCCTGGTGAAGATCGCGACAATGATCACCCGGTTGGCCGACGTGGAGACGTTGCGCGAACTGCTTGATCAGGATTGGGGCGTGCCGCTGGCCGTCATGGGCATGGGCGAACTTGGTTTCGCATCGCGCGTGAAGTTTGCCAAGCGCGGCTCGGCGCTGAACTACGGCTGGCTGGATGTGGCGGCCGCCCCCGGTCAGCCTTCCGCCGCGGAGTTGTGCCAACAGTTGCGCGGCCCGGCCTAACCCGGCCCTGTAAACGACCAACAATTCCGTTGCGTGTTTCCCCAGCTTCTGCTTGAATGACGGTGAATTGCGAGACCGCGAATGACTTCACTCCAGCGGGTTCAGACCGTTCTGGCCGGCAACATGCCCGACCGCGTGCCGGTTTGTCTCCACAATTTCCTGCTCGCTGCCAAGGAAGCCGGCATTCCCTTGCAGAAATCGCTCGAAGACCCGGAAGCCGCCGCGCGCATTCATCTGCACGCCGTTGAAAAGTACGGCTACGACTGCCTGCTGATCGACCTCGATACGACGATGCTCGCCGAGGCGATGGGCGCGCCGCGGGATTGCGCGCCCAACGAACCCGGCCATGTAGCTGCCCCGGCAATTCGCAGTCTCGAGGAAGTGGATCAACTCAAGCCGGCTGATCCCGAACGCGACGGGCGCATTCCGGTCCTGCTCGAAGCTGTCCGCATTCTGCGCAAGAAGGTGGGCAACGAAATCGCCATCCGCGGCAACGCCGATCAATGCGCCTTCTCCCTCGCGGGCCTCGTGCGCGGGATGGAGAATTTCCTGGTGGATTTGGTCAGCGAACCGGACCATCCCGCCGTGCAACGGTTGCTGGAAATTTGTTACCAAAGTCACCTCGCCATGCATCGCGCGCTGCGGGCGGCCGGCGCGCATTTCACCTCGCTGGGCGACAGCCCCGCCGGGCCGGACGTCGTCTCGCCGGCGATTTTCCGGAAGTTCGCCCGTCCCTGGCAGGAACGGCTCCTGCGGGAACTCGATGGGCCGGTCGTGATTCACATCTGTGGCAATACGTCAGCCATCCTTGATCAGTTGGCCGAGTATCCCGCCACAGCCGCGTTCGAACTCGATTACAAAACGGACGCGGCCCGCGCGAAACAGACGGCGGGTCGGCGGCACGTGCTCTTCGGCAACATCGATCCCAGCGGCGTGGTCGCCCGCGGCACGGTGGCCGAGGTGACGGCGAAAACCCGGGAGCTGGTGCAGCTCTGGAAGCCGGGCGGCCGGTTCATCCTCAATGCCGGCTGCGCGATTCCGGCCACCACACCATCCGCGAACATTCAAGCCATGATGCAAGTCGCCAAGGAGGTTGGACGTTATGACTAAACTTTCTCATCGTGAACGAGTTCGCGCCGCCCTCAACCATCAACAACCCGCCCGCGCCATCCTCGGCCTGTTCGGCGGCAACCTGCTCGAATGCGGCCAGTTCCTCGCCAGCGGGGCGCGGGCCCGTTTGAAATCGTTGCGGTTGGCCCCGGCCCCGGCCAAGCCGATGGGCACGCCTGCTCCCGCAGGCAGCGCTTGACCCCGTCTTTGGCTCGATCCGTGGGGTGGGGGCGCGGCGACACCGTGCCCCTACTCCGTGTAGAGGTTGTACCGGTCGTCGCGCAGGAAACCGATCAGCGTTATCCCAAATTCCCGCGCCAGAGCAACCGCCAAACTCGACGGCGCGCCTACTGCCGCCATCGTGGGGATGCCCGCCATCACAGTCTTCTGCACCAATTCAAAGCTTGCCCGCCCGCTGACCAGTAGGATCCCGTTGGATACCGGCAACTGATTCTCCAGCAGCAACGCGCCGATCACCTTGTCCAGTGCGTTATGCCGGCCCACGTCCTCGCGCAACAACCGCAGCTTGCCGGCCACGTCGAACAACGCCGCCGCGTGTAGTCCGCCGGTCCGTGAGAAAATGTTCTGCGCCTCCCGCAACCTACCCGGCAATGAGAGTAGAATCTCGTCCGACGGAGTGGCGGCGGTTTTCCGCATCGCCTTTGGGGGCAGCGCCGCCCGCACCATCTCCAACGACGCCTTGCCGCAGACACCGCAACTCGACGTGGTGTACACATGCCGGGAGAACTTCTGCGGGTCAAACGACGTGCCGGGCTGCAATTCCACCGTCACCACGTTGTAGTTTTGCGGGTCGGCGCAGTACCGGATGCGCGCGATTGATTTTCGACTCGCCACGATTCCCTCGGTGAACAGGAACCCGGCCGCCAACTCAAAATCGCCGCCCGGTGTCCGCATTGTGACCGTGACGCTGTGCTGGGTCTTGTGGATGCCCACCCGGATTTCCAGCGGCTCTTCCGTCGTGACCACGTCCTCCCGGCGGGCGCGCTTTCCGTTTGCCACCGCCACAATCGGCGCGCGGACCGTGTTGCCGGGACGCGTGGGTTTGGGTTCTGCGGCCATCGGTTCGATGATGCGGGAACGCGCGCGCGCTGTCAACGCATGGAACGGCCGCGGGTTTGAGAGGGGCGCATTCCGGGACTGCCACAGTTAGTTGGCTGACCGGCGTTCGTCCCAGTGGTTGTTGGTTTGTGTTTCGACCAGGAGTGTGCTCACCACTTTCAGTTTCACCACCGGGGGGGTCACGATGTACCCACCGGTTCCCAGTTTGCGCGTGTTGCCGCTTGCCATTTTGCAACAGTTCGGTTAAGGAATCGTGTGCGAGGGGGACGCCAGCGCGAGCGGCAGTTGAGCATGCACCAAAACGACGATGTGCGGCCACGGCATTATTGTGGTTTGTTCGGCATTTACGGTCATCCGAATGCCGCGGAACTCACCTACTATGGTCTTTACGCCCTGCAACACCGCGGCCAGGAAAGCGCCGGCATCACCGCCTCCGACGGCATTGATCTGCGCACGTACAAAGGCATGGGCCTTGTCGGTCAGGTGTTCGACAAGAACATCCTGCGCGCGCTGCCCGGCCACGTGGCCATCGGCCATGTTCGTTATTCCACCACCGGCAGTTCGCACGTCAAGAACTGCCAACCGCTGGTGGCCGACTGCGCGCGCGGTCAGATCGCCGTCGCCCACAACGGCAACCTGACCAACGCCGCCCGTCTCCGCACGGAACTCGAAGACCAAGGTTCGATTTTCCAGACGACGGTGGATAGCGAGATCATCCTCCACCTGCTCGCCCGCCCGTGCAACGGCGACCGCAGCCATTCATTGGAAGGCGTGATGAAACGCATCCAGGGCGCGTACTCCCTGGTTATCATGGGCGAGGACGAATTGATCGGCGTCCGCGACCCATTTGGGTTCCGGCCGTTGGTCATCGGCAAGATGCGCACCAGCATCAAAGAAGACGGCGTGGACGGCACCGCTTACGTGCTCGCCAGCGAAACCTGCGCGCTGGATCTCATCCACGCGGAGTTCGTGCGCGATGTCGCTCCCGGCGAGATTGTGCTGATCAACAAAGAGGGGATCCGCTCCACCAATCCGTGGGCCGGCACCCAGCAACCCCATTCATTTTGCATTTTCGAGTACGTTTATTTCGCCCGCCCGGACAGCAATCTCTTGGGCCACAGCGTCGCCCAAGCCCGGGTCAACCTAGGCCGCGCGCTGGCGCGGGAACACCCGGTGCCGGCCGATCTCGTCATCCCGGTCCCCGATAGCGGCAACTGGGCGGCCATGGGGTTTGCCCAGGAATCCGGCGTGTCTTACGGCAACGCCTTCGTCCGCAACCACTATGTCGGGCGGACGTTTCTGCAACCAAGCCAGCTCATCCGCGACTTCGGCGTCCGCGTGAAACTCAACCTGATCAAGGAAATGGTGGCGGGCAAACGGATCGTTGTTGTGGACGACTCCATCGTACGCGGCACCACTGCCCGGGCCCGCGTCATCACGCTCCGGGAAGCCGGCGCGAAGGAAGTTCACATGCGCGTTAGTTGTCCGCCGCACAAATGGCCCTGCGCCTACGGCATTGATTTTCCCACCCGGAAAGAGTTGATGGCCGCCAACAATTCGCTCGACCAAATCCGCGAATTTCTGGGCGCGGATTCGCTGGGCTATCTCTCGTTGGAATCCCTGATCAACTCCACCGGCTTGCCGGCCAACGAGTTTTGCACCGCGTGCTACACCGGCCGGTATCCCTCCCCGGTGGAGTCCGAGATGGACAAGTTCGTCATGGAACAACGCCGCACCCGCTACCGCCACACCGTCGCCGACCTCGTCCACGACAACGCGCAACGCAGTTTGTTGTAACCGGCGTTCCACGCCTTGCATTTTTCCACCGCTTCCCGCACACTGCGCGCCGTGACAAAACGGAATCCGATTCGCGGCGCCTATGCCGCCGCCGGCGTGAACATCAACCTGGGCGACAGTTTGAAACGCCGGTTGCCGGGACTGGTGCGCAAAACGCACCGGGCGGAAGTGCTCGGCGCGATTGGCGGATTTGGCGGGTTGTTCGCGCTGAACGTGAAGCAATACCGGCAGCCCGTGCTCGTTTCCAGCATGGACGGTGTCGGCACGAAACTCAAAATCGCCGTGATGATGAACCGGCACGACACCGTCGGGCAGGACCTCGTCAACCATTGCGTCAACGACATCGCGGTGCTCGGCGCCGAGCCGTTGTTCTTTCTCGATTACATCGGCATGGGCAAGCTCGCCCCGCCTGTGTTTCATCAGCTCATTGCCGGTTTGGCCAAGGCCTGCGCGGGTGCCGGCTGCGCCCTCATCGGCGGCGAAACGGCCCAGATGCCGGGACTGTACGCCGCCGGCGATTACGATTTGGTCAGCACGATCGTCGGCGTGGTGGAGAAGAAGCAGATCATTGATGGTTCGCGGATTCGTCCCGGCGACGCCGTGATCGGGCTGGCGTCCACCGGGTTGCACACGAACGGATATTCGCTCGCCCGCAAAATCCTGTTTGCCAAGATGCGCGTCCGGTTGGACGATTATTCCAGCGAACTCGGCTGCACCTATGGCAGGGAACTGCTCAAGGTGCATCGCAACTACTGGCCGTTGATCAAGACCATCCGCGGCGCGTTACACGGGCTGGCCCACATTACCGGCGGCGGGTTCTACGACAACATTCCGCGGGTGCTGCCGAAGAATTGCCGGGCGGTCATCCGCACCGGCGCGTGGGAGGTGCTGCCGATTTTCAAACTTCTCCAACAAGCGGGACACGTCGGCGACGAGGAGATGCATCGCGTGTTCAACATGGGCGTGGGCATGGCGTTGATCGTGGATTCCCAAGTGGCCGGCAAGGTGCGACAAGCGGCACAGCAGGCCGGTATCCCAGCCTGGCAGATTGGCGAAATCCGCCAAGGCAAACAGGACGTGGTCATCGAGTGAGGCGCGGCGGATGACGAAACGCCGGTGGCTGCGGTTGAGTTTGGCAATCGTCCTGGTCGGCAGTCTGCTCGGCATCAGCGCCCGGTTTTTCGTCACGCCGTTCGTGGTCGTGGGCGAGAGCATGGAGCCGACTTTGCATTCGCTCGATCTCTGCCTGATGCGGCGCGTCCGCCATTACCAACCGCAGCGTGACGACATCGTGATGTTTCGAACCGCCGACGATCCGCCGCTTTATTTCGTGAAACGGGTCATCGGCCTGCCGGGAGAAGCCGTGGCCATCGCGGGCGGCGTGGTGCAAATCAACGGTCGGGCGCTCGCGGAACCGTACGCCCCGCCCAATCCGGGCTTGGATGTGGCCGCCACCAATGTCCCGCCCGGCAAGGTGTTCGTCATCGGCGACAACCGGTACGGCTCGCTTTACGCCATGGTCGCCACGCGCCTCATCCAAGCGAAACTGCTGTGGCATTGGCGGTGGCAAAAATGAAATGGCTGAAACTCATCCTCGGGATCGGCGTGCTCGTCCTGTTGGGCTGGTGGATTTGGCAGCGGTATTTCGTTACGGACGAGACGCGGATCAAACGTGCGATTGCCGCCGCCGAGGATGCTGTTGCGAAAGGGAATCTGTTCAAGCTCGAAGGGTTTATCGCACAGGATTACAGCGATCAGTACGGCTTCGACAAGAGTACGGTGCTGGCGGCCGTCCAACAGTTCCGGCAACAACACGGGACGATTTTCATTCACATCTCCGATCTGAAGATCACGGTCGCCGCCGATCATCAGACCGCCGAAGCGGTGCTCATTGCCCGGATCGTGGCCGGCACGGCGGACGATCCCTCGGCCACCGAGGTGCGCAACGAACGGTTGCGACTGCACTTGCGCAAAACCGATTCCGGCTGGCGGTTATACCGCGCGGAAACACTGGAGTTAAAATTTGACTGATTTTTTCCGGCCAATCAGATAGGTTGAGCTGCTCCCTGAGTTTCAGGGTCTAAACCATTCCAATTATGGCCAAAGAATCACGCGCTAAAAACAAAGTCGCGCCGGTGCCGGTTGCCGCGCCCGTCCCACCGGCCCCCCTGCGGTTCTTCACGCGGGCGGATTGGATCGCCGCGACGATCACATTTCTCATTTCCGGTTGTTTGTTCCTGTATTACATGTCGCCTTCGGTGACGTTGGAAGATTCGGGCGAGTTGGTCACCGGCGCGTACAACTTCGGCGTCCCGCATCCGCCCGGTTATCCGCTGTGGGCGTTTCTTGGCTGGGTCTGGCGGCATCTTGTGCCATTTGGCAATCCGGCTTGGCGGATTTGCCTGATGTCGGTGGTCACGGGCGCACTGGTGGTCGGGGCTTTGTCTTTGTTGATGACGCGCAGCATTCTGAGTTTATTGCGGGCGCTGGCTTGGGCCGATCCCATCGACGAACGGATGAAGCACTGGATCGCGTTGACGGTCGGGGCGGCGGTGGCGCTGCTCTTCGGGTTCAATCGGGGCGTGTGGCTCTGGGCGTGCGTGCCGGAGATGCGGGTGCTGAACGTGTTCATGTTCATCCTGGTGGCCTGTACGTTCTTTGCGTGGATGATGCGCCCGCAACACAACGGGTTGATGTACGCCACCTTGCTCGTTTACGGACTGGGGATTTCCAATCACCAGACGATTGTCGTCATGGCGGTGCCGTTTATGATCGGCGCCTTCGCTGTCGGCTGGCTGGGTTCGGATGAGTCGGGACCGGTGCGGATGAAACGCCTGTCCGTGTTCTGGGAGCTGGTGGTGGCGGCGCTGTTCGCCTTGAGTTGCGGCGCGCTGGTGGATGCTTGGCTGCTGGCGACGCCCCAGTCTCCGTTGTTGGCACAAAGGATAAATTCGGTCATCTTGTTCGGGCCGGTGGTGCCGGCGCAGTTGTTGATCTTCGGGCCGGTCATCGTGGCCGTGGTCTTGCTGATCGTCTTCGGCGAACGCGGTTGGCTGAACCGTCGCCGCGCGCTGATTTGCACCGCCACCTTCTTGATGGGCTGCAGTTTCTACCTGTACATGCCGATCGCCGCCGCCACGAACCCCTCGATGAACTGGGGCTACGCCGCGACCAAGCAGGGGTTTCTTCACCATATCACCCGCGGGCAGTATGAACGGCTGAATCTCGCCAGTCCACTCAGCGAGGCGTTTTTCATTCAGATTTATCTGTTTGTCCGGGCGTTGCTCCAGCAATTCAGCCTGCGGCTCGGATTCGAGAAGGACTTTTGGCTTGGCCTGCCGGTCGTGATGTGCGCACTGCTCACCCTCTCGCCCTTGATCAAGGGGTGGCACAGTTTGCGGGCGCACGGGCGAACCTGGTTGCTTTTCGTCTGGGCCGCGTTCCTGACCACGAGCCTCGGATTGCTGACGATCATCAATCCCGGTCTCGACAAACAAAACCAGGAAATCAACATCAAGTTCTTCGCGCCGGCGCACGGGTTCTTTGCCATGCTGGTGGGCTACGGGATCGCGATGACCCTGGCACTCATGCTCGTGTCCTGGAAGACGTGGTCCCGGGGAGTCGTACGGGGGATCTGTGTCGTGTTGTTGTTTCTGCCCCTCGTCTCCCTGCAGCGGAATCGGTCGGTCTGCGACCTGCGGGGTCACGATTTCGGGTATCAGTTTGGTTTTCGCATGTTCTATCCGGGCGACGGGTATCCGCCCATGGACAAGGACGCGGTATTGTACGGTGGCACCGATCCCGGTCGGTTTGTGCCGACCTACATGATCTTTTGCGAGAGCCGCGCCAAACCGGCGGATCGTTTTCAGGATTCACACTTCGACCCGACCGGCGGCCGGAACTTCGACCGCCGCGACGTTTATATCATCACGCAGAACGCGCTCGCGGACAACACGTACATGAGCTACATCCGCGATCAGTACGACTACTCGCGGCCCGACCCGCGCAACCCGGTCACGTTGGAGAACTTCCCGGCTTGGCGCCGTTGGCTGTTTGAATGGGCGTGGAAACACCTCGACCGCGACACGATGTATCCCCCGCGGCCGATCTACATCCCCAGCGATCAGGATACGCAACGCGCCTTCTCCGAATACGTCCAGGGACTCCAACATCGTCAGCCCGGCCCCGACGAACAGGTCGAAATCAGTGGCGGCCAGGTGCAAGTCAAAGGCGTCGGCGGCGTCATGGCGATCAACGCCATCCTGACCAAATGGATCTTCGAGCGCGCCCGCGACCAGCATTCATTCTACGTCGAGGAGAGCTACGTCATTCCGTGGATGTATCCGTACCTCTCGCCATTTGGCATCATCATGAAAATCAACCACGATCCGCTGCCCGGCCCCAACGAAAACCCGGCGCTCTGGCAACAGATCATCGCCCGCGACACCGCCTACTGGAACAATCTTTACAAAGACTTCATGGCCCGCCCCGTGTTCCGGCGCGACAGCGACGCCCAGAAGACCTTCTCCAAACTCCGCAGTGCCATCGGCGGCATCTACGCGTTCCGAGGCCTCATCCCGCAGGCCGAGTACGCCTTCAAACAAGCGCGGGCCTTGTGCCCGGACAGCCCCGAAGCCAATTTCCGGCTGGCCCAACTCTACATGGAACGAAACCGGTTGGACGACGCCATCGCCGTCCTCACCGACCTGCAGAAACGCGACCCGTTGAACTCCAAAATCACGCAGACCATTCAACAACTCCAAGCCGTCAAACAAGGCCGCGCCGAAGCCCAGCAACTCGAACACACTCACACCGCCAACCCGCGCGACATCGGCGTGGTTCTCCAATTAGCCCAAACCTATTTCAAAATCGGCGCTGTGGACAGAATTCCCCCGCTCTGCGAAACCTTCCTCGCCCAAACCAACCTCCCGGCAGGCGACATGATGCAGATCGCTCAAATCTACCTCTCCTTGCGGAACCTCGACCGCGGGGTCAGCGTCCTCCAACTCATCACCAACCGGTACCCCCGCGAAGCCCAGGCCTACTACGCCATCGCGGTTGTCCGCGCCGTTCAGGGTAATACGGACGATTCCCTCAACGCCCTGGCCCGCGCGATCGAGCTCAACGCCGCCTTCCGCGATCAAGCCCACGGTGACGCCCGGTTCAACAATCTCCGCGCCCAGCCCCGGTTCCAGCAACTGGTCGGCGCCGATGCCAATCCGTTCAAACTGAACTGATCGGGTGATCGCGGTTTCGGCCTCCCCGCCGATTGTCCTCAACGAACTGACCGCCTGTTTGCCCGGAGCCAACGTCCACTGCGTCCCATCAACCCCGGCGGCTTGCGAAGGGGGGCATTTTTTCAGCATTTCTTTTTGGCAGCGGGCCGCTATCCTGTCGCCGTGGATCAGACGCTTTCAATCTTGGCGCGGGTAAGTCTGGCGTTTGTGTTGGCGGTGGTGGGCGGCATCCTCAGCGCTTCGGCGGGAGTCACCCACGCGCGCCTGTGCGCGTTGATCAGTCTGGCGGCAGGCACGCTCTTGGGCGTGACCGGGTTTGTCATTCTACCGGAATCGGCCGCGGCGATGCGGTGGTGGGAACTGTTGGTCGCCTTGATTTCCGGGTACGCGGTTTTTTATTTTATCAGCAAGTACGTCTATCACGTTTGCCCCGCCTGTGCCGCGAGTCACTTCGACGAATCCACCACCCATCGGTTCAGTGAGATTGCCAGCGCGTTGATTATTGCGTTGGCGGTGCACAGCACGATGGACGGGCTGGCGCTGGCGGCCGGGCACGAGGCCGGGCACCGGCTGGATGCGACGTTGCTGGTCGCGGTCTGTGTCCACAAGGTGCCGGAAGGACTGGCGCTGGGCGCGTTGCTGTTGGGCGCCGGGTACCAGCGGTGGCGCGCCACCGGTTGGGTCGCGGCGGTCGAGGCGACGACAATTTTGGGCGGGGGGTTGGGGTTGCTGTTTCTGCCGGTCAGCCACACGGATCAATTACCGTTCTGGCTGGCCGCGGTGCTGGCGCACGTGGGCGGGGGGTTCGTGTATCTGGCGACGCACGCGGTGTTGGGGGAGTTGGTGAAACACGGGAAGCGGACGGTGCTGGTGAATTTCGTGGCGGGCATCCTAGTGATTGGGGCGCTCAGTCTGGCGGTGCGCTTGTGGGGATGAAAAAAATCGCCCGCGTGGGCCTCATCGTGGCGGCGGTCGGCGGCGGCGGGTTGTTGACGTGGATCGCGCTGGCGCGGTTGCGGGATGCGCGCGGGTTCGGCGCGCCGCACCGGGTGCAGACGGCCGGCGGGACGAATTACGTGGCGCGGATGGTGGAGACGACCATCGGGCGGACGGAGGCCGGGCTGCTGGTGGTGGTGACGATCCGGTTGGAGAACCCGAATTCGTTTGCGGTTCTGTTGCCCCGCTGTTCCTTTGTGCTGGTGGACAAGGCAAAGGATTATTTCCTGCCGGCCGAGTCGGATACGCAACCGGCCTGGATCAAACTGCCACCCCATGGCGTGGCAGACAACGAATTGCTGACCTACGCTGTCCAAGAGGATACATTTCAGGGGATGCTCGGCCTGCAAATTGGCCGCTATTATTGGATGATGTTGAAGGGGTCGCGACCCTACGCGCAACCGTTGAAGAAGGATGAATACCGGACTTTCCACCGCCGCGATTGGTAGGCGGTCATGATCAAACGGCTGAAGTTTTATCTGCTGGGCCTGTTGATTCTCGGGCCGACGGCGGCCGCGTTGTATTTCTATTTTTTCGGTTCGCCGCGCGGGGCGCCCCGGCGGATCGCGGACCCGCCGGCGTTGGTGCGGCAAATTCAACAACTGAGCGAACTGGTGACGGTGAAGTACAGCGTCCAGAAAGTCATCGGGTTGGAGGAACAAAAAATCCCCTTCGGCAAAGAGTCGCTGCTGTTGTTGGTGCAGGCCGACGTGCTCGGCGGGGTGGACCTTTCACAATTGACGCCGGCCGACGTGACGGTGGCGGCGGAGAAGTCGGTGACGATTCGGCTGCCGGCCGCGCAGATTCTCCACATCGCGACCAACGAGCAACAAACCAAGGTGTGGGACCGGCAAAAGACGTGGTGGACGCCGTGGGTGCCGTTCAACCCCGCGCTGGACCAGCAAGCCCGGCAATTGGCGCAGGAATCCATTCAAGCGGCGGCGCTGCAAATGGGCATCCTGAGCGAGGCACAAACCAACGCCGAGAAGGTGATTCGCAACTTTCTGACGGCGGTCGGTGTTGAATCGATAAGCTTTGAACACGCTCCGACAACTCCATGAAACGCAAACAACTCATCTGGCTCCTGGTCATCATCATCCTCGTTGGTATCGGCGGACTGTGGTATTCCCGGCACCGTGCCGAAGACGAACCTCATTATCAAACCACTCCGGCGACGCGCGGTGAGCTGACCCAGGTTGTCACCGCTACCGGCCAGCTCAACCCCGTCGTCAACGTCCAAGTCGGCTGCCAGATTTCCGGCACGATCGCCAAGTTGTACGCCGACTACAACTCGCAGGTCACGAACCGCCAAGTCATTGCCCAGATTGATCCGGCCATCTACCAAGCCAACCTGCATCAAGCCGAAGGCGACCTCGCCAACACCAAAGCCGCGCTGGAGTTGGCGCAGGTCAACGCCACCCGGTCGCAAAAACTGTTCAACGATAAACTGATTCCGCAATCCGATCTGGATCAGGCGACCGCCACCCTGCATCAGGCCCAAGCCACCGTGCAACTCAAGGAAGCCGCGCTCGAAAAGGCGAAAGTGGACCTGGAACACTGCACGATCTACTCGCCCGTGGACGGCATCGTCATCTCCCGGAACGTGGATGTCGGCCAAACCGTCGCCGCCAGTCTCAGCGCGCCGACGTTATTCGTCATCGCCAACGACCTCACCAAAATGCAGATTGACGCCAACGTGGCCGAGGCCGACATCGGCGGCGTCGCAATGGATCAGAACGTGGATTTCACCGTGGACGCTTTTCCTTACCGGACGTTCCACGGCAAAGTTGTCCAAGTCCGCAACTCGCCGATCACGGTGCAAAACGTGGTCACCTACGACACCGTCATCGGCGTCAGCAATCCCGACTTGAAACTGCGGCCCGGCATGACCGCCAACGTCTCGATCATCATCGCGCACCGCGATAATGCGCTCAAGATTCCCAACGCCGCCTTGCGCTTCCGCCCGGCCACCGGGGAAACCGCCCGCGCGTCGCACAAACGCGCCGGTGGTTCGGAACACCAAGCCGGCCCGCATTCCGCCAAGCGCACCATCTACATCTTGAAGATCGCCGACGCCACCACGCCGGAAGCCGTCACCATCACCACCGGCATCACGGACGGCATTTCCACCGAAGTGATCGATGGGCTGAAGGAAAACGATCTGGTGATCACCGGCATGGCGCTCCCGCAAAGTGCCGGGTCACAAACGACCAATCCCTTCGTCCCGTCGCATCGGTTCTGATTCCGTGAGTGCCGTCATCAAATTGGAGGACGTTCACCGGATCTATGACACCGGCGATGTGAAGGTGCACGCGGTCCGGGGGGTGGCGCTCGAAGTGCGGCAGGGTGAATTCGTCGCCATCATGGGGGCGAGTGGTTCCGGTAAATCCACGCTCATGAATATCATCGGCTGCCTCGACCGCCCAACGCGCGGCCGGTACGCGCTCGACGGCACGGATGTTTCTCAACTCGATCGCGAACAACTCGCGGATATTCGCAATCAGAAACTGGGGTTTGTTTTTCAGGGTTTCAATCTGCTCTCCCGCACGACCGCGCTGGAAAACGTCGAATTACCCATGCTGTACACCCACGACCACCTCAAGGCCGAAGACCAGCAGAAACGCGCGTTGCACGCGCTGGAAATCGTGGGCCTCTCCGATCGCGCCGGCCATTATCCCAGCCAGCTTTCCGGCGGCCAACAACAACGCGTCGCCATCGCCCGGGCGCTCGTGAACCAACCGGCCGTGTTGCTGGCTGACGAACCCACGGGTAATCTCGACAGCCGCACCAGCGTGGAAGTCATGGGGGTCTTTCAGAAACTCAACGACGAGGGCATCACCATCATCATGGTCACGCACGAACTCGACATCGCCCGGTACACGAAGCGCAACGTCGTCATGCGCGATGGCCAAATCGTGGCCGATGCCGCCGTGACCCAACGGTTGAAGGCGGAAGACGAAATGCGGCAACTCCAGCAGGCCCAGCAAGCCGTCCATCTCGCGCCATGAGAGTTATCGCCACCTTGCGAATCGCGTTGCGGGCGCTGCGCCGGAACAAAATGCGCTCCGTGCTGACGACGCTGGGCATCATCATCGGCGTCGGCGCGGTGATTGCGATGGTCGGCATTGGTAACGGCGCGAAAGCGCAGGTCGAGGCGCAGATCGCCAGTCTCGGGGAAAATGTGATTCTAATCTTTTCCGGCAGTGTGACCGCCAGCGGCCTGCATACCGGCTGGGGCAGCGCGGGGACGTTGACCGTGGAGGATGCGACGGCGATCAAGCGGGAGATTCCCGGCGTTCTGCTGGTCAGTCCGGAAGTCCGCGGTACCAAGCAGGTCGCCGCGGGCAATCAAAACTGGTTTACTTTGATTCTCGGTGAAGGGCCGGATTATTTCGACATCCGGCAATGGCCGCTATCCGCAGGGGCGACGTTCACGGAACAGGACGTGCGCAGCGCCAGCAAAGTGGCGGTCATCGGCCAGACGACCGCCCGGCAATTGTTCGGCGACCAAAGTCCGGTGGGACAGATCGTCCGCGTCCAGAACGTGCCGTTTATCATCGTGGGTGAGTTGACGCCGCGCGGGCTGTCGGTGATGGGCACGGATCAGGACGATGTCATGGTGCTGCCGTACACCAGCGCCATGAAACGCGTGCTGGGCACCACCACGTTGCGCACCATCAACGTTCAGGCCGCCAACGCGGTGGTGTTGAACGAGGTGCAACAGCAGATCGTCGCGTTGCTCCGGCAACGGCACCGGATCACGCCCGGCAAGGACGATGATTTCACTGTGCGCAGTCAGGAGGAAATCGCTGAGCACGCCACCGCCACTTCCAAAGTCATGACGGTTCTGCTTGGTGCCATCGCCAGCGTGTCGCTGCTGGTCGGCGGGATCGGCATCATGAATATCATGTTGGTCAGTGTCACCGAGCGCACCCGGGAGATCGGCATCCGCATGGCGGTGGGGGCGCACGGGCGCGACATTCTGCTGCAATTTCTGATCGAGGCGATCACGCTGAGTTCGCTGGGCGGTCTCATCGGCATCGCGCTGGGGTTGGGCACGGCCAAGGCGCTGTCCGTCATCGCCCACTGGCCGACGTTAATCTCCGTCAGTTCGATTGTGGTGGCGTTTTTGTTCAGCGCGGCAGTCGGGATCTTTTTCGGCTTCTACCCGGCCCGCAAAGCCTCGCGCCTTGACCCCATCGAAGCCCTGCGATACGAATGAGTTCTCCTATGAAGAAGTGGCTGATCATCCTTTTGGCTGTCGCCGCCGTTGTTGACTGCGACGGGCTCCGGGCCGCCGAACCCTCCGTCATTCGGTCACTCACGCTTCGCGAATGCATCGAACGCGCGTTGGCCCACAATCTCGACGTGAAGATCGAACGGATCAATCCGCAGATTGAATCGTGGAACATCATCTACCAACAGGGCGTGTTCGACCCGGCGCTGACCGGCAGCGTCAACTACCAAGATTTCACCGAAGCGCTGGGGCCCGAGTCCCAAAGGTCGCTAGGTTTAAGTTCGCTGAAGTCGCAGACGCTGGCGTTCAACACGGGCTTGGGCGGAAAGCTGCCGACCGGCACGAGTTACGATATTTCGGCGTTCGACAACCGGGAATCCGGGACGCTCACCTCGAATTTCGTCTTCACCGGCGCGACGGCGATCACGCTGACACAGCCGTTGCTCAAGAATTTTGGCTTGGGCGCGAACACGGCCCAGATTCGCATCGCCCGCAACAACCGGCAGATCGCGCAGGAGACGCTGACGCAGCAGGTCATTGATTCGATCTCGGCGGTACAGAACGCTTACTACGAACTGGTGTACGCAATCGAGAACGACAAAGCCACCGTCGAAGACTTGAACCGCGCCAAAACGTTGCTGGCGGAAAACCGGAAACGGGTCGAATTGGGCGTGCTCTCGCCGCTGGATGTGACGCAGGCCGAAGCCGGCGTGGCGGAACGCGAAGAAGCGGTCATCGTCGCGGAACGCGCGATCAAAGATAATGAGAACGCCTTGAAGCGGCTGATTTCCCAGGATGTAAGTGAGTTCCGCGGCCAATCGCTCGTGCCGGTAGATCCGTTGCGGGTGGAAAAAACCTCGCTCAGTGTCGAACGCAGCACGCAAACCGCGCTGAAAATGCGTCCTGATTTCCGGCAAGCCCGGCTCCAAGCCGAGCAGCAGGGCATCCTCGTCAAATTCAACCGGAACCAACTCTGGCCGGAGGTAGATCTCGAAGGCAGCTACGGTTACAACGGCATCGGCGGCACGTTCGGGCGGTTGACGGACAACATCGGCAGCGGGGAGAATCCCCAATGGAGCGTGGGGGTGGTGGTGACGGTGCCCATCGGCAACCGGCAGGCCCGCGCCAATTATCACAGCGCCAAGCTCGGCGAAGACCAAGCGTTGCTCAAACTGAAACGCGTCGAACAGGATGCCATCGTGGCCGTGGACAACGCGGTGGGCCAGGTCGAAACCAACCTGAAACGCATTGACGCCACCGTTGCGGCGCGCCGGTTGGCGGAAGAATCATTGGCGGCCGAGGAAGAAAAGTTGCGGGCCGGCACCTCGACCAGTTTCCTCGTGCTCCAGGCCCAAGCGCAACTGGCCGCCGCCCGCTCGGCGGAGATCCGCGCCCAGGCCGATTACAGCGAGTCGCTCGTGGCCTTGTACCAGGCCGAAGGCACGACGTTGATGAAGAACAACATCGCCCTCGAGAACTAGATGCATCCGATTTTTCTACATTGGGGTCATTTGGAGATTCGCACCTACGGCGTGATGGTGGCGCTGGGATTTGCCGCGGGCTTGTGGCTGGCCGCCCGGCGCGCGCGGATCGCCGGGTTTGATCCCGAAAAAATCCAGCAGTTAGGCATCTGGCTGATCATGGCCGGCATGGCCGGCGGCAAACTGTTCTACATCCTTTTGTTCTGGCGGGACTTTTTGACCGGGTGGCGCGTGGACGGGTGGAATTCCTTGCGCGAGGGCTTTGTATTTTACGGCGGCTTCATCGGCGCGGCGGTCGGCGCGGTGATCTACGCGCGCCTCCACCGCCTGACGCTGTGGAAGGTGGCGGACGTTTACGCACCGGCGGTGGCGCTCGGTCATGCATTTGGGCGATTGGGCTGTTTCTTTAACGGGTGCTGCTACGGCAAAGTCTGCACGTTGCCGTGGGCGGTGACGTTCCCGTCGCCGCACGTGATGGCCGGGATCCCGGTGCATCCGACGGAGTTGTACGAGGTGGCCGGGAATCTCCTCATCTGCGGCGCGCTGCTGGCCTACAGTCGCCACGAACGGCGGACCGGACAGGTCTGGTGGTTGTACGTGTTGAGTTACGGCGTGCTCCGGTTCACCGTGGAGTTCTTCCGGGGCGACTACCCGGTTTATTACGACGGCATTTTCACGTTGGGACACATCGAAGCGGGGACGATGATTGTTGTCGCCGCGGTGGCGCTGTTCATTTTATCGCGCCGACAAGGACATCATGCTTGAAACTGCTTTGGAAGCCGCCGCGGCGGCCGGCAAGTTGTTGCGCCAGAATTTTGGTTCGACGCTCGCCGTCAACGAATCCACGCACCACGACATCAAGTTGGAATTGGACGTGCGCGCGCAACAGGCGATCACGCGCGTCATTCTCGCGGATTTTCCCGACCACGGCATTCTGGGCGAGGAAGGCATTACCGGCAACCAGAACGCCGACGTGCGCTGGGTGGTGGACCCGCTCGACGGCACCGTGAATTATTTCTACAACATCCCCCACTACGCGGTGTCCATTGCCGCGCAGCAACGCACGCCAACCGGTTGGGAAACGGTTGCCGGAGTCGTGTTCGCGCCGGAAGTGGACGAGATGTTTGCGGCAGCGAAAGACCAGCCGGCCACGCTGAATGGCCAGCCGATTCACGTCAGCGACCGGGCCCGATTGGAAGAGGCGATCATCGGCATCGGTTTCTTCAAGAATGCGGAGACCATCCGGCGGAACCTGAAGGATTTCACGGAGTTGATCGGGCGCGTCCGCAAGATGCGGTTGATGGGATCGGCCGCACTGGATACGGTGTACGTGGCCTGCGGCCGGTTCGATGCCTACATCGAGTACGGCATCAAGCTGTGGGACATCGCCGCCGGCCAGATCATCCTGGAACAAGCCGGCGGCCAAGTGGTGAGCCGGCCGACTGATGAACCACACACCTTCGAATTCCGCGCGTCGAACGGCACGTTGCCGGTGACGCTCAGCTAAACCAGCCGAGTTTCTTTTCCTTGGCGCGATACAGCATCCCAAGCAGCCGACAACCTACGATCAGGGTATAGAAGCTGACAAACTCCACCGGCAAGAAGCCAATCACCTGCCAGAGCGGCGGCAACGCCCGCAGGGTCAATTGCGTCCCGAAGCGCAATCCGCTCAAGATCACCAGCAGCAAGAGCACAAAGCCGTAGTGCAACGGCACTTTGACGATGGCCGGCAGGACGATCCGCGGATCGGTGGCCAGGCTGGAGTCATACATGGCCACGGCCAGCATCGCCATCGGGTAATAGAGGAATGCCGTGACGGTCAATCCGATCGCGGTCGTGCTCCAGACGAAAGCGGTGGTCTCCGTTCCCCAGAGGAAGGCGCGGACGGCCATGGCGCCCGCGATCAGGGCCGGGCCAAAGACAAACAAGCCGCTCAGGAAAACCTGGAACGCGCCCGCGATGATGTCGGACCAGCCGGCGAGATCGGGCCAGTCCATCGCCCGGTCTTCGTCGAGGGCCGAGATGCGAATCACATCCAGCCCGAACATCCCGAAGTACCCGATGGTGATGATCAAGGCAAAGAGCGAACCGATACCGAAGCCGTACCGGATGGCGAGGTCCAGCAACGCCAAAAACATCGTCCCAAGTCCGACCAACCACGGGCCGTCGCCCCGGAGCGGAAACACAAACGCCAACGGCACCCGCTCCCAGAAACTTGGCGGCGGCGCGAGCCGCGTCACCCCCAACCGGCAGCGCGGACAAAGATAAACCGGTTTCCCCTCGAACTCTTCCTGATGGAGTTGGTCTTCAAACCAAACGGCATCGCACTTCGGATTGTTGCAATGGAACTGGGCCGGGGGCGGGGCGCCGTGACGCGGCGCGGGCGGGATGAGACACGCGCCCGCGCAATACGGACACGCTACTTGTTGACCGGGCCGGCCGCCCGCCACGCGAATGGGCTTCCGGCAGCGCGGACAGCCAAACGTGGAATTTAATGCAGCCACTTCAGGATCAAACTCTCCGCGTAGATGATGAGGATAAGCAGCACGAGCGTCTCGATGATCACTGGTGTCATTTCTTTGATCCATTGTACCGGTGTGTAATGTTCGTCCACATCGCGTTTGATGAAGGCGAACGCGACGACTGATTGGGCCGAGCCGATGTGCGTCCAGCAACCCCCCAGCGCATACCCGGCAATCTGCGCGAGCGCGAACAGATGGAGCACCGCGACGTCCAAGCCGCGCAAGGCGCGTGAGGCGAAGTCCGCCACCACGTTGTTATCGAGAATGGCCGAGAGAAACGTGCAGCCGATGAATTGCGCAAAGGCCACCGGGGCATGGCCAAGGTGTTCGATACCGTGGCGGACCAACGTCTGCATCTGGTTGAAGAAACCGGCTTCGGTCAACAAGGTGATGGAAAGAAACAGGGGAAACAAAAAGTAGTATTCGGCATACTCATGCCGGGCTTCACGAAACGCCAAGGCCCGCATCTTCGGCAGGTCCATGATCCCCAGCAGCGCCACACCAAATCCGGCAAACGATGCGAAGAACAAGGGGATGCTTTGATGAATGCCGTGCACGATCAATATGCCGATGAACGGCACCAGCGCCAGCGCGCCGATTTTCTGCGCCAGCGCCCGCCGCGGTTTCAGCCGGGCAATTGCTGCGTCCACGACGGCATCGGCCTTGTCGTCACCGGCGGCCAGCAGCACGTAGTGATTATCCAGTGGTTCAGCCAACTCCTCGCTGACGAAGTGGCCGAGCAAATTCAGCCGGGTGGCCACCGGCACGTTTTCATGCACCATGGCTTCCCCGAACGATTCGCCTTTCCGCAACCGGGCCATCATCGCTTCGGCGTGCTGGCCCAGTTCTGCGGCGTGGGCTTCGGCCATCTCTACCGGGGTCAGCACTTCGCCGTGACGTTCCGCCTGCAGAAAGCGAACGGTATCAGCGTTCGCGTCGAGCACGTCCATGGTTTCCAGTGGCACTTTTTGGCGGCCGAGCCGGCGGCGGAGTTGCCAGGCAATCACGAGATAACTGGCGACCGCCGCCGGCGCGCAATACCGGAGAAAGAAAGCGTTGTCGAGGTAAGGGTGGAGATTGGCCTTCATGATCAGGTTGGGCGGCTCGCCGTACGCCAACCAGATGCCGCAAATCGTCGTCACCGCCGTGCAGACCATCACCGCGTACCGGATGGACGAGGTGGGCGCGGCAGCGAGCATTAGGATGATGACCAGCGTCCGGATGGTCAGCCCGATCATCGACACGCCGTCGAGGATGCCGGACGCGAACGCCACCACCGCCGTCACGGAAATGACCGTCGCCAGAATGCTGCCGCGATACCGGCGCAGCAACGTGAACGTGATCCCCTCCAGCAACCGCGTCTGGGCAATCACCGCCACGAAAAACGTCAGCCCCAAAATAAACAACATCGTGTCCGCGTGCACGAGATCGTCCCAACCATGGAACGAGAGGAGATATTCCCGGGTCCACGCCCACCCGCCCTGCGCGGCGATCTGCCGGTGCCACGCCGACGTGGGCAGCCCGCAAAACGTGGCGATGATGACCAGCGCCATGCCGTAGGTCAGCGCGTTCTTGTGGATTTGGTATTTGAACGAACCGAACACGAACAACGCCAGGATCATGGCCAACACTTCGCCGGCCAGCAGCCACACCGGCGTCGTCCAGATGCCGGTCAGGCCCAGCATCAGAATGGCCGCGGCGACGACCAGGCAGCCGGCCATGAACTTGGCTGGCGACAGATTCACCACGATTGGATTGGAGGTCGGCTCCCCCGTGGACATGCGGCGCACTTTAACAGCCGACTCTCAAAAATCAAGCGCTGTGGCCTGTCGCGGTGCCCTGTGGGAGCGCCCTTCCGGGCACGGCCGGTTGATGTGGCACGGCGCTGCAATCTTCGGCGGCGCGCACCAATTCATCTTCCGTCCATGGCGCGCCTTTGGGCGACCGGCAATTGGGCAGGTTGCCCATACGGCGGATCAGATCGTCTTTAACGACCGCTTTCTGGTAGGCCTCAACCGGTGCGATCAGGTCGCGTTGCAGCAAAACCGCCAAGGAATCATTCAGTGTGCACATTCCCTGATTCTTGCCGGTTTGGATGACGTTGGGAATCTGATGGATTTTGCCTTCGCGGATGTTGGCGGCCAGCGCGTGATTACCAATGAGAATCTCCAGCGCGGCCACGCGGCCGCCGCCCTTCTTCTTGCAAAGCGTTTGCGAAACCACGCCCTTCAACGTCTCCGCCAAGCCCATGCGGACTTGACCTTGTTGGTCGGCCGGGAACTGGTTGATGAGCCGTTCCACCGTGCCGTAGGAAGTGTTCGTGTGCAACGTGCCGAAAACCAGGTGGCCGGTCTCGGCGGTTTCCAATGCGATCATCACCGTTTCCAGGTCGCGCATTTCGCCCACGAGCACGATGTCCGGATCCTCGCGCAATGCGGCCCGCAACGCTTTCTTGAAACTATCGGTATGCGTGTGCACCTCGCGTTGATTGACCACGCATTTCTTGTTCTGGTGGACGAACTCAATCGGATCCTCAATGGTGATGATGTGATCGTGCCGGGTGTCGTTGATGAAATCGATGATCGTCGCCAGCGTCGTGGACTTGCCGCTGCCGGTCGGGCCGGTGACGAGGACCAGCCCTTTGCTCAGAAAACAGAATTTCTTGATCGGGTCTGGCAACCCAAGTTCTTTGAAGCTCAAAATCTTCGACGGAATCAACCGGAACACTGCGCCAATGCCGCGTCGGTCAGAAAACACGTTGCAGCGAAACCGGGCGGCCTCGCCCAGTTCATAGGCGAAGTCGGTGTCGTGCGTCTGCTCCCATTCCTGCCGGTTGCGGACGGGCATGATTTCGTTGATCAGTTTCTCGACCGCCTCCCCGTTGAGAATTTCGCCGCCGGCGGGGGTCATATCCCCGGCAATGCGGAACATCGGCAGTGTGTTGCTGGCGAGATGAAAGTCTGACGCGCCCCGGTCCGACATGGATTTGAAGAACAGGTCAATCGCTGGCATAACGGGCCGATAATTAGCAGGGCCAGTGCCAGCGCCTACTGCGCCGCCGCCAATGTTTCCACCGTCCCGCACAAGCCCGCCGTCACGCGCGCCAATGCCGCGTAGTCCAGCCGGTCAGGTGTGTCCAATTCGGAATGATAATAAGCGTACCGGTACGGCGCGGTATCGGTGACCATCAATGCCCGGTAGCCTTCCCCCCAAAATGACGCGTGATCGCTCCAGCCCACGCCCGGCACACGCGACCAAGTCGAACAACATTCCACGGGAAAATCAGTCTGGGCACGAAACGCGGCGACTGCTTGGTGGAGCACCGCACGCGATTTCAAATCCGAGACGAACCCGATGAAGTTACCTTTACTCGGATAGAACCAGCGGAAAAGGGGCGGATACTTCTGGCTGCCGGGCGCGTTGCTGAAATAACCCATTGTTTCCAAGGACAGCATCGCGCGAATGTCATTGCCCAGTCGCCGGGCCTCGGCAGCATATACCCGGCTGCCCTGCTGATCGGTTTCAAAAAAGGGCGGCTCTTCATTGACGAACGCCACAAACGTAATCGTCCGTGCCGTGTCACGTTTTGCGAAATACCGGGACAACTCCAAGAGCGCCGCCACGCCGCTGCCGTTGTCGTTGGCGCCGGGAGAAAATTCCACCGTGTCGTAATGCGCGCCGATGACGATAATCTCTTGAGGGCGTTCTTTGCCGGTATGGACCACTTCCAGATTGGCCACTTCAATGTTGGCGGCGGTGAACGTCTGGCGTCGGACCGCGTAGCCTTGTTCGCGCCACGTGTTCTCGATGTACGCTGCCGCCCGCGCAAGCGTGCCGGGCCGCCACACGTTGCGCGCGCCGATGTCACCCGCCAGCGTCTGAACGTGGTGGCGCAGTTGTTCCGGGGAGATCGTGGTCGAGGTGGTCATATTGCTTCGTTGGCCGCCACACCGGCATGTATACTCGAACGCGAAGACGAACACCGCCAGCACAACGGCAATTCGCACCAGCGCCCCACGACTGGCAATCCGCATACTGCGCATCCTACCACAAAACTTGCGCGGCTTGGCGGCAAATGTTAGCATCCCGCCGCGATGTACAAGGACTTCTACGGGCTGCGGGAATATCCGTTCAACATGACGCCGGACCCGGAGTTCCTTTTTCTCAGCCGCAACCATCGCATCGGTCTCGACCTCCTCCTGTACGGCATCCAGCAGCGCAAAGGCTTCATCGTCATCACGGGCGAAGTTGGAGCCGGCAAGACGACGCTTTGCCGGGCGTTGCTGAACTCGCTGGATAAGAACACCAAGACCGCGCTCATCCTCAACCCGGTCCTGTCGGCGACCGAGATTCTTCAGGCGATTACCGACGAGTTCCGCCTCCAACCGGCCAAGACCACCCGCAAGCATCTTTACGATACTTTCAACGCCTTCCTCATCCGCGAGCTGGCCGCCAACCATAACGTCGCCCTGATCGTGGACGAAGCACAGAACCTCAAGCCCGCCGTCTTGGAGCAAATCCGGTTGCTCTCCAACCTCGAAACCGAAAAAGAAAAGCTCCTCCAGATTATTTTGGTGGGCCAACCGGAACTCGGTGAATTGCTCGCGCGTGAAAACCTGCGCCAGCTCCGGCAACGCGTGGCATTGAATCATCACCTCGCCTCACTCACGCTCGAAGAAACCGGCGATTACATTCAACATCGGCTCCACATCGCCGGCGCCGATGGCCGCATGCAGTGGACCACCGAGGCCGTGCGGCTCGTCCATGAGTTTTCCCGGGGCATCCCACGACTGATTAACAATCTCTGTGACCGCGCGTTGCTGGCCGGTTACGTGCGCGAGACTTTGGTCATCGAAGCCGATCTCATCCAACAAGCGATTGCCGACACCGAAATCCGCGTGCCGGCTGAGGCCACCGCGGTATGAGCCTCGTCCATGACGCTCTCCAAAAAGCCGAACGCGAGAAGCTGCGCAAGACCGGCGAGGTTGGGCCGCCGGCGCCAGTTCATCTCAATGTGGAAACGGCCTCAGTGCCGCGACCGGGGACGGCCCCGCCGCGGTCATCAACCGCGGCTACAGCACCGGCTCTTCGCCGCTCCGTTCTGCCGGTCATAATTGCGGTTTGCGCGGTTATCATCGGGGGGGGTATTGCGTGGTTCATTTTGCGTCCGAAACCGACAGTGGAGGGCGCGGCTCCAGCCGCGTCGCCGGTCGCAACCAAGACCCCGGTTACGGCCCAGCTGGAGCCGCGCCCTGCGATAATACCGCAACCGCCGCCGGCGGACGACCCGGCCTATAAACTTACCGGTATCATGAGAGATCCAGACGGCAAACCGTGCGCCATCTTGAATGGGCGCGTGGTATCCGTGTCCAACTACGTGGACGGGGCGACGGTGAAAAGCATCGAGAAAGACCGGGTCACCCTCGACGTCAGCGGTCGCGAAGTGGTGAAGCGGCTGTATTAGCGGGACCGGCGAAGCGCGCGGTCGATTTCCCGGTCGGCGGTCTTGCGCTTGAGGGTTTCGCGCTTGTCAATCTGGCTCTTGCCTTTGCCAACGGCGAGGAGCACTTTGGCGAAACTTTTGGTGAAGTAAATCTTCAACGGCACGAGCGCCATGCCTTTGGCATTCACTTTGCCGGCAAGTTTGTGGATTTCCTTTTTGTGAAGCAGCAGCCGGCGCGGGCGCAGCGGGTCAACGTTCCAGCGGTTGCCTTGTTCGTAAGGCGCGATGTGGGCGTTGTAGAGCCAGACTTCGTCGCGATCAATTTTCGCGAAGGCTTCGTCGATGGACGCGCGGGCGTTGCGGAGGGATTTGACCTCAGGGCCCTTCAGTTCGATGCCGGCTTCGAGGGTGTCGAGGATGAAATAGTCGCGCCCGGCTTTGTGGTTGTGGATGGTGACCGGCATGGCGCGGAGTATAACACCGGCCGGCAACGAAGCCCTAACGGAAAATGACCGGCAGCAGACTACTTGCTCTGCTGGAAGACGATGTCACTTTCGACAAGCTCGAAGCCGAGTTTGCCTTCGGTGATTTCTTTGAGGGCGATCTCAGCGGGGTCCATCCGCGGCTCGACCTGGATCATGGGCCGGTGTCCCTGCGCCAGCTGGCGCACGCGACGGGACACGACGTTGATCAATAATTCGGTATTCGGTATGCGTTGCATGGCGTCTGAAAGGTACTTGCTGTTCATACGGGTAAGGGAACGCGGATATTGCGCGAATTCCGGCGGTGGCACAAGGATAAAGTTGTAGGGGCGACCCACCGGGGTCGCCCCTACGCACTGGGTTAGTTACAAACAGCTTAGTAGTCCATGCCGCCCATGCCGCCCATGCCGCCGTGCGGCGGGCCAGCGAGGGCCGGTTTTTCTTTTTCCGGCGCCTCGGTGACGCAGCATTCGGTGGTCAGCAACAGACCCGCGATGCTGGAGGCATTCTGCAGCGCGGACCGGGTAACCTTGGTCGGGTCCACGATACCCGCTTTACCCATATCCACGTATTCCAGCTTCTCGCAGTCGAAGCCTTCCCAGCCTTTGCGGCTCTTCAATTCCTGGACGACCAACGAGCCTTCGTGGCCGGCATTGCCCGCCAGTTGACGGGACGGCTCTTCGAGGGCGCGGCGGACAATGTCCACGCCGATGGCCTCGTCGCCCTTGAGCTTCAAGGTTTCGAGCGCTTCCTGGCAGCGGATCAACGCCGTGCCGCCGCCGGGGACGATCCCTTCTTCGACCGCCGCGCGGGTGGCGTGCAACGCGTCTTCGACGCGCGCCTTCTTCTCTTTCATTTCGGTCTCGGTCGCCGCGCCGACATAGATGACGGCGACGCCGCCGGCCAGCTTGGCCAACCGCTCTTGCAGCTTCTCGCGGTCGTAGTCGCTGGTGGTTTCCTCAATCGCCTTGCGGATCTGATTGATCCGGCCTTGGACGTCGCTTTGCTTGCCGGCGCCCTCGACGATGGTGGTGTTCTCCTTATCAATGACCACTTTCTTGGCGCGACCGAGGTCGTCAATCTGGACGTTCTCCAGCTTGATACCGAGGTCTTCGCTCAGGAAGCGGCCACCGGTCAGAATCGCGATGTCTTCGCAGATCGCTTTGCGGCGATCACCAAAGCCGGGGGCTTTCACCGCCGCGATCTGGATCGTGCCGCGCAGTTTGTTGACAACGAGGGTGGCGAGCGCTTCGCCTTCGACTTCCTCGGCGATGATCAGCAGGGGCTTGCTGAGCTTGGCGGTCTTCTCCAGCAAGGGCAGCAGGTCTTTGAGGCTGCTGATTTTCTTTTCGTGATTGAGGATGTAGGCGTCTTCGAGCACGCACTCCATCGTCTCGGCGCTGGTGACGAAGTACGGCGAGAGGTAGCCTTTGTCGAACTGCATGCCTTCGACCACGTCGAGCGTGGTTTCAATGCTCTTGGCTTCCTCGACGGTGATCGTGCCGTCTTTGCCGACTTTGTCCATCGCATCGGCGATGATGCTGCCGATGGTCTTGTCGCCGTTGGCGGAGATGGTCGCCACCTGCATGATCTCGCTGCGGTCTTTGACCTTCTTGGAAAGTTTCTGCAGTTCCTCGACGCAGCGTTCCACGGCTTTGCCGATGCCGCGTTGGAGCGCCATCGGGTTCGCGCCGGCGGTCACGTTGCGAAGACCTTCCCGGTAGATCGACTCGGCCAACACGGTCGCGGTCGTCGTGCCGTCGCCGGCGACGTCGCTGGTCTTGCTCGCGACTTCGCGGACCATTTGCGCGCCCATGTTTTCCCACGAATCTTCGAGTTCGATTTCCTTCGCCACGGTCACGCCGTCCTTGGTAATGGTCGGCGAACCGAATTTCTTGTCGAGGACCACGTTGCGGCCCTTCGGACCGAGCGTGACCTTGACGGCCCGGCTCAATTTCTCCACGCCGCGCAGCAATGCTTTGCGGGCGTCTTCGTTAAACATCAGTTGTTTTGCAGCCATGATTGAATCACTCCTCTTGAGTTGCTGGGGTTATTCGATCACGCCGAGGATGTCGTCCTCGCGCATGATCAGATAGTCTTTGCCGTCCACTTTGATTTCCGTGCCGCCGTACTTGCTGATCAGCACGCGGTCACCTTTTTTCACCTCAAACGGAATCAGCTTGCCGCTGTCGTCCCGCTTGCCGGTCCCAATGGCAATGATCTTGCCTTCCTGGGGTTTCTCTTTGGCGGTATCAGGAATAATGATGCCGCCTTTCTTCACTTCTTCTTGTTCGA
Organism: Verrucomicrobiia bacterium; assembly: GCA_037441425.1. GTDB lineage: Bacteria > Verrucomicrobiota > Verrucomicrobiia > Palsa-1439 > Palsa-1439 > JBBISF01. The sequence continues at coordinate 60,515 of JBBISF010000007.1, forward strand.
TCGCCTGCACCAGCACGCGATCGCCCAATGGTTTTACGTTCATGCGTCTCTTCGCTCCTTCTGGGTTTGGTTGTTTTACGTTCAGAGCCGTCCCGGCTAGTCAAGGAACGGCGACAGTTACTTCTTCTTATCGTCATCCACCATTTCAAAGTCGGCGTCCACGACATCGCCTTCTTTGCCGGTGGCTTTCTTTTCCGCCTTCGGTTCTTCCGGTTTCGCGCCGCCGGCGGGACCGCCGGTGCTGCTTTTCTCCCGGGCCTTGGCGTAAATCTCCGAACTGGCCGCGTGCCACACCTCGGTCAACTGCTCCTCGGCGCTCTTCAATGCATCCAGATCGTCGCTCTTTAGCGCGTCCTTCACCTTCGTGATGGCCGCTTCCAGCTTCGACTTCTGATCGCCGGAAATGATGTCTTTGTGTTCGGTCATCAATTTCTCGGTTTCATACACGCGGGCGTCGCACCGGTTGCGCACTTCGATCTTCTCGCGGGCCTTCTTGTCTTCCTCAGCGTGCGCTTCGGCGTCCTTGCGCATCTTCTCGATCTCGTCCTTGGACAACCCGCTCGACGCGGTGATCGTAATCTTCTGCGACTTGCCGGTGCCAAGGTCCTTGGCGCTGACGTGCAGGATGCCGTTGGCATCAATGTCAAACGTCACTTCGATCTGCGGCACGCCGCGCGGCGCCGGCGGGATTTCCGTGAGATGAAACCGGCCCAGCGACTTGCAATCGCGCGCCATCTCGCGTTCGCCCTGCAATACGTGGATTTCCACGCTCGGCTGGCTGTCCGACGCGGTGGAAAAAATCTCGCTCTTCCGGGTGGGCACAGTCGTGTTGCGCGGGATCAGCGGCGTCCGAATGCCGCCGAGCGTTTCCACGCCCAGCGTCAACGGCGTCACATCCAGCAACACGATGTCTTGTTTGACCTGACCGGTGAGCACCCCGCCTTGAATCGCCGCGCCAACCGCCACAACTTCATCCGGGTTCACGCCTTGATGCGGCGCTTTGCCGATGAGTTTCCGGGCGGTCTCGATCACTTTCGGCATGCGCGTCATGCCGCCGACCAGCACTAATTCCTGCACCTTGTCCATCGACACCTGTGCATCCCGCAGACAGTCTTCGACGGGGTGAATGGTGCGCTCGAACAACTCGTCGCACAACTGCTCCAGCTTGGCGCGGGTGAGCTTCTTGACGATGTGCTTCGGCCCGCTGGCGTCCGCGGTGATAAACGGCAAATTGATTTCGTACTCATGCGCGCTGGATAACGCGATTTTCGCCTTCTCGGATTCTTCCTTGATCCGTTGAAGCGCGTCCGGCTGCTTGCGCAGATCAATCCCGTTCTCGGATTTGAACTCCTCCGCGATCCAGTTCATGATCCGCTCGTCGAAGTCGTCGCCGCCCAGGTGCGTGTCGCCGTTGGTGGCGAGGACTTCAAACACGCCATCGCCGATTTCCAACACCGAGATGTCAAACGTGCCGCCGCCGAGATCGTACACCGCGATGCGTTCGTCCTTCTTCTTGTCGAGGCCATACGCGAGGGAGGCGGCCGTCGGTTCGTTGATGATGCGGAGAACTTCCAAACCGGCAATGCGCCCGGCATCCTTGGTGGCTTCGCGTTGGGCGTTGTTGAAATAGGCCGGGACGGTGATGACCGCTTGGGTGATTTTTTCGCCGAGATACGCTTCCGCGTCGGCTTTCATCTTGGCCAGAATCATCGCGGAAATTTCCGGCGGAGAAAACGTTTTCGTCTCATCGTCCGCTTTGACTTTCACATGCGCGTCGCCATTATCGGCTCGGACAACTTCGTAAGGGACGCGTTTGCGTTCCTGTTCCACTTCTTCGTACTTGCGGCCCATGAAACGTTTGATCGAATACACTGTGTTGCGGGAGTTGACGACGGCCTGACGTTTGGCCGCTTGTCCCACCAAGCGCTCGCCGGATTTTGTGAACGCCACCACCGATGGCGTCGTGCGTCCGCCTTCCGCGTTGGGGATGACGACCGGTTCGCCGGCCTCCATGACCGCCATGCAGGAGTTGGTTGTTCCCAAATCGATTCCAAGTACTTTCGCCATGAGTGAAAATCTCCGCCGCCCCAGTTAGCTATGCCCGTGCCATACGTCTAAGTGCTTGAAAGACAACGAAGTGTGGTTAAAGGCACTGGGACAATGGCGCGTCAAACCCTCGTTAACTGTGCCACGTGCGCCAGTGTGTCACACCTTAAAACTGAGTGCTGCCAGTTTCCCAGCCAGACTCTGGCGGCCACCCCGGAGTTGAACGCGGGTGTTAAAGAACTCCCGCCGCACCGGATACTCAGCGCGAAGCTTGTCGAACTGCGGGACGTTCTTCCGCAACGCCGCGTCGTCGGCGGTAATGTCGTAGAGCCGGCGGATAACATGGCGCAGGACGTCCTCATCGTCGTCGGTCGGAATAACAAACAACTCCAAATCCGGCAATGCCGGTGGTGGCAATTTCGGACGCCATGTCGGCACAATCTCAAAGAACCGGCAGGCTGCTTCGTAGATCATTCGCGTGCCGTTGACCTTGCCGTCGAAACTGTACCCGGCAATGTGCGGTGTGCCGAGGTCCACCACGTCCAGCAGTTCCGGAAAGATGCGCGGCTCGTTTTCCCAAACATCAAGAACAACGGCGGGAAGGCGATCCCCATCCATCGCTTTTAACAGTGCCGGGTTGTCCACCGCCGCGCCCCGCGAAGTATTGATCAGGATGAATCGTTCGAGATTGTCGCGATGGAATAAATGGAGAGTCGCGTCCGGCCCCTCGCGCGTCAGCGGGACATGCAAGGTCACGATGTCGGCTTGCGCGAGAACGCAATCCAACGACACGAAATTCGGCAGATGTTCCCGGCGCTGACGCGGCGGGTCATTGGGAAGTACGCGCATTCCCAAGGCCTCGGCATACCGGACGACCTTGCTGCCGACGTTGCCGACCCCGACGACGCCGAGCGTCTTGTCACGGAGCCGGAACTTCTGCCGGTGCGCTAACTCCAACAGCGCAGCGATGATGTATTCGGCCACGGAATTGGCGTTGCTGCCGGCCGCGCTGGCAAATGCGATGTCGTGCGCCGCCAGATATTTCCGGTCGATGTGATCAAACCCGATGGTGGCCGTGGCGACGAACTTGACCTGACTGCCTTCCAACAACGCGGCATTGACCGGGGTGACGGAACGCACGAGCAGGATGCCGGCTTCGCGCACGGCTGCGGCGGTCATCTGGCGACCGGGGACAAGAGTGATTTCGCCCAACGAACCGAAGGCTTCGCGGACGAACGGGATGTTGGGATCGGCAACAATCTTCATACTCAGTTATTCAGCGGGTCATTCAGCCGGGCGCGCGTCTGAATATGACCGGCATCCGTCGCCAAGTCGCGCGTTTCCCATGGATCTTGTTCGAGATCGAATAACTGCCTGCGCAGCAGTTCCCCGAGCAACGGCACCTGTTCCGGGTCGATCACCGGCGGGTCGGGCGACCAACCGGTATGGAGCATCGCCCGGCTCGGGGCGCACATCGCGCCATGCGTCGAACCTAGGGTGTGGGCCTGTGTGTAACAGGTCCTGCGGGCTACAAACCGATCGAGGCTCAGCGTTTGACAGGGCGTTCGCCCGAGCACGTTGAGCAGATCAAACCGCTGGTCGTCCGCCATGGTGAAAACAATATTCGGTGGCCGTGGCCCCCGGCTTACGTTCATCTTGTGGATCAACATACCGGACGGACCCGTCACTGTGAATCGAAAATGCGATGTCCGCTCTCCCCGTTGAATCATTGAAAGATGTTACCGGGCGGGTTGGGTCGGGTTGGTGTCGT